>JBFWRR010000069.1:0-10379 GCA_050248815.1 Pseudonocardia sp. | reverse complement strand
CAACAACGGCGGTGGCAACAACGGCGGTGGCAACAACAACGGAGGCGGTGCCGACAACGGAGGCGGCAACAACGGGAACGCCGGTGACCAGGACGCGGGCGCCGACCAGCCGGCACCGGACGCCGCGCAACAGGGCCTCGCTCCGAACAGCGCACCGGACGCCGCCGCCGGCGACGGCGCCGTACCGACTCCGTGATCCGGGTCGCGAACGCGGCCGCCACCGCACGGACGCCCGTCAGGTCCCCGAAACGGCGATGGCTCGGCCGCCCGCGCCCACTACGCTCCGCGGTCATGGCCGAACTCGAGCCGGACGAGTACCTGGCCCGCCTCGACCCGGCGGACCGGGCCCTCCTGCTCGAGCGCGGCAGGCGGCGCCGCTGGCCCTCGGGCGCGTCGATGTTCCTGGAGGGGGAGCGGTCCGGCACCGTCGTGTTCATCGTCTCCGGCCGGGTGAAGGTCTTCTCCCTCACCGACGAGGGCGAAGAGATCCTGCTCGCGGTCCGCGGGCCGGGTGCGCTGCTGGGCGAGGTGTCCGCGGTGGACGGCGGGCCGCGGTCGGCGTCGGTGGCGGCGCTGGAGCCGGTCGAGGCGGTCGTCCTCACCGCCGCCGTGTTCGTGGACTTCCTGTGCTCCCACGCCGCCGCCGCGACGGTGCTGCTGCAGCTGGTGGTCGCCCGCCTGCGCGACGCGGACCGCAAGCGCATCGAGTTCGCCGCTTACGACATCGCGTCGCGCGTCGCGCGTCGTCTCGTCGAGCTGGCCGAGCGGTTCGGCGAGCCGGACGACAAGGGTGTGCGGATCACCGTGGCCCTGTCCCAGGACGAGCTGGCGGGCTGGGTCGGTGCCTCGCGGGAGGCCGTGGCCAAGGCACTGCGCGTGCTGCGCGACCGCGGCCTCGTGACCACCGGCAGGCGCACGATGACTGTCCTGGACCTGCCCGCGCTGCGCCGGAGGGGGAACACGTGACGGCCGTGGTGCCGCGGCGCGGGGGCCTGCCCGCGCGGCTCGCGTTGTGGACGTTCCACCTGGCGCTGCCGCTGGCCGCGCTGTGGCTGCTGCTGGCCGTCCCGGCGGCGGATGTGCGCTGGGAGCACCATCCGTCGCACTTCTGGCTCGTGGCGATCGCGGCCGGGGTGAACGTGGTGCTCGCGATGCTGGTCGGGCGCGCCGCGACCCGGCACCGGGACGCGCGGCTGCTGCTCGTCGGGCTCGGGTTCCTCGCGGCGGCGCTGTTCTTCGGCCTGCACGCGATCGCCACCCCGGGCGTGCTGATCGGTTACCGCAACGGCGGGTTCGCGCTCGCCACACCCGTCGGGCTCCTGCTGGGGGCGCTGTTCACCGCGGCGGCCGCGCTGAGCTTTCCGCCCGCGCGCGCCGCCGCCGTCATGCGGGCCGCACCGTGGCTGCGGGGCGGGCTGCTCGCGTTCGCCGTGCTGTGGGGGGTGGTGTCGCTCGCCGGGCTGCCGCCGTTGCGTGACCCGGCGATCGCGGAGGCGCTCTCCGGCCCGGTGATCGTCGTCGGGATCGTCGCGGTCGCCCTGTACATCGTCGTGGCGGCCCGGTTCTGGCAGCTCTACCGGCGGCGGCGCTCGGTGATGCTGCTGTCGATCCTCACCGCGAACGTGCTGCTGGCCGAGGCCATGATCGCTGTCGTCCTCGGCCCGAGCTGGCACCTCACGTGGTGGCTGTGGCACGTGCTGATGGCGATCGCGTTCGCCTACGTCGGCTACAGCGCCTACGCCACCTACCAGCGTGAAGGCGGCGCGTCGGGGCTCTTCGACGGCATCGGCACCGAGGAGACGGTGACGCAGCTGCGCGCCGAGTACGGCGCCGCGCTGGAGACGCTCGTCGCGGCCGTGCAGCGCGAGGAGGCCGGGGAGCTCTCCCCGAACGAGATGGGCCTCATCACCGCCGGCATGGCCGCCCGGTTCGGCCTCACCGAGGGCCAGACGGCCGTGCTCGGCCGGGCCGCGCGGGCGCTGCGCAGCGAGCGCGAGCAGGTCGGGCGGCTCGACACGCTCGTGGCGATCGGGCACGAGTCCCGGGTGCGGCTGTCCGAGCGGGAGCTGCTGCGCCGCGCCGTGCACCGGGTCGGATCCGGCTTCGTCGGGGACGCGGTCCGGATCGGGCTCCTGCGGGACAACCGGCTGTACTTCCCCGACGAGTTCGCGAGCGACCCGCGCTGGCAGGTCGGCGAGCGCATCGCCCGCCGCGCCTGGGCCGGCATGGCGAGCCTGGAAGCCGTCGAGCTGGACACCGAGGTGATCGCGTGCCCGCTCACCGTCAAGGACCTCCCCGCGGGGGTGCTGCTGGCGCGGCAGGCCCGCGGCTTCGGCGAGCGGGACCGCTCGCTCTACGCGTCGCTGGCCGCGCAGCTGTCGATGGGCCTGGAGAACGCGCGGCTCTACCACCAGATCGACGGCCTGTTCCACCAGTACATGTCCCCGGACGTGGCGAAGGCGCTGCTCGCCGAGCCCGAGCAGGCCGCGCTCGGTGGCGCCGTCATCGAGGTCACGGCGCTGTTCGCCGATCTGCGCGGGTTCACCACGTTCTCCGAACGCTCCACCCCCGAGCAGATCGTGGAGATGCTCAACCGCTACTTCGAGATCGCCACCAAGCGCATCCTCGACGAGGGCGGCACCGTGGTGCAGTTCGTCGGGGACGCGATCATGGCGCTGTTCAACGCCCCCGCCCGCCAGGCCGACCACGCGGTACACGCCGCCCGCGCGGCGCTCGCCATGCAGGCCGGGGTCGAGGAGCTGGCGGCGTCCACGCCCGGCTGGCCGCGGTTCCGGGTCGGCATCAACACCGGCCCCGCGCTCGTCGGGAACATCGGCAGCACCGCGCTGCGCAACTTCAACGCGATGGGCGACGCCGTCAACGTCGCGGCGCGGCTGGAGTCGGTCGCGCAGCCGGGCGAGGTCGTCATCGGCGCCTCCACCCGCGCCCTGTTGCCCGAGGGCGTCGCGGTCGAGCCGCTGGGCGAGCTCACCGTGAAGGGGCGCACGAGCGGCGTCGTCGCGTTCCGGCTCACCGGGCTCGGGGAGCGCAGCGTGCTCGCCTGAGGTCCTCTGTGTCGAATTACCGGTTCGAAGCCGGTAGCGGTCCATCAGGGAATCCGGCGCGCGCCGCGAGGCTTCTCGCATGGCCGTTACCAGCACGAACACCGCGTCCGCCCGCTGCGCCGGGCTGTGCACCGACGAGGGTTTCGCCGCCGCCCATCGCGAGCACGCGGGACGGCTGATCGCGATCGCGACCCGGCGCCTCGGCGACCGCGAGCACGCCGAGGACGCCGTCCAGGAGACCTTCGTCCGCGCCTGGCGGGCCTGCGCGTCGTTCAAGGGCGACGGCCCGCCGCTGATCGCCTGGCTGACCACCATTCTGCGCAACGTCCTCGTGGACATGATCCGCGCCCGGGCCGCCCGCCCGCAGACGGCCTGGGACAGCGATCCGGCCGAGACCCCCGACTCGACGAACCCCATCGATGCGGCCGTGCTGCGGATGGACCTGCTCGACGCCCTCGCCGGCGTCTCCGAGGAGCACCGCGGCGCCGTCCTTCGGGCCGTCGTGAACGACCGCTCCTACGCCGATGTCGCCGCCGAGCTCGGCGTCCCCGTCGGGACGGTCAAGAGCCGGGTGTTCTACGCGCTGCGGGGCATGCGAGGGGCGCTCGAGGCGGCCTGAGGCTTTGGCACCGCAGCGGTTCAGCTCGCGACGACCCGACCAGCCGCCAGCAGTCCCGCCGGCATCGGCCGCTCCAGCCGCCAGGTGATCGCGATCGGCTTCTCCCCCTGGTGGGACACGTGCGCTGCCGCGCCCAGGCAGACATAGGGCGCGGTCCCGACGTCGTCCGCGGTGGTCTCCCGCACGAACAGCACCACCGTGCTCTCTGCCTCGCTCCCTCCCTCGCTCCTTCCCGCGACGTAGCGCCGCCCGGTCGGTGACGCGAGCGACGTCGAGTTCTGCGACTCCCAGTTGAACAGCTCGGGTGACACCGGGTAGTCGCGATAGCGCGTCGACGGGGAGAACGAGTCCTTGCGCAGTGTGACGAACAGGGCGTCCACGCCCGCGGCCTCGCACCAGGCCACGCCGGTCTGGTGGTTGCCGGGGCTGGACCAGCCGAGGGCCGCCAGCGCCTCCTCCCTGCGGTAGCGGGCGTGCGACCGCAGCGGCGGCACCCCCTCGACGGGGCGAGGGAGCAGCCGCGCGGCGTCCACGGCCACGTCCAGCAGCATGTCGATCTCCGCCCGGACGGCCGCCTCGTGCCGGACCCGTGCCAGCACGGCCCGCCGGTCCCGCGTCGCCTCGGCGGGCCACAGCAGGAAGGCGAGCATCCGCTCGTACGGCCCCTCGACGGCCTCCCCGCGCAGCAGGCGCCGGTAGGCGAGAGCGCGGTCCGGGTCGTCGACGTGGACGAGCGCGTGCGCCCGCCGCAGCAGCACGGCCTCGTCCGGCCCCGCCTCGGGCAGCGCGATCCCCGCTGCGCGCACCAGCGCCGTCCAGCTGCCACCGCGGCGGTACACGTCGCCCAGGCCGAGCCCGCTGTCCTGCAGAAACCGCGCGAGGTCCGACGTTCCCACCGCACGGACCTCGCGCACCAGCTCGCGGCGCCCGCTCGTCGCCCGGATGCTCGCGAGGACTCGATCGCGGGCGACCCGGTCCAGCACCACCTGCGAGCCGGACGGCAGGAACGGGAAGCCCGCCTCGACGTCGCGCGCCAGCCGTCCGCGCGGCGAGCCGGTGATGGCGCGCAGTCGCAGGTCCAGCCGGTACTCCCGACGGTGCTGGCCGACGAGGTCGAGCACCGTGAGCACCGGCTTGCCGGGGTGCGTGCGCAGCCCACGACCCAGCTGCTGGACGTACACCGTGACGCTCTCGGTGGGGCGCAGCAGCAGCAGCGTGTCGACCTCCGGCAGATCCACGCCCTCGTTGAACAGGTCGACGGCGAACAGGCAGCGCAGCTCCCCGCGGCGCAACCGCTCCTGGGCGGCCGCCCGCTCCTGTTCCGGCGTGCCGGCCGACACCGCCTGCGACGGCAGCCCCGCCCCGGTGAACCGCCGTGCCATGTACGCGGCGTGCGCCACGGAGACGCAGAACCCGAGCGCGCTCATCGAGCCCGGGTCGCCGATGCGGCGCTCGATCGCCTTGAGCAGCAGGTGCACCCGGGCGTCGTTGCCCGTGTAGAGGCCGTCCAGGGCCGCGAGGTCGTAGCCGCCGCCGCGCCGCCACCGCACCGAGCCGAGATCCGTGGTGTCCGCGATGCCGTAGTAGTGGAAGGGGCTGAGCAGACCCTCGTCGAGCGCGTCCACCAGCGGCAGCTCGAATGCGGTGCGTCCGTCGAACAGGTCACGCACGTCCTGGCCGTCGCCCCGCTCCGGGGTGGCGGTGAGCCCCAGCAGCTCGCGGGCGTCCAGGCCGTCCAGCAGACGCCGGTAGGTCGGGGCGAGCGCGTGATGGAACTCGTCGACGACCACGACGTCGAACGGCGGCAGCGCGTCCACGTCCAGGCGGGCGAGGGACTGCACGCTCGCGAAGACGTGCTTCCACCGCGACGGGGTCTCACCCCCGACGAGGCGCTCGCCGAACGTGCCGTCGCCCAGCACCTCGCGGTAGGTCCGCTGCGACTGGCGCAGGATCTCGTCGCGGTGCGCGACGAACAGCAGCGAGTCCGCACCGGCCGCACGCAGCCGCCGGTAGTCCAGCGCAGCGACGACGGTCTTGCCCGTGCCCGTCGCCGCGACGACGAGGTTGCGGTGGCGGTCGTGCAGCTCGCGCTCCGCGGCGAGGGCCTCCAGGATCCGCTCCTGGTGCGGGTGGGCGCGCACCTCCAACCCGGAGACGGTGAGCTCAGGGCCGGCGTCCCCGGCCCGGGTCAGGGCGCGGTCGAGCAGCTCGGCGTCGGTGTCGGGGTCGTAGGGGCGGAACGCGTCGTCGTTCCAGTAGGTCTCGAAGGCGGCCTCGAACTGCCGGACCAGCGTGGGGGTGGCCACCGCGGAGATCCGGACGTTCCACTCCAGCCCGTCCAGCATCGCCGAGCGCGACAGGTTCGAGCTGCCCACGTATCCGGTGTCGAAGCCGCTGCGGCGCCGGATCAGCCAGGCCTTCGCGTGCAGGCGGGTGGAGCGGTCGTCGTAGCGGATCTTCACCTGCGCCCCGTAGCGGCGGACCAGCTCGTCCACGGCGCGGCGCTGGGTCGCGCCCCGGTAGGTCGTCGTGATCACCCGGATCGGGACGCCGCGGTCGTGCAGCTCGTCCAGGGCGTCCGCGAGGACCGCGATGCCGGGCCAGCGGATGAACGCGCACAGCAGGTCCACCTGGTCGGCGGTGGCCAGCTCGCCGCGCAGTTCGGGACCCAGCGCAGGCTCCCCGCGGGCGTTCGTGAGCAGCGCGACGTCCGACAGCGGCGTCGTCGGGCGCGCCAGCAGCCGGTGCGCACCGGGCGCGCGCTCCTCGGTGAGCGCGACGAGCT
This sequence comes from Pseudonocardia sp., assembly GCA_050248815.1. Lineage (GTDB taxonomy): Bacteria > Actinomycetota > Actinomycetes > Mycobacteriales > Pseudonocardiaceae > Pseudonocardia. The sequence goes on along the minus strand of JBFWRR010000069.1, from coordinate 3,910 downwards.
GCTCCAGCTCGACGACCGCCTCGTCGGGGGCGTCGACGGCCTGGAGCAGGGCGTTCAGCAGCTCCTGCCGCTCGCCCGCCGGGCGTTGCGCGAGCGCGGCGGCGATCGCCGAGGTGGCGTGGCGGGCCAGGACGTGCGGGACGTCCGCGTCGGGGACGGGGTCCCACCGCGGGTGCAGTGGGGCGGTGCGCAGGCGTCGGTCGAGGCGCAGGGTGCGCAGCGACTCGTAGGCGCCGGAGGGGAGCGGATCGGCCACGTCGCCCATGGTGGCCGTCCACGTCGCGCGTCAGGCGTGCGGGTGATGTTTGCGGAAGCGCCGGATGCTGTAGCCGAGCAGCGCGAACAGGATGAGCCCCGAGAGGATGAGGCTGGAGCCGGTGCCCCAGCCGGGCAGCGGCAGCCACGGGAACACCCGCAGCCCCCACACGATCCCCGCCCCGATCAGGCACAGGCCGGCGAGCACCGATCCGGCGACCCGGATCGGCGAGGCGACGCTCTCCTCCGCGGCCTGCAGCGCGCGCTCCGCGACCGGGTCGACGTAGCGCTCCACCGCAGGGAACGCCTCGGCGAGCAGCAGCAGCCCGCCCAGGATGAGCAGCAGGCCAGGGCCCGGCAGGACGAGCAGGGCGATCCCCACGATCAGGACCAGGCCGCCCGCCAACCCGAACGACAGCTGCTTGACCAGGCCCGGCCGCGCCGCGAGGCGTTCGGAGAGGTGATGATGGTGCTCGTCGGTGCGGGGCGGCTCCATGACCCCAGTGTGCCGAACCCTGCTGCCCGGATGCCTCACGTGGTGCGAACGGCTCCGCGGGCCCGGTGCGACGATGGGCCCATGCGCTACGTGGAGCACGTCGCCGACCTGATCGGGAACACGCCGCTGGTGCGGCTCGGCGCCGTGGCGGAGGGCATCCCCGCGCCGGTGCTCGCGAAGGTGGAGTACTTCAACCCGGGCGGCAGCGTGAAGGACCGCATCGCCCTGCGCATGATCGAGGCCGCGGAGGCCTCCGGCGAGCTGCGTCCGGGCGGCACCATCGTCGAGCCCACCTCGGGCAACACCGGGATCGGTCTCGCGATCCTCGCCCAGCGCCGCGGCTACCGGTGCATCTTCGTGTGCCCGGACAAGGTCAGCGAGGACAAGCGCAACGTCCTCAAGGCGTACGGGGCGCAGGTCGTCGTCTGCCCGACGGCGGTGGAGCCGGCCCACCCGGACTCCTACTACTCCGTGTCGGATCGCCTCGCCCGCGAGACCCCGGGTGGCTGGAAGCCCAACCAGTACGCGAACCCCGCCAACCCCGCGTCGCACTACGCCACCACCGGCCCGGAGATCTGGGAGCAGACCGACGGGCGGATCACGCACTTCGTCGCGGGCATCGGCACCGGCGGCACGATCTCCGGGGTGGGCCGCTACCTCAAGGAGGTCTCCGGCGGTCGCGTGCAGGTGATCGGCGCGGACCCGGAGGGATCGGTCTACAGCGGGGGGAGCGGCCGCCCGTACCTGGTCGAGGGCGTGGGCGAGGACTTCTGGCCCGCCACCTACGACAAGGACGTCTGCGATGCGATCATCGCGGTCTCCGACGGCGACTCGTTCCACATGACCCGCCGTCTCGCCCGCGAGGAGGGGCTGCTCGTCGGGGGGTCCTGCGGGATGGCGGTCGTGGCGGCGCTGCGGGTGGCGGCGGAGCTGCCCGCAGACGCCGTCGTCGTCGTCCTGCTGCCCGACGGCGGGCGCGGCTACCTCGGGAAGGTCTTCAACGACGCCTGGATGGCGGGCTACGGGTTCCTGCCCCCCGCCGAGGGCGCGACCGTCGGGGACGTGCTGCGCCGCAAGGACGGCTCCATCCCCGCCCTCGTGCACGCCCACCCGAACGAGACGGTCGCGGACGCCGTGCACTACCTGCGCGAGTACGGGGTCTCGCAGATGCCCGTCGTGCGGGCCGAGCCGCCGGTGATGGCGGCGGAGGTCGCGGGCGCGGTGGTGGAGCGCGACCTGCTGGAGGCGCTGTTCACCGGCCGCGCCCAGCTCGCGGACCGGCTCGACCAGCACATGTCCCCGCCGCTGCCGACGATCGGGGCGGGGGAGGCGCTGGAGAACGCCATGACGGCGTTCGCCCGGGCGGACGCCGCGTTGGTTCTGGTGGACGGGAAGCCGGCGGGCGTGGTCACCCGCTCCGACGTGCTGGCGTTCCTGGGCGCTTCCTGACCCCGCGAGTTCCGCATCTCGTCAGGCCGAGTTGCGCATTTCATCCGGCCGAGTTGCGCATCTCCTCAGGCCGAGTGGCGTATCTCCTCAGGCCGAGTGGCGTATCTCCTCATGCCGAGTGGTGTCTCTCCTCATACCGAGTGGTGTCTCTTCTCCGGCCGAGTGCGCGTTCTGCTGCGGGTTCGTGCGTTTCGTCTGGCGCGAGTTGCGGGTTCCATCAGCCTGAGTTGCGCGTTCGATCGGCCCGGGTCGCGCGTTCCATCAGGTCGAGTCGCGCGTCTCACCGCCGCGGGTTGCGGGTTCCGCGGCAGCGAGTTGCGCGTCCGCTCGCCGCGGGTTGCGGGTTCTGTCAGGGCGACGTGTCCGCTCCGAAAGGCTGTCCGCGGTCACGTCCGCCGGCGAGATGCGCAACTCGCGCCGGTGAGATGCGCAACTCGCGGGGCGGCGGGCGGGGCACGGCGGGTGGCGGGGTGGCCGGGTGGGTAGCGTCTGGGCATGAACGGCTTCTCCACGCGCGCCATCCACGCCGGCCAGGAGCCCGACCCCACGACGGGGGCGGTGATCGTCCCCATCCACGCGACGTCGACGTTCGCGCAGGACGGGGTCGGCGGCACCCGCGGCGGCTACGAGTACTCGCGTAGCGCCAACCCCACCCGTACGGCGCTGCAGGAGTGCCTCGCCGCGCTGGAGGGCGGCCGGCACGCGCTCGCGTTCGGCTCGGGCATGGGCGCGAGCGACGTGCTGCTGCGTACCCTGCTGCGCCCCGGCGACCACGTCGTCCTCCCGCACGACGCGTACGGCGGCACCTTCCGGCTGGTCGACAAGGTGCTGGTGCCGTGGGGCGTCGAGTACACCCCGGTGGACCTCGCCGACATCGCGGCGCTACGTACGGCCCTGCGTCCGGAGACGAGGGTCGTCTGGTGCGAGACGCCGACGAACCCGCTACTCGGGATCGCGGACATCGCCGTCGTCGCCGAGGTGGCCCGTGACGTCGGCGCCCGGCTCGTCGTCGACAACACCTTCGCCTCGCCGTACCTGCAGCAGCCGCTCGGCCTGGGTGCTGACGTCGTCCTGCACTCCACGACGAAGTACGTCGGCGGGCACTCCGACGTCGTCGGGGGTGCCCTCGTGACCGACGACGACGAGCTGGCCGAGCGGCTCGCCTTCGCCCAGAACGCCACGGGCTCGGTCCCCGGGCCGTTCGACGCCTGGCTGACGCTGCGCGGGGTGAAGACGCTCGCGGTGCGGATGGAGCGCCACTGCGACAACGCCGAGCGAGTCGCCGAGCTGCTCACCCGGCACCCGGCCGTCGAGCGGGTCCTCTACCCGGGCCTGCCCGAACACCCCGGCCACGAGGTGGCCGCCAAGCAGATGCGCCGCTTCGGGGGCATGGTGTCGTTCCTGCTTCGCGGAGGCCGGGAGGCGGCCTTGCAGGTCTGCGCCGGGACGCGGCTGTTCACCCTGGCCGAGTCGCTCGGCGGCGTGGAGTCGCTCATCGAGCACCCCGGCGCGATGACGCACCTGTCCGTGGCCGGCTCCGCGCTGGAGGTGCCCGACGCGCTGGTGCGACTCTCGGTGGGGATCGAGGACGTCGAGGACCTGGCCGAGGACCTGCGCGCCGCTCTGGACGCCGTCGCCGCTTGACGGCGCGGAGACCGGCACGTGCCGTGCAGATGCGGCCGCGCCGTGCAGATGCGGCCGCGCCGTGCA
>JBFWRR010000068.1:0-31076 GCA_050248815.1 Pseudonocardia sp. | reverse complement strand
GCCGTGGAGCGACCAGCCGCTGCTCGTGCTCGACGGCGATCGCCCCTGGATCGTCACCGCCGCGGAACACGATCCGTACACGCGCCGCGGCCGCACCGTGGTGCCTCACGCCCAACGTCGCGAGCTCGCTCGTCTCGCCGCGCAGGACGTGCCGTTCGAGCGGATCGCGATCGCACACGAGCTCGATCCCCGCGGCCCGGTGCGCCCACTGCTTCCCGCCCTCCGCGACGGACCACGGACCTGCACGCCGGACGTGGCCCGGCAGGTCGCCGGGCCGCTTGCGGCCCACCCCGGTCTCGCTCGGGCATCGAGTGTGTTCGGGCGGCTCGCCGGCGCGACGACCTCGGCCGCCTCGGCCGCTGTCGCGGTGCTCCTCGACCCGATCGTCTTCGGGGTCGTGGCACCGCAAGGGTTGGCGCACGGTGCGCCGGCACTGTGGTACCCGCTGGTGGCATGGCGATGGTGAGATCGAGGCTCCGCCAGGCTCGTGGGCCCGCTGCGGTGCGTGCGAGCGCGACACCGTCCACATGTCCTTCGAGGTCGGGCCCGGCGGGAGGTGACCGGCGTGCATCGGCCGTCGATCACCCGCACGCCGTGAGGCTCCCGGGTCGGCGGCGTGAGTGACGCCTACTCGGATCCGCCGCGTGACGGGGCGGCTCACCCGGCGGAGAACCGCTGTCCGCGCTCGCCGTCGAGCCGTGTGAGCAGCGAGACGACGCCTGCGGCGCCGTCCTCGGCACGGATGCGGTGGGCGAGCGCGGTGGCGCGGTCGCGGAGGGTCGATCGGTCGAGGCACTCGCGCAGTGCGTCGGTCAGGGTGTCGGCGGTCAGCCCGTGCATCGGAAGCGGGCGCGGCGCGACGCCGAGTCGGTGCAGCCGGTCCGCCCAGAAGGGCTGGTCGACCAGGACGGGCACCGGGACGGCCGGTACGCCCGCGCGCAGCCCGGCACCGGTGGTGCCCGCGCCTGCGTGGTGGACCACGGCGGCCGTCCGGGGGAACAACCAGTCGTGCGGCAGGTCGCCGACGGGCAGGATGTCGGCACCGGAGGCGTCGAGCCCGGCCCATCCGGCCTGGACGACGGCGCGCACGCCGACCCGACGGACGGCGGCCGTGACGACCTCGCGGAGCCGTTCGTGGTCCGGGGTCATGCTGCCGAACCCGACGAAGACCGGAGGGGGACCGGCGTCGAGGAAGTCGACCAGTCGGTCCGGCGGCTGCCATCCCGGTGGCCGGGCCGGCCACCAGCACCCGGTCACCTGCACCGTCGCGGGCCAGTCGGCGGGCCGGGGAACCACCACCGGGCTGAAGCCGTGGCAGATCGGCCGGTCGGGCGCGCTCCCGGTGGCGGCGGGGAGGTCGAGCCGGGTACGCAGCCGCCGCAGGACGTCGGCGTAGAGGGCGTCGGTCCGGGCGAGCACCTCGCGGCCCGCGGCGAGGTTGCCGGCGGGCGACGGCCCGGTCGGGGGCCGGCCGGGTGGCGGGAACTCACGGGTGGGGACCCCGGGCGCGAGGTACCCCCCGACGCACGGGATACCGAGGCCCTCGGCGACGACCCGGCAGATCGGGGCCGGGCCGAAGGCGGTGAGCAGGACGTCGGTCCCGGCGGCCGCGGCAGCCGACACACCCTCGCCCAGCTCGTCGAGGAACGCCGCGAAGACCGACCGTGCGGCGTCGGGCGAGGGGGCTGCGGTGCGGGCGCGGACGAGCTCGACGGGATCGCCGGGGAGGGCCCGGTACTCCAGCCCGCACCCGTGGACGAGGTCGGCGAACCGGCCGTGGGCGGCCAGCGCCACCTGGTGGCCTGCCTGCTGCAGCCGCAGGCCCAGCCCGGTGAACGGGGCGACGTCACCTCGTGAACCCGCCGTCACGATGAGGACGCGCATCGGCTCTCCCTCCGTCGTGCCGCCGCTCGCCGTCGCCGGGGGCCTGCAAGGGCCTGCGTCGCCTACGGCCGCTGCTCGGCGGCCAGTCGGTCCAGTCCCGCGAGGCAGAGCTCCGCCAGCCCGGCCACGACCTCGTCGATGATCGTCGCCATCTCCGCGTAGGGCGGGTGGAAGCTGGCCGCGACGTCGCCGGGATGCTCGCGCCCGAACTCGATGGTGTACGGGTAGATCACCGGACGTGACGGGTCGAGGGCGTGGCGCGCGAAGGCCCAGTCGTCGGCGGTGCCGGCGGTGCCGTAGAGCTGCGCGCCCTGCTGGACGGTGTAGCGGCGGCCGTTGACGGACCCGACGGCGTCGCGCATCCGCTCCCCGATCGCGACCAGCGCACGGCGGTGCTCGGGGTCGAGGTACTCGCGGTAGCGGTCGGCGTCCGGGTGCCCGTTCTGGGCGAGCAGGCCGCGCCTGCGGTCGAAGGCGGGGTTGTGGAAGTTCTGCTCGGGCTCGGTGGACTGGTTGTCGTCGTCGCCCCACGGATGGAGGATCAGCTCGGAGAAGCTGTGCACGTCGGTGAGGAAGCGGGTGGTGGGGTAGCGGTCCACCAGCCACACGACGTTGCGCGTCTCCGGCTCGGAGAGGGCGTCCGGCCCGTGGTAGGTGTCCTGGCCGGGGGTGTCCGACACCGACACCTCGCCACGCGCGAGGGCCCGAGGGTCGAAGTGGCGGCGGAAGTCCCACAGCCAGTCGTGGTTGCGGTTGACGTCCACACCCCCGGCCGGTGACGGACGCCGGTTGGTCCGCCACATCTCATCCCCCTCGGGGGACATCGAGTAGGCCCGCCCGTCCGGGTTGACCTGCGGGAACACCACTATGTCCAGGCTGCTGACCATCCGTTCGACCTGCTCCACCGACACCGTGTAGCCGGGCAGCGAGATCGACGCGCCCGCCGCGGCGGCAGTGGTGAGGCGCTCCAGGAACGACACGAGGATGTCCGGTCCGCCCCACTCCCGGGCGTGCACGCCCGCGACGAGGACGACGGTCGGCCGCGCCGTCGCGAGGTCGGCGGCCACGCGCACCGCGCGGCAGACCCGGTTCTCCCACGTCCGGTGGGGCAGCGTGACCAGCTCGGTGGTGCGCGGATGCGTGGCCGCGACGACCTGCAGCGCCGACTCGACTTCCACCACGTTCAGGTACGGCACCTCAGCGCCCGGCCAGCCTGCGCAGGGCCTCGGCGTACCGGTCGCCCTCGCCGACCTCGGCGAGCCGCTGCGCGCGCCCCTCGGCGAGATCGGCATGCCGGTGCACGGTGGCGCCCGCGGCGACGAGCGCGTCGATCTGCTCGTCCGTGGCGATCGCGGCCACGCCGTCCGGCGCCCCCATCTTGCGGATCACCTCCGCGCCGGCATCGGCGGCGACCTCCGCGGCCGTCCGCGACGGGTCTCCGGACACGACCGTCACGTGGTAGCGCGCCATCCCACGAGACTCGCCACTCACCGACCGCGGCGCAACCGCGATACCGGATCCGGTCGCGCGTGCCATGCCGGTGTGCGCTCAGGGCATGATCGCCAGGAGTGGGGCGTGACGCAGCCGGGAATCCTCACCGTGCTTCGAGGACGGCCATCATGCCGCGGTCCTCGTGGTCGAGGACGTGGCAGTGGTAGACGGTGCGGCCGGTGAAGTTGTCGAAGGCGATGCGGAGGGTGACGTCGCTGCGGGCGGGGACGTTGACGACGTCCTGCCAGGTGGCGTCGGCCACCGGTCGGCCGGCGCGGGCGAGGATCTGCATGGGCCAGACGTGCAGGTGGAGGGGATGGTCCATCGGGCTGGTGTTGGCGACGGTCCACTCCTCGACGGTGCCGGCGGCGACGAGTTGGTCGACCCGGTCGGGGGCGAACCGTTTGCCGTCGATGGTGAAGTCCATACCCATGCCGCCGCCCATGCCGCCGCCCATGCCCATGCCGCCGCCCATGCCGATGGCGAAGGTCAGGTGGCGACGGGCGGCGACGGGTTCGGCGCGTAGGTCGCGCATCGCAGGCCGGGTGGGTACCGGCGGGAGGGGCGCGCCGGCCGGGCCGGTGACCTCGAGGTCGGCGAGGGTGACCGGCTCGTCGGTGGGGAACGCTGTCCCGCCCGGGTCGCGGCCGCCCATCATCCCGGTCATGCCGCCGCGGTCGTAGGGCAACGTGCGCAACCGGGCCGGCCCCGCGCTGGTGGTGACGAGCAGGTCGGCGCGGTTGCCCGTGGTGAGCACGATCTCGTCGACGTTGCGCGGCTCGGCGAGGTGCCCGGAGTCGATGCCGAGCAGCTGGAGCTTCTGGCCGTCGAGTCGCAGGCGCAGGTAGCGGGCGGTGCAGGCGTTGACGATGCGCCAGCGTTCGCGCTCACCGGGGCGGGCGTTCAGGCGGGGCCGGGTCTGGCCGTCGACCAGGACGAGTTCGCCTTCGCGGCCCATCATCCGTGCCATCGGCGAGGGCTCTCGGATCTGCCCGCGGCCGTCGAGGGAGATGTCGGAGACGACCAGTAGGCGTTCGCGGGTGACCGGGACCGGGACGGGGTCCTCGACGATGATCGCGCCGTAGAGGCCGCCGAAGATCTGGTCGGCGACCATGCCGTGGTGGTGCGGGTGGTACCAGTAGACGCCGGGCGGGTGGTCGGGCGGCAGCTGGAAGTCGTAGGCGAACGTCCGGCCCGGTCGGATGGCGAGGAAGGTGTTGTCGCCGTTGCCCTGTGGGGAGACGTGCAGGCCATGGACGTGCAGGTTGGTCGGCTCGCCCAGTCGGTTCGCCAGGTCGACGCGGAGTCGGTCGCCGGGCTGCAGGTGCAGCGTGGGCCCGGGCACGCCGCCGTTGTAGCCCAGGACGGTGGCCTCGCCGCCGGCGAGCGGCACGCGCTGAGCAGCGGCCTCGAGGCGGACCTGCAGCAGGCCGCCGGAGCTGCGCAGGACCGGGGGTTCGACGAGATCGGTGCCGGACGCGGCCGGGAAGCCGGAGCCGGCGGTCGCAGCCAGCCCCAACCCGCCGACGACCGCCGCAGCCACGCCGAACCCGCCGAGCTGCAGCGCGCGGCGGCGGCTGATCGGCTGCATCACCGTCGCTCTTCCGGCGTGCGCCGCTGCTCGCGGTACTCCTCGGTGGTCAGCTCCGTGTCGACGTTCACTGCCATCCCTGCATCCCGGACCAGATACCCCCTGGGGTACGTGACCGACCTTAGCCGAATCTTCCCGCCGCCGTACCTCCGGCCGGCCGGCGCGCGGACCTCGACCCGGTCGCGATCAGCGTGGGACGTCGACGGTGACGGTCCCGGCGGCGCCGTCGATGGTGATCAGCTCCCCGGTGCTGATCAGCCGTGTGGCGTCGCGCACGCAGATGACCGCGGGTATGCCGTACTCCCGGGCGACGGTCGGGCCGTGCGCCATCGGGGAGCCGGTCTCGGTCACCAGGCCGGCGGCGGTGAGGAAGAGCGGGGTCCAGCCCGGGTCGGTGGTGGGGGCGACGAGGATCTCGCCCGGCTCGACGTGCGCATCGGCCGGGTCGAGGACCACTCGTGCCCTGCCGGTCGCGGTGCCGGGAGCGGCGGGCATGCCGGTGAGCGTGCCGGCCGTGACGGGGATCGGCGGGGCCATCGCCTCGGGGATCGTGCCGTCGGAGAGCATCAGCCCTGGGACGTGGCGACGGCGCATCTCCCGCTCGCGGTCGGCCCGGCGGGTGGTGACGATCTGTCGCATGTCGGCGCCGTCCGCTGCGGCGAAGGCCTCCCGGAGGTCCAGGAACATCACGTCCTCGCCGCGGTCCAACAGACCCCGCTCGTGCAGCTCCGTGCCGGCCGCGAGCAGCTGGCGGCGCATCTCGGCGATGGCGTGGAGCCACGCGAACTTCGGCAGCTCGCGCAGGCCGGACAGCTCGCGGGCCCGGCGCAGCAGCCAGCCGGCGCAGCGGGCGCGGACCGGCCGCGTGCGACGGGTCCGCGCGACCAGCTCGTCGATCTTCGCGACGGCCTCGTCCGTGGCCCGGGCGAAGCGGCGGTCGGCGCCCTGCGCCGGGTCGGTGACGCGCAGGTAGCCCGCGATCGCGGCGAACACGGGTGTGGGGTCCTCGGCCCACCGCGGCACTCCGACGTCGATCTCGGCCGCTGCCCGGTGACCGTACCTGCGCAGGAACCCGCCGAGCCCGATCTCGGGCAGCTCGCCGGCGAGATGGCGGGCGGCGAGCTCGGCCGGCGGTGTGTCGAGCAGGAGGTCGCGGTGCGTTGCCGCAGCCGACGCCAGCCGCCACAGAGCCAGGTCCATCTCGGTGGTGACGTTGTACGGCATGCCGCGCAACGTCTCGTCGATCTCGCTCTCGTCCGCGACGCCCGCAAGCAGCCCGACGGCGACCTGCCGGGCCGACAGAGCGGCGTACAGCGGCGCCAGCAGGGGCTGCATCCCGGCACCCGCGAACGCACCCTGCGCCCGAACTGCAGCGTGCAACTGCGCGACGGCGCCCTGCCGACGCCGGGGCTGCGAGGTGCGTCGCACGTCGTCGGCCGCCCGAAAGGCCCGTGCGCGTGCCCGTGCCGGACGGGCCAGCGCGCCGAGCATCCCGGCGACCAGGCCGGGGGCCAGGCGGGCCACCACCGGGAGCACGGTGCGCAGGCGAAACGGCCTGCCGGGAACCGGTGCGAGCCGCGGATCCTCCAGGACGCGGTCCATCGCCGCCCTCACCCGGGGCCCGTAGATCGCCAGCGCCGCCCCGAGCCTGCGGCGGGTGGGTCGGTACCGGACGACGCCGGTGATGTCGAGGTACATCCGTCCGGCCGCCTCGACGAGCACCCCGTTCCCGTCGGGCCCGGTACGCACTCCGGCGGATTCGAGGTACTGCGTCATCGCCAGCCGCATCGCCGCCATCCCCATCGGTGTGAACGGCTGCAGCATCCCCTGCATGTGGCCGACCTCGAGCAGCACCCGCGTCCCCGGCCTGCTGGAGCGCGGTAGCGGGAACAGGGTCGTGACCGGTCGCGACTGGAGCAGCCACAGTTCGCCGTTGCGGTCGAAGGCCCACTCGACGTCCTGCGGGCGGCCGGCCCGCCGCTGCAGGCGCTCGCCGGCCGCCCTGAGCCGGGCGAGCTGGGCGGGCCCGAGGCATCCGCCGTCGGGGACCGGGTCGCCGCGCAGGACGTAGTGGTCGGCCGGGGCGCTGCCGTCGACGACCGTGGTCCCGAGTCCGGGGGTGGCGTCGACGACCATCTCGCCGCGACGGCCGGTGATCGGGTTGGCCGTGAACAGGACCCCGGCGGCGAGCGGGTCGACCATCTGTTGGACCACGACACCCATCCGTGCGGGCCGGTCGGGGATCCCGGCAGCCTCCCGGTAGGAGACGGCTCGGGGGCTCGTGAGGGATTCCCAGCACTGCCGGACCGCGTCGATCAGGGCGTCGGCCCCCCGCACGTTCAGGACGGTCTCGTGCTGGTCCGCGAAACTGGCCTGCGGCAGATCCTCGGCCACCGCACTGGACCGGACGGCGACCGGCCCCGACCCGAGCCGCACGTAGGCGCGCGTCACGTCGCGTCGCAGGCTTTCGTCGGGGACACCGCCCGCGGTGAGCGCCCGCTCGTGCGCCGTGGTCGCGATGCAGAATCCGGCGGGCACCTGCTCGCCCGCCCGGATCATCCAGGCCAGACCGACGGCCTTCCCGCCCACGAGCTCGACCGCCGTGTCGTCGACATCGGCGAGGTCCACGACATCGGACACGTGCCGAAGGTGCTCGGGTGTGGGCATAGGTCGTACTCCGTCCGGGAAGGCCGACAGAACGCCGACCAGACTTCCCGGCACACCGGAGGCCGACGGTACACCGCGAGTCGCCGACACCGTCGGAGGTCGCCGCCCGACGGCGGCGGCCTCGCCGAGCGTGGCGGCGTGCACGACCCGCCGGTCGGGGTCGACCGGCCGCCGCGGTGGCCGAGGTCGCGGCCTTTCGGCGTGCGACTACACGCCCGCGATCCGGGTGAGCAGGGCGAGCAGCGTGGCGCGCTCGGCGTCGTCGAGCTCGGCGAGCAGCGCCTCCTCGACCGACCGCGCGCCCGCACGTGCCTCCCGCATGCGGACCCGGCCGGCCTCGGTCGCGACGACCCGACGGGTGCGGCGGTCGGTGGGGTCCGGCTCGCGGCGCACCAGCCCGCCGCGTTCCAGATCGTCGACGATCGCGACGACGGCGCTGGGGTCGATCGCGAGGAGCTCGCCGAGCTCGCGCTGGGACCGCCCCGCACCGGCTGCGGCGAGCAGGACCGTGTAGTGCCTGCTGCGCAGCTCCAGCGGCGCCAGGGCCCGGTTGAGGTCGCGGATGGCCCGCCCGCCCGCCCTGGCCAGCAGGAAGCCGGCGTCGCGGGCCAGTTCGTCCGGAAGCACGGCTCCTCCTCGCGGCACGACGTGTCCGCCGCCACCTTATTGGATATCAGCAATCATTGACTATTTCAATGATTGTGAAGACCATCGAAAGGGGCCGATACGGGCCGACGAGAAGGAGGAGCAGGTGGTGGACCTCGACAGGCTCGACGGGAAGGTCGCCGTCGTGACCGGGAGCGGTCGCGGGCTGGGCCTGGCCTATGCCAAGGCGCTGGCCGCCGCGGGAGCGGCGGTCGTGGTCAACGACGTGGACGCGGCGACCGCCGAGGCGGCGGTCGGGGAGATCGTCGCCGCGGGCGGGCGCGCGGTGGCCGAGATCGCCGCCGTCGGGTCGACCGAGGCGGCGGACGCGCTGGTCGCCCGCGCCGTCGCCGAGTTCGGGCGGCTGGACGTCATGGTCGCCAACGCGGGCGTGCTGCGCGACACGGTGCTCTGGAAGATGAGCGACGACGACTTCGACACCGTCGTGCGCGTCCACCTGCGGGGCAGTTTCACCTGCGCCCGCGCCGCCGCGGGCCGCTTCCGCGAGCAGGGCGACGGGGGACGCATCATCTGCGTCGGCTCCCCGACCGGGCAGCGCGGCAACTTCGGCCAGACCAACTACGCCGCCGCCAAGGCGGGCATCGTCGGGATGGTCCGCACCTGGGCGATGGAGCTGGCCAGGGCCCGCGTCACCGTCAACGCGATCGTGCCGGTGGCCGCCACCGCGATGACCGAGACGATCCCCGGCCTCAAGCCCTTCGTCGACGCGCTGCGTGCCGGGGAGCCGCTGCCCGCCTTCGCCCGCCGTGCGCTCGCCTTCGGTACCCCGGAGGACGCGGCGGGGCTCGTCGTGTTCCTCGCCTCGGACGAGGCGGCCTCGGTCACCGGGCAGGCCATCGGTGTCGGAGGCGACCGCCTCACCCTGTGGACCCACCCGACCCAGGCCGTCGCGGCCTACGCGGACGGCGGCTGGAGCGCCGACGACATCGCGCAGACCTGGCCGACCGTGTTCGCCGACCACCAGCAGGCCGTCGGGGAGAAGCTGCCGGAGGTGCCGAAGTGACCGCCATGGACCCCGCCGTCCTCGACTCCCTGACCGCCATCGACGTACACGCGCACGTCGAGGTGGACGCGCACGGCCATCTCGCGCTGCCCGACGCCTTCGTCGAGGCCTCGGCGAAGTACTTCGGCGCCGAACACCGTGCGCCGAGCCTGGACGAGACCGTCGCGCACTACCGCGAGCGGGCGATGGCCGTGGTCGTGTTCACCGTCGACGTCGAGTCCTCGACGGGTCATCCGGCCGTCTCCAACGAGGAGATCGCCGACGCCGCGGCCGCGAACCCGGACGTGCTCATCCCGTTCGCCAGCATCGACCCGGCCAAGGGCCGGGCCGGCGCGCGCACCTTCCGCAGGTTGGTGCAGGAGCGCGGGATGCGGGGTATCAAGTTCCACCCGTCGCTGCAGGACTTCGCGCCCAACGACAGCAGCGCCTACCCGCTGCTCGAGGTCGCGCAGGAGCTGGGTGTGCCCGCGCTCTTCCACACCGGCCAGACCGGGATCGGGGCGGGGCTGCCCGGCGGCGGCGGGATCCGGCTGTCGCTGTCGAACCCGATGCTGCTCGACGACGTGGCGGTCGACTTCCCCGACCTGACGATCATCATGGCGCACCCCTCCTTTCCCTGGCAGGACGAGGCGCTGGCCGTGGCCACCCACAAGCCGGGCGTCTACATCGACCTGTCCGGCTGGTCGCCGAAGTACTTCCCGCCCCAGCTCGTGCGCTACGCGAACACGCTGCTGCAGGACAAGGTGCTCTTCGGCTCGGACTACCCGCTGATCACCCCGGACCGGTGGCTGGCGGACTTCGCGAAGCTCGACATCAAGGACCACGTCCGACCCAAGATCCTCAAGGAGAACGCCGTCCGCGCGCTGCGACTGGGTGCCTGACCTACGCCGGGGCGCAGTAGGCCGCAGCCGCCTCCGGGGTCGGCGCCGGGGAGCTCACGGCGGTGGTGGCGCCGAAGCCCGCGATGAACTCGGGGATGGGGCGGTAGTACCGCGACGTCATCCGGTAGCGGCCCATCGCGCTCAGGGCGGCGTAGGCGGCGACCCACGTGCGGATCTCCTGGGCCGAGTTGCCACCCTGCTCGGCGATGGACGCGTCGGTGTAGCGGTCGATCGCGTCGAGATCGTTCGCGGCGAGCTGGTCGAGAAAGGTGTTGTCCCACTCCGGATTGAGCGGTCGGAGGTTCCCGGCGCCCGCGGCGAACCGCCTGGCGGCGTCGACGACCCGCTGCTGGCGGGCCGCGCGCGCCTCGGGAGTGGGGTGCCGTCCGCTGATCAGCGCTTCGGCCACCTCCGGCGGTGCGGTGTCGAGAGTGGGCACCGGCGGCTCGTGCGACAGCCCTCCGGACCCGATCAGCAGCACGCGCCGGTCGAGCGAGGCGAGGTAGGTCCCGACGGCGTGGCCGAGTGCGCGGACCCGGCGGATCGGCGCGAACGGCGGGGCGACCGAGTTGATGAAGAACGGGACGACCGGTCGCTCGGTGATGCCCCCGAAGAGGATCTCCAGTGGCTGCACCGCACCGTGGTCGATCTCAATCCGCAGCGAGACCGCGAGGTCGACCTGGGCGTCCAGGGCTGCGAGCGCGCACCCGAGCGCGATGTCGCGGGGCACGTCCAGCGGGCCGGCCTGCGACCCGTAGTCCCCGATCGAGGTGGCCGCGAGCCCGACGCAGAACGGCGGCATCAGCTCGTAGAAGAACCCGTTGTAGTGGTCGGGGTGGAAGACCACGACCAGCTCGGGGTCGTAGTCGGCGACGAAGCTCCGGACGGTGGCGAACGCGGATCGAACGTCCTCGGTCAGCTCGGGGCCGGGGTCGGCGAGCTCCAGCAGCGGGCTGTGCGACATGCAGCACACGGCGAGCGTCACGGACGGGCTCCATCCGTGGTCAGCGACAGGGCGGTGGCAAGGGCACCGGTCACCCGGGATGCGTCCTGGGCGATGCACGCGGCGGCCACGTAGCGGTCCGGGCGGAGGAACACCACGCCGACCAGGTGCTGGTCGAACCACGCCTTGAGCCGGCCCTCCCGGTCGCCGATCAGCGTGACGTCACCGGTCCGTGTGGGGCCGGTCCCCTCGACGAAGCTGCCCTCGCGGGGTGGGTCGTAGTGCAGTTGCGTGAGGGGGCGCACGCCGACCAGCCGGGCGCCCAGGCTCTCCAGGGTCGCGAGGGCCTGCTTGTCGAGCACCGCGAGCGGGTCGTTGCCCCATACCAGGACCGCGAACCAGGGCCCGAGCACGTCGTCGAGCACGACGTTCTGCCGGTCGCGGGTGTCGACGCGCGGCTGCGGGAACATCTGCCCCACCGGGTTGCGGGCGGCGGCCGCGCCGGTGGGTTCGACCAGTGCCCCGACGCGGAAGCGCGGCGCGGGCTTGTAGCGCATCTCGGCCAGCCAGCGCTTCGCCGGTGGCGCCAGGTTCAGCCCCGCCGCGGCGATGTCGCGTAGCACGCCCGTCGTCCTGCGCTTGGGCGCCAGGATGCGACCCATCGTCACCGACACGTCGGTCATCGCCTTGACGTGGTCGCGACGCTCGGTGTCGTAGCTGTCCAGCAGCGTGTGAGACGCCGCACCCCGCAGCACCGCGGACAGCTTCCACGCCAGGTTCGTCGCGTCGCGGATGCCGCTGTTGTACCCCTGGCCCTGCCACACCGGCATCAGGTGCGCCGCATCGCCCGCGACGAGCACCCGTCCCCGCCGGAACGCACCGGCGATGCGGGCGTGCAGGGTGTAGACGCGCTTGCGGATGAAGTCGACGTTCGACGGGTCCGGCACGTGCTTCGCCAGCAGCGAGGCGACGAACTGCGGGTCGGCGACGTGCTCGTCGGTCTCGTCGTCGTGGAGCATGAACTCGAACCGACGGATGCCGTGCGGCAGGCCGATGGACACGAAGGGCCGTTGCGGGTCGGCGCCCAGGTAGGCGCTGGGCGTGCCGAGCGGGTCGTTGCGGACGTCGACGACCAGCCAGCGGGCAGGCGCGGTCCGGCCCTCGAACGTGACGTCCATCCCGCGCCGGGTCGGGCTGCGGCCACCGTCGCAGCCCACCAGGTAGCGGGCGCGGATCGCGCGGGTCGTTCCGTCGGCGAGGTCGACGGTGGCCCGTACCCCGTCGGCGTCCTCGATGTGGCCGACCATGGTGTGCGAGAAGTGCACGTCGACGTGCGTGAACCGGGACAGCCCGGCCAGCAGCTCCTTGTCGACGAGCGGTTGGATGAAGGCGTTGCGCCGGGGCCAGCCGTAGTCCTTGGCCGGGGCCTTGACCTCGGCAAGGACCTGACCCTTGTGGTTGATCATCCGCAGGACGTGGTCCGGAGTGGTGTGCGGCAGCACCTGCTCGACCAGGCCGGCGCTCTGGAAGGTCCGCAAGGTCTCGTCGTCGATCTGGACGCCTCGTGGGTAGTCGATCAGCTCCGGGCCCTGCTCGACCAGTGTCGTGCGGATGCCGTACACGCCGAGGAGGTTGGCGAGGATCAGCCCCACCGGGCCGGCCCCCACCACCAGGACGTCGGTGTCGAACGACCCGTGGCCGTTCCCGGATGGTGTCTGCGTCATGAGTCGTGTCCGTTTCAGGTCCGGCTGTCGTCAGCGGTCGAGGAGGAAGTCGAGGTGGATCTTGTTGAACGTCTCGGTGTCCTCGTACTGGGGCCAGTGACCGCAGTCGTCCATGACGGCGAGGCGGGCGTTCGGGATCAGCGACGCGATCCGCCTGGCCTCGTCGACCGGCCCGGACGGGTCCTTGGTGGTCCACAGCACCAGCGTCGGCGCCTGGATCCTGCCGAGGTCCTCGTCGGTGAGCATGTTGCGGCGGCGGATCTCGGGGTTCTGCAGGGCCATGTTCGCCTCGCAGGCGCGCGGCCAGCCGGGCTGCTCGAAGATCGCCTGCCGGGTTCGGACGAGGTCGTCGGTGACCATGCCCGGGTCGGCCATCAGCCACTCCAGCCGTGCTCGGACCCGCTCCCAGCTCGGATCCCGCGCCGCCTCCATCGACAGCGTGTAGAGCCGCTGCATCACCTGCGGGTTGGCCATCGTGCCGCCCATCGTGTTGAGCACGATGCGCTCGACCCGGTCCGGATGCTCGATCGCGAACCGGGCCGTCACCCACCCGCCCAGCGACTCGCCGGTGAACGACGCCTTCTCCACGCCGATCGTGTCCAGGAACGCCAGCACGTGGTCGAGGTAGTGGCGGATCTCCAGCGGATGTTCCGGCTTGCTGCTGTAGCCGTGACCGATGAGGTCGATCGCCCAGCAGGAGAAGTGCTCGCCGTGCGAGCGCAGGTTTCGCACGTAGGCCTCGGCGTGCCCGGTGATCCCGTGGAGCATCAGCAACGGCGGCTTCGACTCGTCACCGGCGTGCAGATACCGCGTCCGGTACTCGCCCGCCCGGAGAAATCCCTGGCAGAACTCGACCTCACGCAGATCGGACCAGACACTCGTATACGTATGCGTCGTCATGCCGGTGGTTCTCCCTCGGCCGAGGCAGGTTCGCCCAGGAACAGCTCGACCTGTGCGCGGAACCGCTCGGGTTGCTCGAGCTGAGCCCAGTGACCGGTGTTGGGCAGGACGTGCAGCTGGGCGTTGCGGATGTGCTCGGCGAGGAAGTAACCGGCGTGCACCGGGATGAACCGGTCCTCCCGGCCGTGCACCACCAGCGCCTGCTGCTCGATGCGGGCCAGCTCCTCGGGCGTGTAGCGCACCGGCTCGCCGGCGGGGTCGAACGTCGCCAGGTGCGAGCGGCGGACCTCGGGGCGCGAGGCCGTCGCGAGCCGGGTCGCGGCGATCTCCTCGAGCCGCCCGGCGAACAGTGCCGGGTCGTGCACGAATCGCGGCAGCAGCTCGCGCATCGCCGCCCCGGTCGGGTCCTCGTAGAACCGGATCATGCGCAGCAGGTCCGGCGTGGGCGCGAGCGGCGCCCCGCCGCTGCCCATGAGCACCAGCCGGTCGACGCGTTCGGGGGCGTCCAGAACCATCCGCAAGGCGATCATCCCGCCCATCGAGTTGCCGACCAGGTGCACCCGCTGCAGCCCGAGCACATCGAGCAGGTCCAGCAACACGCGGGCCCGCACGGCCGTGTAGGCGGCCATCCCGGCCGGCGCCGGGTCGGGATGCGCGGACTCGCCGAAGCCCAGCACGTCCGGGGCCAGGTTGTGGAACCGCGGCGCGAGCCGGGTGATCAGGGCCTGCCAGTTGGTCAGCGCCGTGACGCCCGGGCCGGAGCCGTGCAGCCACAGAATCGCGGGCGCGGACGGGTCGCCGGTCTCGTTGAGGTGCAGCCGGTGCCCGGCGACCTCGACGTCCCGTGCCGTGATGGGGGACGGTGCGGTCGACGTCGTCATCGGACCGTGCCGGTCTGCGCCGGGTCGAAGGGGCGGGCGATCCCGGGAGGGGTGGGGGCGCCGCCGGGGAAGCTGTGCCCCCAGATGCTGAACGAGTCGTAGGACCGGGGCGCCGGGCTGTCCTCGTCGAGGACGATGCCGCCATAGCCGTACTCGATCTCGAAGCCGACGGGGGTGCGCAGGTAGAACGAGGTCATGTGGTCGTTGGTGTGCCGGCCCAGCGTCATGGTCAGCTCGGCGGCCCCGCCCTGCACCGCGTCGAGGGCGGTGCCGAGGTCATCCAGTGCGGCGACCTCGAGCATGAGGTGGTGGAACCCGACGATTCCCGGCTGCTCGACGAGCGCGAGGGTGTGGTGGCGCTCGTTGCAGTGGTAGAAGCGCAGCCGCATCCCGTGCGCGTTGATCACGTCGGAGAGGGTGAACCCGAGCACGCCGACGTAGAACTCGTCGGAGGCCTGCAGGTCCGGCGTGATCAGTACGGCGTGCCCGAGACCGCCCCGCCCGGTGACGAAGCCCGACATGGGCCGGCCGGGGTGGAACGTGGCAGGCCGGGACAGCTGGCCCCAGGAGATCTCGTGGCGCTGGCCGAACGGGTCGGTGAACCACAGCAGATCACCGACCGCGCGCTCGCCGGCCAGCCCCGCCTCGGCGTGCTCGACCTTGACGCCTGCCGCGCTCAGCGTGTCGGCGGCGTCGGCCAGCTCCCGCGGGCCGGCCACGCCCCACCCCAGGTAGGCCAGGTCGTCGGCCTCGCCGGGGTGGATCGCGATCCGGTAGGAGGCGTCGTCCATGCGGAGCCGGATCGCGCCGTCGGCGCCGGGCTCGGCCAGCTGCAGACCGAGAACGTCGGGTCCGAAGCGGTTCCAGGCCGTGGAGTCCGGGGAGGTGAAGCCGATGTAGCTCAGTGAGTCGATCACGATGATGTCCCTTCCTTCTGAGTTCTTGGTCGACGTCGTCGTCCGGGTCAGTCGGGGACGGCGAGGCCGGTGCGGTCGGCCGCGGCGACGAAGCGGTCGGGGCGAAGGGCGACGACGCGGGCGCCGTAGCCGCGCAGCCACTCCAGGACCACCCCGTCGAGGTCGACGATCTCGTCCTGGCCCTCGGTGCCCTTGCTGGCGGGTCGCACGGCGACGTAGCGGGCGTCCAGCGCGTCCCAGCCGGCCTTCTCCTCCTCGCTCAGCGCGGTCGCGGGGTCCACGTCGTCGCCGAGCAGGACGAACCCGTCGCCGAGCAGGTCGTCCAGGCGTGTGATGACACCTCGGGGAGACGCGATCCGGGGCTGGGGGATCATCTTGCCGACCACGCTGTCCTCCCCGAGCGGTCCGCGCACCCAGCCGGCCTCCAGGTGCGGCGGCCGGAGCAGCGGCGGCTCGGGCGGGGTCGTGCCCTCGGGCGGCGCAGCGGCCAGCGCGGCCATCTCCTGCTCGGACAGCTCCTGCTTGATGATCCGGCCGAGCTCGACGGCGATCCGGGTGTACATGGCCACATTGGGCTGCCGCTCGGCCTGGTAGGTGTCCAGGAGGGTGTCCGGCATGCGCCCGCCGAGCACCTGGGCGAGCTTCCAGCCGATGTCGAACGCGTCGCGGATGCCGGACTGCATGCCCGCGCCCGCCCACGGCGGCAT
The DNA here is from genome assembly GCA_050248815.1 of Pseudonocardia sp. Taxonomy (GTDB): domain Bacteria; phylum Actinomycetota; class Actinomycetes; order Mycobacteriales; family Pseudonocardiaceae; genus Pseudonocardia. Next base: position 14,821 of record JBFWRR010000068.1, on the reverse strand, counting down.
CAGGTGCGCGGCGTCCCCGACGAGGAAGACCCGGCCCATGCGCCAGCGATCGGCCATCCGCACGTGATGGCGGTAGAACGCGTGCTGGTGGATCTCGACGTCGTTCTCGGCGACGCCCATCGCCTTGAGCAGCGGCCACAGCTGCTCGTTCGTGGCGAAGTCGTCCTCCGACTCCTCCGCGCGCAGTGGGAACTCCCAGCGGTGGTTGCCACCGGCCAGGGCGATGTCCACGACCGGGCGCTGCTTGTCCGACCAGAAGGTCAGCACGTCCCGGTCGGGCCACCACCGCTTCACGCGCGCGTCGATCACGACCCAGCGCACCTCGACGGTCTCCCCGCGCAGCTCCACCCCGAGCCGTTCCCGGGTGGTGGAGTTGCCGCCGTGGCAGGCCAGCGCGTAGCGGGTGCGGATCGTGCCGACAGCGCCGGTCGACAGCTCCGCGGTGGTGACGGTCACGCCGTCGTCGTCCTGCTCGACGCCGGTCACCTCGACGCCGTAGTTCACCTGGACCTCGTCCGGGTAGCGCTCGGCGCCGCGGCGCAGCGTCGCCTCCATCAGCGGCTGGTAGATCGCATACGAGCGCGGGTGGCCCAGGGTCGACGGGGGGAAGGTCAGGTGGTGTAGCTGCTTCCCGTCGTAGGTCACCCAGCGCAGGGCCTTGGTGACGTCCATGTCCGCGGCCAGGGCATCGTCCAGCCCCACCGACTGCAGGCAGCGCATCGTCCAGTCGTTGACCGTCACCGCGCGGGCCCGCGGATAGATCTCCTCGTCGCGCTCGAACGCGACCGCCGAGACCCCGTGGTGGCCGAGCACGTTGGCTGCGGCGACCCCGCTCGGTCCGTAGCCGATGATCGCGACATCGGCATCGAAATGCTGCGTCATTGCACCCTCCGAGTGACTGGTGTCGCCCACAGATCGGCTGGTGGAGGCCGGGCTTCCGGCGGGGGAACCTGCACGGTGCGGGCCGAGGACGGGAGCCTCGCACCGCGGCCCACTCGGCGGGCGCGGTCGTCCCGTGGCCCGGAACACTTTCTCCTCGCAGGCCGCTGCGGACCCACGGCCGGCCGACCTCGTCGAGGGGTGGGCGGAGGGAGGGGATGCGACGATGGCGACCGTGGCGACCCCTCGAACACCCCGTGACCACGCGTCGGCGGCCGTCCGGGACCGGATCATGGATGTTGCCGAGGAGTTGATGGCCGGCCGGGGCTACGCGGCCACGTCCATCTCTGCTGTCTGCAAGGAATCCGGGCTGCCGGTCGGCTCGATCTATCACCACTTCGGCAGCAAGGCGGGCCTGCTCCACGCGGTCGCCGAGCGCGGCTCGAGACGGTTCTTCGCGGACCTGCCCGATGCGGACAGCTTTCCCGGCAGTCCGCAGGAGAGGCTGGCGGCGCACTACCGTGCGGCTGCCCGCACCGTCCTCGCCCACCTGTCGTTCTTCCGCATCGACGTGGCTCTGCTGCTCCAGCCGACCGACGATCCCGAGGTCAGGGCGATCATGACCGAGGTCAGGGAAGGCGCCGTGCGGCAGGTTTCGGCGATCCTCGCCTCGATCGCGGCCGACGCCGGGGCACCCGACGCCCCGACGCTCGCGCGGCACCTCGCAACCATGACCGTGGTGTTCACCCGGGGTGCGGTGTGCGAGGCGGCAGCGGACCCGGCGGCGTTCGGATCGGCCTTCGACGGGCTGCGTGCGATGGTCTGGGGCCGCATCGAGGAGCAGGTACGGCGGGACGCCGCAGACGGCAGACCCGTCACGAGGGACGCCGGATCACCTCAGGCCGCGACCAGATCCAGTAGCGGCTGAGGGCCCCCGGCCGACGACACCGCCCGTTGGATCGCTGCCGTGGTCTCGCGGAGAGGAACGACCAGCGACTCGCCACTCCCGGCCGCGGCGGCGAAGGTCACGGACACCGCCGCGATCGGCCGCGCGGAGACGAGGATCGGAACCGCGACACACGCCACGCCGACGAGCGCCTCCTCGCGATCCACCGCCGTACCGGTGCGGCGCACCGCCTCGAGGTCTGCGGCGAGGATCGCCGTCGATGCCGCTGTCCGGGTGGTACGCCGCACGAGCGGCCGCTCGGTCGGCAGCGGCTCGGCCCACGCCAGCATCGCCTTGCCCACCGCCGTGCAGTACGCGGGCAACCGGGCGCCGGGCATCGTCGGGCAGGCCGGTGCCGATCTCGCGCGCAACCTGTCGACGTAGACCACATCCCCGCCGCGGAGCACACCCAGGTGCACGGTCACACCGGCCCGGCGGCGCAACCGTTCCAGATGAGGGCGCGCGAGTTCCTGCAGCCCGGCTTCCGCGCTGCTGGACCCCATGGCGAAGATCCGAACCCCGAGCCGGTACTGCGTTCCGCACCGCTCGACGGCCCCGACCTGGAGCAGCATCGCGAGCAGGCGGTGCACCGTGGACTTCGGCAGCGCCGACTTCCGGGCGATCTCGCTCAAGGACAGCCTCCGCTGAGCGGGGGTGAAGCACCCCAGCACCTCGAAGGCCTTGCCGAGCACGGAGGACGGCCCGCTATCGGCACTCGCGGAGCCCGTCCCTGCTGTGGCCATCGTTGCCCCCGGAAAGATTAGAATGAACGATCTAGAGTGTTCATTCTAATCGTCGGGCCTCGTCGATGCCGTGTCAAGAGTGACGCGGACGGCGCGGCGGCGACGTGCTGTCCGTTGCTGGTGAGCCGGCGACTGTCGCGCCGCCTGCTAACGCACTCGGCGTCCGGTCTCCTGACACGAGTAGCCGCCGAGCTTCTCGACGCTCGCTCGGAAGTCGGCACGTGCGAGAAGGGCCCACAGCGGGGCGAGCAGTTCGTCGTCGACGAGCTCGGATCGGAGCACGAGGTCGTACGGTTCGCGCGCGACGGGGACGAAGTCGAGGCCGAAGGCGCGGGCGGCGGCCAGGATGCCCAGACCGGCGTCGGCACGGCCGGCGGCGACGGCCGCAGCCACCGCGAGGTGGGTGTGCTCCTCGCGGGTGTACCCGGACACCTGCGCCCGGTCGAGTCCGCGCCGGGTCAGCTCGTGGTCGAGGAGCACGCGGGTACCGGCGCCGCGCTGGCGGTTCACGTACCGCAGCTCGGGGCGGACCAGGTCCTCGATGCCGGTGATCCCGGCCGGGTTCCCGGGCGCGACGAGCAGGCCCTGGTCACGGTGGACGAGCCGGATGACGGCGATGTCCATTCCACCGGCGATGTCCATTCCACCGGCGGTGCCCGTTCCTCCGGTGAGGACGCGGTCCACGTACGGCAGCGTGTACTCGCCGGTGGCCGGATCGAGCAGGTGCGAGCCGGCGAGATGACACAGCCCGTCCCGCAGGGCGACCAGGCCGCCGAGCGATCCGACGTTCGACGACGCGAGCGTGACGAGCGGATCCGCTGCGCGCAGCTCGGACGCCGCGACGTCGAGCACGAGGTCGTGGGAGCCGATCGCGACGATCGTGCGTCCGATCTCCCCGAGCCCGCGGAGCAGCTCGACGCGGACCTCCTCGCCGGCATGGTGGCCTTCGAGGCCCGCCGGAACCACGAGCAGGCCGTCGGCCCGCACGAGCGAGGTGAGCACGCCCGCTCCGCGGGGTAGCGGGGTGGCGACGATGCCGTTGCCCGGGCTGCCGCCGACGCGGCCGAGCCGGACCCGCACCCAGTCGTCGGAGCCGATCGCCGAGGCGAGCTTGCGGGCCAGCCGCGCGGTCGTCGACGGGCGTTCCCGTGGCGCCGCGCCCTCCAGGGCGGCGAGCATCGGAGCAGCGAAGATGTCGAAGGTCAGGGCCGCGGACACCGGATAGCCGGGCGCGCCGAGCACCGGTGTGGCATGTCCGCCGGCGGCGGGCGCCACCGTGCCGAGCACGACCGGATGACCCGGTCGTACGGCGACGCCGTGCACCGCCAGCGTGCCCGCCGCCGCGACGACCCGGGCGGTGTAGTCGTCGCGTCCGGCACTCGACCCGGCGACGAGGATCACCAGGTCGGCGTCCGCCGCGGCCTCGCGCAACGCGGCGGTGATCAGGTCGGGATCGTCGCCGACGATGTCGGTCACCCGTGCCTCGCACCCGACCTCGCGGGCCTGCGCGGCGAGCATCAACGAGTTCGTGTCGAGGATCTCGCCCGCTGCGGGTTCGATGCCGATCGGGCGGATCTCGTCACCGGTCGGGACGATCACCACCAGGGGTTTGCGGCGCACCACCAGCTCGACGGCGCCGGCCGCGGCGCAGGCGGCCGCATCGACCGGGCGCAGCCGGTGTCCCACGGGAAGGAGCAGCTCGGTCGCGCTGATGTCCTCGCCGATCGAGCGGACGTGCTGGTAGGGCGGGACGGCCGCGCGGAGCTCGGCGAGCCCGTCCGCCGTCCGGTGCACGTGCTCGCGCATCACGACGGCGTCGTAGCCGGAGGGGAGCGGGTCGCCGGTGTCGACCACCTCGAACTCGCCGGCCGCCAGGAGGACCGGAGTGGTCTCGGTGGCCCGGGTCGTCGATGCGGCCAGCACGGCGATGCCGTCCATGGCGGCGGAGTCGAACGCCGGTGAGGACCGCCGCGCCCACACCGGTTCGGCCGTGACGCAGCCGACCGCCTGGCCGACCGGGACGCGGACCGTGTCCACCCGCTCCGGGCACCCGTCCGCGACGCAGGCGTCCTGCCAGGCGGCGACGGCCTGCGCCGCCGGGACGTCGGAGATGAAGGGGCCGGCCGGTGTCATGGGTCGGAAGGTATCCCCGGTCGGCCGGGTCAGCGGTACAGGACTCAGCGGTACAGGACGACCTCGACCTCGCTGCCGGCGTCCAGCCCGGTCGCCGGCTCGGGGACCACGACATAGCCGTCGGCGCGGGTGAGCACCGAGAGCAGGGCGGACGCCCCGAAGAGCGGTTCCGCCACCTCGCCACGGACGCGCACCTGCACGATGTCGACCCGGCCCGCCGCCGATGCGAGGTCGCGCGACAGGCGGGCCCGCGTGGTCGGCTCCGGTGGTGGCGCGGCGCAGCCGGCCAGCCGCCACACCAGCGGGGCACCGACCAGCCGGAACACGACGAGCGCCGAGAGCGGGTTACCGGGCAGGCCGATGAGCGGCACGCCGCCGCACTCGGCGAGGAGCGTCGGTTTCCCGGGTTTGAGCGCGAGGCCGTGACACCAGATCGTGCCGAGTGCGGCCACCGCGCCCGCGGTCTCGTCGCGTGTGCCGACCGACGATCCGGCCGAGACCACGACGAGGTCGGCGCCGATCGAAGCGCTGCCCAGTGCGTCGCGCAGGACGCTCTCGAGGGCGGCGCGGTCGTCGGGGACGATGCCGACGACGACCGGTTCACCGCCGGACTCCGTGACGAGCCCGGCGAGCGCCGAAGCGGTGGCGTCGCGCACCTGCCCTGCGGCCAGCACGGGCGTGGTCGGCGGGACGACCTCGTCGCCGGTGGAGATGATCGCCACGCGCGGGCGGGCGTGCACCTCCACCGCGCCGACCCCGGCGGCGGCGAGCAGCCCGAGCTCGGCGGCCCGCAGCGGCCGCCCCGCCGTGATCAGCGTGGCGCCGGCGGCGACGTCCTCGTCGGCCCGGACGAGCCCGGCGCCGGGCGCCACGGGCCGGGTGACCTCGATCGTGCCCGGCATCGTCGCGGCGGTGTACTCGACCATGACGACGGCGTCGGCCCCTTCCGGGAGCACGGCGCCGGTCGGGATGGCCACGCATCCGCCGGGCGGCACCGCGACGGTCGGGGCCGCGCCCATCCGGACGGCCCCGGCGAGGTCGAGGTAGGACGGCAGGCCCTCGGAGGCGCCGTAGGTGTCGGCGGCACGCACCGCGTACCCGTCGACGGTCGAGCGCGGGAAGCCCGGCAGCGCCTCGGGAGCGAGGACGTCGGCGGCCGGTACCCGGTGCAGCGCGGCGGCCGGCGGGACGGACTCGATCGTCGTGCGCCGCGCCGGCCGGAACCCGGCGAGCGCGTCGGAGACGGTCCGGGCGGTGAAGAACTCCCGTCCGTGCTGGGTCGTCAGGTCGCTCATCGAGCTCCCTCGCTGCGCTCGGTCGCCCGCTTCGCGGACGCGCGGTGTCGATGGTTCGCTCGCCGAGGCTCGCTCACCGCTCCGGCTGGTCCGACGCCCCGTCCGGTCTGGGCTGGTCGCGCGCCGCCGCACCGCCCTTGTCCAGACCGAGCACACTGACGACCGGTCCGAGCGCCACCTGCCCGAGACCGCAGATCGAGGTCTTGCGCATGGCCTCCTCGAGCCGCAGGATCTGCCCGCGTTGCGCGTCGTCCAGCTGCGTGGCCCCGGACTCGACCACCCCACGCAACAGCTCGTGCGCCTTCGTGGAGCCGACCCGGCACGGCACGCACTTGCCGCAGGACTCGTTGCGGAAGAACCGCAGGACGTTCGTCGAGGCCGCGAGCAGGTCGGTGCCCTCGGCCAGCACGACCACGGCTCCGGAGCCGAGCATGGTGCCGGCCTCGGCGGCCGCGGCGAAGTCGAGCCGCATGTCGAGCAGCTCCGGTCCGATGAAGTTCGACGACGCCCCGCCCGGCTGCACGGCCCCGACGGCGGCGCCCCCGGTCACCCCGCCGGCCAGGTCGATCAGCTCGCGGACCGTCGTGCCCATCGGGACGCAGTACACGTCGGGTCGCTCGACGTGCCCGGAGACGGCGAAGAACTTCCACCCGACCGACTCACCGACGCCCTGGTCGATCCACCACTGCGCGCCACGCTGCACGATCACGGGCACGTCGGCGAACGTCTCGACCGAGTTCATCAGGGTGGGGCGGCCGTGCAGGCCGTAGTTGCCGGGGAACGGGGGCTTGTTGCGGGGTTCGCCGCGGTGGCCTTCCATGCACTCCAGCAGCGCGGTCTCCTCGCCGAGGATGTAGCCGCCGGGGGAGACGAACACGTCGACGTCGAGCCGCCGGCCGCTGCCGCAGGCGTCGGGTCCGACGATCCCGGCCGCGCGCAGTGCCTCGATCTCGGCGCGCAGCACGTGTTCCTCGGGGCCGTACTCGTGCCGGATGAAGACCCATCCCTCCTCGGCACCGACCACCGCCATGCCCAGGAGCAGCCCTTCCAGCACGAGGTGCGGCTGGGTGGCCAGGATCTGGCGGTCCTTGAAGGTGCCGGGCTCGGACTCGTCGGCGTTGCAGACGGCGTAGGTGGTGCCCCCCGCGCGCCGGACGAGCTCCCACTTCTGGCCGGTGGGGAACCCGGCGCCGCCCATGCCGCGCAGGCCGGACTCCTTCAGGGTGGCGACGACGTCGTCGGCGTCGAGGGACCCGTCGAGCAGCGCTCGCAGGGTCGCGTAGCGCGCGCCCACGCCGGAGCCCGCGGGATAGGGGTCGTTGGGCCACGGCTCGTCGCGGGTCTGCGCCGGGGCCGGGCCGGCGCCGTCCCGGCGGGCGCCGTCGACGGCCGCGCCCACCTCGCCCATCCGGACGGGACGCTCGTTGACCGCCGCGGCCGGTGCGATGTCGCAGCGGCCCAGGCACGACACCTCGACCAGCTCGACGTCGGTGTCGTCGCCGTAGCGCTGCCTCAGTTCCGCCAGCCGGGCGTCCCCGTCATGCAGGAAGCAGGCGAGGTCGTGGCAGACGTGCAGCGCGATCTTCGCGGGTGGCGAGGTGCGGAAGTGCGGGTAGAACGAGATCAGTCCCTCGATCTCGTAGCGCGGCCGTCGGGTGTCGCGCGCCAGCTCCTCCAGCTCCTCGCGAGGCAGCCAGCCGACCCGGGCCTGGATCGCGTTGAGCGCCGGGATCAGCGAGGGACCGGGGAACTTCCCGGCCCGCGCCTCCACGCCCGGCACCCGTCGCGACCGGATCTCGGCGGCGCGGTCGGTCACCTCGGTCATGCGCGATCTCCCTGCGTCCTGTCGACTCCGGCGGTTCCCGAGTACGACATGCCGAGCGGCTCCACCTGGATCGCGCAGAACTTGAACTCGGGGATCTTCCCGAACGGGTCGACCTCGTCGATCGTCAGCAGGTTCGCGGCCGCCTCCCGGAAGTGGAACGGGATGAAGCAGTTGCCCAGCTGTTCGCGATGGCTTACGCGCACCAGCAGCTCGATGGCCCCGCGGCGGGAGCGGACCCGCACCATCTCCCCGTGCGCCAGCCCGCGGTCGGCGGCGTCCTTCGGGTGCATGTAGACCTCGGCGACCGGCGAGATCGTGTCGAGCGCGAACGAACGGCGCGTCATCGATCCGGTGTGCCAGTGCTCGAGCAGCCTGCCGGTGTTGAGCACCAACGGGTACTCGGCGTCGGGCAGCTCCTTGGGCGGGAGCCACTGCGCGGGGACGAGGTGGGCCAGCCCGTCGTCGGTGTTGAACGTCTCGTCGAACATGACGATCGTGCCGTCGGAATGCTCCGGATCGGCGTTGGGATACAGCTTCCCGGACGACCCGAGATTGGCGTAGGAGAGATTGGTGTAGCTCGGCATCAGCGCGACCATCTCGTCGAAGACGTCGGTGGGCGCGCCGTAGTCCCAGTCGAGCCCGATGCGCCGCGCGATGTCCTGGACGATCTCCCAGTCCGCGCGGGCCTGCCCCGGCGGGTCCATCACCTTGCGGCCGAGCTGTACGCGCCGGTCGGTGTTGGTGTAGGTGCCGTCCTTCTCCAGGTAGGAGGTGGCCGGCAGGATCACGTCGGCGAACTCGGCGGTCTCGGTCAGGAAGATGTCCTGCACCACCAGGAAGTCCAGCGCCGACAGCGCCCTGCGCACCTTGTTGATGTTGGGGTCGGACAGGAACGGGTTCTCCCCGAGCATGTACATCCCGCGCACGCCCTCGGGCGCCAGCACCGACTTGATGATCTCGGTGACGGTCAGGCCCCGGTTCGGGTTCAGCGGGGTCCCCCACGCCTCCTCGAAGTGGCGCTGCACGGCGTCGCGGTCGACGCCCTGGTAGTCGGGGTAGAACATCGGGATCAGGCCGGCGTCCGAGGCGCCCTGCACGTTGTTCTGCCCGCGCAGCGGATGCAGGCCCGTCCCCGGTCGCCCGACGTTGCCGGTGATCGAGCACAGCGCGATGAGGCAGCGGGCGTTGTCGGTGCCGGTGGTGTGCTGGGAGATCCCCATCCCCCAGTAGACGACGGCCGCGCGAGCCTCGCCCCAGGTCCGCGCGACCTCGCGGATCGTGTCGGCGTCGACACCGGTGATCTGCGCGGCGCGTTCGGGCGGATAGTCGGCCACCGTCCGCGCGAGCTCGTCGTAGTTCGACGTGCGGTTCGCCACGAAGGCGGCGTCGATCAGCCCGAGCCGGATGATCTCGTACATGAGCGCGTTGTAGAAGGCCACGTCGGTGCCGGGCTTGAGCTGCACGAAGATGTCGGCGTGCTCGGCGACCGTGGACGCGCGCGGGTCGACATAGATGATCGTCGTGCCCCGCCGGCGGGCCTGCTTGAAGAACGAGCTCGCCACCGGGTGGTTGGCCGTCGGGTTGGAGCCGGTGATGATCACGACGTCGGCGTTGGCGACGTCGCCGTAGGTCGTGGACACCGCACCCGACCCGACGCCCTCGAACAGCGCGGCGACCGACGATGCGTGGCACAGCCGGGTGCAGTGGTCGACGTTGTTGGTGCCGAACCCGGTGCGGATGAGCTTCTGGAAGAGGTAGGCCTCCTCGTTGGAGCACTTCGCCGAACCGAACCCGGCGATCGCGCCCGGTCCGCCGGCCGCGTGGATCTCGGTGAGCCTGCGGGCGACCAGGTCGAGGGCCTCGTCCCAGGTGGCCTCGCGGAAGTGCGGCAGCACCTCGTCGTAGTCGACGAGGCCGCCGGGCTTGCGGCCCCTGTCCTTGCCGGGGCGACCGTCCTTGCCCTGGCGACCGTCCTTGCGGCCGCCGCCGCTGCGGTTGCCGCCGTCCCCGCCGCGGCCCCGGTCGTTGTCGGTGCGGTCGTTGTGGGTGCCCCCATGGCCGTCGCCGCGCACGTCGGCCGACAGCGGGCCCTTCGGGTAGGACGAGTCGATCCGGATGAGCGGCACGGTGAGCCGCTGCGGGGAGGCCGAGTAGTCCCAGCCGTAGCGACCCTTGACGCACAGCCTGCTCTGCGAGCCCGGCTGGTCGCGGCCCTCGGCGAAGGAGATGGCGCCCCGCTCGCGGTCGACGTAGTAGGTCAGCGCGCAGCCGACACCGCAGTACGGGCAGACGCTCTCGACGGCGTCGAGCTCCTCGCGGGGACGGATCGGGATGTCGCGGATCGCCTTGTTGGTGAGCGCCCCGGTGGGGCACGCCTGCACGCACTCACCGCAGGTGACGCACGAGCTGGCACCCATCGGGTCGTTCAGGTCGAACGCGATCCTCGTGGCGTAGCCCTTGCCGGAGCGGCCGATGACGTCGTTGCCCTGGATGTCGTCGCAGGCCCGGACGCAGCGGTCGCAGAGGATGCACGCGTCGTGGTCGACGGCGATGACGGGGTTCGACATGTCGGTGCCGCGCCCCGAACCGCAGGGCAGCTCGGTGGTCTCCCGCGCGAGTCCGTAACCGTCGGCCAGGTCGAGGAGCAGGTTGTCCGCCGTGGTGGTCTGCTTCGGGTCCTGGTCGCGGGGCGGCTGGTCGGAGAGCAGCAGCTCGGTGAGCGTGGCGCGGCTGCGCTCCAGCTCGGGGGAGGAGGTCGTGACCTTCATGCCGTCGTCACAGGGGCGCACGCACGCGGCGGCGAACACCCGGCCGCCGGTGTCGACCACGCACATCCGACAGACGCCGACCGGGTCGTAGCGCTCGTTGTGGCAGAGCACGGGGATGTCGATGCCGGCCTGCCGCGCGGCGTCGTAGATCGTGGTGCCCTCGGGCGCGGTCACCGGCCGGCCGTCGATCTCGACGGTGACCGTCCGTGCCGCGGTCCTCGGCTCCTGCACGGCTGTCATCGCGGCCCCCTTTCGCCGACGTGTGTGACCTGTCCGACAGTAGTTCTCCCGGCCTTCTCGTGCGGCGCTCAGCCGTGGCGTCCGTCCAGCAGGAGATCGGTGAGATCGTCCGGATCCGGGACGCCGCGCGGATCCAGGCCGCGGGCGGCGTAGTAGCCGGACACCATCGCCGCGAGCCGGTCGGCGTCGAGGGTGGCGACGCGGCCCGAGCCCAGTGTCAGCGGCGTCTCCAGCATGCGGGCCGGCAGCGTGTCGTCCTCGGCGGTGGCCCCTTCGCGCTGGTTGAACGCGCGCTTGGCCAGGACGATCCGCCGCGCGGTGGCGTGCAGCTCCGCCGCGTCCACGTCCCAGCCGGTGACGACGGACAGGAGAGCCGCCCACTCGCGATAGGGATCGGTGAAGACCCCGCGCAGGAACTTGCAGAGGATCATCGAGTCCATGACGGCGGCACGGTCCTCGGTGCCGATCGCCGCAGCGACATGTCGGCTGCCGCCGTCGAGTCGGTCGAGCTCGCCCGACAGGTCCGCCTCGTAGGCGCCGGACCGGTTGTGGTCGGCCCCGCGCGCGTTCACCGCGAGCCCGAGCGCCATCGACTGGAGGGTGCGTGGCTCATATCCCGGTAGCTCGAGGCCTTTGACCTGCGGGGCGTAGTCGATCGAGCCGGATCCGACCACGCCGGCGGCGTGCCGGGAGCCGTGCGCGAGCAGCTCACCGAGGCCCGGTCCGCGGGCCCCGATCTCGTCCAGCGCCCGCAGCAGCGCAGCGCCGTCGCCGAAGCGCAGCCACGGGGCGTCGATCAGCCCACGCTCGACGCACTCCATCGCCCACGCGATCGTCCCGCCCGCGGAGATCGTGTCGATGCCGAGCTCGTCGCAACGGGCGCTGGCGGCGAACACGTCGTCGGGATCCGACACCCCGCACAGCGGTCCCAGCGCGAACACGTTCTCGTACTCCATGCGCTGGCTGCCGCCACCCCTGCGGGAGTAGATGTGCTCGCACCCGATCGAGCACGACGCGCAGCTGTGGCGGGCGACGCCGCGCAGCTCGTGCAGCTTCTCGGCCGCCAACCGCGGGGCACCCTCGAACGTCGCGGCCGTGAAGTTGCGGGTCGGCAACGTGGAGACGGCGTTGAACGCGAGCAGGTTCGCCAGCGTCCCGAGCTCGCGGTACTTCTTCGTCGCCGGTCCGAAGCTGCGCCCGCGCAGGTCCTTCGCCGCCGCCAGTACCGCGGCCGGGTCGGCGACGTCGACCCTGGTGCCCGCCTTGACGAGCACGGCCTTGATGTTCTTCGCGCCGAGCACGGCACCGAGGCCGCCGCGGCCGGCGTGGCGGCCGTCGTGGCTGATCGTGGCGTAGCGGACGCCCCGTTCACCCGCGGGCCCGATCGCCGCGGTGCGCCAGCCGCGACCGAACCGCTCACGCACCGACGCCTCGGCCTCGGCGGCCGGCAGCCCGGCCAGCTCGGGCACCGGCTCGAGCCGTACGCCGTCGTGCCCGACGAGCAGCGCCGAGAGCCCGTCGGCCCGTCCGCGCACGACGATGGCGTCGTTGCCCGTCAGCTTGCCGGCGATGGCGAACTGGCTCGACGCCAACGCGTCCGTGATCAGCCCGGTGAGCGGGGACTTGGCCACCACCGCGAACTTCGCGCTCGTCGTGAGCGGGGTCCCGACCAGCGCGGAGAACACGAACGCGAGCGGTGCCGCGGGTGCCAGCGGGTCCACCTTCGGCGGAGCGAGGCGGTGCAGCAGCCAGGTGCCCAACCCGACCCCGCCGAGGTAGCCGCGCAGCACCCGCTCGTCGAGGTGGAGCGGTGTGCCCGTCGCCGAGCCGCCCTGCACGTCGACGACCAGGGCTCGCCCGAAGTACCCGCCCGCCGTCACCCCACGACTGTAGGCGCGTTTCAGCCGCCGGCGTCCGCGGACAGGAACGCGACGGTGTCGCCTGCCACCAGCGGGAGCTGCGGGTCCCGGCTGATCTGGTCGCCGTTCAGGGCGGCGACGACGTGGCGGTCCAGCACCAGCCCGATCGCGGCGGCGGCCTCGCCGAGCGTGGCGGCGGGCACGACGCGCCGGTCACGCCGACCGGCTGAGGCGAGCGCACCGAAGCACTCGACGGCTACCTCCGGCCCGGGCCGCCCGCGTGCCGCCGCGTAGTCCTCCGGCGTGTTGACGTTGACCACCGAGTCGAGCCCCGGGTCGAGCCGGGCGAGCCCGTCGTCGTCGAGGAGCGCGTCGTCGTCGAGCTGGCGCACCCGGCAGTGCTGCAAGAGCATCCCCGGGCGGAGGTCGCCCTTCTGCAGCAGCTCGGTCATGAGCCCGTGCAGCGCCGTCCGATAGCCGGCGGCCAGGGGCTGCCGGTACCCGCGGGCCACCGGCAGCACGAGGTCCACCCCGCCGGCCGCGGTTCGGTCCGGGTCCGATTCGCGGAAACCGCGAAGCACCCGTGCGACGAAGGCCGGGTGCATGAACGGGGCGTCCGTCGAGCAGGCGAACGCGGTCTCCGCGCGATCGGCGACCGCTGCCAGACCCGCCGCCAGGCCCTGCATGGGTCCCAGCCCCTCGACCGGGTCCTCCACGACCTCCACTCCCGCCGGAAGGGCGGGAAGGGCCTGTCCCGGAGCGCTCACCACCGTGACCGGGCCGTCGACGGTCCTGTGCAGCAGCGCGGTGGCCCGGTACAGCAGCGTCGAGCCGTGCCACTCCAGGCCCGCCTTCGGCGCCCCCATCCGCGACGACCGGCCGCCCGCCAGCACCACCCCGGCAGCATCGGCACGATCGGTCACCGAGGCGATGCTAATCCCCGGGCGGCGGGCGGCGTCTCGAACGTCGGACGCAGCCGCGGCCTTCGTCGTCGGACGTGAGCACCGTGTCCACGTCGACCTCGCTGACCTGGTCTGTGGGGCCGAAGGGGGAGACTCCTGCGGCGTTGATCGGGACGTCCACTCGGCCGCCGCCGTGCCCCAGTGCCTGACGCGCGAGTTCGCGCGCCGACGAGGCAGTCAGCTCCGCCTGGATGAAGTCATCTCGACCGCCTGCCTGCTGGATCGACTCGACAACCTGCTGACCTCGTTGCTTGTCGCGGCCGGTGACCAGGACGTGGGCACCGGCAAGACCCGTGATCGACGCCGGTCGTGACCACCGATCTCCAGACCATCGCCGACAAGGTCGCCGCGTTCAACCAGGGCATGTCCGGCCAGGCTCCCGAGCAGCTGCTGGCGCGTTTCGGTGCCGAGCAGGCCGACCTCGACGCCGCCGGCGTGCCCAGCTCGGTGCCGGCCGTCGTGCTCATCGACCGCGAGGGAGTGATCCGCTGGATCGACGTGCGCCCCGACTACACCACCCGCACGGAACCCGCGGACATCCTGCACGCCGTCGCAACCCACCTGGATTGACGCAGCGGCCACAACCTTCAGTCGCCCTGGTGCCGACCGCGGGGTGGCCGAGGCGAGGACGGATGTGCACCCGCGGTCCGGTTCGCGTCTGCCGGCGTCGACAGCGGCCTTGTCGCCGGCGACGAGCAGGATGCCGGAGCGCCACGGGTCGAAGGCGAACAGGACGCGTACGGTGCCCGGCCGGAGTTCTTCGAGGTCGGTGATCTTCGAGCTGTGGATTCCCGGCCCCTCGGGTCTCGCCGGGGCTCCGGTGGCCGGTGTTCATCCACGATTCAGGTGAAGTGGGGCGAAGTCGCCTCCACCCGGGTCACAGGAGGAGCTCGTGACCGGGTCCCGGCTCGTCGAAGCCTGTGCCTGCGGACGGTCGCCCAGATGCTCCCGCGCCGGGATCACCACCCGATCACCTACGGCCGCACCTCCAGGATCAGGTTGAAAGGTGTGGATGCCGCGCGCCGGACGTGCCCGAAGCCGGCCTCGCCGAGCAGCTCGCGCCAGCGGGCCTCGCCGACCTGGTTGCCCAGCGCGAGCGGGCCCCCTTGGGCGAGCGCGGACGGCGTGCACAGCAGCGCCGAGCCGGCGTAGTAGATGCGGCCGATGAGGT
>JBFWRR010000067.1:27938-31763 GCA_050248815.1 Pseudonocardia sp. | reverse complement strand
CCGCCGCGGCGGCGGGTGGGGTCGACCGCGAGGACGGCGATGCGCAGCTTGTCCTCCTGGTCCAGCCGGAAGCGGCGGACCAGCTCGTCGGTGAGGCTGGACTTGCCGGAGCCGCCGGTGCCCGTCACGCCCAGGACGGGGACGCGGCGGCGCGGCGTGAGGTCGAGCGCTTCGCCCGTGCCCGCTCCGCCTCCGCTGCGCGCGCTCGGCAGCCGCCCGGCCTCGGCGAGGGTGAGGGTGCGGGCGAGCGTGGCGTGGTCGCCGGTGTAGAGGGCCTCGTACGACGTGGGCGGCCGGGCCGTCAGGTCCGTGTCGCACTCGCGGATCATCACGTTGATCATCCCGGGCAGGCCGAGGTGCTGCCCGTCCTCGGGGGAGAAGATCCGCGCCACGCCGCGGGAGTGCAGCAGCTCGATCTCGCGCGGGACGATGACGCCGCCTCCGCCGCCGTACACCTTGACGTGGCCCGCGCCGCGCTCGCGCAGCAGCTCCACCAGGTAGGTGAAGTACTCGACGTGCCCGCCCTGGTAGGAGCTGATCGCGACACCCTGTGCGTCCTCCTGGACGGCGGCGGTGACGACCTCGTCCACCGAGCGGTTGTGGCCTAGGTGGATCACCTCGGCCCCCTGCCGCTGCAGGATGCGCCGCATGATGTTGATCGCGGCGTCGTGCCCGTCGAACAGGCTCGCCGCCGTGACGAAGCGGACGGGGTGGGCGGGCACGTGCAGGCTCATCGCGGCTCCCCTCGTTGGGTTCCGATTTAGTTTGACATCCTACTATCGGAAGAGGAAGCGTTGGGCGGTGTGACGTCCGCTGCGAGGTCGGCCCGCGGGGCGGGTGCCGCTAGGTTCGCCCCATGCCCGCCCTCGACCCCCGTGCCGGTGCCTCGGTCGCCGCGGACGTGACCGCAGGCGTCGCCGCCGCCTGGCGCGCGCAGAACCAGGCGCTCGCCGATCTCCTGCGTGCCCACGACCCGGCCACCGCCGTTCCCACCTGCCCCGGCTGGACCCTCGCGAACCTCCTCACACACGTCGGCCGTGGAGACCGGTGGGCCGCGACGATCGTGGCCCGCCGCCTCGACACGGTGCTCGACCCGCGCGAGGTGCCCGGGGGGAAGCCGCCCGACGGCGGCGCCGTCGACTGGCTGCTCGCCGGGGTGGACGAGCTCACCGCCGCAGTCGCGGCGACCGGTGCCGCCACACCGGTCTGGACGTTCACCGGGCCGCGGCCGTCGGCGTGGTGGCTGCGGCGGCGCCTGCACGAGTGCGTCGTGCACCGCGCGGACGCCGCGCTCGCCGTCGGGGCCCCGTTCGATGCGCCCGCGGACGTCGCCGCGGACGGTGTCTCCGAATGGCTCACGCTGCTCGCCGCCCGCCCCGGTGCCGACGATCCGCCGTTGGCGGACGGCACGACGATGCACCTGCACGCCACCGACGAGGGTCTCGGCGCGGCGGGGGAGTGGATGGTGCGCCCCGCCGGTGACCGCGTCACCTGGGAACCCGGCCACGCCAAGGGCACCGTCGCCGTGCGCGGCCCGGCGGCGGACCTGCTGCTCGTGCTGCTGCGGCGGTTGCCGCCGGACCGGGTCGAGGTGCTCGGGGACGCGGCCGTCTTCGAGCGCTGGCTCGCCCGCACCGGCTTCTAGCTAGCGCATGTGCGCGTCTCGCGTGCACGAACGCGTGTCTCGCGCGTGCATGTGCGCATCTCGCGAGCGCATGCGCGTGTCCTGCGCGCGTGCCGCGGTGGCGCAGGTCACGCCGCCCCCGGGCGCAGGACGCGGATCGCGACGGCCGGGCGCATCAACGCCCGCGGCGGGTCGACCAGGTAGGTGGCCCGCATGAGCGCCCCCGCCACGTGCGGGTCCTGGCGGGCCACGCGCTGCAGCCGACGGACGTAGCGGCTGATCGCGGCGTGGCCGGCCGGAGCCGGGCCGCTGACTCCGGGCAGCTGGACGACCGCGCCCACGACGATCGTCCAGGCGCAGTCGACGATCCCGGTCGCGCGCCGGACGTAGGCGCGGCGCATCCCCTCGGGCCCGCCGGCCAGCGCGTCGCGCAGGGCGAGGGCCTGCAGGGCCGCGACGCTCATGCCCTGCCCGAAGGTCGGGTCGAAGCTCGCGACGGCGTCGCCGATCGGGGCGTACCCCGACGGGAGCACGATCTCCTCGATCCGGCGGCGCCGGCAGTCGGGGAACCGGTAGGGCAGCGGCGCGTGCAGTGGGTCCCGGTCCCCGAGCAGCGCGGCGAGGTCCGGCGAGACGAGGGTCGCGGCGAACTGGCGCAGGCCGTCCGTGTCGGCCGGGACGGAGGTGTCGCCGTAGGAGAACAGCGTCAGTATCCAGGTGCCGTCCTCCTGGCGGATCGCCACGCCCCCACGCGGCACCTCGGGAGTGGCCGCGCAGACGACGACCACGCGCCCGTCGAGGTCCGCCGCGGTGGCCTCGACGTGCACGGTCGCGTACCGCACCCCCACCTGCACCCGCTCCTCCCGCGGCGCCGCGGCCCCGATGGCGGGCAGCCACTTCATCGCCCGCCCGGAGCGACCGGAGGCGTCGATCACCAGTTCGGCCTCGATCTGCCGGGCCGCCGATCCCGCGCCGCGGTCGCGCGCCACCACACCGGTGACGCGCTCGGCGTCCCCGAGCAGCCCCACGACGTCCACCCCGGACCGGATCTCGACCGTGGGCAGGACCTTTCCGACCCGTTCCCGGACGGCGTGCTCCAGGGCGAGCCGGGAGATGACCACCCCCGACAGGCCGAGGTCGCAGTCGGCGATGAGGCCGCCGCCGATCCACCAGCGCCCGGCCCGTCCGGCATCGCCGCCCGCGAGCGCACCCGCGGCGACCAGGTCCCCGGTGAGGCCGGGCAGCAGCTCCTCGATGGCGAGCCGGCCCGAGGCGAGCAGGCCGTGGGTGTGCACCGCCTGCGGGGTCCCGGGGCGAGCCTGCGGGCCTGCGGGCAGCTCGTCGTGTTCGAGGACGGTGACGCGGTCGCCGTGCGCCGCTGCGGCGGCCGCGGCCAGCAGCCCCGCCATCCCCCCGCCGACGACGACGGTGCTCCGGGCGGACGTACCTGCGTTCCCGGTGGTCATCCTGGGCTCCTCCCCCGTGCGCTCGTCCGCATCGTCGGACCGCCGACTGCTCATCCACCAGGCCGAAAACTGCTCATTCCGGCCGGGGGAGGCCGTGCAGCTCCCACTCCCACAGCAGCGCCTCCAGGCGCTCGATCCCGGTGGCGAGGTGGCGGCGGTAGGTGCTGAACGGCAGGCCCAGGACCTCGGCCGCCTTCTCCTGCGAGCCCGCCGGGCGGACGAACGTGCGGTCCAGCGCCCCGGCGGCCCGCTCCATCCGGGGCGCCGGGGCCCTGGAGCGCAGCAGGTCCACGGCGTCGCGGACGCGGGCCGCGAGCGCGGCGGCCGGATCGTCGCCGGAGTGGGCCAGGCGGGAGCCGATCAGCGGGTTGGCGCGGATCCGCGCCGGGTCGTGCAGGTCCTTGAGCAGGCGCCGCACGGCATCGGCGAAGTCGGCGCGCGAGAGCGCCACCGGGGAGGCGACCGGCGCCGGGGCGCTGCCGTGCTCGTCCAGCTCGTGGACCGCCATCCCGGCGAGCCAGTCCGCGAACGGGCTGCGCGCGAAGTCCCGCGCCCAGACAGTGATCCCGCTGATCCCGCTGATCCCGCTGATCCCGCTGATCCCGCTGATCCCGCTGATCGCGCTGCCCCCGTCCGGGCAGGTGCCGAGCCGCTCGAACCCGATGTAGCTCCACGTCGGTGCGTACCGTTCCTCGTTCGCGCTGCTCAGGAGCACCCAGCCGAGGTCGCGCTCCC
>JBFWRR010000067.1:26938-27928 GCA_050248815.1 Pseudonocardia sp. | reverse complement strand
ATCCCGCTGATCGCGCTGCCCCCGTCCGGGCAGGTGCCGAGCCGCTCGAACCCGATGTAGCTCCACGTCGGTGCGTACCGTTCCTCGTTCGCGCTGCTCAGGAGCACCCAGCCGAGGTCGCGCTCCCGCCAGGCACGCATCGACAGGGCCGCCACGAGATCGATGACGGTCCCCACCCGTTGCGGCTCCGTGGCGATCCCGACGAACTGGTGCAGCACGACCTCACCGGGTTCCGGCGGCCGGATGCGCGCCAGCTCGCGCAGCGCCCAGGCCGCGACCGGGTCGTGTTCGCCCACCTCGGGGTCGGCGGTGTCGAGGTGGACCAGCATGCAGGCGCCGACACGGTCGCCCCGGGCGTCCTCGAGGACGACGCCCGAGCCGGGCCGGCGCCGCAGCCAGTGGGCAACCGCGTCCTCGCGCCGCTCGGTGCGGAAGGCCGCCGCGGCCCAGCTGAGCTCCTCCGCGTCGTCCGCCCGGACGGGCCGGGCCACCGCGGCCGTGGCGTCGTCGAACGCGAAGAGGTTCTGCGCCTCCGGGTTGCCGCGGTGCAGGAAGAGCAGGTCGCGGGCCCAGCGGTCGTGTTCGGCCCCCGTCGCCCGGGACATGCGCTCGACCAGCACCGCGCGGATCCGGCCGTGCAGCTGCGCGAACTCCTCCCGGTCGCGCCACCGCAGGTCGCGGTCCAGCGCGTCGCAGACCACGTCGTGCAGCGTGAGCCCGTCCGGGTGCGACTCGGCGTAGGGCCGGCCGCGCAGCCAGGCGAGGACGTCGTCGGCGTCGGCCTCGGGGATCGCGAGCACCTCGCGCAGCATCGCCCGGTCGACCCGCCGCGCGTGACCGCAGACCTGCAGCGCGGCTCGCTGCTGCGGCGAGACGCCGTCGTCGAGGAAGCGGCCGAGCAGCCGGGCGGCCGCGTCCGGATGGTCCCACAGCACGCCGGGGGTGCGGCCGGGCTCCGCCGCGTCGGTGTCGCTGGCGTCGGCGGTGTCG
>JBFWRR010000067.1:0-26928 GCA_050248815.1 Pseudonocardia sp. | reverse complement strand
GTCGGCGGTGTCGCTGGCGTCGGTGGCGATCACGATCGCCAGCGGGTGCCCGTGTGTCACCCGGACCAGCCGGTCCACGACGTCGGCGTCGGTCACCCCGCGGGAGCGGGCCAGCTCGGCCGCCGCCGCGGGCTCCAGGTTGCGCAGCGGCAGCACGATCGCGTGCTCGGCGAAGGCGGGATCACTCCGCCACGACTCCGGGGGCAGGCGCCGCCCCGCCACCAGGACCTGTACGCCCCGCGGCAGCGACGGCACGAACTCCCGCCACAGCCACCCACCGATCGTCTCGTCGGCCTCGAATCGGTCCACCACCAGCAGCCCGCCGGGCGCGATCGCGGGCCCGCCGGGCGGGAGCCCGGTGACCCGGTGCACGGCCTCGACGAACCCCGCGGCGCCCGGCTCGTGGTCCGCGCAGTCCAGCCAGGCGACCTGGCGGTCCGCGTCGCCCGCCTGCGATGCGACGGCGCTGCACACCGCCGTCTTTCCCACGCCGCCGGGCCCGTGCACGTAGGCGAGGACGAGCCGGTCGTCGGCCAGGAACCGGCCGAGGCGGGCCAGCTCGCCGCTGCGCCCCACCGTGAGCCGCCGCCGGGACGCGGCGAGCATCTGCCCGATCGTGCCTGCCACGCAGGCCATCGTCGTGCACCTCGGGGGCGCACGTCGACGGCCTGCGCGGCCCGGGGTGCGATCAGGCGGCGACGTCGGCCCGGACCAGGCGCCCCCCGTTCGGGGCCGCCACTGCTCGTCGCCGCCCTCGCCGCGCTCGCTAACCCAGCTCCTCGGCCAGCAGGTCCATGAGCAGCGCGTCGTGCCAGGTGCCGTCCGCGGACCGCTCGTAGCGGCGCATCAACCCGACGGGCCGGAACCCGACGCGGGCGCAGCTGCGGATGGCACGCTCATTCTGCGCCGCCGGGTCGATGACGACGCGGTGGTGGCCCTCGGTGAACAGGTGCCGGCACATCGTGCGCACCGCGTCCGCACCCAGGCCCTGGCCGTGGTGGTCGGGGTGCAGCGCCACGTCCACGCGTGCGTGCCGGTGATCCGGGTCGGTCTCCTCGTACGCGATGACGAGGCCCACCACCTCACCCGCGAGCTCGACCGCGTAGCCGTGCGGGCCGAGCAGCTCGCGGCGGACGCGTTCGAGGTCGTAGCCGCCCCACCACTTCGCGACGTCGGGATGGGCGAGGATCTCCAGGAACGCCGGGACGTGCTCGGCCGCGGTGGGGCGCAGCACGACGGTCTGGCCTGCGATGGCTCCGGGCGCGGTCATGGCACCTCCGCGGGGGTGTCGGCGGGTCGGGCGGTGAGCTGCAGGGAGGCGAGCTCGTCGAGGCTGCCGGCCGTGCGCGGCTGCTCGAACGTCACGCGCGCCTCGCGGCCGTGCATGGCGAGGGTGGCGACGACGTTGCCGAACAGCGGTCCCGCCACCCGCCGCCACGACACCTCCGGATCGGCCACGCCGACATGGCGCGACCAGGCCCTGGTGAGGCGGGCGGCCAGCCGGGACCAGCCCAGCCGGAAGCCGGGCCGGATGAACCATTCGACGTGGTTGTGCACGGGCGAGCAGGTGAGCTGGTGCACGGCGGCGGGCGGGTCGCCCGGCAGGGTGGCGCGGGCGGCGTAGCTGTGGTGGACGTCGCCGGAGAGCACGGTGACGGTGGCGGGACCGGCCGCGGCGGCGTGGCCGATCAGCTCGGTGAGCCGGTCGAACGACTCGTCGAACGCCGCCCAGTGCTCCAGGTCCGCGGCCTGGCGGACGGCCTCCCCGAGCCGCCCACGCCAGCCGGGCCGGGCTGCGGCCACCTCGTTGACCGCCTGCACGTCCCCGATCGCCGGGGGCAGGAGCCACGGCAGCGACGTCCCCAGCACCAGGTGCTCCACCGGGCCCGGGGCGAGCACCTGTTCCTCCACCCAGCGGAACTCGGTGTCGCCGAGCATGAGGTGCGCACCGTCGGCCAGGATCCGCCCGTTGCGTGAGTCGATCATGACCAGCCGGGTGTCGCCGATGTCCCAGCGGTAGCTGAAGCGCACGCCCTTGCCCCCGCAGGTCTCGGCGTCCGCGCGATCGGCGAGCTCGGCCAGCAGCGGCCAGGTGTCGCCGCCGTGCCCGACGACGGCGGCATGGTCGGCGTCCGCCGCCAGGACATCGGGCGCGAGGTTGCCGATGTGCTGGTAGACCCAGTAGGACGCGAGCCCCGCCCGGATCCGGTCGCGCCACCAGGGCGTGGCGGCCATCTGCTCGCGCCAGGCGTGGGAGGTGTTCCAGTCGTCCCGGATGTCGTGGTCGTCGAAGATCATCGCGACGGGGACGGTGGACATCATCCACCGCACCTCGGGGTCCGACCACGAGTCCGCGTACAGGCCCGCGTACTCGTCGAACCCGACGATCTCGTCGGGCGGCCAGTCCGGGTGCCGGTCGCGCTTGCCCCCGATCCGGCGGCGGTTCTGCGGGGTGAGCTCGTCTGCGTAGACCTGGTCGCCGAGCAGGATCAACGCCTCCGGCCACTCGTCCACCGGGCGGCGTGCCATCCGCGCGGCGTACGCGTCCAGCGCGTCGATGCCGAACCGGGCCGCCATGCCCAGGTCGGCTACCTTCGGGTACCGGCACGAGCCGAACACCAGCCGCACGCGCCCGGTGGCGGCGTCGCCGCGGGTGCGCACCACGCTGGGTGGGAACGGGCTCACCGGTGGGGGCCAGACCCGCACCCCGTCGACGTGCACCTCGTAGGGGGTGGTGCTGGCCGGCTCCAGGCCCGTGACGCCCACCAGCGCGTAGTGGTGCCCGGCCACCTCGAACGTGCGCGCCGAGCAGCCCAGGACCTCCACGGTCGCGGGGGAGTCGACCTGCACCCACACCGACGCGGTGGTCTCGCCGACGTGGCGCAGCACGGGGCCGAGCAGGAGCCGCGCAGGGTTGCCGGTGCTTCCCGCGCTCCCAGCCGGCACCGTTGCCTCCCTCCGACCGTGCTCCCCGGTCACCCTAGTGACGCAGGGTCAGCCCATCGAGCCCCGGGCCTTCAGCGCGAGCAGAGCCGCGCCGATCATGCCCGCGTCGCCGCCGCACGACGCCGCCAGCACCGGGACCACGCCGCGCGCCTCGCGCGCGTAGGTGAACTCCGCCACCGCCGCCCGGGTCGGCGCGAGCAGCAGTTCCCCGGTCTCGCTCAGCCCCCCGCCGACGACCACGGCCTCCAGCTCGAAGATCGTCGCCAGGGAGGCGATCCCGACGCCGAGCCAGCGGCCGAGCCGGTCGAACAGGCCCCGGGCCACCGCGTCGCCACGCACAGCGGCTGCCGTCACCGTCGGCCCGGTGACGCCGGTCGAACGACCGAGCCGCGCGATCAGGCCGTCCGGATCCGCGGCGGCCGCCTCGCGGCCCATCCGGCCCAACGCCGAGCCGGAGGCGAACGCCTCCAGGCAGCCGTGGCCGCCGCACGCGCACGGCGGTCCGTCCGGGTCGACGACGATGTGGCCCAGCTCCGTGCCCATCCCCGTCGGTCCCCGGTAGAGCTCGCCGCCCAGCAGGATCCCGCCGCCGATGCCGGTGCCCAGGGCGAGCAGCACCATGTCGCGGTAGGGCCGCGCGCCGAGGCGCGACTCGGCGAGAGTGGCGACGTTCGCGTCGTTGTCGACCGCCACCGACAACCCCGTCGCCGCGGCCAGTTCCGCCCGGACCGGCCAGTCCCGGTAGGCGTTGTTCGGGGCCCATACCACCCGGCCCTCCGGCCAGCGCACCAACCCCGCCGCGCCGAGCCCCACGGCCTCGACCTCGGGGTCCTCCTTGCGCAGCCGCGCGACGAGGTCGAGCAGGACCGGTGTCACCGACTCCGCGAGCGACGGTGCCGGCGTCGGCTCGACCAGCTCGGACAGCAGCCGACCGTGCTCGTCGACGATCCCGGCGGCGATCTTGGTGCCACCGACGTCGAGCCCGATGGCCCGGCGCGCGTCGCTGCTCACCCGCAGGATGATTGCCGACGACCCCGCGCCGGAACCATCCGGGCCGCGTTTGCGCCGCGACGGCCGGGGGAACGCCTCGGCATGCTGCTTCGTCGAATCGCGCGACCGATGCTCGCGTCCATGTTCATCAGCGGGGGCATCTCCGCCCTCAGGGCACCGCAGCGGCACGTCCAGGCGGCCAGGCCGGTGCTGGACGCGGCGGGACCCGCCCTCGACAGGGCCGTCGAGGCCGCCCCGATCGGGCTCGACCACCGCCCCGACGACGAGACGCTCATCAAGATCGATGCCGGGGTGAAGATCGTCGCGGGCACGATGCTCGCGCTCAACACCTACCCGCGCCTGGCCTCAACCGCGCTCGCCGCCTCGTTGGTGCCCACGACCCTGGCCGGGCACCGGTACTGGGAGATCGAGGACCCGCAGCAGCGGCAGGCGCAGCAGATCCACTTCTTCAAGAACGTGAGCATCCTTGGCGGGCTGCTCATCGCCGCGGCCGACACCGAGGGCAAACCCTCGCTGGGCTGGCGGGGTCGCCGGGCCGCCCGCCGGGCCGCCGCAGCCGCTTCGGCACAGGCCGCGGCGATCAGCGGTGCGGCCCACGATCTGGGTGAGCGGGTGTCCGGCACCGTCGCCGGGCTGGGCGGGCGGGTCGCCGACGAGGCCGCCCCGGACGGCCGGCTGGCAGCACTCGCCGCATCCGCCTCCGACCTGGGCCACCGGGCCGCCGAACTGGGCGGGACGGCGACCGAGAAGGGCGGCGAGAAGGCCACCGAGCTGGGGGAGCGAGCGGCCGTCCTGGGCGGGATCGCCGCCGAGCGGGCGTCCGTGGTGGGGGCACAGGCCGCGGATCGGGCCTCCGAGCTCGGCGGTCGGGCCTCCGGGACCGCCGCGGGACTGGCCGCGGGGCTCGCCGGGTTCGCACCCGGCGTCGCGCTGTCCTCACGCGCGGCCGGGGCGAAGGCCGCCGAGCTGGGCGACGAATGGTCGAGGCGGGCGGTCAAGTCCGCGCGCAAGGCCGCGAAGCGGGCGGAGAAGCGCGGCGCCAAGCTGCAGCGCGACGCTGCGAAGCGCAGCGCGAAGCTGCGCAAGCGCGCCGCGCGCAAGGGTGAGGCCTGGCAGAAGGCCGCCGCCGCGAAGCGGGCCGAGCTGGAGCGGACGGCCGCCACCAAGCGTGTCGAGTTCGCCAAGGCCGCGTCGCGCACCCGCGCCGACGTCGAGCGGCGCGCGCCCGTCATCGCCGACCGGGTCGCCACCCAGGCCGCCCGGTTCGGCCACGACGTCGCCGATCGCGCCGCCGTCGTCGGCCACGAGGTCGCGAAGCAGGCCGAGGGAGTCGCGCACGACGCCCGCAAGCGGGCCGCGGCGATCAGCGGCTGAATCCCGCCTGCAGCAGGGCTCCCGGGCCGCCCGGCTCAGCGGTCCTGCTGCGCGAGCCACGCCGCGCCGCGCGCCCGCGACGCCCGCGCGAGCCATGCGTCCTCTACGACCTCGGCCACCTCGGCGCGCGAGAGCTCGCCCAGGCGGGCGGCCCGCACGAGCACCGACGGATGCCCGTTGAAGTGCGGCGTGGTGAAGAACGGCGTGTCCGGATCCTGCACGAGCGCCTGCTTGTCCGACTCGGACGGCACCCAGAAGACGATGACGTCCGGGTAGCGCTCGCCGCTGTCCGGGTCGACCGCGTCCGGGCGCGGCGTCCGGAAGAACACGAACGACTTGCCGCCCACCTGGTAGACGGCGTTGCCGGACCGGCCGTGCTCGACCGTGACGTGCGGCATCGCCGCCGCCAGCTCGTGGACGTCCTCGACCCGGGCGGCTCGCGTGCTCACGGGCGCACGGTAGCGCTCACGCCCCGTCCGCCGCCTGCTCCAGCGCCGCGATGTCGATCTTCTTCATCCCGTACATCGCCTCGGTGGCCCGCCGCGCGCGCCGCGGGTCGCGATCCTGCACCAACTCCAGCAGCCGGACGGGCGTCACCTGCCAGGACAGACCCCAGCGGTCCTTGAGCCACCCGCACGGACCCTCCTCGCCGCCCTCGGTCAGCGCCGTCCACAGCCGGTCCACCTCGGCCTGGTCGTCGCAGTGGACCTGGAACGACACCGCCTCGTTGAAGCGGAACTGCGGCCCGCCGTTGAGCCCGATGTACTGCGTGCCCATCAGTTCGAACACCACGAACGTCGCCTGCTCGGACCCGTCCGGCCCGGCGTCGGTGGTGGGCAGCGACACCACCTCGACGATCTTCGCGTCCGGGAACAGGGAGCAGTAGAACTCGGCGGCCTGCTCGGCCTGGCCGTCGAACCAGAGACAGGGGGCGATCTGGCGCATCTCGGAGCTCTCCTCGCGTCGTGGGCGTCGTGGGCGTCGCGGATCTGTCGCAAGGTGGGACGAACCGCGACCCCGGAACTCATCGGCTCCGCGGATCGCGCGGGGACCGGTTCCCCGGATGGCCCAGCGACGTGCGGCATCCGGGGAACGTCGCTGCTGCTCAGGTCGATTTTCGCAGGTGTTTTACCCCGCCCGCGCGTACCGTCGGACGGGTGGGATCGCAGGAGGCCGGGACCTCGGTCTCCCGGCCCGGGACCAGGCGCAGACGGCTCCTGGTGGTGTGCGCGGCCGCGCTCGCGCTGCTGGCCGGGGCCGGCGTGTGGTGGTACGAGGCCACCCGCCCACCGGAGATCACCCAGGCCGACGTGGACGCCGCGGTGCAACGCGGGGTCCAGGCGGCACAGGAGGCCCAGCAGGCCCTCCCACCCGACGCGGCGGTCGCCTACCAGACGATCGGTCCGTCGCTGGTGACGGTCACCTCGCGCCGCGCGGACCTGCTGGGGCAGGGCAGCGGGATCATCGTCAACGAGACCGGGTCCGTGCTCACGGCGCTGCACGTCGTGGCGGGGGCGGAGGCGATCCGGGTCGACTTCGCCGACGGCACGTCGAGCACGGCGATGATCGCGTCCGCCCGCCCCGAGCAGGACGTCGCGGTGCTCACCGTGGACCGGCTCCCCGAGGTGGTCGTGCCCGCGGTCCTCGCGGGCCCGCCCGCGATCGGCGACACGGTCTTCGCCGTGGGGGACCCGCTCGGGCTGCGTCGTAGCCTCTCCGCGGGGGTCGTCTCGGCGCTGGACCGCACGATCGGCGGCGCGGGCACCCCGCCGCTGGGTGACCTCATCCAGTTCGACGCGGCGGTGAACCCCGGCAACAGCGGTGGCCCGCTGCTCAACCGGGCCGGCCAGGTCGTCGGCATCGTCACGGCCCTCGCGAATCCCGCCGACGAGGACTTCTTCGTCGGGATCGGGTTCGCGGTGCCCATCGCGACCGCCGCCGGAGGTGCCGGCGGCCCTCAACAGTGACCGGGGGGACCGATGTCCGAGGCCGCGCAGCTCCCGCTCGAACCCGCCCTCTACCAGGTCAAGAAGATCATCGTCGGCCAGGACGGGCTGCTGGAGCGCATGCTCGTGGCACTCCTGGCGCGTGGTCACCTGCTGGTGGAGGGGGTGCCGGGCCTGGCGAAGACGATGGCCGTGCGGACGCTCGCCCAGGTCGTCGGCGGTGAGTTCCAGCGCATCCAGTTCACCTCGGACCTGGTGCCCGCCGACGTCGTCGGCACCCGCATCTACAACCAGCAGGACGGCCGGTTCCAGGTCTCGTTCGGGCCCGTGTTCACCAACCTGCTGCTCGCCGACGAGATCAACCGGGCACCGGCGAAGGTGCAGAGCGCGCTCCTGGAGGTGATGCAGGAGCGCCAGGTGACGATCGGGCGCGAGACGTTCCCGGCCCCGGACCCGTTCCTGGTCATGGCCACCCAGAACCCGATCGAGTCCGAGGGCACCTACCCGCTGCCGGAGGCGCAGCTGGACCGCTTCATGTTCAAGGTCCTCGTGGGCTACCCGTCGGCGACCCAGGAGTACGTCGTCGTCGAGCGGATGACCTCGGCGATCGAGGCGCCCGCGCGGGTGCTGGAACTCGACACCCTGCGCGGGTTCCAGGAGGCCGTCGCCGAGGTGTACGTCGACCCGCAGGTCATCGAGTACGCGGTGGCGCTCAGCGGGGCCACCCGCGACCTCGCGGCGGCGGGCCACGCCGATCTCGCCCGCTACGTCGAGTTCGGGGCGAGCCCCCGCGCGTCGATCAACATGGTGCTGGGTGCGAAGGCACTCGCGTTCGTCCGCGGCCGGGAGTACGCGCTGCCCACCGACGTCCGCGAGCTCGCCCGCGACGTCCTGCGCCACCGGATCGTCCTGTCCTACGAGGCGCTCGCGGACGACGTGTCACCCGACGACCTGCTGGGTCCGCTGCTGGCCGGCGTGCCGGTGCCCGACGTCGAACCCGTCGTGCCCCACCGGTGAGGCACCGATGACCCCCGTCCCGCCGACTCCGGAACGGCTGCTGCGGCGCCTGGAGTGGCGGGTCCTGCGCCGCCTCGACGGGCGGCTGCAGGGCGAGCACCGCACGGCGTTCCGCGGCAACGGCGTGGACGTCGCGGATCTGCGCGAGTACCAGGTCGGCGACGACCTGCGCCACGTCGACTGGAACGTCACGGCCCGCACCACGGTCACGCACGTGCGCGAGTACCTCGAGGATCGCGAGGTCACGGCCTGGCTGGTGCTGGACCGCTCCGCATCGATGGAGTTCGGGCCGGTGCAGCGGCGCAAGCAGGTCGTGCTCACCGAGGTGGCGGCGGCCGTCGCGCAGCTGCTGTCACGGGGCGGCAACCGCGTCGGTGCGGTGCTGTTCGACTCGCGGGTGCGCGAGACGGTCCCGCCCGGCAGCGGACGCCGCCACGTCCTGCACCTGCTCGCCCGGCTGCTCGCCCCCGCGCCGGACGATGCGGGCGACCGGGCACAGACCGACCTCGCCGCGGCCCTGCGCGCCACGGCGGGGATCGCCCGGCGCCGCAGCGTCGTCGTCGTGGTGACGGACTTCCTGTCCCCGCCGGACTGGCAGCGGCCCCTGACGCTGCTGGCCCGCCGCCACGACGTCGTGCCGGTCCAGGTGGTGGATCCGCGTGAGTTCGAGCTGCCCGCCGCGGGCATGCTCTACGTCGAGGACGCCGAGACCGGCGAGGTCATCTTCGTCGACACCGACGACGCCGGGTTCCGCAGGCGCCTGCGGGAGGGCGCGGACGCGCGACAGGCGGAGCTGGTCGCGGACGTCGCGTCGGCCGGTCTGCGGCTGCACACCGTCGCCACCGACGACGATCTGGTGCGCGCTCTGCTCCGGCTCACCGCGACGCGGAGGCGCGCCCGATGACCTTCATCTGGCCGTGGATGCTGCTCTCGCTCGCCGCGCTCCCACTCGTCGTGCTGTGGTACCGGCGGCTGCTGCGGGCCAGGGTGGCCCGGCGCGCCGAGCTCGCCGAGCTCGGCCTCGTGGCCACGCAGGCACCCGCCCGCCGCCGCGGCGTCCCGGCGATCCTGATGCTCGTCGCCGTCGGGTTGCTGCTCGCCGCGCTGGCCCGGCCCGAGGCCGAGGTGCCCCAGCCCCGGCGGGAGGGCACCGTCATCCTGGCGATGGACGTCTCGGGCAGCATGGCGGCCGCGGACCTGCGGCCCACCCGCATCGAGGCCGCGAAGGCCGCCGCCCGCGCGTTCGTGGCGCAGCAGCCCGACACGATCCGGATCGGCGTCGTCGCGTTCGGCGGCACCGGCGTCGTCACCCAGGAGGTCACCTCTGACCGGACGGCCGTGCTGGCCGCGGTGGACCGGCTCAACCCGCAGGGCGCTACGGCACTCGGCGGTGGCATGCAGGCGGCACTCGCCGCGATCGTCGGGCGCCCGGTGCTCGTCGGGGGGCCCGACACCGCCAGCAGCGGCGGCACCGGCAGCTCGGTGGAGCCACGCGGGCCCGATCTCGGTTATCACGGCTCGGCCGTCATCGTGCTGCTCACCGACGGCGAGAACACCGGCGATCCCGATCCCCTCGACGTCGCGGACCTCGCCTCGGCAGCGGGGGTCAAGGTCTACCCCGTCGGGCTCGGCAGCCCGGAGGGCGCCGTCGTCGAGATCGACGGCTTCCAGGTCGCCACCGCGCTGGACGAGCAGTTGCTGCGCGAGATCGCCGAGCGCACCGACGGCCGCTACGTGCCCGCCCCCGACGAGCAGTTGCTGGCCGGGATCGCGGACGCCGTCGACCCGGCGTGGACGGTCGCCGTGGAGCGGGTCGAGGTGACGGGCCTGGTCGCCGCCGTCGCGGGGCTGCTCCTGCTCACCGGCGTCGCCCTGGCGCTCGCGTGGACGGGACGGGCCCTCTGATGGTGTTCCAGTGGCCGTTCGCCCTGCTCGGGCTGATCGCGGTGCCGCTGCTCGCCGGGGTGTACGTGTGGCAGCAGCGGCGCAGGCGCCGCAACGCGGTGCGCCTGTCCAGCGTGGCGCTGGTCCGGGCCGCCGCACCGCAACGGCGGACGTGGCGCCGCCACGTCCCGGTGGCGCTGCTGCTCGCCGCCCTCGGCATGCTGGGGCTGGCCGCGGCGCGCCCGCAGGTCGGGATCGACGTCCCCATCTCCCGGTCGACGGTGATCCTCGCGGTGGACGTGTCCGGGTCGATGTGCGCCACCGACGTCGACCCCAACCGGCTCGGCGCCGCCCAGGCCGCGGTCCGCGAGTTCGTCGCGGCCCAGGACCCGGCCACGAGCGTCGGGCTGATCATCTTCTCGGGGTTCGCGCAGATCGCGGTCGCGCCCACGACCGAGCGGGAACCGGTGCTGCGCGCCCTCGACGCCATCACCACCGGGCGGGGCACCGCGATCGGTGCGGCCGTGCTCAAGTCCGTCGACGCCATCGCCGAGATCGACCCCGACGTCGCCCCGTCGTCGGTCGACGGCTCGCCCGGGGCGACCGAGCCGCCGCCGCGGGCCCCCGGCACCTACGTGCCGGAGATCGTCGTCCTGCTCACCGACGGCGCCAACACCCGCGGCGTGGAACCGATCGACGCCGCTCGCGCCGCCGCCGCCCGTGGGGTGCGCGTCTACCCGATCGGTTTCGGCACCCGCAACCCGACGATGATGGTGTGCTCGGCCGCGCAGCTCGGTGGGCGTGTCGATGGCTACGGCGGCGCGCGCCGCCCCACCACCGCGATCGGCGGCAGCTACCTCGTCGCGGACGAGCCGACGCTGCGCGAGGTCGCCTC
Source organism: Pseudonocardia sp. (assembly GCA_050248815.1). Classification (GTDB taxonomy): domain Bacteria; phylum Actinomycetota; class Actinomycetes; order Mycobacteriales; family Pseudonocardiaceae; genus Pseudonocardia. The sequence continues at coordinate 15,855 of JBFWRR010000067.1, read as the reverse complement.
GATCACCGGCGGGGAGTACTTCGCCGCCGAGGACGCCCAGCGCCTCCAGCAGGTGCTCACCGACCTGCCGCGCAGCGTCACCACCCAGCACCGCGAGGTGGAGCTCTCGGTGTGGTTCGGCGCAGCGGCGGTGGCGCTGATCCTGGCCGGGTTGTGGGCCGCGGCCCGGTGGACGGCGTTCCCGTCCTGACGTGACCGCGGTGGCCGCCGCGTCCAGCACGGGCCCGGGCGACGGCGTTCGCGTATGCCGGGTGCCGGGTGCGCCGGATCCGGCCGTGCACACGGTGGGGTTGCCGTGCACATGGTCGGTGGTGTGCACGGCTGCGTCGGGGTGTGCGCGGCGCGGGGCGGTGTGCGCGGCGCGGGGCGGTGTGCGCGGCGCGGGCGGTGTGCCCGGTGCGGGGCGGTGTGCGCGGTGCGGGGCGGTGTGCCCGGTGCCGCCGTGCATACGGTGGGGTTGCGGTGCACATGGTCGGTGGTGTGCACGGCCGCGTCGGGGTGTGCTCGACGCGGGGTGGTGTGCGCGGCGCGGGGTGGTGTGCGCGGCGCGGGGCGGTGTGCGCGGCGCGGGGCGGTGTGCGCGGCGCGGGGCGGTGTGCCCGGTGCCGCCGTGCACACGGTGGGGTTGCCGTGCACATGGTCGGTGGTGTGCACGGCCGCGTCGGGGTGTGCGCGGCGCGGGGCGGTGTGCTCGACGCGGGACGGTGTGCCCGGTGCCGCCGTGCACACGGTGGGGTTGCCGTGCACCTGGTCGGTGGTGTGCACGGCCGCGACGGGGTGTGCGCGGCGCGGGGCGGTGTGCTCGACGCGGGACGGTGTGCTCGACGCGGGGCGATGTGCCCGACGCGGGGCGGTGTACCCGGTGCGGGACGGTGTGCCGGCGAGCACCGTGGCGACGCTCGGCCTCGCCGACGACCAGGGGCTCACCGTCGTCGGAGGCACCGGACACGCTCGGGCTCCCGGTCGGCGTCGGGAACCGGGGCGGCGCGTGATGGGTGCGGGATGTGCTGCGTCCGGGCAGGGTGGAGGGGACGACCGGCGCCTGGAAGGAACAGCGATGACGCTCTACACCGACATCCCCACCCGTGGCGAGCTCGACGCGCTGTGGTCGGTGACGACCCCGGCCGCGGTCACCCTCTACGTCCCCACCGATCCCGCCTCCTCCGGCGAGGCCGAGCGGATCGCGTTCAAGAACCTCGCCCGGGAGGCGCTGGAGCAGCTCGCCGCGGCCGACGACGCGAAGCAGGACGTCGCCGCGATCGAGGAGGCGCTCGGCGACCTCGGCGAGGAGGACGCCGACGACGGGGGCTTCTGGCGCCACCAGGCCCGCACCCTCGCGGTGTTCGCCACTCCCGGCTGGGTGCGGACCTTCCGGCTGCCCAACCACCTCGGTGCGCTCGCCGTCGGTGCGGACCGCCTCTACGTCAAGCCGCTGATGCGCGCGGTGACGTTCCCGCAGACGGCCTTCCTGCTCGCCCTGGCCCAGGGCGGGGTGCGGTTGCTCGAGACCGTGCCGGACGCGGCGCCCGCGGTCGTCCGGGTTCCGGACCTGCCGACGGACGTGGCGAGCGCGGTGGGCAAGTCCTCGATCGCCGACCGGGCACCGGTGCGCCGCCTGCAGGGCAGCGAGGGCCAGAAGGTGCGGATGCGCCAGTACGCCCGCCTCGTCGACGCGGCGCTGCGCGAGGTGCTGCCCGGCCACGGTGTGCCCCTGGTGCTCGCCGCCACCGAGCCGCTGGATGCGATCTTCCGGTCCGTCTGCCGCTATCCCGACCTCGTGCCCGAGTCCGTGCCGGGCAGCCCCGAGGATGTCTCGGACGTCGACCTCGTCGCGTCGGCTCGCGCCGTGCTCGACTGCCACCACGCGGCACAGCTCGCCGAGCTCACGGCGCTGTTCGAGCAGCGGACCGGCCAGAACCGGACGTCCACCGACGTCGCCACCGTCGCCCGGCTGGCCACCCAGGGCGCCGTCGGGACGCTGTTCCTCGACATCGACGTCGTCGTCCCCGGCACCGTGGACGACGACGGCGCCGTCACCTTCGCCGCGGAGCTCGGGCCCGGCGCCATCGGGGTGGTGGACGAGATCGCGCGGCGTGCCTGGCTCTCGGGGGCGCGGCTGGTCGCGGTGCGCCGGGAGGACGTTCCCGGCGGGGGAGACCTGGCCGCGATCCTGCGCTACCCGGCCTGATCCCGGCCGGCTGCCGGAATACCCTGCTCCGATCCCCGGTGCCGATCTCGCCGTCCGCCCTCGACGGGCTGATGCGAACGCGCAGGTAACACGCCGTTACCCTCCCCCGATCACCTGGTGTCAACCCCTCGTTTCACGGGGGTCTTACTTCCGGACGGGAGAGGGACATGGCGGGTCCTGAGGGACAGCACCACCGCAGGCGGCAGGTGCAGGGCGGGCAAGGGTGGACGATCCTCCTGGGTGTCGGCGCCACGATCGTGCTGCTGGCCGCCTTCTCCGTGTTCGCCGCCGCCCAGGGCGTCCCGTTCCGGATGCTCAGCAAGGACCCGGACGCGGTGGCGGGCCTGCCGCCCTTCGTCGGCTGGCAGGCCGGGCTGTGCTGGCTCATCGAGGCGTTCGGCGCCACGTCCGCCCTGCTCGCGTGGTACCTGGTGCGCAGGCTCGACGGGGATCGGACAACGCGCCGGTTCCTGCTGGGCATCGGGCTGCTCGCCGGGCTGCTGCTGAGCGACGACATCTTCCAGTTCCACGAGGCCGTCTACCCGGCGCTCTTCGGCATCCCTCAGGATCTGATCTACCCGATCTACGCGATGGTCCTGCTGGCGATCTTCGTCGCCTGGGGCCGCCACGTCGTGACCGAGGACCGGACGCTGCTCGTGCTCGCCGGTGTGGCCTTCGCGAGCTCACTCGTGCTGGACACCTTCGGGCCGAAGCACTGGGAGTACTTCAACCTGTTCGAGGACGGCACCAAGCAGCTCGGCTTCACCCTCTGGACGCTGTTCCTCGTGCGGCTGGCCGTGCGCTGCGTGCTCACGGCCGCCGACGCCCGGGTCGTGGAAGCCGCGGCGGGCGCCGAACGCGGCCTCAGCGCCACGCGCTGAGCTGCCACCGGCCGGCCTCGGGCTCGGCCGCGGACCCGGTGCTGCCTGCCGGGTCCGCGGGCCTCGGCGGTGCCGCCACCCGCGGCAACGGCCGGGTGACGGCGTCGGCGTCGGCGTCACCCATGACGACGGCCACGGTGTCGGCCACGCCGTTCCGAGCCGGGTCGCGAGCCTCGTCCCGGGCCGGGTCGTCGGCAGGCTCCTGGGCCTGGCCGTCCGCCTCGTCGGCGCCCCCGTCGTCGACCGGGTCGACGTCCGGCGGCGCGGCCGTGCGCGGCTCCTCGATCAGCGCCGTCACCATCCGCGCCCCGGTCCGGATCTGGAACACGGCCCACAGCGTGAAGCCCAGCATCTTGCAGCCGTCCTCGAGGACGTGGAACCAGGGCCACGTCTTGTCGACGACCTGGTCGACCGTGACCGAGACGGCGACGGCGATCATGGCGACCAGCACGAGCGACGAGTCCCGGCGCGCGACGTGGCGGCCCCAGCGCCACACCAGCGCCGCCGCGACCAGGGCGTAGACGGCGTAGACGACGCGCTCGTCCAGGTTGAAGAAGCGCACGAGCACGTAGTCGTGGAACTGGTACATGTCGTCGATCAGCAGGATGCAGCTGAACGCCCCGGCCGCCAGCAGGAAGCTCGACTGCATGCCCGGGCCGCGGTACCGGCGCACGATCCACGCGCTGAACAGCGCGACGGCGGCACCGGCCGCCTCGATCCACCAGATGGTGTACGCCTGCCAGCCGATGATGCGCGGGACGTGGAGCGTCTCGGCGGGTTCCTTGCTGAAGTAGCCGAACGGGTGGCCGCTCATCAGGCTGAGCGCGACGAACCCGGCGGTGACCAGGCCGACCCCGCCGACCACGAGCGCGATGACGGAGCCCGCGCTCAGCCGGCGGCGCGGCTCCGTCCGAGCCGTGCTGTCGTGCCGTGTCATGTCGAATCTCCCTGGGGTCGGTTCGCGTCCGCTCGGACAACGGGCGGCCAACAGCACCGTAACGACCGCCCACCGCGCAACGTCCAACGAATGAACTCGGTGCCCGGATGCTCGACTACCGGGTTCGAAGGTGCGCCGGGTGCTGCGTGCGGTCGAACGCGGCGGATCCGCGGCGCGACGTCACTCGCCCACGTACGACATGACTCCGTCATCACTCCGTCGCCGGGGCGTACATCTCGCCGGTCGCCGGATCGGCGACGTCGGTGCAGGCGCCGTCCGCGGGTTCGACGAACGCGCCGGCGACGGAGTTGCGCAACTGGACCTCGGCGGGCATCGGACCAGTTTGGTGACGCACCGTCACCGCGGCAAGCGCCGATCAGCCGGGTAGGTCCCCCGGAACACACAGCACCGGGCGGTGCGACAGCTGGAGCAGCTTGTGGGCCACCGAGCCGAGCAACGCGCCGCGCAGCGGGCTGTCGCCCCAGGTCCCGACGACGATGACGGCGGCGTCATGGGCGTCCGCGGCGTCGACGAGGGCCTGGGCGGGTTTCTCGTCCAGCACCTCGACGACCGGTACGACGCCCGCGGCCCGCGCCGCGGCCACCGCGGGCGCGAGCCTCTCCGTGTCGAGCTCGTCGATCGCGGCCCGGGCCTCGTTCGCCTCCTCGCCGACCCGGGTGGGCGGCGCGATGCCGTGCACGAGCACCAGCGGCACCTCGAAGCGCCGGGCCAGCTCGATCGCGATGCCGAGGGCCCGTCGGGCGCCGGGGGAGCTGTCGTAGCCGAGGACGATTCCGGGCACCGCGGTCAGACCTCCTGGGGTTCCGGCGCGACGCCGGGTCGTTCGCGCCAGTACTCGGGGTGGCCGATCCGCCACCAGATCATGATCACGACGCCGAGCAGGAAGATCGCGACACCGATGACGAGCGGCGGCCCGAAGCCGAACCAGGACGTGCCGGTGGCGGAGGCCTCGACGTCGTTCAGGTCGATCACCGAGCGGACGAGGAGCCAGACCAGCAGGACGGCGCCGATGACCGGGCCGAGGCCGATGAACAGCAGGTTCGTCGCCGAGCGCAGCAGTTGGCGGCGGTAGTAGATGGCGCAGGCGATGCCGGTGAGCGCGTAGTAGAACGCGATCAGCAGCGAGAGCGCCGTGAGCGAGTCCAGCAGGGCGTTCTCGCTGATCAGGCTGACCAGCACGTACCAGGCGGCGGCGATCGCGGCCACGAGCCACGTCGAGACGTCCGGGGTGCGGAAGCGCGGGTGGATGTGCGCGAGCCGGTGTGGCAGGGCGGCCCGCCGCGCCATCGACAGCCCCGTCCGCGACGCGGGGATGATCGTCGTCTGGGTGGAGGCGAGCGCGCTGGTGGCGACCGCCAGCAGCAGGATCCAGTCCCAGCCCCCGAGCACCTCGGTGCCCAGCAGGCCGAAGATCAGCTCGGCCTCGTCCTCGTTCTCGGAGAGGAAGTCCGTGCCGGAGAACGTGATGATCGCGTAGGCGACCGCGAGGTAGGTGACCAGCAGCAGGACGGTGGACAGGATCCCGGCCTTGCCCGGCGCGGACGCCGAGTCGGTGGTCTCCTCGGTGAGGTTGACCGCGGACTCCCAGCCCCAGTAGACGAACACGCCGAGCAGCAGCCCCGCGGTCAGGGCCGAGCCGCCCTCGCCGAACGGGTTCAGCCAGCTGAGCGAGGGGGTCAGTGCGTCGAGCGGGCTGTCGCCCGCGAGCCCCCGCCAGATCGCCACCACCGCGAAGATCAGCAGCGCCCCGATCTGGGCGATGATGAGCACGTTCTGGACGTGCGCGGACAGCTCGGTACCGAGCACGCACAGCGCCGTCATGATCACGATGAGGAGAACGGTCAACGGGATGATCACCGCGAGGTTCGCCGCGAGGTCGTCGAGCCCCACGGTGAGCAGCGTGAACCGCACCGCGGTGTCGGCGAGCGACCCGACGACCAGCACCCCGGTCATCGCGATGGCCCAGCCACCGATCCAGCCGAACCAGGGTCCCATCGCCCGGGTGACCCAGGAGAACGTCGTGCCGCAGTCCTGATCGACCTTGTTCAGGTAGTAGAACGCCGAGGCGATCAAGAGCATCGGCACGAAGGACGCCAGCAGCACGCCCGGGGCGTAGACGCCGACCAGCGCGACGATCGGACCGATCACCGCGGCGAGCGAGTAGGCCGGCGAGGTCGACGCGAGCCCGATCACCGTCGCGTCGAGGAAGGAGATGGCACCGTGCTTCAGCTCGGCAGGCGCGTCGGGCTCCGCGGTCATGCGCAGATACTGTGCGTTACAGCCTTCGCCCACAAGGGACTGGCCGGTTACCTTTCGGACTCATGCGGATCCTGGTCGTCGGCGCGGGCGGTGTCGGGAGTGCGGTGGCGGCGATCGCGGCCCGTCGCTCGTTCGTGGAGTGCCTCGTGCTGGCCGACTACGCCGAGGGACGGGCCCGCGCCGTGGTGGACCGGCTGGGCGATGCGCGGCTCGTCGCCGCCCGGGTCGACGCCGCCGACGAGGCCGCCGTCGCGGAGCTGATCGCCGCCCATCGGGTGGACGCGTTGCTGTGCGCCACCGATCCCCGGTTCGTCATGCCGCTGTTCCGGGCCTGCCTCGCGGCGAAGGTGACCTACCTGGACATGGCGATGTCGATGTCGGTGCCGCATCCCGAGCGGCCCTACGCCGAGTGCGGGGTCAAGCTCGGCGACGAGCAGTTCGCGATGCATGACGACCTCGTCGACGCGGGGGTGCTCGCGCTGGTCGGGATCGGTGTCGAGCCGGGCCTCTCGGACGTCTTCGCCCGCTACGCCGCGGACCACCTCTTCTCCCGGATCGACGAGCTGGGGGTGCGCGACGGCGCGAACCTGGTCGTCCCGGGGCGGGCGTTCGCGCCAGCGTTCTCGATCTGGACGCTCATCGAGGAGTGCCTGAACCCGCCGGTGATCTGGGAGCGGGATCGTGGCTGGTTCACCACCGCGCCGTTCAGCGAGCCGGAGGTCTTCGACTTCCCGGCCGGAATCGGGCCGCTGGAGTGTGTGAACGTCGAGCACGAGGAGGTGCTGCTGATGCCGCGCTGGGTGGACGCCCGGCGGGTGACGTTCAAGTACGGGCTCGGCTCCGCGGTGATCTCCACCCTGCGCACGCTCCACGATCTCGGGCTCGCGGCGACCGAACCGGTGCGGGTGCGCGACGTCTGGGTCTCCCCTCGCGAGGTGGTGGCGGCGTGCCTGCCGGACCCGGCCACGATCGGTGCGGAGATGACCGGCCTGACGTGCGCGGGCCTGTGGGTTCGGGGCACCGGAACCGACGGTGCGCCGCGCGAGGTCTACCTGCACCACGTCGTGGACAACGCCTGGTCCATGGCCGGGTACGGCAGCCAGGCCGTCGTGTGGCAGACCGCGGTCAACCCCGTCGTCGCGCTGGAGCTGCTCGACGCCGGGGTGTGGTCCGGCGTCGGCGTGCTCGGCCCGGAGGCGTTCGACGCGGTGCCCTTCCTCGCGCTGCTCACGGAGTACGGCTCGCCGTGGGCGCTGCGCGAGGGCGGTTAGGGTGCGACGTCCAGGCTCGGGTTCGCGTCGAAGAACCCGGCAGGCTTGAGCCAGAAGCTCACGGTGTCCGCCGGCATCACCGGCCAGTCCTCCACGCGCGGGACGTGGTGGATGCCGAAGACGTACCAGAGCACGACGTCGGTGTCCTCGACCCCACGGCCCGCCGCCGTCCATTCCGGCAGCCCGGTGTCCTCGCCCGACTGGACGACGAACTCACCGCACGGCCAGCGCTGCTCGGGATCGTGCGGGGTGACCCAGAGCTGGTGGCCGATCACGGCCGCCCGGCGCAGCAGCGGCGCGTCCGGGGCGAGCAGCGGGGGCACCGTCGCGCTCGGGGTGAGCTTGTAGGCGACCGGGGCGCCGTGGGCGTTGCGTCGCGCCGGGTTCGTGATCTTCCACGCGCGTTGGCTCGCCCAGTCCTGGTCGTGGCCGCCCTCGACGGTGATCGGGGTGACGCGCTGGACGAGCCCGATTCCTTGCGCGGCAACGGATTCGGTGGTGACCACGGTGTTGTCCGGCCCGTCCACGTCCAGGTCGAGGCGGGCGACGATGAAGTGCTGGTGGATCGGGGCGTAGGTCTCGGCGTCCACGACCGTGCCGTACGGCGGCGGGTCGCCGTCGAACGGGGTGGTCACCATGATCCCGGTGGCCCGCACCTCGCACTCGATGTCGCCGTCCTCGTATAGGCGCCAGTAGGTGAGGTACTCGTAGTTCGCCACCGTGACGTGGCTGGAGATCACCATCCGGCGCATCCGCCGCACCTGGGCGCCCGCGTGCCCGTCGACGTGCTTCCACAGCACGCCGTTGTCCTCCTCGTGCAGGCAGATCGCGTTGCGGATCACCTCCGGCTCGCCCGCCGTGTCGTGGACGACGGCGTCGAGGTAGCGGATCTCCCCGAGGCAGTCGCAGCCCAGCTCGAGCGACGTCGTCATGAAACCGAGGCCCCACTCGCCGATGTCGAAGGCGGTGCGGTCGGCGTGGGTCGGGGTGGGGTCGCGGTAGGGGACCACCATCTCGGCGAACGACATGCGGTGGGCGATCGGGCGGACCCGGGTCCCGTCATCCCAGCCCACCTGGTGCAGCACCAGGCCCTCGCGCGGAGTGAACCCGATCCGCAGCCGCCAGTTCTCCCAGGCCAGGGCGTAGCCGTCGAGGGTGAACGAGACGCCCTCGGGCTGGGTGATCTGCAGGGCCCTGCGGCCACCGCGGGTCTGCCGGCCGGGGACGAGGGCCGGGTCGTACTCGCCCTGCACGGGCTTGGTCCCGGGCCCGGGCTCGTCGTCGAGGGCGAGCAGCTGCATCGTGTTCAGGTCCACGATCGGGCGCAGCCCCGTCACGTGGTGGGCGTACGGGTTGGCTCCCGGTCGCTCGCGCAGCCAGACGTCGCACCAGCCCACGCGGCGCTGCGGGAACGGCGCGCCGTCCCCGCCGTAGGTCCAGACGTCGATCAGCACCAGCGAGGGATCCTCGATCCCACGGGCGGCCAGCGCGGCGATCACGTCCGGGTGCGCGCGCATCGCCTCGTCGCACTCGTGCCACTCGTCGACGGTGATGTTGGCCTGGTGGCCGGGGTGGTCGGTCCAGCTGGTGAGCGCGTCGCCGGTGAGGTCGAGCAGCGCGATCGACGCGATGCCGGTGCGCGTGTTCCAGACGGTGGCGCGGGCGCCGCGGTGGACGGGGTCGCCGGGGCGGTGGCCGTTCGCGACGTCCTTGGCGGGTTCGAGCAGCGCGACGGCCGCGATCCGCCAGTCCGGGCGGGCCACGCCCCGTTCCCGGTGCAGGATCGCGGTCGCCCGGCGGATCTCGTCGGCCGAGAGCGGGTCGAGAGGATGGGTCACGGGCGGGAGTCTCGCGACGGCGCGGGGGGTGGCGCAACCATGCGGTGCCCGGGGCCGCGTGACCCGGCGCGATCTCCGGGGCCGGGCCCGCGGTGCCCGGGGCCGCGTGACCCGGCGCGATCCCTCGGGGCCGGGCCCGTGGTGCCCGGGGCCGCGTGACCCGGTACGGCCGGCGACCCGTGACCCCGTGACCCGGCCGGGCCGCTCGCACACATGTGCGAGCGTTCGCACCCATCCGGTGGCGCTCGCACACATCGCAGACGGGGTGTGCCACTACCGCAGGGTGTGTGCGAGCCCGGTGCGCGTCGCCGGGCCGCGCGATCCCCGTGACCGAAGGTGTGACGCCTCGACAGGTGAACCGTCACCCGTCGTCAGCAGTCTCGTTGCTCCGGTCAGACCGGTCACTCGACAGGAGGTCGACCACCATGCTGATGAGCACCCTGCTGGCGGACATGCCGGACCTGTGCCACCGCGTCCTCACCACCCACACCCGCGGGGCGGACGGCCGGTGCCGGGAGTGCCCCGGCGTCAGCTGGCCGTGCGAGCTGCAGCAGATCGCCGCCGAGGCGGACCGCCTCGGGCCGCCCGCGCGGCCCCGGCGCCGGGCCGCCTGACGCGGCTCACCAGCGCACGCCGGGGAAACGCAGCCGGGTGGGCGCCTGCACGTGCGGGTAGGCCGTCCGCGGCACGTCGCGGTGGTCGCCGAGCCGTGCGTGCGGGCCGGACACCACGAGCTCGCGCAGCCGCCGGGTGCGGTCCGCGGTCGGCGGGTGGGTGCGCAGCAGCAGCGGGTCCGGCGCACGCCGTCGCGGCACCATCACCCGTTCCCAGAGCCGCCCCTCGCAGCGTTCCAACGCCTCCAGCGCCGACGCGAGCCCTTCCGGGTCGCCGGTCAGCTCTGCGGCGTGCAGGTCCGCGTCGTACTCGCGCGAGCGCGACAGAGCCAGCTGCAGCAGCGTCACCACCGTCGGGACGACGGTGAGCAGCACCGCGATCCACAGTGGCGCGTACGTGCCGTTGATGCTCAGCGGCACGGCGATGACCAGCAGGAACAGTCCCGCGTATGCCAGCCCGTGGGTGAGCCTGCCGAGGCTGTCGGACAGATTCATGATCCACAGGTCGTCGCTGCGGATGTGGCCGATCTCGTGGGCCAGTACCCCGACCAGCTCGCGGCTGGTGAGCCTGCGCAGGAGCCCGTCGGTGACGGCGAGCGCGGAGTCGTCGCGCCGCCCCACCGCGAACGCGTTGACCATCGGGCTCGCCACGTAGTACAGCGTCGGCGGCACGGCCAAACCGGCCCGTTCGGCGAGGATGCGCACGTAGCGGTGCAGCTCCGGCGCCGCCGCCGGCGGGACCGGCCGGGCCCCGTACATGCCGAGGACCCAGTGCGCGGGCACCGCGGGGCGCGTGGCGAGGACGATCGCCGCCACCACGGCGACGGCGAACAGCCCCACGAGCCCGAACAACAGCCAGGCCAGCGCCGCGAGGACCGCGACCATCCCGCCGAGCAGCAGGAACCCCTGCACCGCGTTGCGCAGCCGGTGCCGTCTGCGGACGTGCGGATCCAGCATCGAGCCTCCATCCCGGCCGCTTCAGCCCTCGATCAGCACCATGTCACAGGCTGCGCGGACGGCTCCGGGCTCGATGCGGGCGAGCGGGCCGAGGGCGTCGCGCCACGCGGGGCTGCACAGCACGTCGACGGCCAGGCGGCGGACGAGGTCGCCCTCGGGCCACGGGGCACCGGCCGTGCTCGGCGGGGCACCGCCCGCGCTCGGCGGGGCGCCGCCCGCACCCGACGACAGCGCCGTCGCCAGCCCGGCGAGCCGGCGACCCCGGGACCCGGCGAGCTCGATCGCCCGCGCGGCCTGTTCGGCGGCCCCGGCCAAGCGCCGCCGGCGGATCCGGTCGGTCGCCCGGCGAACCAGGTCGACGAACGCCGCCGCCCGCCGGTCCGCATCGCCGATCCGGTGGCCGAGCCGTTCGGCCTCGTCCGGCTCGCCCGCGTCCAGCGCCACCCGGGCGAGGGCGCTGCGCGCGGAGTCGAGCCGGGGGCCGGCGAGCTCGCGCTCGGCGATCTCCTCGGCAGGGTGGATCCCGTGCAGCTCGGCGGCGACGGCCACCCACTCGACGAGCGGATCCTTGTACCAGCGGATGGTCGGTCCGGTCGACGGCCGGGCGAGCGGTTGCGCGTCGCGGAGCAGCTCGGCGGCCCGGTCGGGGCGTCGCCGCCTGCGGGCCAGGCGCGCCAGGTCCAGCAGGATGATCGCCTGCAGCTCCACGTCGGGCAGGCGCGGCACCCGTTCCTGCGAGGTCGCGGCCAGCCGCCGGGCCGTCTCGGGGTCGCCGTGGTCGAGGGCGAGCCCGGCGAGGTCGATCAGGTAGGGGGTCGTGTACTCGATCTCGGCGGCCGTCAGGGCGTGGCGCTCCGCGGCGACCGCCCACCGGTGTGCCTCGGCGACGTCACCGGCATCGGCGGCCGCGCGGGCCAGCCGCAGGAGCAGGGATGCGCGGTAGTAGCCGTCGACGCGGACGGCCTCGTCCGCCGCCCGCGCGCGGAACCAGCGCGCGACGCCGTGGTCGCCCGTCCCGGCGCCCGCCACCGCCACCGAGGTGAGGGCGGCCACCCGCGAATCGCCGGAGGCGATCCCGGTGGTGATCCGGTGGGCCGTGTCCGGGGCGCCGGCGAGGACGGCGATCTCCGCCAGGCGTTCCAGGACGCGCTCGACGGTGCCCGGATCACCGATCAGACGCACCTCCTGCTCGGCGACGGTGATCAGCTGCAACGCGCGGCCGGGCTCGCCGGCGTCCGCCGCGGCCCGGGCGACGTCGACGAGCAGGTCGGCGTGCAGCCGCGGATCGCGGTGGGCCACGGCCTCGCGTTCCACCTGCAGCGCGAGCCTGCGGGCACGGGCGGGATCGGCACCCGCCGCCGCGGCCGCGAGGTCGCCGAGCGCGCCGACCCGTCGGGGAGCGTCGTCGATCGCCGCGACGAGCGCGTCGGCCCGCCCGGGGGCGCCCCGCTGCGCCGCCGCGCGGGCCATCGCACGCAGGGTGATCGCGCGGTTGTCGAGCACCTCGGACACGGTCGCGAGCACCGCGTCCGCCCGCCCGCTCTCGCCGATCCGTTCCCAACGCGCGGCGAGATCGACACGCGGGTCGAACCAGCCGCCGTCACCGATCTCCGAAGCGGCGGCCTCGGCCCGGCGCAGCAGCCTGCCCGCCTGGTCGCGGTCGCCCGCGTCCTCGACGGCCGCCGCCACGTCGACCAGGATCCGGGTCCGGTCCGCCGGCTCGGGCAGCGCGGCGGCCTGCGCCTCGGCCGTCGCGGCGAACCGGAGCGCGGTGGCGTGGTCGGCGCCGGCGGCGAGGTGGGCGGCGATGCGGCTCAGGACCCGCGCCCGGATCGCCGCATCACCTGCGCCGTCGTCGACCAGCCTCGTCACCTCGTCGACGAGCCGGGCGGCGCGCCCGCCGTCGCCCGCGATGACGGCTGCTCCGATGATGTCCACCAGCCGGTCGACCAGCAGGTCGGGGTCCGGCAGTGCCCGGGCGGCCGCCTCCGCGGCGTCCAGGTCGCCCGCCGCGGCCAGGACGGCCGTCAGGTGCAGGCTCCTGCCGAACGGCGTGAGGTTCGCGAGAAGGGGCGCCATCATGGCGTCGGCCAGGTCGCGGGCCCGGGCGAGGTCGCCGGTCGCCGCGACGGCCGCGACCAGTTCGGTGGTCATCTCCTCGCTGTCCGACGGCCACTCCTCGACCGCCGCGACGGCACGGCCGGCGTCGGCGAGGAACCGGTCGGCAGCGGCGGCGTCCCCGGTCTCGCCCGCGACGCGTCCCATTCCGATCAGGGCCCGGGCCCGGACCCGGCTCCCGTCGGGGAGCCCGCTCGCCAGGGCGAGCGCTCGCGCCGGCTCACCGAGCCGCAGCCACAGCGCGGGCAGCTCCTGTGGCAGCCCCGCGTTGCGCTGTTCCAGCGCGTGCCGGCCGACCGCCAGCCGGGTCAGCGCGACGAGGTCCGGTGGGTCCTCCCGCAGCATCTGCGCGGTCGCCGCCTCGTTCTCCGCGAGCGCGAGCGCGTCGCCGCCGGTGCGCTCGCGCATCCGGTCCTGGCGGGCCCGGTCGACGGCCAGCTCCAGCAGCCCGGCGCCGGCCCCGGTGGCGGCGAGCAGACGGGGATAGCCGCGCAGCAGGTAGTCCGGGGTCGTCCCGGGCCAGCCGGCCCGGCGGTAGCCGTCGGCCCAGGCGTGCAGCCGGCTCCCGTAACCGGGCAGGGCGGCGCCGACGGCCTCCTCGGCGCTGGTCCGCAGGGTTTCGTGGGCGAAGAGATAGCCGTGTTCGACGAGCCCGCCCGCCGTGGCGGACGGGGGCCGCGCGGAGATCGTGCGGCCCGAGCCGGCGGCCAGCGCGGCGGCGACCTCCGGCGGCGGGCGCCCCGTGAGTTCGGCCAGGTCGGTGCGCGTGAGACCACCGCCGCCCGCCGCGGCGAGCAGGGCGACCAGCTCGTACTGCAGGGCCGAGCCGCGCACGAGCCGGGCCAGCTCGGCACGTGCCAGATGCTGCCTCTCGCGCGCCTCGGCCTGGGTGTCGAGCAGCCGCGCACGGAGGGTGCGCAGCGGATGGTCGGTGGGGACGTCGTCGGGCAGTTCCGGTAGGGGCCTGCTCGTCACCAGGACGTGCAGCCCCGGTGGCGGCCGCTTCGGCAGCAGCGCGGCGATGCTCGGCCTGCCGCTGACCGCACCGGAGTCCTCGTCGAGGCCGTCGACGACGAGCAGCAACCGGCGGCCGGACTCGCGGCACCGCTGCGCGGCCGTCGCCAGCAGGCGCAGCATCTGCCCCCCGCGGGCCGCGGCACCCGGCGCCGTGCCCGCGTGCTCGCCGACGAGCGCAGCGAGCTGCTCGATCACCGCCGCCAGGAAGGCGTCGCTGTCGGACTGGCCGGCGAGCCTGCTCGTGATGAAGAAGCACACGACGTCGACGCCGGCCGGGGGATGCAGCGCGAACCACGACGACAGCGCCGTCTTGCCCGCGTACGGATCCGCCTGCCACCACGCGTAGGGCTGCCCGCCGCCGCAGAACCGCAGGAGCTCGGCCAGCTCGGTGGCCCGACCGGTCAGTTCCGTCGGTGCGATGTCGGCCAGCTGGGCGCGGTAGGCACTCAGCACCAGGTCGTCGGCCGCCGCAGGCGTGACGTCGGGGAGGACGTCGGGCAGCTCGAGGAGCGTGCGCAGCTCCGTGTGGCGGGCGGGGTCGAGCCGGTCCAGGGCGCGGTCGAGCCGGACGGCGGCGAGCCGCCCCGGCCCGTCGCCCGGGTGGTGCCTCGCCACGACCCCGACGATCCGATCGCCCACCCACACCGCTGCGCCCGACATCCCACCCCACGGGGACACCCCGGGTTCGCCCGCCGCGGGTGGCGTCGTCACGACCTCGAGCGTGCCCTCGCGCCAGTTGGACAGGACCGGCGCCGAACCGGACAGGTGGAACGAGTCGCGGTAGCGCGACCCCGGGAGGTCCGGCCGCGGGCCGCTGCCGTCCTCGGCACGCAGCTTCCAGCCCGGGAACCCGACGGCGTGCACCTCCAGCACCGCCGCGCGGTCCCCGATCGCACCGAACCGTGCCGGGGGCCCGGCGGCGGGGGAGACCGGCCGGATCGCGACGACCGCGAGATCCGTCGCCGGGTCGGACCAGCGGACCGCACCGGCCGCTTCCCACGCGCCGGGCAGGTCCGACCGGAAGCGGACGCGCACCGCCGTCGCGCCGTCCACGACGTGCGCCGCGGTCAGCACGGTGTCGGCGCCCACCCGGTATCCCGAACCGCGCCGGGCGCCGACGACCAGCTCGCCCACCCGGCTCCCCGGGCCGCGCCCGCCGTCGACGATCAGCTCGGCGACCCGGTCGCGGTCGAGCCCGGCCGGGATCACCGCTCGCCGGGTACGGACCCGCCGGAGATCAGTGGCCTACCCGGCACACCCGTCCGTCGGGGATCGAGCGTCAGCGTGATCTTCTGCGTGACCGACGAGGAGAGCTTCGCGTCCGAGCCGAGCTCCACGACCCAGAACTTCACCTTCGCGCCGGGTGTGGCCTCCTTGGCCACCGCGACGTTCAGTTCCAGCTCCACCGGTCCGAGCTCGAAGCGCAGATCCGACTCCTCACCTGCCCGCATCGCCTCCGCCAGCTCGGCGCGCAACCTGCCGATCAGCTCCGCCAGTTCGATCGCCACCCCGCCCCCTCCCGGTGCCCGAACGGGCGCAGTATGGCAGGCCGAGGCTTCCCGGAGGCCGACCCGCGACGCCGGATCGGCGGGCTCGCGGGGCGTGGGGCCGGACCGCGGCTTCGGGGGTCGGGGGTCCAAGGGGCTCCGGTAGGGTCTCGCCAGGTCCGGGGCGGTAGCTCAGCCGGTCAGAGCAGCGGACTCATAATCCGTCAGGTCGTGGGTTCGAGCCCCACCCGCCCCACGAAGCCGCTG
>JBFWRR010000066.1:3006-31794 GCA_050248815.1 Pseudonocardia sp. | reverse complement strand
CGATGCCGCCCTCGTACATGAGGTCGACGATCAGCTTGAGCTCGTGCAGGCACTCGAAGTAGGCCACCTCGGGGGCGTAGCCGGCCTCGGTGAGCACCTCGAACCCGGTCTGCACCAGCGCGGCCGCTCCCCCGCAGAGGACGGCCTGCTCGCCGAACAGGTCGGTCTCGGTCTCCTCCGTGAAGGTGGTCTCGATGACCCCGGCGCGGGCACCGCCGATCGCGGCGGCGTAGGAGAGCGCGAGCGCCTTGGCGTTGCCGGAGGCGTCCTGCTCGACGGCGATGAGGCAGGGCACGCCCTTGCCGTCCACGAACTGGCGGCGCACGAGGTGGCCGGGCCCCTTGGGGGCGACCATCGCCACGTCCACGTCCGCCGGGGGCTTGATCAGGCCGTAGCGGATGTTGAAGCCGTGCCCGAAGAAGATCGCGTCGCCGCTCTTCAGGTTCGGGGCGATGTCGTCGGCGTAGATGAAGCGCTGCTTCGTGTCCGGCGCCAGGATCATGATCAGGTCGGCCTCGGCGGCGGCCTCGGCCGGGGTGACGACCCTCAGGCCCTCGTCGGCCGCCTTGGCGCGGGACTTCGAGCCCTCCGGCAGGCCGATGCGGACGTCGACGCCCGAGTCGCGCAGCGACAGCGCGTGGGCGTGGCCCTGGCTGCCGTAGCCGATGACGGCGACCTTGCGGCCCTGGATGAGCGACAGGTCGGCGTCGTCGTCGTAGTAGATGTTCACGGTCACTTCGGTCGGGTCCTTTCGGGGTCTAGCGGACGGTGGTGGCGGTGATCGACCGGGGCCCGCGGCCGACCGCGACCATCCCCGACTGGACCATCTCGCGGATGCCGTAGGGCTCGAGCATGCGCAGCAGTGCCGAGAGCTTGTCGACCGTACCGGTCGCCTCGATCGTCAGCGCCTCGGGCGAGACGTCCACGGCCTTGGCGCGGAACAGCTCCGCGATCTCCAGCACCGCGCTGCGCACCGCGGCGTCGGCACGCACCTTGACGAGCAGCAGCTCGCGCTGAACCGACGACGCCGGCTCCAGCTCCACGATCTTGATGACGTTGACGAGCTTGTTGAGCTGCTTCGTGACCTGCTCCAGCGGGAACTCGTCGACGGCGACCTGGATCGTCATGCGCGAGACGCCCGGCTGCTCCGTCGGCCCGACGGCCAGCGACATGATGTTGAAGCCGCGCCGGGAGAACAGCCCCGACACGCGGGCGAGCACGCCGGGCTTGTCCTCGACGAGCACCGACAGGGTGTGGCGGTCCATCAGTCCTCGTCCCCCGTGATCTCGGCGGTCAGCGCGCCGGTGGCCGCGTCGTCGGAGACGAGCTCGTCGGTGTCGAACAGCGGGCGGATGTCGCGCGCGGCCATGATCTGGTCGTTGCCGGTGCCCGCCGCGACCATCGGCCACACCTGGGCGTCCGCGCCGACGACGAAGTCGATGACCACCGTGCGGTCGTTGATCTCCATCGCCTGGTGGATGACCTTGTCGACCTCCTCGCGGGTCTCCGCGCGCAGCCCGACACAGCCCATCGCCTCGGCGAGCACCGCGAAGTCCGGGATGCGGTGCTTGTGGGTGCCGAGGTCGGTGTTGGAGTAGCGCTCCCCGTAGAACAGGTTCTGCCACTGGCGGACCATGCCCAGGTTGCCGTTGTTGATGACGGCCACCTTGATCGGGATGTTCTCGATCGCGCAGGTGGCGAGCTCCTGGTTGGTCATCTGGAAGCAGCCGTCGCCGTCGATGCACCACACGGTGGCCTCCGGCACGGCCATCTTCGCGCCCATCGCGGCCGGCACGGCGAAGCCCATGGTGCCGAGCCCGCCGGAGTTGAGCCAGCTGCGCGGCTTCTCGTAGGAGATGAACTGCGCGGCCCACATCTGGTGCTGGCCCACGCCCGCGGCATAGACGGCGTCCGGGCCCGCGATCGCCCCGATCCGCTCGATGACGTACTGCGGCGAGAGCGAGCCGTCCGCGGGCCAGTCGTAGCCGAGCGGATAGGTGCGGCGCAGCTCGTCCAGCAGCGCCCACCACGGCGCCAGGTCGGCCGCGGCCCCCTGCTCGGACCGCACCGCCTCCAGCAGCTCGACGATCACCTCGCGGCAGTCCCCGACGATGGGGACGTCCGCGCGGCGGTTCTTCGAGATCTCCGCCGGGTCGATGTCGGCGTGGATCACCGCTGCCCCCGGCGCGAAGCTCGCGAGCTGCCCGGTGACCCGGTCGTCGAAGCGGGACCCGAGCGCGACGAGCAGGTCCGCCTTCTGCATCGCCGCGACCGCCGCGACCGTGCCGTGCATGCCGGGCATGCCCAGGTGCTGGCGGTGGCTGTCCGGGAACGCGCCGCGCGCCATCAGCGTCGTCACGACCGGGATGCCGGTGAGCTCGGCGAGCTCGAGCAGCTCGGCCGACGCCTCGGCCTTGATCACACCGCCGCCGACGTAGAGCACCGGGCGGCGGGCCGCGCGGATGAGCCGGGCCGCCTCGCGGATCTGCTTGCCGTGCGGCCGGGTCGTCGGCCGGTAGCCGGGCAGCTGGAGCGCGGGCGGCCAGGAGAACGTGGTCTGCTCCTGGAGCACGTCCTTCGGGATGTCGACGAGCACCGGGCCGGGTCGGCCCGTGCTCGCCAGGTGGAAGGCCTCGGCGATGGCGCGCGGGATCTCCGTCGCGTCCTTCACCAGCATGTTGTGCTTGGTCACCGGCATGGTGATGCCGGTGATGTCGGCCTCCTGGAACGCGTCGGTGCCGATCAGCGGACGCGTCTGCTGCCCGGTGATCGCCACCACCGGGATCGAGTCCATGTAGGCGTCCGCGAGCGGGGTGACGAGGTTCGTCGCCCCCGGCCCGGAGGTCGCCATGCAGACCCCGACCTTCCCGGTGGCCTGTGCGTACCCGGTCGCGGCGTGGCCGCCGCCCTGCTCGTGGCGGACCAGGACGTGGCGCACGCGCACCGAGTCCAGCAGCGGGTCGTAGGCGGGCAGGATCGTGCCCCCCGGGATACCGAACACGACCTCGCAGCCCACCTCCTCGAGCGAGCGCACGAGCGACTGGGCGCCCGTCATCGGCACACGGTCGAAGCGGCGCTCCGACGGCGGTGCCGGGGCGGCGGGACCCGGCCGTCCGGGAGGGGGCCCGGGACGTGGGGCTGCGGTGCCGGGCGCAGGTCCGGAACGGGGCGTGGCGGTGGTCATCTCTGCGGTCAGCCTCGCTGCTGGGAGGGTGGCTCGTGGGTGGAGCCGCTGGGGTCATTCTTCGGACATGAAAAATCCCTCGCCACCCGGGCGGGCGGAACGAGGGATGGCGCGCGACGACCTCGGATCAGGCGTGGCGCGCCTGGCGAAGTACGAGGACGTGGGACACACGGAACACGGGCCCGACGCTAGCGGGCCCATGTCCGCGCGGTCAACCTGATGGGACACGCGTACCACCGGGTGGGAACGCGCCGCGGACCGGCGCGGCCGCCCGCCGGTCAGCGCGCCAGCCAGACCGCGGTGTCGCGCGGCAGCGCCCCGCCGTCCAGCGGACCGCTCGCGAGCAGCGGTTCTCCCGCCGGCAGCGGCACCGGCGCCGGCCCCATGTTCACCACGCAGGTGAACCCGGGCTCCCGGTCGAACGCCACCACCTCCGGCCCGAGATCACCCCGCAGGGTGAGACCACCATCACCCAGTGCGGGCGTCACGGCCCGGATCCGCAGCGCCGCCCGGTACAGCTCCAGCATCGAGTCCGGGTCCCCCTCCTGCGCCGCCACCGTGAGCGGGCCCCAGTCCGCCGGCTGCGGGAGCCACGTGGGGCCCGCACCCGGGCCGAACCCGTACGGCGGGTTGTCGCCCGACCACGGGATCGGCACCCGGCAGCCGTCGCGGCCGCGGTCGGTGTGGCCCGAGCGCCGCCACGTCGGGTCCTGCAGGACCTCCTCTGGCAGGTCCTCCACCTCGGGCAGCCCCAGCTCCTCGCCCTGGTAGACGTACGCCCCGCCGGGCAGCGCCAGCGTCAGCAGCACCGCGGCGCGGCTGCGGCGCGTGCCCAGCGCGAGATCGGCGGGCTGCTCGCGCAGCCGCTCGAGGTTCGGCGGGTCGCCGACCGCCTGCGGGCGGGCGTAGCGCGAGAGGTGGCGCGCGACGTCGTGGTTGGACAGCACCCACGTCGGCGACGCGCCGACCGCCTCGTGCTCGGCGAGCGTCTCGGCGATCGTCGTCCGTATCGCGGCGGCGTCCCACGGCGTGGTCAGGTAGTTGAAGTTGAACGCGGTGTGCAACTCGTCCGGGCGCAGGTAGCGCGAGAGCCGCTCGGGCTCGTCCACCCACGCCTCGGCGACGAAGATCCGCGGCGGGTCGTAGGAATCCGCGACCTCGCGCCACTCGCGGTAGACCTCGTGGACCTCCTCACGGTCCCAGTGCGGGTGCGCGGTCCAGGCGGGCCGCACCAGCTCGCCGCCGACCTCGACCCGCTCCTGCGGGTAGCTGCGCCCGTTCAGGTCCGGCAGGCCGGGTTCCTTGATCAGGGAGTGGGCGACGTCGATGCGGAAGCCGTCCACGCCGCGGTCGAACCAGAACCGCAGGGTTTCGGCGAAGTCCGCGCGGACGTCCGGGTGCTCCCAGTTCACGTCGGGCTGGCCGGGGTCGAACAGGTGCAGGTACCACTCGCCCGCGGTGCCGTCCGGTTCGGGCACGCGCGTCCACGCGGGCCCGCCGAAGATGCTGCGCCAGTCGTTGGGCGGCTCGGCACCGTCGGTCCCCCGCCCGCGCCGGAACAGGTAGCGCCGGCGGGCCGCGGATCCCGTCCCGGCCGCGAGCGCCTCGCGGAACCACGGGTGCTCGCTGGAGGTGTGGTTGGGGACGATGTCGAGCAGCACCCGCAGGCCCAGCTCGTGGGCCTGCGCGATCAACGCCTCGGCGTCGGCGAGGGTGCCGAAGCGCGGCTCGACGTCGCGGTAGTCGCTCACGTCGTAGCCGGCGTCGGCCATCGGCGAGGGGTACCAGGGGTTGATCCAGATCGCGTCCACGCCGAGGGCCGCGATGTGGTGCAGACGGGAACGGAGCCCGGCGATGTCACCGAGCCCGTCGCCGTCGCCGTCGGCGAAGCTGCGGATGTAGACCTGGTAGATGACCGCGTCGCGCCACCAGGAGGCGTCGGTCCGGGCGGACCCGGGGAGCAGGGACGGTTGCGTCACCCGCCCCATGCTCCGGATCGGTTCAGTGATCGCAAGCCCTTCCCGCGAGCCGGATCAGCCGGAGACCGTGGCCCCGCTCGCCTGAGCCTGCTCGATCTGGTCCTGGCGGTCCTCCTCGGCCATCCGCGTGAGCTCCGCGCCCGCCTCGGGATCCCGGGTGAGGTTCTCACCCGACTCCGGGTCGAAGACGTGGATCTTGCGGGTGTCCAGCCAGAACTCGGCGTCGTGACCCTCGCGGATGCGGCTGGCCGCGTCGATGGAGACGATGGCCTGGGTGCGCAGCTGGTCGCTGTCGAGCTCGCGCGACAGGTCCTTGAGCTTGGCGGCGACCTCCTCGGGCGCGTCGTAGGGGATGTAGGCGTACTGGGAGTCGCCCAGCCACTCCGTGACGTCGACCTTCGCCGTGAAGCGGGTGCCGCTGCGGGACTCGTCCACGAGCGACGCGTCCTCGAAGTACTCCGGCCGGATGCCGACGAGCACCAGGTCGCGCTCGCCCACCGCCTGCGCACGCTTCTCGTCCAGCTCGATCGCGCCGAACGGGGTCTCCAGGGTCGAGCCCTGCACGCGGGCGGGCAGGAAGTTCATCGGCGGCGAGCCGATGAAGCCCGCGACGAACATGTTGGCCGGCTGCTCGTAGAGCTCGCGAGGCGACGCCACCTGCTGGATCACCCCGCGGCGCAGGACGCACACCCGGTCGCCCAGCGTCATCGCCTCGGTCTGGTCGTGGGTGACGTAGACCGTCGTGATGCCCAGCCGCCGCTGCAGCCGCGAGATCTCGGTGCGCATCTGGCCGCGCAGCTTCGCGTCCAGGTTGGACAGCGGCTCGTCGAAGAGGAACGCGTCGGCGTCGCGCACGATCGCGCGGCCCATCGCGACGCGCTGGCGCTGGCCGCCGGACAGGTTCGCCGGCTTGCGCTCCAGGTGCTCCTGGAGCTCCAGGACGTCCGCCGCATCGTTGACCTTGCGCCGCACCTCGGGCTCGGGCGTCTTGGACAGCCGCAGCGGGAACGCGATGTTCTCGAACACCGACAGGTGCGGGTACAGCGCGTAGTTCTGGAACACCATGGACAGGTTGCGGTCGCGCGGTGCCTTGTCGTTGACCCGCTTGCCGCCGATGACCATGTCCCCGCTGGTGATGTCCTCCAGCCCGACGATCATCCGCAGCAGCGTGGACTTCCCGCAGCCCGACGGTCCGACCAGGATCATGAACTCGCCGTCCGCGATGTCCAGGCTGACGTCGTTCACCGCGGGGAAGCCGTCGCCGTACTTCTTGACGATGTTGCTCATCTCGATGGAGGCCATGGGATCTCCTATCCCGGGGACGGAAGCCGGCGGAGTGTGCGGAGCCGGCGGGGGTGGGTGAACTCAGCCCTTGACGGCGCCGTTGGTGAGACCGGCGACGATGCGCCGCTGGAACAGCAGGACGAGGATGACGACCGGGATGGTGACGATCACCGCGGCCGCGGCGATGGGCCCGCTCGGGTCCTCGAACTGCGATGCCCCGGAGAACAGCCCGAGCGCAGCCGGGACGGGGCGGGCCGCGCTCGTGGACGTGAGCGAGATGCCGTAGATGAAGTCGTTCCACGCGATGAAGAAGGCGATGATCGCCGTGGTGAACACGCCCGGCGCGGCGAGCGGCACGATCACCTTGCGGAAGGCCTGCCACGTGGTGGCGCCGTCCACCTGCGCGGCCTGCTCCATCTCCCACGGGATCTCCCGGAAGAACGCCGAGAGCGTCCAGATCGAGATGGGCAGGGTGAGCGAGAGGTACGGGATGATCAGACCGGGCCACGTGTCGTAGAGCCCGATCTGGCGCCACAGGTTGAACAGCGGCGTGACGATCGAGATCACCGGGAAGATCGCCACCGCGAGCGCCGTGGACAGGATGATCTTCTTGCCGGGGAAGTCCAGCCGCGCGATCGCGTAGGCGGCGAACATCGACAGCACACAGGAGATCGCGGTGGCGATCAGACAGATGCCGAACGAGTTCACCAGCGCGGGCAGGAAGAGCTCGGCGCCGTCACCGGTGATGATGAAGGAGTAGTTCTGGCCCGTGAACACCGTGGGCAGGAACTGGCCGTTGGCGATGTCCGACGGCGCCTTGAACGACAGCGACACGATCCACGCCACCGGGAACAGCGCGTAGATCACGATGACGATGCCGCCGATGATCCACCAGACCTTCTCGCGGGACGACATCACTTCTCCCCTCGGGCCTGGGACAGGTCGACCTTGAAGCCCTTCACGAAGAGCACGCTGATCAGGACCACGCAGATGAAGAGCATCACGGAGACCGCCGAGCCCAGCCCGATCTCCAGCCGGGCGATGGTCTGGCGGTAGGCGAGGAAGGACACCGTCTCGGTGCCGTTCGCGCCGCCGGTCATGATGAAGATCGTGTCGAAGATCCGGAACGCGTCGAGCGTGCGGAACAGCAGCGCGACCATGATCGCTGCCTTCATGTTCGGGATCGTCACCTTCGTCATCCGCTGCCACCAGGTCGCGCCGTCGACCTTGGCGGCCTCCTGCAGCACCTCGGGCACCTGGGACAGGCCCGCGAGCAGCAGCAGCGAGATGAACGGCGTGGTCTTCCAGATCTCGGTCAGGCAGATGACGAAGATCGATGGCGCGAAGCCGCCGAACCAGTCGGTCTCCGCGGTGATGCCCGGGATCCAGGAGAACCAGCTGTTGACGAACCCGGTGTCGAGGGAGAACGCGAACTGCCAGGCGAACGCCGAGACCACCGTGATGATCGCGTACGGGATGAGGATCGCGGCCCGCACGACCGGCCGGATCGCCCCGAGCGCCTTCACCATGACCAGCGCCAGGGCGAAGCCCAGGACCAGCTCCACCGCGACCGTGATCACCGTGATGAGCACCGTGACGCCGAAGGCCGACCACCAGATCGGATCGGTGAGGATCACCCAGTAGTTGGTGAGCCCGATGAACGCCCGGTTGTCCGGGTCGGTGAGCCGGTAGTTGAACAGCGAGTCGTAGATCGCCTGCAGGATCGGGTACGCGGTGACGAGCAGCATCACCGCGAACGCCGGGCCGGCGAGCATCCAGCCCAGCCGGTGCTCGGCCCGCGTGCGGTCGCTGATGGAGGGGGCCGCGTGCCGCGGTGGCGCGGGCGCGGCGGGAGCCGTCGTGGTCACAGCAGGTCCTCCTTGGCGAGCACGGCCCGGATCAGGGCAGCGGCCTCGGCGCCGCTCTGGTCGTTCACGGCCGACGGCGGGTGGTAGACGCGCTGGATGCTCTCCGAGACCTCCGCGTAGTACGGCGTCTGCGGGCGCGGCGCGGCCTGCTCGAGCGACTGCTTGATGGTCTCGGCCATCGGGAACGCCGCGACGACGGCCGGGTCGCTGAACGCGGCGATGCTCGCGGCCGGGTTGCCGTCCGAGACCCAGTACTTGGCCTGGTTCTCCGGGCTCGTGATGCACTCCGCCGCCTGGAAGGCGAGGTCGGGGTGTTCGGTGAAGGCCCCGACGGCGATGTCGATCCCGCCCAGCGGCGGGGCGCTCGGCAGGTCGGGCTTCACCTGCGGGTACAGCGCCCAGCCGTAGTCCTCCGGCGTGCCGGGGGGCAGGGTGCCCTCCTCGACGGCCGACTGCGCCCGGGTGTAGACGAACGGCCAGTTGACCATGAAGATCGCGTTGCCGTTCTCGAAGGCGGTGGCGCTGGTGTCCTCGCTGGCCGTCGAGAAGCCCGGCCCGCCGACGCCTGCCTGCACGAACTGCTCGATCACCTGCGCGCCCTCCGTCGCGGGCGGGTCCTCCAGGCCCAGGCCGATGTTGGCGGGGTTGTCCGGTGACGGGTCGGTGATGATCTTCCCGCCGGCCGACTCGATGAGCGCGTTGACCCACACGGTGAGCGACTCGGCGCGGCGGCCCTGCGCGGCGACCTGCTTGCCCTGCGCCTGGGCCGCGGTGATGATCTGGTCCCAGGTGACCGGCTTGGTCATGTCCAGGCCGGTGGCCGCCACGGCGGACTTGCGGTACCAGAGCAGCTGGGTGTTCGCCCAGAAGGGCAACGCGACGAGCTCATCGTTCCAGGTGGCGCCCTCGACCGCGCTCTGCACCACGCCCTGGCTGGCCTTCGCCTTCACCGCGTCCGGGAGCGGCGCGAGGAACCTCGCCTCGGCGAACTCCGGCACGTACGGCGGGTCGAGGCTCATGAGGTCGATCGACGAGTCGTTGGCCGCGAGCCTGCGGATCAGCTGCTGGCGCTGCTCGGAGGACTCCCGCGGCAGCGTCGACACCGCGATGGTGTACGCGCCTCCCGCGGCCTGCGTGCAGGCCTGGGCGATGGTCTCCTGACCCCCGGAGTCCGGGTTGATGTACCAGTTCAGAACGGGGGGGCCGGCGGCCTCCCCGCCGCATCCGGCAACGGCCCCGAGCGCGATCGCGACCAGCGCGACCGCGAACCCGCGGCGCCGCCCTCGTTGGTGGCGCATTGAGTCCCTCCGACCCGTAGTGATCGAGTGGCTTCCCCGCATCTTGCTGTGAGGGTGCACACACAGCAACCAGGGCCGGAGGGTCTCGGCGCCTACCACACGAACGGTCCATTGAGGTACCCGAAGTCGTTATGAAGAGGTGACCCCGTGGGCCTTGACCGAATCAGCAATACCGATTCAGCGCCGATTCGTGTCCGACTCGGCTCCGGGTCAGGCCCGCCGTGGCAGGGCGGACGGGGTCGTCAGCTCCTCGGGGGTGCGCGGCAGCACCGTGTCGACGTAGGAGCGGGTCGCCTCGGTGGTCCCCACGTCGCGTCCCTCCCGCTCGGAGAGGAACCACCGGTGCTCCAGCACCTCGTGGAAGATCTCGGCGGGTGCCAGCCGCCCCGCCAGCGCGGGCGGCACCGCGTCCACCACCGGCTGGTAGACGTCGGTGAGCCACAGGTGCCCCGCCGTCGTCTCCGGCACGGGGCGCCCGTCGCGCTGCTGCAGCCACGCGCGGAAGCTGCGCAGGTCGTTGAGCAGCCGCCGGGCCTGGCCCTCCTGTACCTCCAGGCCGGTGAGCCGGAAGAGCTCGCGGCGGTTGTGCCCGGGCTCGGCGACGCACAGGTCCACGCGCAGCCGCGCCCCGTCGCCGTCCGGGTCGGTGAGCAGCTCCATCTCGTCGACGTCGAACCCCAGGTCGTTGAGCCTGCGCAACCGCTCCGCGACCCGGAACCGCTGCTCCCCGCGCGCGAAGACCTCCTCGCGCGTCAGCTCCTCCCACAGGGCCACGTAACGGCGCGGCAGCTCGTCGGCCACCTCGATCGGGTCGATGCCGTCGGGTAGGAGCCCGCCCGCCTGCAGGTCCATCAGCTCCGCGGCGATGCGCTCGCGTGCGAGGTCGACGTCGTAGGCCCGCTGTCCCCGGGAGAGCTCGGGATGGCGCTCGGCGGTCTCGGCGTCGACCAGGTAGGCCGAGAGGCTGCCCGCGTCGAGGCGGAACAGCGTGTTCGACAGCGAGCAGTCCCCCCAGAACACGCCCGCGAGGTGCAGCCGCACCAGCAGCTGGACGAGCGGGTCCAGCAGGCGGTCCGGCGAGCGCTCGCCGCGGCGCACCGAGTACAGGTACCGGTAGGACATCGAGTACTCGAGGTAGCGCGTGACGAGAACGGCCTCCTGCCCACCCGGCCGATCGACGCACAGGCCCACCACCGACACCGTCGGCAGCCCGTCCTCCTCGAACTCGGTGAGCATCCGGTACTCGTGGCGGGCCAGCGGCTCCACGATCTCCTTCAACGCGAACACCTGCCCGTCCGAGGCCACGAACCGCACGACGTGGCGGGAGATCCCGCGTTGCGGCACGTCGAGCAGCAGCTGCGGGTCCCACTCGGCCAGCGGCACGTCCCAGGGCAGGTTCAGCAGGCCCGCGGCGTCCGTGGCGGGCGGCCGGAACAGGTAGCGCATCGCTCAGACGTCGGTCCGGACCTCCCGCCCGTCCTGCGCCCACCGGGTGTGGAAGCTGCCCTCGGCGTCGATGCGCCGGTAGGTGTGGGCGCCGAAGTAGTCCCGCAGGCCCTGGATGAGGTTGGCCGGCCCCCGCTCGCGCCGGTAGCCGTCGTAGTAGGACAGCGACGACGCGAACGCCGGGATGGCCACGCCCTGCTCGGTCGCGGTGACGACCACCCGCCGCCAGGCGTCCTGCGCCTGCGCGACCGCCTGCGTGAAGTACGGGACCATGAGCAGGTTCTCCACGTCCCCGTGCTCGGCGTAGGCCTCCATGATCCGGTTGAGGAACTGCGCGCGGATGATGCAACCGCCCCGCCAGATCCGCGCCATGGCGCCGAGGTCGAGGTCCCAGCCGTGCACCCGCGACGCCGCCCGCATCTGCGCGAACCCCTGCGCGTACGCGACGACCTTGCTCGCGTAGAGCGCCTGGCGGATGTCGTCCACCAGCTCCGTGCGGTCCGCGGCCGCATCGGGGTTCGGCCCCGCGAGCGTGCCCGCCGCGGCCTTGCGCTCCTCGCGCAGCGCCGACAGGCCGCGGGCGAACACGGCCTCCGTGATGCCCGTCAGCGGCACGCCCAGGTTGAGCGCGTCGATCGCCGTCCAGGTGCCGGTGCCCTTCTGCCCCGCCTGGTCCACGATCACGTCGACCAGCGGGCGGCCGGTGGCGTCGTCGGTCTTCTGCAGAACGGTGGCGGTGATCTCGATGAGGAACGACTCCAGGTCCCCGGAGTTCCACTCCTCGAAGATCTTCCCGATGGCCGGGGCGTCCAGGCCCGCGACGTGGGTGAGCAGGTCGTAGGCCTCGACGATGAGCTGCATGTCGGCGTACTCGATGCCGTTGTGCACCATCTTCACGTAGTGGCCCGCCCCGCCGGGGCCGACGTGCACGCAGCACGGCGAGCCGTCCACCTGCGCGGCGATCGTCGTGAGCACGCCCTCCACCTCGGCGTAGGCCCCGGGGTCTCCGCCGGGCATGATGCTCGGCCCGTAGAGCGCGCCCTCCTCACCGCCGGAGACCCCGACCCCCATGAACCGGATCCCGTTGTCCGCGCACTCGCCCGCGCGCCGCTCCGTGTCGGGGAAGTGGGAGTTGCCGGCGTCGATGACGATGTCGCCGTCGTCGAGCAACGGCGTGAGCTCGGCGATCACCCCGTCCACCGGCGCGCCCGCCTTCACCATGACGATGATCCGGCGCGGGCACTCCAGCGCCGCCACGAACTCCTCCATCGACCCGGTGGCGGTGAAGTCGCCCTCCTCGCCGTAGGCGTCCATGAACTCCTTCGTGCGGGCCACCGTGCGGTTGTGGACGGCCACCGGCACCCCGCGCCGGGCGATGTTGCGGGCCAGGTTCGCACCCATGACCGCAAGACCCGTGACCCCGATGTGCGCCATGTCCGTCCCCTCGCTCGACCGTCGCCCTCTCACCGTCACCGTACTCAGCCGCGGTGCGCTCGCCACGCCTCGATCATGACGCCGCCCATGCTGCGCGCGTGGCCGCCCCGACGCGTCTCGAACTGCGCGAATGGACCGCGCGAATGGACCGCGCGACTGCAGCCCGAGGTGCCGCTGGACGTGTCCGATCCCGACGAGACGCGCTACGTACCGCTCGCCGAGGCCGGGCGCGGCGCGGTCGGCCCTCCCCCAGGACGCCCTCGCCGTGCACGTGGCCCTGCAGGAACGGTTCGGCGCACCCGGCGGCGATCCCTCCGAAGGGCACCGGGTTCGCCGAGCAGGTCGAACGGGTGGGCGCCGCGCTCGACGCACCCACCTGATCGGCCGTCCACGCCGCGGCGGGCCGACTCAGGTCGGCGTTCACCCAGGGCGAGCAGGCGGCGTGCGCCGATGGCGCGCCGCGCCCGGGTGCGACGATGGGGCGGTGAGCACCGCCGATCCGCGCCCGGCCGGACCCGCGCCGGACGCCCGTCCCCGCGCAGTCTTCCACGTCTCCCCGCTCGCCACCCTCGCGGCGGTGATCGTCGCCGTCGGCGCGCTGCCCTTCGCCACCGGCGCGCCCTGGCTCTGGCTGGTCTACCTCGTACCGGTCGGGTTCGTGGTGTGGGTGCTGCGGCGGCGCACCACGGTGGACGACGCGGCCGTGACGGCCCGCGGCGTGCTGCGCAGCAGGCGCATGCCCTGGTCGGAGATCGGCTCGCTGCGGCTGGGCGGCGGATCCCGCGTCAGCGCGGTGCTGACGGACGGGGCCGAGGTGGCCCTGCCCGCGGTGCACGTCCGCGATCTCCCCGCGCTCGCCGCGGCCAGCGGCGGCCACCTTCCCGACCCGACGGCCGGTGCGGTCGTCGGAGCGGGCGCGGCGGCGGACCCGCAACCAGACGATGCCGGCCCCGCCTGACCACGGGCGGTTCCGCCGCCGCGGCCTGGCGCCCCTGCTGGTCGGGCTGGTGTTCCTGCTCGCCGCGGGTGCAGTGCTGGTGCACGCCGTGGGCCGGCGGGCGGTCGCGCCCGGCCTCGCCGCGGGGCTGGTGGCCGCGGTCGCGGCCGTCGTGGTGATCGGGTCGCTGGTGCTGCTCCTGGAGGACTGGTCCGCGCGCCCGCGCGACGACGCGGAGGTCTACGGCCACGGCACCGCCGTCCGCATCGACCTGCTCCGACCCTCCCGGAGCGCCGGTTCGGGCGTGCTGCGCCGCGACGGGGAACCGCTCGCCACCCTCACCACCGATCCCCACCGCCGTCAGGAGGCCGTCGCGACCCTGCTCGACGGCAGCGAGCTGCGGCTGCGCGCCACCGGGTTCACCGCGGTCGGCCACGTGAGCCCCGCGCAACCCACCGGGTTCGTCGCCGAGTCCCGGGACGGGGACAGCGCCGTCCGGCCCCGCGCGGACGCCGCGTATCCGGACCGCCGCACGGCGGCGTGGACGCTCACGCTCGACGGGCGCGAGCTGCACCACCGCACCCGCGTGGGGACCGACCCGCCACGCCGCACGCTGCGTGAACCCGACGGCACGGCCTGGGTGGCGATCGCGCACGACGGCGGCTGGACGGTCACGCTCCCGGCCGATCTCCCGGACGCCGCGCTGGTGTTCACCGCCTGGTTCGCGACCGTCGTCGACCACTACGGCGCGGTGAGCGGCGTGCCCGTCGCCTGAGGACGGACGCGCAGGTCCGGCGGCGTACGGTGGTGCGGCGCCCGACCGCCCACCGCAGGCCGCCCACCACAGGCACCGCCCGTCACCGCAAGGAGCACCACCATGCCGGCCCTCCGGTCCCGCGTCACCACCCACGGCCGCAACGCCGCCGGGGCCCGCGCCCTCTGGCGCGCCACCGGAATGGGCGACGACGACTTCGGCAAGCCGATCGTCGCCATCGCCAACTCCTACACCCAGTTCGTCCCCGGGCACGTGCACCTCAAGGACCTCGGCGAGCTCGTGGCGGGCGCGGTGCGTGAGGCGGGCGGTGTCCCCCGCGAGTTCCACACCATCGCCGTCGACGACGGCATCGCGATGGGCCATGGCGGCATGCTCTACTCGCTGCCCTCGCGCGAGGTGATCGCGGACGCCGTCGAGTACATGGTCAACGCGCACGCGGCCGACGCGCTGGTCTGCATCTCCAACTGCGACAAGATCACCCCCGGGATGCTCAACGCCACGCTGCGGCTCGACATCCCCACGGTGTTCGTCTCCGGCGGGCCGATGGAGGCGGGCAAGGCCGTCGTCGTGGACGGCGTGGCGCACGCGCCCACCGACCTCATCACCGCGATCGCGGCGTCGGCGTCCCCGGCCGTGGACGAGGACGGGCTGTCGGCCGTCGAGCGTTCCGCGTGCCCCACCTGCGGCTCCTGCTCGGGGATGTTCACGGCGAACTCGATGAACTGCCTCACCGAGGCGCTGGGGCTCGCCCTGCCGGGCAACGGTTCCACCCTCGCCACCCACGCCGCCCGCCGCGAGCTGTTCCTTGCCGCCGGGCGCACCGTCATGGAGCTGGCCCGGCGCTGGTACGACCAGGACGACGCCTCCGCCCTGCCGCGCTCGATCGCCTCCCGCGCGGCGTTCGAGAACGCGATGGCCCTCGACGTCGCCATGGGCGGGTCCACGAACACGGTGCTGCACATCCTCGCCGCCGCGCAGGAAGGCGACGTCGACTTCGACCTCGCCGCCATCGACGCCGTCTCCCGGCGGGTGCCGTGTGTCGCGAAGGTCTCGCCGAACTCGGACTACCACATGGAGGACGTCCACCGCGCGGGCGGCATCCCGGCGATCCTCGGGGAGCTGTGGCGGGCCGGGCTGCTGAATACCGACGTCCACACCGTGCACTCGCCTTCGCTCTCGGCGTGGCTCTCGGGATGGGACGTCCGGGCGCAGTCGCCGTCCCCCGAGGCGGTGGAGCTGTTCCACGCCGCGCCCGGCGGGGTGCGCACCACCGAGGCGTTCTCGACGTCGAACCGGTGGTCGTCGCTGGACACCGACGCCTCGGGGGGCTGCATCCGCGACGTCGCCCACGCCTACACCGCGGACGGCGGGCTGGCGGTCCTGCGCGGCAACATCGCGCCGGACGGCGCGGTGATCAAGACGGCCGGCATCGGCGAGGAGCTGTTCTCGTTCGAAGGCCCGGCGCGGGTCGTCGAGAGCCAGGAGGAGGCCGTCTCGGTCATCCTCACCAAGCAGGTGCAGCCCGGCGACGTGATGGTCGTGCGCTACGAGGGCCCGTCCGGCGGGCCCGGGATGCAGGAGATGCTGCACCCCACCGCGTTCCTCAAGGGCGCGGGGCTGGGCAAGGTCTGCGCACTGATCACGGACGGGCGGTTCTCCGGCGGCACCAGCGGTCTGTCGGTCGGGCACATCTCCCCCGAGGCCGCCTCCGGCGGCGTCATCGGGCTGGTCGAGGACGGCGACCGCATCCGGATCGACGTCCGCGCCCGGGCCCTGGAGCTGCTCGTCAGCGAGGAGGTCCTCGCCGAGCGGCGGGCCAAGATGGAGGCGTCCGAGCGGCCGTGGCACCCGCGGGACCGGGACCGTCCGGTCTCCAAGGCGCTGCGCGCGTACGCCGCGCTCGCCACCTCGGCGCACACGGGGGCGGTCCGCCGGATCCCGTGACCGGACCCCATAGGGCGGTCCGCCGGATCCTGTGACCGGACCCCATAGGGCGGTCCGCCGGATCCCGTGACCGGGTCGCGCCCCACTGGCCGGTCCGCCGGATCCCGGGACCGGTCGCCCCGGTTGACCGACGCCGCCGGGCCCCGCCGCCGGGCCCGGGAGTCAGGCGAGGGTCGGTCGCCGTCGGCGGGATCAGCCTCCCCACCGTCGAACACATGTTCCGTCGCTCGCACACGCCTGGCGGCTGCGGCACACACCGTCTGCGGTGTGTGCGGGAGCGCGCGGGTGTGTGCGAGCGCTCGAACGTGTGCGCGAGCACCCTCGCGCGGGGCGCGGGGCGCGGGGCGCGGGGCGCGGGGCGCGGGGCGCGGCGCGCGGGGGGGCGCGGGGCGCGAGGGGCGCGGGGCGCGGGGGGCGCGGGGCGCGAGGGGCGCGGGGCGCGGGGGGCGCGGGGCGCGCAACGCGCGGGGCCGATCCGCGTCACCGGGCGGGCGCGGCCAGCCCGTCGAGCGCGCGGGCGGCGCCGTCGAGCAGCTCGCCCACCCGCGCGGCCCCGAGGTGGTCCGCGGCGAACCCGAGGTAGCCGACGTGCGCCCAGGCGTCCGCACAGCGCGCCTCGACGGCGAGCAGCTCAGCAGATGGTGCCCCGGCGAGCCGGGCGAACTCGGCGCGGTAGGGCCCCAGGTCGACGGCGCCCTGTGCGCGCAGCACCGCGAGATCGAACCCCGGGGGCGCAACGCGCGCGTTTCCCCAGTCCAGGAGGACCGGACCGGCCGCGGCGAGCAGCACGTTGCCGCGATGCGGGTCACCATGGGTGAGGGTGCGCGGCAACCCGGTGAGCGCGGCGTGCATCCCCGGGTGCTCGGCCCACGCGTCGAGCAGATCCACTCCGCGGCGGTACACGGCCGCCTCGGCAGCGTCGCCCCCAACGGCCGCTCCACCGGCGGGCCGCCCACCTTCCGGCGCGGCGAGAGCCGCATCCGGTCCGGCCGGCCCCGCATCCGGTCCGGCCGGCTCCGCATCCCGCCCGCCAGCCCCCGCATCCCGCGCAGCAGCCCCCCTCCCACCCGGATCACCGCACCGTGCGGCGGCGGCGGCGAGATGCGGGCGGATCCGATCCCGGCACAGCCGCCGCCACCACTGCCCGTCGGTGACGGGGATCCCGCGGGGGCGGCGCCGCCACCAGTGCGCGTGCACGCGGGCGAGCGTCGTCCACACCCCGTCCGGGACGTCCGGGCCCTCGGCGAGCGGGACGCCGTCGTGGAAGTCGGTGACGACCCAGTCGGGCCCGGCGGCCAGCAGCCGGGGATGCTCGACGCCCGGCACGACGGCGACCGCCCGCAACGCCGCGACCTCCACCGATCGCGCCCTCTTGACGACAACGGGCGGCGCGCCGTCCAGGTCGACCCGCTCCACACCCCCGTGGTAGCCGCCCGCGAGCGGGGTGCGCGCGACGACCCGGACGGGCTGCCCGACGCGGCGCGCGACCGCGGGCAACCAGGCCTCGTCGGGGACCGCGGCCGGCCCGCTCAGTAGCCGTCCTCGACGAGGTTGGGCGGCCGCTCCCCCGCAGCGAACGCGGCGATCTGCTCGGCAGCGACCCGGAAGGCCCGCTCCATCGCCAGCGGCACGCTCCCGCCGACGTGCGGGGTGAGCAGCAGCCCCGGCGCCGACCACAACGGATGCCCCGCGGGCAGCGGCTCGGGGTCGGTGACGTCCACCGCGGCGCGGATCCGGCCGGTCCCGAGCTCGGCCGTCAGCGCGTCGGTGTCCGCGACGGGCCCGCGCGCGGCGTTGACCAGCACCGACCCGTCCGGCATCGCCGCGAGGAAGCGCTTCCCGATCAGGCCGCGGGTCGCATCGGTGAGCGGCACGATGACGATGCACGCGTCGTGGGCGGGCAGCAGGTCGTACAGCTCGTCGATGCCGTGGACGCCGTCGCGGGCGCGGCGCCCGACCAGCGTGGCCCGCGCGCCGAACGGGGTGAGGCGCGCGACGGTGTTCTCGGCGACGTCCCCGGCGCCGACGATCAGGATCCGTTTACCGGCGAGCTCCTCGGTCTGGTGGTAGTCCCAGCGTCCCTGCGCCTGGGCCAGGACGAACCGCGGAAGGTGGCGGTACACGGCGAGCAGCGTGGCGAGGATCCACTCGGCGGTGGCGCCACCGTGGGCGCCACGGCAGTCCGAGAGCGCGACGCCGTCGGGAAGCCTGCCGACCCACGCCTCGGCGCCCGCGGTGAGCAGCTGCACCAGCCTCAACCCGGGCAGCTTCTCGGTGACCGCGACGGCGGCGCTGGTGGCGAGGAACGGCGGGACGAGCACCTGTGCGCGGGCCGCCTCGTCGGGCAGCTCGCCCTCGGGGTCGTAGCGCACCGCGGTGACACCCTCGACGTCACGCAGGGCCACCAGGCCGTGCTCGTGCGGTACCAGGACGACCATCCCGTCGGCATCAGCCATGTCCCGAACCTACTCACCGGCGACTCACCCGCCGCGTCCTAGCCTGCGGTCGTGCGGAGAGGGGCCGTCCGGCGGCTGGTGGGGACGGCGCTCCTGGCCGTCCTCCTGACGGGCTGCGCGACGTTCCCCGACGATGGTCCCCGCGACTGGCGGGAGAAGATCGAGAACTCGGGCGAGCTGGGCGGACCTCCGGCGATCCGGCCGGAGAACACCGACCCTCAGCCGCCCCCGGACTCCCGCCAGCAGGGGCGCTCGGAGCTGCCGAACCAGCCGTCCGGCTGCACCGACCCGGATCCCCAGGTCGTGGCGACCTGCCTCGCCCCGATCGGCGCGATCGCGCCCCTGCCCGACGGCCGCTCGGCGCTGGTCGCGGAGCGCACCACCGGCCGGGTGCTGCGGGTCCAGAAGGACGAGCAGCCACGCCTCGTCACGACCGTCCCCGTGGACAGCGCGGGCGGCGGCGGGCTCACCGGGCTCGTGCTCTCCCCGTCGTTCGGGGAGGACCGGCTGGTCTACGCCTACGCCACGACCGCCACCGACAACCGGGTGCTCCGCATCGCGGCGGGCGAGCCACCGAAGCCGGTCCTGGTGGGCATTCCGAAGGGGCCCCGCAACAACCGCGGCGCGCTGGGCGTGGACCGCTCGGGCGCGCTGCTGGTCGCCACCGGTGACGCGGGTGGTGCGGATGCGACGTCGCTCGCGGGGAAGGTGCTGCGGATCGACACGCTCGGCAGGCCCGCCGAGGGCAACCCGACGCCGGGCTCGCCGATCTACAGCTCGGGGCTGGAGGCACCCGGCGGCGTATGCACGGACGTGCGGCGCCAGACGTCGTGGATCACCGACCGGCGCGGGAACGGCGACGGCATGTTCATCGTCGCGCCCGGCCCGCTGGCGACGCCGGCATGGACGT
The DNA here is from genome assembly GCA_050248815.1 of Pseudonocardia sp. Lineage (GTDB taxonomy): Bacteria > Actinomycetota > Actinomycetes > Mycobacteriales > Pseudonocardiaceae > Pseudonocardia. The sequence continues at coordinate 12,279 of JBFWRR010000066.1, read as the reverse complement.
GGCCGAACCGGCCGGGCGTGGCGGGCTGTGTCGCGTACGCCGACCTCGTCGGCATCGCCCAACCGAAGCTGGAGTCGCTCTACGTCCTGCGGACCCAGCTCGGCAGGACGTTCACGGGGGTCCCCGAGGTGCAGCTCGCGGGTCGGTACGGGCGGTTGTCGGCGGTCAGCCCTGGGGTGGACGGGTCGGTGTGGCTGGGCACGGTCAACAAGGACGGCGGCTCGCCCGTGTCCTCCGACGACCGGGTGATCAAGCTTCAGATCGCGGGCGGCGCCGGCAGCGGCGACCAGGCCTGAGACACCGCGTGCCGGTGCGCGGCCCGCGCTGTCGGCGCTGTCAGTCGCCGCGGCTGTCCGTCGCCAACGCTGCCCACCGCCTGTGACCAGCGAGTAGCTTGTCCGATGTGACCGGGGACACGAGGGTCGTCATCGTCGGCGCGGGGTTCGGGGGGATCGCGGCGGCGATCGAGCTGCAGCGCCACGGCTTCACCGATCTCACGATCCTGGAGGCGGCGCCGGGGCTCGGCGGCACGTGGCTGCACAACTCCTACCCGGGTGCCGCGTGTGACGTGCCGAGCCACCTGTACTCGTTCTCGTTCGCGCAGCGGCGGGACTGGACGCGGCTGTGCTCACCGCAGCCGGAGATCCTGGCCTACCTGCGGGAGGTGGCTGCCGAGTACGGCGTGGACCGCCTCGTCCGCCCGGACACGACGGTCACCTCGTGCTCCTGGGACGACGCCACCCGCCGCTGGAGCGTCGCGACCGCGGACGGCGAGACGATCGGGGCGGACGCCCTCGTGATCGCGACGGGTCAGCTGAACCGGCCGGCGATCCCTGCGCTGCCGGGCCTCCCGACGTTCACCGGGCACACGTTCCACTCCGCGCGCTGGGACCATGACCACGACCTGCGGGGCCGCCGCGTCGCCGTCGTCGGGACGGGGGCGAGCGCCGTGCAGTTCATCCCGGAGATCGCGCCGCAGGTCCAGCGGCTGGTGGTGTTCCAGCGCACCGCGAACTGGTTCCTGCAACGGAAGAACCGCGCGTACCCGGCGTGGATCCGCTGGGCGAACCGCTCGGTGCCAGGCCTGCAGGCGTGGCGGCGGATCTTCATGTTCCTCTACTGCGAGTCGCTGACGGCGATGATCCGCTACCCCCGCACCGTCGGCCGCCTGGGCCACCTGCGGGCCGCGTCGTTCATGCGCCTGCAGCTGCGCGACCCGGACGTGCGCCGCAAGGCGTGGCCGGACTACACCTTCGGCTGCAAGCGCGTGCTGTTCAGCTCGTACTTCCTGCCCGCCCTGCAGCGCGACGACGTCGACCTGGTCACCGACCCGATCGTCCGCGTCACGCCAACGGGAATCGTGACGGCGGACGGCGCCGGGACCGAGACCGAGCACGAGGTCGACACGATCATCTGGGGCACCGGTTTCCGGGCCAGCGAGTTCATGTTCCCCATGAAGGTGACGGGCGCGGCGGGCGCGTCCCTCGCCGACGTCTGGGCCGGCGGCGCGCACGCCCACCTGGGGATGACGGTGCCGGGCTTCCCGTCGATGTTCGTGATGTACGGGCCGAACACCAACACCTCGGGCGGGTCGATCGTCGGCTACCTGGAGGCGCAGGCCGCCTACATCCGCCAGGCGCTGCAGCACGTCCGGGCGCGGGGGGCGGGCGCGATCGACGTCCGCCCCGACGTGGAGGCGCGCTCGGACCACGAGGTGCAGGCGGCGTTCGCGGGCACCGCCTGGACCCGCTGCGACTCCTGGTACCGCGTCGATTCCGGCCGGGTCGTCGCGAACTGGCCGCGGTTCATGAGCCAGTACCTGGAGGCGACGGCGCGGCTGGACCCGGCGGAGTACGAGTTCCTCACCTGACGTTCCGGTATCCGGCAAGCCCGGCTCGATCCGGTGATCGCGCGCACGTAGCGTCGGACGGGTGACGGCATACGAGGTCGTGCTCCTGCGCCACGGCGAGACCCACGGCTACGACGGCGACCACGGCCTGACCGAGCTCGGCGAACGCCAGGCGCGGGAGCGGGGGGCGGCGCTCGCGGCCGAGCTGAAGCCCGGCACCACGGTGCGGATGCCGCACGCGCGCACGGCCCGGGGCACCGCCACCGCCGTCGTGCTGCGGGCGGCGCTGCTGGAGGCGCTCGGGCCGGACCCGGCTGTCGAGGTCGGTCCGCTGTATCCGGAGCCGTGGTTCGACAACCTGCGCTTCGCCCTGCACGGCGAGGTCGTGGACGCCTCCGTCGCGGTCACCGAGCGCCTCGGGTTGGAGGGCCCCCTGCCGGACTGGGCACGCGAGTACGACCGCTTCGACACCGACTTCGGCGAGTCCTCCCGCGCGGGCGGCCCGATCCAGTACTGGCTGCGCAGGCCCACCCTCTGGTTCGAACCGCCCCAGCTCGGGGCGCACCGGCTGTGGCGGGGCGTCGTCGAGGTCGGCCGCGACGCACCGGAGGGGCTGGTCGTCCTCGCGTCGACGCACTCGGCGCCGATGCGGGCCTTCGCCGCCACCGCGATCGGCGACGACCCGGGCGAGCCCGCGAACCTGGAGGAGATCCGGGTGTCGGTGCGCGCGGACGGGTCGGCGACCGTCCGCTTCCGCGAGAACGCCGTCGAGTTCGAGGGCCCGCCGGAGCTGCCGCCCTGGATCGACCACGCGTGGTTGGAGTCGTTCGGGCGCTGACCCGGCCGTCCCACGCGGGCAGCCGCGATCGGTTCGGGAGCCGGTTCGGGGGCTCGGAAGGCGGCTCGGTCGCGGGCGTCGGGAGGTCGGTTCGCGAACTCGCGGGGGGGTCCGTGCGCGGCCCGGTGTTGGGCTTCGTGCCCGGGCCCGGTGGGGAGCCGTCCGGTCCCATGCGGCCCGCCGCCGGATCGGGGCCCGGACCGCAGCCAGGGCGGGCGAGCCCGCCTGCGTGCACACCATGGCGTCGCCGTGCACACGCCCGTGTCGCCGTGCACACGCCCGCGTCACCGTGCACACGCCCGCGTCACCGTGCACACACCCGCGTCACCGTGCACACACCCGCGTCACCGTGCACACACCCGCGTCACCGTGCACACACCCGCGTCACCGTGCACACACCCGCGTCACCGTGCACACACCCGCGTCACCGTGCACAGGCCCGCGTCACCGTGCACACGGCTGGAGGTGTGCACGGCGACGGCACGGTGTGCACGCGACACAGCGGTGTGCACGGCGCAGAGTGCCGGCCCGCGATGGGGCGTGAAACCGTGCCGGACGCACGGCCCGCCGGGCGCCGGCCGCGGGCCCGCGACGCCGGGCCGAGACACCGGGCCCGGGACGCCGGGCCGAGACACCGGGCCGGGGGCGCCCGGAACCGGGGCGGCCGGAGCGGCCGCGGGCCGGTGGCGTCGCCGTGCACACGCCCGCGTCGCCGTGGACAGGCCGCGTCACCGTGCACACGCCCGCCTCACCGTGCACAGGCCCGCGTCGACGTGCACACGGCTGGACGTATGCACGGCGACGGCACGGTGTGCACGCGGCGCGGCGGTGCGCACCGCCCGACAGTGCCCACACCGCCCGACAGTGCCCACACCGCCCGGCACTGCCCACACCGCCCGGCACTGCCCGCACGGCCGGGCGGTGCGCACCGCGCAGGGCCGGCGGCGGACGGGCGGTGCGCACCACGCGGGGGCCGGCGCGACCTGCGAGGTGCGCCGTACAGCGGGCGAACGGCCGCCGGTCAACCCAGGTCGCGGCGGCGTTCGCGGTCGCGCAGCATGCGCTGCCGGGCGTCGTGGTCGCGCATCCGCTGCGGGTAGCCGACGAGCTGGACGTCGTAGATCGGCATCTTCAGCGACCGCGCGAACTTGCGCGCCGCCGCAGGCGACGCCACCCGACGGCGGGTCCACGCCCCGTCGGCGTCGACGAGCACGACAGTGGTCTCGGTGACCGTCGTGCGCGGCTCGACGTAGGCCTCGACCCCGTTGTGCTCGCGGGCCCAGGCACGCAGGTGCTCATCGTCCGCGCCGTCGGCGCGCCGGGTCGTCCCCGGTCGCGAACGCCGCAGCCTGCCGAACAACCCCATACCCGCCTCCCGGCCTCGCTCCGCACCCGGTGAACGCCGCGGAGTAGTGATTTTCTCCCCACGGGCCGTACCCCGCGACGGCGCTCACAGGTGCCAAGATGGGTCGGCACCGAGCAGCAGACCGATCAACGACAGGGAGAACACTCGTGCCCGAGCACAAGGCGGACCTGGTCATCCTCGGCGGCGGGTCCGGCGGTTATGCCTGTGCCCTGCGCGCCGCCGAGCTCGGTATGTCGGTGGTGCTGGTGGAGCGCGACAAGCTCGGCGGCACCTGCCTGCACTACGGATGCATCCCGACGAAGGCGCTCCTGCACGCGGCGGAGGTCGCGGACGCAGCCCGCGAGGGCGAGAAGGTGGGCGTCCGGTCGACGCTCTCCGGTATCGACATGGCCGGCGTCAACTCCTACAAGGACGGCGTCGTCGCCCGCCTCTACAAGGGCCTTCAGGGGCTGGTGAAGTCCCGCAAGATCCAGCTCGTCGCGGGGGACGGCCGCTTCGTCGCCCCGAACGCCGTCGAGGTCGATGGCGACCGGTACGTCGGCGACGCCGTCGTGCTCGCCACCGGCAGCTACGCGCGGACGCTTCCCGGGCTGGAGATCGGCGGCCGGATCATCACGAGCTACGAGGCGCTGCGGATGGACTCGGTGCCCGAGCGGGTCGTGGTGCTCGGCGGCGGGGTCATCGGCGTGGAGTTCGCGTCGGTGTACCGCTCGTTCGGTGCCGAGGTGACGGTCGTCGAGGCGCTCCCCCGGCTCGTCCCGGCCGAGGACGAGTTCTGCTCCAAGCAGCTGGAGCGGGCGTTCCGCCGGCGCAAGATCGCCTACAAGACCGGCGTCAAGTTCACCGGCGCCAAGCAGGACGACCACTCCGTTACCGTGTCCCTGGAGTCCGGCGAGGAGCTGGAGGCGGACTACCTTCTGGTCGCCGTCGGCCGCGGCCCGAACACCGCCAACGCGGGGTTCGACGAGGCGGGGGTGACGATGGAGCGCGGCTTCGTCCTCACCGACGACCGGCTGCGCACCAACCTCCCCGGCGTCTACGCGGTCGGCGACATCGTCCCCGGGCTGCAGCTGGCCCACCGAGGCTTCGCCCAGGGCATCTTCCTCGCCGAGGAGCTGGCCGGGATGAACCCGCCGGTGCTCGACGAGGCCGGGATCCCGCGGGTCACCTACTGCGAGCCGGAGGTCGCCTCCGTCGGCCTCACCGAGGAGCAGGCCAAGGAGCGCTACGGCGAGGTGCAGACGCTCATCTACGATCTCGCCGGCAACGGCAAGTCGCAGATCCTGCAGACGCAGGGCGCGATCAAGCTCGTCAAGGCCGGCGCAGAGGGCACCCCCGGCCCGGTCGTCGGCATCCACATGGTGGGCGCCCGCGTCGGCGAGCTCATCGGCGAAGCCCAGCTGGTCTACAACTGGGACGCCCAGGCCGAGGACGTCGCCTCGCTCATCCACGCCCACCCCACCCAGAACGAGGCCTTCGGCGAGGCGCATCTCGCGCTGGCCGGCAAGCCGCTGCACAGCCACAGCTGAGCTTCCCCACCGTCGTAGAAGAGGAGCCATGGCCTTCTCCGTACAGATGCCCGCACTCGGCGAGAGCGTCACCGAGGGCACCGTCACCCGCTGGCTCAAGCAGGAGGGCGACCGCGTCGAGGTCGACGAGCCGCTGCTCGAGGTGTCGACCGACAAGGTCGACACGGAGATCCCGTCCCCCGCGGCGGGTGTCCTGGAACGCATCGTCGCCGCCGAGGACGAGGTCGTCGAGGTCGGAGGCGAGCTGGCGGTGATCGGCGACGGGTCGTCGGGCTCGGACGGCCCGTCCGGCTCGTCGGGTGCTGCCGCCCCGGCCGCCGACACGGCCGAGCCGGAGCCCGAACCCGAGCCGGAACCCGAGCCGCAGTCGGAGCCGCAGTCGCAGTCAGAGCCGCAGTCGGAGCCCGAGCCCGCCGAGAAACCGGCGAGCGCCCCGTCGGGCTCGTCCGGTGGCGGGGGTGCCGGCACGCCGGTTGTCATGCCGGCGCTCGGGGAGAGCGTCACCGAGGGCACCGTCACCCGGTGGCTCAAGCAGGTCGGCGACACCGTCGCGGTGGACGAGCCCCTGCTGGAGGTCTCCACGGACAAGGTCGACACCGAGATCCCCTCCCCCGTAGCCGGCACGCTGCTGGAGATCTCGGCGGGCGAGGACGAGACCGTCGACGTCGGCGGGCAGCTCGCGATCATCGGCGACCCGAGCGCTGCGCAGGCGGCGCCCGCGGCTCCCGAGCCGGAACCCGAACCGGAACCGGAGCCCGAGGCACCCGCGGCCGAGCAGCCCACCGCCGAGAAGGCGCCCGCGCAGCAGGCTCAGGCCTCCACCGCGCCGGCCGCATCGCAGCCCGCGGCCCCTGCGGCGGACGAGGCGCCCGCGGCGAACGGCGAGGCCCGTACGGGCGCCCCGTACGTCACTCCGCTGGTCCGCAAGCTGGCCGCCGAGCACGACGTCGACCTGTCGACCGTCACGGGCACCGGCGTGGGCGGTCGTATCCGCAAGCAGGACGTCCTCGCCGCCGCCGAGGCGGCGAAGGAGCCCGAGCCGCAGCCCGAACCCGAACCCGAACCCGAGCCGCAGCCGCGGCACGCCGCGACGGCGACCACGCCCACCCGTGTGCCCACCGCGGCGGCGGATGGGCCGCAATCCGGCACCACCGCGAAGATGCCGCGTCTGCGTCAGGTGATCGCCCAGCGCATGGTGGAGTCGCTGGCGGTGTCGGCCCAGCTCACGACGGTGCAGGAGGTCGACGTCACCCGGATCGCCCGGCTGCGCGCCCGGGCAAAGGCCGAGTTCGAGCGGCGCGAGGGCGTCAATCTCACCTTCCTGCCGTTCTTCGCGAAGGCCACGGTCGAGGCGCTGAAGGCCTACCCCGCGCTCAACGCTTCCATCTCCGAGGACGGCAAGGAGATCACCTACCACGGGTCGGTTCACCTCGCGATCGCCGTGGACACCCCGCGCGGCCTGCTCGTCCCGGTGATCAAGAATGCCGAGGACCTCAACATCGCCGGTCTCGCGCGGCGGATCGCCGACGTCGCGGCCCGCACGCGGGACGCGAAGATCGGCCCGGACGAGCTCTCCGGCGGCACGTTCACGATCACGAACATCGGCTCCGCCGGGGCACTGTTCGACACGCCGATCATCAACCAGCCGCAGGTCGCGATCCTCGGCACCGGGAAGATCACCAAGCAGCCCGCGGTGATCACCGGCCCGGACGGCGAGGACGTCATCGCGATCCGCTCGACGTGCTACATCCCGCTCACCTACGACCACCGCCTGGTGGACGGTGCGGACGCCGGCCGGTTCGTCACGGCCATCCGCGAGCGACTGGAGGAGGGCGCCTTCGAGGCCGAGCTCGGCCTGTAGCGCGAGCGCGATCCCGGGCACGTCCCGCCGGTCGGGGCGTGCCCGAGGTGCATCCGGATGAGCGCTCGGCAAGGATCGTCACGTGCGCGTCCTCGTCGCCGGGTCGTCCGGCCTCATCGGCTCCGCCCTCGTCGCCCACCTGCGCTCGGCGGGCCACGACGTCCTGCGGCTCGTGCGCCGTCCGCCCGCGGCACCGGACGAGCGGCGCTGGGATCCGCCGGCCGGCACGTTCGACCAGGGCACGTTCGACGGCGTGGGAGCCGTGGTCGGGCTCAACGGCGTCGGCATCGCGGACCGGCCGTGGAGCGGTTCGCGGCGCCAGATCATCCGCGACAGCCGCAACGTGCCCACGGAGGTGCTGGCCCTGGCCGTCGCGGCGCACGGTGTGCCGGTGTTCCTCTCCGCCTCCGGGATCGGGATCTACGGCGACACCGGCGACACCGTGGTGGACGAGTCCGCACCCGCGGGCAGCGGGTTCGTCGCCGAGGTCGTGCGGGACTGGGAGGCCGCCGCGAAGCCAGCCGTCGAGGCCGGCGCCAGGGTCGCGTTCCTGCGCAGCGGGCTCGTGCTCTCCCCCTCCGGCGGCCTGCTGGGCCCGATGCGGACCGTGTTCCGCTTCGCCCTGGGCGGCAAGCTCGGCGACGGCAGGCAGTACATGTCGTGGGTCTCCCTGGACGACGAGGTGGGCGTCATCGGGTTCCTGCTCGAGGACCCCGTGAGCGGGCCCGTCAACCTCACCGGGCCCCATCCGGTCACGAACGCCGAGTTCACCCGTGCACTGGCCGCCGCCGTGGGGCGCCCGGCGCCGTTCACGGTGCCCGCCTTCGTCCTGCGCGCCGTCCCCGGCGGCATGGGCGTGGAGCTCGGCCTCTACGGGCAGCGCGCCGTCCCGGCGAAGCTGGACGCCGCCGGGTACCGGTTCCGGCACACGTCGCTGCGCGACGCCCTGTCCGCCGCCGTCGGCTCCTGAGCACCGGCGCGCACGGGCGTAGCGTGAGCGCCATGCGCGCCCCGGGCAGCACCTGTCGCACCAGTACCGCGCCCGTCCGGGTGGACCGGCTCGGCACCGTCGACTACCTGGCGGCGTGGGAGATCCAGCGCGCCCACAACGCGGCCCGCCGCGCGGGCGAGGGCCCGGACGTGCTCATGCTCCTTGAGCACCCGTCGGTCTACACGGCCGGGCGGCGCACCCCGGCCGAGGACCGGCCGACCGATGGCACCCCGGTCGTGGACGTGGACCGCGGCGGGCGCATCACCTGGCACGGCCCCGGCCAGCTCGTCGGCTACCCCATTGTCGAGCTCACCCGCCCGCTGGACGTCGTGGACTTCGTGCGGCGCCTGGAGGAGGCGCTCATCGCCGTGGTCACCGGCCTCGGGGTGCCGGGTGCCGGGCGGGTGAAGGGGCGCAGCGGCGTGTGGCTGCCCGCGGACGGCGGCCGGCCCGAACGCAAGATCGCCGCGATCGGGGTGCGCGTCCAGGGCGGTGTCACGCTGCACGGGTTCGCGCTCAACTGCGAACCGGACCTCACCGCGTTCGACCGGATCGTGCCCTGCGGGATCACCGACGCGGGTGTGACCTCGCTGTCGGTGGAGCTCGGCCGCACCGTCGGGGTGGCGGAGGTCCTCGACACCACCGCCGAGGCGATGGTCGCGGTGCTGGACGGGCGGCTGCCGGTCGCGGACCACCCGGTCGCTGCGGCCACCCCGGCGGACCAGGCAACCCCCGCGGGCCCGGCCACCCCGGCGGACCAGGCAACCCCGGCAGGCCTGGACCTGCGGCTGCACCCGTCACTGCGCTGACCCGCGAGTTGCGCATCCCACCCGCGCGAG
>JBFWRR010000066.1:0-2906 GCA_050248815.1 Pseudonocardia sp. | reverse complement strand
TGCGCATCCCACCCGCGCGAGCTGCGCATCCCACCCGCGCGAGTTGCGCATCCCACCGGGGCGAGCTGCGTGGGCCGACGGCGCCCGCCCGCCCCGAGCCCTCGATGCGCCCGACGGAACGCGGATCTCCGTCTGGCGAAATGCGCAACTCGCGGGGGTGAAACGCGCAACTCGCGGGGAGCCCCCCGGGCCACGGCCACCACAACGACCTGAGCCACCACAGCCACCACGAGCGCCGTGCCCGTCCTGCGCGTCCTGCCCGACCTGCCCGACCTGCGCGACCTGCGCGACGCGGGGCGTGCCGTGACCTGGTAGACCTCGATCGTGGCGGCATCGAGGAGATGGACGCTCGCGGACATGCCCGACCAGACCGGCCGCACGGTGCTCGTCACCGGTGCGACGAGCGGGCTCGGCCTGCACTCGGCGATCGCGCTCGCCGCCGCGGGCGCGCGGGTGCTGCTCACCGCGCGCGAACCTGCCCGTGGGGAGGTCGCTCTCGCCCGCGTCCGCGAGGAGGGCGGTCCGGGGGGCGGCCTCGCCGAGCTGGTGGCGCTCGATCTCGCCGATCTCGCCTCCGTCCGCCGCGCCGCGGCGCAGGTGCGCGAGCGAACGGCGGACCGCCTGGACGTCCTGATGAACAACGCCGGGATCATGGGCACCCCGCACGGGACGACCGTCGACGGCTTCGAGCTGCAGATCGGCACGAACCACCACGGCCACGCGGCGCTGACCTGGCTGCTCATGCCCGCGCTGCGGGGCGCCGCCGCGAACGGCCCACCGGCCGCACCGCCGACCCCGTCGGGGGCGGAGCCGGCCACACCACTCGCAGCCCGGCCGGCGCGGGTCGTCACGGTGTCGAGCCTCACCCACCGCGGCGGCTGGCTCGACCTCGACGACCTGCATTTCCGCCGCCACGCCTACGTCGCCGCGCAGGCCTACAGCCGGTCCAAGCTCGCGAACCTGCTCTTCGCCGCCGAGCTGGACCGGCGGCTGCGCGCCCACGGTGACCCCGTCCTGAGCGTGGCCGCCCATCCCGGCGTGGCGGACACGGAGCTGATCGCCAACTCGATGCGCCGCCGCAACCCGCTGCTGATGATGCTCAGCGTGCCGATCACCTCCCTGTTCAGCCAGGACGTCCGCAAGGGGATGTTGCCGCAGCTCTACGCCGCCACCGCGCCCGGCGTCCGGGGCGGGGAGTACTACGGCCCGGGCGGGCCTGCGGAGATGTTCGGTCACCCCGCGCCGGCCGCGCGCAGCGCCGCCGCCCGCGACGAGGTGCTCGCGCGGCGGCTGTGGGAGATCACAGCCGCCGAGACCGGGATCCGGCCGGACCCGGCGTAACCTGGCGGCGTGACGACAGCGCCGACGGCACGCGACGCACTCGCCCCGGACGGGCGCAAGCTGCTGCGCCTGGAGGTGCGCAACAGCCAGACCCCGATCGAGCGCAAGCCGCCGTGGATCCGTACCCGCGTGCGCACCGGTCCTCAGTACACCGAGCTCAAGTCGCTGGTCCGCTCCGGTGGCCTGCACACGGTGTGCGAGGAAGCCGGCTGCCCCAACATCTACGAGTGCTGGGAGGACCGCGAAGCCACCTTCCTCATCGGTGGCGAGCAGTGCACCCGCCGCTGCGACTTCTGCCAGATCGACACCGGCAAGCCCGCCGATCTTGACCGCGACGAGCCGCGGCGGGTCGCCGAGTCCGTGCACACGATGGGCCTGCGCTACTCCACCGTCACCGGCGTCGCCCGCGACGACCTGCCGGACGGCGGCGCGTGGCTCTACGCCGAGACGGTCCGGCTGATCCACGAGCTCAACCCCGGTACCGGCGTCGAGCTGCTGATCCCGGACTTCAACTCGGTCGACGCCCAGCTCGACGAGGTCTTCGGCGCCGCCCCCGAGGTGCTCGCCCACAACCTCGAGACCGTGCCGCGGCTGTTCCGCCGCATCCGGCCCGCGTTCTCCTACGAGCGCTCGCTGGAGGTACTGGGCAAGGCCCGCTCGGCGGGCCTGGTCACGAAGTCGAACCTGATCCTGGGCATGGGTGAGCAGGCCGAGGAGGTCGGCGGGGCGCTGCGCGACCTGCACGACGCGGGATGCGACATCGTCACGATCACCCAGTACCTGCGGCCCACCGCCCGCCACCTGCCGGTGGCCCGCTGGGTGAAGCCCGAGGAGTTCGTCGAGCACGCCGCCGCCGCCGAGGCGATCGGCTTCGCCGGGGTCATGGCCGGGCCGCTGGTGCGCTCGTCGTACCGGGCGGGGCGGCTGTACGCGCAGGCGATGCGCCACCGCGGCGAGCAGCTGCCGGACGCGCTGGCCCACCTCGGTGAGGAGGGTGCGGCCGCGCAGGAGGCCAGGACACTGCTGGCACGGTAGCGCCGGGTAGCGGGGCCCGTATCCTTCGGACATGGCCGTCAAGCCCAAGCCCGACAAGGAAGCCAAGAAGGCCGCCAGGCTCGCGAAGCGTGAGGCCTCCCGGGCGCGCCGCAAGCAGATCTTCGAGGCGTTCAAGATGCAGCGCCGCGAGGACAAGGCGCTCATCCCGATCATGGTCGGGGTCTTCCTGCTGTCGGTGCTGGTGGTGAGCGGCATCGGCTGGTTCTTCAACATGCACTGGCTCCTGTTGCCGATCGGGATCGCGCTGGGCCTGCTCGCCGCTGTCAGCATCTTCGGGCGACGGGTGCAGAGGACGGTGTACGCGAAGGCGGAGGGGCAGCCCGGCGCGGCCGGGTGGGCGCTCGACACGATGCGCGGCCAGTGGCGGGTCACCCAGGGCGTCGCCGGCACCACCCATCTCGACGCCGTGCACCGCGTCATCGGCCGCCCCGGCGTCATCCTCGTCGCCGAGGGCGCCCCGCACCGCGTCAAGGGCCTGCTCGCGCAGGAGAAGAAGCGCATGGCGCGGA
>JBFWRR010000065.1:0-31887 GCA_050248815.1 Pseudonocardia sp. | reverse complement strand
GACTCCTGGATCCTCGAGGACGACTACGACGCCGAGTTCCGCTACCGCGGCCGTCCGCAGGCCGCGCTGATGGCCATCGATCCCCACCAGCGCGTCGTCTACGCCGGCACGTTCAGCAAGGTGCTCTTCCCCGGGTTGCGGCTGGGCTACCTCATCACGCCGCCCGACCTCGTCGACGGGTTCCTCGCCGCACATCTCAGTACCGACATGCACGCCCACCTCATCGACCAGGCCGTGGTCGCCGACTTCATCGAACGCGGCCATCTCGTCCGCCACCTGCGGCGCATGCGTGTCCTGCACCAGGAACGCCAGCACGAGCTGCTCCGGCAGGCCGCACGTCTCGCGGGGACGCTCGAGCTGTCCCCGTCGGACGGCGGCCTGCACCTCGTGGGCCGCCTCGCGCGGGGCCGTGACGACCGGGCGGTCGCGAAGCGCGCGCTCCGCCACGGCGTCCATGTCTGGCCGCTGTCCACGCACTACCTGGTGCCCCGCCAGGACACCGCGCTGCTGATGGGGTACGCCGGAACGACCGCCGAGGACATGCGCCATGGCTTCGCCGTCCTGGAGCAGGTACTGCGCTGAGCTGCGCGCACGTGGTCCGGCGGTCCGCCGGACCGGGTTCAGGAGCCCGGTGGGCCCGACGCGGATCCCGGCGGCTCCGTGGGGATCCGGCGCGCCGGGATCACCCCGATCAGCGCGATCAGCGCGAGGACCGTCAGCGCCGCCTTCAGCCCGTCGAGGCGGGCCTGCGCGTTGATCTGCGTCGCCGTGGCGGCAACGTCCGGCGCGACCCCGGCCTCGGCGAGGGCGGTCTGCAGGTCGGCGTCGGAGATGAACGGCGCGCCGTTGGCCAGCTGGACGTCGGCCTGCGTCTTCACCGGCGTCGGGATGGCCGGGTTCTGCTCGACGCCGGTCAGGAACGAGGCCGTGAGCGCGCTGATGAGGATCGAGCCCGCGAGCGCCGTGCCGACGGCAGCCCCCAGGTTGGTTCCGGTGTTCTGCAGCCCGCCCACCTCCGCGCTCAGCTCGTCCGGCACCGCCGAGACGGTCACCGCGCCGAGCTGGGAGGCGAGTGCCCCGATGCCGAGGCCGGCGAGCAGCAGCGGCACCGTCACGATCGTCGCGTCGGCGGTCACGTCGAACGCGGTCAGCAGCACGACGATGCCGAGGAACATGGCGATCAGGCCCAGCCGCACGATCCGGCGCGGCGACGCGCCGGGGAAGAACCGCGGGATGCCCACCGCGGCGATCAACAGCGTGATCGACAGGGGCAGGATCCGGACGCCGGTCTCCAATGCGGTGAGGCCCAGCGACACCGACAGGTACAGCGGGATCGTGAAGAACAGCCCGGCCTGGACCAGGAACAGCACGAAGAACATCAGCAGGCCGCCGCTCATCTGGCGGTTGGCGAACAGGGAGGGCTTCACCAGCGGTTCCTTGCCGGCCTCCTCCATCCGCGACGCCCGATCGAAGAACAGCCACATCACGGCGAGCCCGGCGAGGACGAACCACACGGTGAGCGAGAGGCCCAGGAGCGCCGGGGCCCCCACCCGCGGAGTGACCCAGCCCCAATCCGACGAGCGCAGGACACCGAGGACGGCCAACCCCAGCCCCAGCCCGTTGAGCAGCGCCCCGACCACGTCGAACGCGACGCGCTCCTCGGGCGGCGCGTCGTTGACCCGCCGGGCAAGCAGGAGGATCGCGACCACGAGCACGACCTCGCCCGCGAACACCCACCGCCAGGAGAAGTACGTCGTGGCGAAGCCGCCGATCAGCGGGCCGACCGCCACCGCGATCGCCCCCGCGCCCATCACGAGGCCGTAGGCGCGCGGGCGCTCCTGGGGCGGGTAGTTCCCGGCCACGAGCGCGACGATGGCCGGCAGGATCAGGGCGGCACCGATGCCTTCCAGCACGGACCAACCGATGATCAGAACGGGCAGGTTCGGCGCGAGCGAGGTGGTCAGCGAGCCGATGCCGTAGATGACACAGCCGATGGAGAACGCGCGCCGCCTTCCCACGATCGAACCGATCTTGCCGCCCGGCACCATCAGCACGGCCATCACGAGCGTGTACAGGGTGATCGCCGCCTGGATGCCGCTCACCGTCGTTCCCACGTCCTTGGCCACGGTCGCGATGGCCACGTTCATGACGGACGTGTCGAGCGTCATCAGGAACTGCCCGGTGGCGAGCGTCAGCAATACCCCGCCCGCAGCCTTACCGACGTCGGTCGTACTCGATCCTCTGCTCATGCGACCCGCCAGCCCTTCCGAAGGTCTCCAACCACCCGCCCGCGCGGCCGCCGATCACGCCGCGGAGATCTGCCCTGTCTCCGATCTTCAGAGGCCCTCGACGGCCTGCAGCCGACCGGTTCGGACGGCTTCCACGAACTCGCCGTAGTCCTGCTCGTTCTGGTCGGCGTAGCGTTGCGAGAAGTCGGTGATCGCCGCGTCGAACATGTCGTCATCGCCCAGATAGGTGGAGATCGCGATCGGATCTCCGGAGCGGGCATGCGCTCGGGCCAGGGTCCATCCGCAGATTCGCGCGTAGTAGGTGAGCCCGAACGGCACCATCTCCTCGACGAGGGCCGAACCCTTCATGTCGCGCAACTGCCGCCAGTAGAAGTTGCGGTTCACGTCGCGCCCCCTGGTCCAACCCAGGAAGATGTCGCTGGCCGCCTGCATCATCCGTTGCCCCTGCACGACCCGCTCGCCGTGCTGCCGGTATCGGCTCTTGGGCAGATGATCCTCCAGCACCGAGGCGGTTGCCTCCTTGACCTGCAGGAACAGCGGATCCCCTGAGTCGCGCCCCTGGAGCAGGACGATGAAGGCACGGGTACCGACGCTGCCGACCCCGACGACCTTGCGGGCCGTGTCGACGACCATGAACCGCTCCAGCAGTTTCCGCCGGTCGTCCTGCAGGGTCCTCCGGTAGGCCCGCAGCTGATCGCGGACGGCCTTGCCGACCTCGGCCGCCGACATGTCGTACGTCGCGCCGAGGTCACGCTCGGGAATGATGATCGGGGGCTGGCTGACGATCCGGTACCGGCCGTCGACCAGCTCACCGAGCTTGGACAACGCCTGCAGGCTGTCGCGGGTACGCGCCTTATCGCGGGTCTTCTCCGCCCGCCGCTCCGCCCGCCGTGCGGCCTTGGCCTCCTTCTCCGCCCTGCGTTTCGACCTCTTGACCTTCGCCTCGTCCTCCATCCCGGTGACCGTCGCCCGGATCCCGCGCATGAGCTCGACCTCGTCCAGATGGGCATACCAGATGTCCATCGTGCGCATGCCCGCGAACTCCGCCATGCCCTCCCGGTAGGCCGTCACCGACGCCGTCGTCGCCACCCGCGCGTCCGACTTCGAGAACCCGTTGTTCCGGGCGGCGACCATGAAGCTCGCCGCCATGCGTTTCACGTCGAACTCGAACGGGCCCGGCAACGTCTCGTCGAAATCGTTCAGATCGAACAGCAGTCGCCTCTCCGGCGACGCGAACACGCCGAAGTTGGACAGATGGGCATCACCGCACAACTGCACGACGAGCCCCGCGGTCGGGGTACCGTCCAGGTCCGCGGCCATGATCTTGGCCGCCCCGCGGTAGAAGGTGAAGGGCGAGACCATCATCCGGCCGTGGCGCACCGGAACGAGGTCGGGCTCGCGCGTGAGGTTCTGCTCCTCGAGCAGCGCGACCGGATCCGGCCGGTCCGTGGCGGGTTCCCAGCCGAGGTGGCTGGACACCGGGGCCAGATCCCGGGCCTCCAAGCCCCTGGCGGTCCGCTCGTCGGCACTCGGATGGACGACACGTGTGGGCACCCGGCCCACCTCCATTCGGGACTCGACCGCCGGAGTCGACAACCCGACAGCCACTCCGCATCGCGGGGAAATCGGACAGCACCGCCTATGACCCGGTGCGGAACGTAAGGCGGGCATCACCACACGGGCCTCACCCGTGCCGGGCGAACACTCCGTCAGCGCGACGGCGACTCCTGCTCACCGTGGCGCGCGAGGTGGACGCGCGCTCGTGGGGTGCGCCCGATCTGGTCGGCGATTCCCCGGCAGACGGGCCTTCGCCTCCGCCAGCGGCACTGTGGTCAGAGACCAGGATTGTGGTCCCTGAGCTGCTCGCACGCCCGTGAACGACAAAGACCCAGGTCGGAGACCTGGGCCATCATCTGTGGAGCTGAGGGGAATCGAACCCCTGACCTACTCGATGCGAACGAGTCGCGCTACCAACTGCGCCACAGCCCCTGACATCCGGCGGTCTCCCGCCCGGCGGGACGACCTTAGCAGCCGCTCACTGACCCACCGCCCGCCGGTACCGCCACGGGGCGCTGCGGTCGAGCGAGGGCAACTCGGGGTCCAGGTCGTCGTCCTGCAGCGGTGCCGTACCGGACGGCAACGGCAGCGGCGGAGCGGGGCGGAGCCGGGGAAGGGCCGGAACGTCCTCGGCCGCGACACCGCCTGCGACCTGCGCAGCCGGGCCTGCCCGGTCCGCAGGCCCGTCGGGATCGGTCGTGCCGTGCTGCGCACCGTCCCCGTTCCTCTCGGCCTGCGACGCGCCGACCCGCTGCGGCCGGTCCACGGCGTCTCCCGCGTGCACCGCGACCCCGATGCCGAGATCTCGCACCCGCGGATCGTCGCGGTGGCCCGGGTGGGCGGGATCGTCGACGTGGTCGATCGCGCGGGCCCCGGCCTGGTCCTTCCCGCCGGCCGGCTCGTCGCGGTCACCGATCTCGGACGGCCTGCGGGCGCCCGCCATCCGGGCCGCCCGCCGTGCACGGATGGCCTCCTCCATGCGGACCAGGCGACGCAGGTGCACGAGGTAGCCGACGAGCACCAGGTCGACCGCGGCGTGCGCCCACCACATCGGCGTACCGAGAAACCCTGCCGCGACTGCCGTGACGACGGCCGCCACCAGCAGCGTGAGCACCATCCGCTGCCGGAACGCGTACTTCGCCCGGGCCGCCCGCGCCGCAGCCGCGGGATCGAACCCACCGCGGCCCGGCCGGTAGCGCGACCTGAGCTCCGGGACATGGCGCCCGTCCGGGTAACGGTCCCTGCCCGCCCGGGCGACGTCGGCCGGGCCGTCAGACCGCGGGGAAGCGGCTTCGGCGGCGACGTCGGTGCCCGCTTCCGCCGATCGTGCCCTCCACGTGGCGGGCTCGGTGGCGCCGTCCGCGCCTGCCGCACGCAGATCGACCGGCCCGTCCGGGCGCGCGGGCCCGGAGACCGGATCGGACGTCGCGGCGGCGCGGTCGGTCGCGCCGGGATCCTCGTCCGCGTCGCCCCTGTCGGCCGCGCTCTCGACGACGTCCGGCTCGTCGGACTCGATCCCGGGGTTCGCAGCGGCCGCGCCGTCCGCGCCCTCGGCGGCGTCCGCTTCCGCGTCGGGCGTGCCGTCCCCGGCCGCCGTGGGCTCGGCGCCGCCGTCGGCCTCGGCGTCGGGCGTGCCGTCCCCGGCCGCCGTGGGCTCTGCGCCGTCGGCGGCCTCGGCGTCGGGCGTGCCGTCCTCGGGCCCCGCCGCACAGTCCGCGGACGCGTCCGGACCGTGCTCGGCATCGGATCCGCCCTCGGACCGCCCCCCGGGACCCGAACCCGTGTCCGGGCCACCGCTGGCCGCGCTGGGCACCGCCGCCTGCTTCCCCGCCCCGGCCGGGGCGGGGGACGTCCGGGCCGCTCGACGGCGCCGCCGCCACGATCGTGGCTCGTCCGGCTGCCGGTCGGTGATCTCCGCCGCATCGGCGCAGCGGGCCTCTGGAACCTCGGCCGCCAAGTCCTCGTCGGTCCCGGCCGCGGCGCCCCGGGGATCGGGCACCACCACATCGGCAGCGGTGACCGGTTCGGTGTCGGGCACGGCGTCCACCTCCTCGCCCCGTCGCCGGACAGGACCGGCGACCGTCGGGGGACGCCGCCGGAGAACCCGCCCGGAGAGCGCGGCCGTGGTCGGACGGGGCACCTCCTGCCGGCGCCGGGCCACGGTCGGGACGAGGATGAGCAGCCACAGGACCACCAGTCCCGCAAAGATCAGCGAGCTGGGCACGGCCGCCTCCTCCCCGTACCGCGCGGCTCCCCCGCCGTCCGGACGGAGATCACACCCGTTCGTCCCACGCTAACGAGAGGCGGGCGGCCGGTGGGGCAGCGACGCGCCGTGGCCCGCGGAACGTGTGCCGGCCCACCGACCGTCATGGCCGACCGTCACGGCCTCTCGGCGTACCCGGCGGCCACGATCCGGCCGACGAGACCGTCCGTGGGCTGCTCCTCGGCGGTGAGCGCGTAGACGACGTGGTCACGCCAGGCACCGTCGACGTCGAGGTAGCGGCGGAACAGGCCCTCCTCCCGGAAGCCGAGCTTGCCGAGGACGCGGCGGCTGGCCGCGTTCTCGGGCCGGACGGTGGCCTCGAGGCGGTGCAGGCCGACGCGCTCGAAGCAGTGGTCCACGACGAGGGCCACCGCGGCGGTCGTGATCCCGCCGCCGGCGAGCCGGGCGTCGCACCAGTAGCCGACGTAGGCCGACAGCAGCGGTTCGCGGATCACGTTGCCGACCATGACGTGCCCGGCGAGCACCCCGTCGACGGTGATCGCGAACGGCAGGGCCTGACCGCGGCGGGCCGCGGCGCGCAGCTGGAACCAGCGCGGCGGCCACTCGCCCGCCGAGTTGCGCAGCGCCCACGAGCCCGGGGTGGTCGGCTCCCAGGGCTTGAGGTGGCTCTCGGAGCGGATGCGGATGGCCGACCACGTCGAGCCGTCGCGCAGCCACACCGGCCGCAGCGCGACCAGGCCCGCGCGGACCCGCAGCGGGCCGAGCCGGGCCGGCCACCCCGGGTGCCGGCCCGGTCGATCCGGCACCGTGTACGCCACGGAACGATTCAACGCGGTGGGGGCAGGAACGTGACGGACACCCGCTCGTCGAGTCCCGCCTCGGTGACGTGCTCGGGCAGCACGATCAGCGCGTTCGCCTCGGTGAGCGAGGAGAGCAGCTGACCCCCGGACGTGACGAGCGGCTGGGCGAGGAACTCGCCGGTGCTCTCCTCGCGCAGCAACCGTCCCCACAGGTGGCCGCGCCGCCCGGGCACGGACGCGACGGGCGAGAGCAGCTGCGCGGTCATGGTGCGGCGGTGCACGGGCAGGCCGAGAGCGGTGCGCAGCAGCGGCCGGACGAGCACCTCGAACAGCAGCAGCGCCGTGGCGGGATGGTTGGGGAACAGGAAGGTCGGCACGCCGTCCGGGCCGAGGCGCCCGAAGCCCTGGCACGAGCCGGGGTGCATGGCGACGCGGGTGGCGTCGAGGCTGCCGAGGTTCGCCAGCGCCGCCTGGATCTCGGCGGCGGTGCGCCCGCCCGCCGCGCCGCAGACGACGAGGACGTCGCTGAACGGAAGCCGGTCCGCGATCGCGGCCGCGACGGCACGCGGCTCTCCGCCGACGACGGCGGCGCGCCCGGTCTCCGCGCCCGCCTCCCGGGCGGCCGCGGAGAGGGCGTGGGCGCTGGCGTCCGCGACCTGACCGGGCCCGGGCGTGCGGCCCGGCTCGACGAGCTCGTCCCCGACGGAGAGCACCGAGACCCGCGGGCGCGGGTACACGAGGACCTTGTCGCGGCCGGCGGCGGCGAGCAGGCCCACCTGCACGGCGTCGATGACCGAGTCCCGGCGGACGACCACGTCACCGGGCTGGACGTCCTCGCCGATGCGGCGCACCCACCCCGCCGAGGGCACGACGCGGTGCACGGTGAGCTTCGCGCTGCCCTCGTCGGTGAACGCCAGGGGGACGACGGCGTCGGCGAGCGTCGGAAGCGGCGCGCCCGTCGCGACCTGCACGGCCTGGCCCGGCTGGAGCCGGTGCGGCTGGCGGGACCCCGCGGGGATCTCGCCGACCACCGGCAGCACGACGGGATCGTCGTCGGTGGCACCGACGAGGTCGACGCTGCGCACCGCGTAGCCGTCGACGGCAGCCTGGTCGAAGCCGGGCAAGGCGCGCGGCGCGACGACCTCTTCGGCGCAGCGCAGCCCGCCCGCCTCGGAGATGGCGACCCTGACCGGCGCCGGGCGGACCGCAGCGGCCAGCACCCGCGCGAGCTGCTCGTCGACCGACCGCATCACCGCATCAGCCGCCGTCCGGCCGCGCCGCGCGGTGTTCCCGCAGTTCAGAGCCCCGGGCGGAGGCCGTCCCGGCACGCCGCCGCAGCGCGGCCGTCCCGGGGGCGGCGGGCGCGGATCGGAACGGCCGGTCAGCCTGGGCGGACGGGTCGCTCATGGTGGTCGAGCCTATCTGCGCACCGCCGCGGGTCGACGGCGGCGCGCGCGAGTCGGTACCGGCACACCAGCCGGGTGACGCGGTGTCATCGGGTGAATCCGATGAGGAAGACTTCACGGTGCCAGGACATGATCGCCGCAGACGGTGCTGGATGGAGGCCCCCGGCGTGACGGTGCGTGAGGACAAGAAGCGTTGGCGCCTGCACCTGCGGGCGGGGCGGCGAGCCCAGTCCCGGGAGCTGCGTACGGCCCGGGGATCTGCACTCATCCGCGCGGTGGTGCAGATCGCGGACGAGCACGCCGCGGGCCGTCCCGTGTGCGCCTACATGCCCGTCGGGACCGAGCCGGCCTGGGCCGAGGGGCTCGACGCGCTGCGGGCCGCGGGCCACGAGGTGCTCCTCCCGATCGTCCCGGTACTCCCCGGCCCGCTGGACTGGGCCCGCTACGACGGGCCGGACACGCTCGGGCCCGGACCGATCGGGCTGCGCGAGCCGACCGGCCCGCGGCTCGGGGTCGAGGCCGTCGCCCGCGCCCGCCTCGTGCTCGTCCCGGGGCTCGCCGTGGACCGCAGCGGCGTGCGGCTCGGGCAGGGCGCCGGGTACTACGACATGACGCTCTCCCTGGCCGCCCCCGACGCCTTCCTCGTCGTGGTGCTCAACGACGAGGAGCTGGTGGAGTCCCTGCCGGGCGAGCCGCACGACCATCGCGTACACGCCGCACTGCTCGCCGACGCCGGACTCGTCGCACTGGGGTAAGCTGGCACTCTCTGTGTGAGAGTGCCAGTTCCGGAGGATCCCGTGCCGACCTACCAGTACGCCTGCAAGGACTGCGGCCACCGCTTCGAGGCCGTGCAGTCCTTCGCCGACGCGTCGTTGACGGAGTGCCCGCAGTGCTCGGGCGGCCTGCGCAAGGTGTTCTCGTCCGTCGGGATCGTGTTCAAGGGAAGCGGCTTCTACCGCACCGACTCCCGCTCCGGCTCCAGCACGGTGGGCGCGGCGGGCGGGGGCTCGTCGTCCGACACCGGCCCCTCCGGCTCCTCGGGCACGTCGTCGGACTCCGGCGGCTCCTCGTCGAGCACCTCCTCCTCGGGCAACTCCTCGTCGAGCAGCTCGTCCCCGGCGAAGGCCGCCACCAGCACCTCCTGAGACGCGCGGCCGGGCGGGCGCACCTCGTGGGTGCGCCCGCCCGGGTCTTGCGATCAGGCCGCCGATCAGGCCACCGGGGGCGGCGGCTCGGCCGCCCCGGTCATGATCGCCACGGCTTCGGACATCGTGTGCGACTGAGGTGTGATCACCGTCGCCCGCCGCCCCAGCCGCTGGATGTGGATCCGGTCGGCGATCTCGAACACGTGCGGCATGTTGTGGCTGATGAGGATCACAGGCAGACCGCGGTCCCGGACGTCGCGGATGAGCTGGAGCACCCGGTTGCCCTCTTTCACACCGAGCGCGGCCGTGGGCTCGTCGAGGATCACGACCTTGCTGCCGAACGCCGCCGAGCGGGCGACGGCGACGGCCTGGCGCTGACCACCGGAGAGGCTCTCGACGGCCTGGCCGATGTTCTGCAGCGTGCCCACGCCCAGCTCGCTCATGTGCCGGGCGGCTTCCGAGCGCATGTGTTTCTTGTCGAGCATCCGGAACAGCGAGCCCAGGATGCCGGGCTTGCGCTCCTCGCGGCCCAGGAAGAGGTTGTCCGCGATGTCGAGGCCGGGCGAGACCGCGAGCGTCTGGTAGACGGTCTCGATGCCGGCCCGGCGGGCGTCCATCGGGTTGCGGAACGACACCGGCTTGCCGTCGAGCAGGATCTCACCCGCGTCCGGGGTGAGCGCCCCGCACAGGGCCTTGATGAGACTCGTCTTGCCGGCCCCGTTGTCGCCGATGACCGCGAGGATCTCACCCGGGTAGAGCTCGAGATCGCCGCTCGCGATCGCGGTGACCGGACCGTAGCGCTTGACCAGGCCCTTCGCTTGGAGCACCGGTTCGCGGGTGGCCGTCGCGGGCCCGCGGCCCGCGGGGGACGTGTCCGTGGCGGTCATGCCTTCACCTTCCGGATCCACTGGTCGATGGAGACGGCGGCGAGCACCAGCAGGCCGATCGCGAAGCCCTGCCAGACGACATCGACACCGGAGAGCTGGAGGCCGTTGCGGAACACGCCGACGATGAGGGCACCGATCAGGGTGCCGAGCACGGCGCCACGACCGCCGAAGAGGCTGGTGCCGCCGATCACGACGGCGGTGATCGTGTCGAGGTTGTACTCGACGCCGACGTTCGGGCTCGCGGACGCGAGCCGCCCGATCAGGATCCAGGCACCGATGGCGTAGATCGCGCCCGCCGTCAGGTAGACGGAGAAGAGCACGCGGTCGGTGCGGATACCGGCCAGCCGGGCGGCCTCGACGTCGTCACCGGTGGCGTAGACGTGCTTGCCCCACGCCGTGTCGCGCAGCGCGTAGAAGAACACCGCGAACAGCGCCAGCATGATGATCGAGCCGTAGGTGATGCGGAAATCGCCGATCGGGAACGTGTTGCCCGTCCAGGTCATGATGTCGGGCATGTCCGAACCCCGGATGGTCTCGGAGCGGGAGACCACCGCGTTCAGCGAGAAGAAGATGCTCAACGTGCCCAGCGTGACGATGAACGGGGGCAGCTTGAGTCGCGTGACCAGCAGGCCGTTGATGGCGCCCATCCCGGCGCCCAGCAGGAAGCCGAGGACCAGGGCGAGGACGCCCGGCATCCCGAGCTTGGTGGCGAAGTTCGCCATGAGGACCGAGGAGAACACTGCGATCGCGCCGACCGAAAGGTCGATGCCGGCGGTGAGAATGATCAGCGTCTGCCCGAGTGCCAGCACGGCGATGACCGTGACCTGCTGGAGCACCAGCCCCAGGTTCGCTGCCGACAGGAACCGGTCGGCGACCAGGGAGAACGCGAGGACGGACAGCACGAGGACCGCGAGCGGCCCGAGCGTCGGGTTGGCGTGCAGGACGTGCTGCACACGCTGGAGCGGGGACTTGCCGTGGTCGTCGAAGCCCAGGTCCGGGGAGGTGGCCGTGGCCACCGAGCCGCCGGGCTCCTCGGGTGCGATGGATGAGGCCATGACGGACACCCCTTCGTGTCGGTCTGTGGATCCCGGGCGCGGGCCCGATCGCGGGCCCCGCGCCTCAGGATGCGATGGATGGATGCAGGCTTCGAGCCTGCGGCGAGCCGATCAGCCCCAGCAGTTCTCGGCGCCGTAGGTGGTGTCCTTGCTGTCGACCCCCGCCTGCGGCTGGTCCGTGATCAGGGTGACGCCGGTGTCGGTGAAGGTCTTGCCCGCGGTGGCCTCGGGCTTGGTGCCGTCCTTCGCGTAGGCCGAGATCGCCTTCACGCCCTCCTGGGCCATCTTCAGCGGGTACTGCTGCGAGGTGGCACCCAGCTGGCCGGCCTTGACCGCCGCGACGCCGGGGCAGCCGCCGTCGACCGAGACGATCGTGACATCGTTCTCCTTGCCGGCGGCCTTGAGCGCCTCGTACGCGCCGGCCGCGGCGGGCTCGTTGATCGTGTAGACGAGATTGATACCCGGGTCCTTCTGCAGGAGGTTCTCCATGGCCGTCCGGCCGCCTTCCTCGGCGCCGTCCGTGACGTCGTGACCGACGATGCGCACGTCGGTCTCGTCGCCGATGCGGGTCTTGTCCACGACGTCGATGCCGAAGCCCTGCAGGAAGCCCTGGTCGCGCTGGACATCCACGGACACCTGGTCCGCGTTGAGGTCGAGCATGGCGATCTTGGCCGTGGCGGCGGCCGGGCCGAGCTTGCCCTTCGCCCACTCGCCGATGAGCAGGCCGGCCTGGAAGTTGTCGGTGGCGAAGGTGCCGTCCACGGCGTCGGCGGGCTCCGTGGGCGTGTCCAGCGCGATGACGAGCAGCCCGGCCTGGCGAGCCTTCTCGATCGACGGCACGATCGCCTTCGAGTCGCTCGGAGTGATCATGAAGCCCACCGCGCCCGCGGAGATCAGGTTCTCGATCGCCTGCACCTGAGCCTCGTTGTCACCGTCCTTCTTGCCGGCGAACGACTGCAGCTCCATACCCTCGGCGTCGGCCGCCTGCTGGGCACCCTCCTTCATCTTCACGAAGAACGGGTTGGTGTCGGTCTTGGTGATCAGGCCGACCACCGGCTGATCCGCCGAGTCCCCAGAACCTCCGGAACCACAGGCGGCGAGGACGAGGGACGCGGACAGTCCTGCGGCGAGGAGGCCGGCACGGCGGACGGATCGAGCGTTCATGGGTGGAGCCCTTCTTCGTCGGCGCTGACGGTGTGCTGTCGGTGAGACAACGTTGTCAGCAAGGGTCCGCCTGTTTCCCTGCCCATTCAATCGTCCATCCGGACGAATCCTCATCATCTGAGCGCCGAGCGAGGCGAAGGAGTTGACATCGTTGTCATGTGATGTGCACCATGACACACCTCCGCAACGAAGCGAGGTGTCGATGACGACGCGCGACGATGCCGCCTCACCGGTCGACGTCAAGCGGGCGACGATGCGCGACGTCGCAGCCCGCGCCGACGTCAGTCTCAAGACCGTGTCGCGCGTGGTGAACGGCGAGGCGGGCGTCTCCCCCGCCCTCGCCGAACGGGTGCGCCGCGCGATCGACGAACTCGGCTTCCGCCCCAACGCGGGGGCCCGCCACCTGCGCCGTGCGGACCAGCGCACCGCGTCCATCGCCCTGCTGCTCGACGACGTCACCAACCCGTTCTGCGCGACCGTGCAGCGTGCCGTTGAGGATGTCGCCACCCCTCGCGGCGTGCTGGTGTTCTCCGCGAGCGTGGACGACGATCCGGTCCGCGAGCAGGCGTTCGCCAGGGAGTTCGTCGGCAGGCGCGTGGACGGCATCCTGCTCTTCCCTTCGGGCGACGACCAGTCGTATCTCGAGGCGGAGGTGCGCGCCGGGACCGCCATCGTGTGCGTCGACCGCGAGCCGCGCAACCTGACGGTGGACTCCGTCGTCACCACCAATGCGCTGGGTGCCGCCGTCGCCGTCCGCCATCTCGCCGCGGCGGGCCACCGGCGCATCGCGTTCCTCGGCGACACCCCGCACATCGCCACCGCCGTCCAGCGCCTCGACGGGTACCGCACCGCGCTGGAGGAACTTGACCTGCCTCTGGATCCGTCGCTCGTCCTGCTCGACGTGGGCCAGGTGGCCGCCGCGGACGGCGCCGTCACAGGACTGCTCGCGAGGCCCGACCCACCGACGGCGCTCTTCACCGCCCGCAACCAGACCACGATCGGCGCGGTGCGGGCGCTGAGCCGCCTCGGCCGCCAACACGAGATTGCACTCGTCGGCTTCGACGACTTCCTGCTGGCGGACCTCCTCGTCCCGGGCGTCACGGTCGTCCGCCAGGACGCCACCGCCATCGGCCACCTGGCCGCCGAACTGCTCTTCGCACGCATCGGTGGCGACACCTCGCCGCCGTCCGTTCGGCTCGTGCCCACGGAACTGGTCCGCCGGGGTTCCGGTGAGATCGCGCCCCCGCGAGGATCCTCGACATGACCCACGGCAGAACCGGCATCGTCGCCGTCGCGGGCGAGGCACTCGTCGACCTCGTCCCCGCCCCCGTGCAGGGTTACTTCGAGATGGCGCCCGGCGGCAGTCCGGCCAACGTCGCGGTGGGCCTCGCCCGCCTCGGCGTGCCGACCCGGATGCTCGCGCGGCTGGCGACCGACCCGCTCGGCCTGCTCCTGCGTGCACACCTGGCCGGCAACGGGGTGCAGCTCGACCACGCCGTCACCGCCGGCGAGCAGTCCTCGCTCGCCATCGTGTCGGTCGGCGCGGACGGGGGCGCCGCCTACGACTTCCGCGTGGACGGCACCGCGGACTGGCAGTGGACTACCGCCGAGCTCGCGTCGGCGCTGGACCCGGGCCCCGAGGGCCCGGTGGTGGCCGTGCACTCCGGTTCGCTCGCCCTCACCACCCCACCCGGGGCCGACGCGCTGCGAGGCCTCCTGCGCTCCGCACGCACCCACGCGACGGTGACCTACGACCCCAACGCGCGGCCGCTGCTCATGGGCGACCCCGTGGCCGTCCTGGCGGGTGTGGAGGACATGCTGCGCACCTGCGACGTCGTGAAGGTCAGCTCCGAGGACCTCACCTGGCTGCAGCCGGACGCGACCCCGGAGCAGCTGGTCGAGGAGTGGCTCGACCGCGGGCCGTCGCTGGTGGTCGTGACGCTCGGCGGCGAGGGTGTGGTCGCCGGCAGCGCGAGCGGCCTGCGGCGGATGCGGCCGGCCCGGCCGGTGGAGGTGGTGGACACCGTCGGCGCGGGCGACACGTTCATGGGCGCGCTCATCGCCGGGCTCTACCGCGCGGACCTGCTGGGCGCGCGGCGGCGCGAGGACCTCGCCGCCGTCACCCCCGATGTCCTCGACGCCGTACTGGACGACGCGCTGCTCGCCGCTGCGATCAACTGCGGGCGACGCGGCGCCGACCCGCCCACGGCCGACGAGCTCGTGGCCGCCCGGGAACCTGCCTGAGTTCTGCACGGACCGCAGGTTGCACCGGACGGCCGACAATTCTCGGCGTCCGGCTCAGCGGGCGGTCGAGTTGTCCACCTCGCGGAGAGTTGTCCACAGATCTGCGGTGGACGGCCGGGACCGGTCGCTTCCCGCCTAGCGTCGTGCGCGGAGGTGGGGCGATGGGATCGGAAGGGACGCTGGCGCCGCGGCTGCGGCAGCGCGTCATGGAAGCCGTTCGCGGGCCGGGATGGCGCCGGATGGCTCTCGCCCGGCGCGTCGCCGCCGGGTTGCTGGCCGCGCTCGCGCTCGTGCTCGCCGTCGCACCCGGTGATGCGGGGGTACCGGTCCTGGTCGCGGCCCACGATCTCGCTCCCGGGTCGCGCCTGGTCGCGTCGGATGTCGTCGTGCGGCGATGGCCTGCCGATCTGGCACCGGCGGGAGCGGTGGCCGACCCTCAGTTCGTCGAGGGCAGGGTCCTCGCCGGAGCGGCCCGCAGTGGCGAGGTCGTGACCGACGTGCGGCTCGTCGGGCCCGAGCTGGCCGCCCGCCTGCACTCCGCGCCGGACAGCGCCGCGGTGCCCGTCCGGCTGGCCGACGCACAGGTCGCCGGGCTGCTCGTACCCGGCAGCCGCGTCGACGTCGTCGCCCCGTCGGCGCGCGGCGAGCCGGTCGTCCTGGCCGAGGCGGCGGCCGTGCTCGCGGTGCTACCGGCCTCCGAGGGACCCGGCTCCCGGGGGCAGCTCGTGCTCGTCGCGATGTCGCAGACACTTGCGACACGCGTCGCCGCGGCCGCGCTGACCGAGCAGGTGGCGATTACCCTCCGCTGACCGAGGCCGACATTCATCCGCTCGGAGGGGGACACTCGTGCTCAAAGGCTTCAAGGACTTCATCCTTCGGGGGAACGTGGTCGATCTGGCGGTCGCGGTCGTCATCGGCGCCGCGTTCACCGCGATCGTCACGGCGTTCACCGACAGCCTCATCCAGCCGTTGATCAACGCTGTCACACCCCCGGGCTCGCCGGGCCTGGGTATCCAGCTCGTGGCCGACAAGCCGTCGACGTACATCGATCTCGCGGCCATCATCTCGGCGATGATCAACTTCCTCATCGTGGCGGTGGTGATCTACTTCGTGATCGTCTACCCGTTCAACCTCATCAAGAAGCGCCGGGAGCGCGGCGAGGAGCCGGGACCGGCCGAGCCGACGGACGTCGAGCTGCTCGCCGAGATCCGGGACCTGCTCGCCGCCCAGCAGGTGGCACGGCCCGAGACGGCGCAACTGGACGGCCGCTCCCCCGCCGGTTCCGAAGATCGGACAGGTCAGCCGGGCTCGAGCGGGGCACGGCATCGCCACCCT
Source organism: Pseudonocardia sp. (assembly GCA_050248815.1). Taxonomy (GTDB): domain Bacteria; phylum Actinomycetota; class Actinomycetes; order Mycobacteriales; family Pseudonocardiaceae; genus Pseudonocardia. The sequence goes on along the minus strand of JBFWRR010000065.1, from coordinate 15,821 downwards.
TGACGTCCTCCCCGCCTCACCCGCTCGCCCCGCGCGGGGTCAGTCGCGGTCGTGGTGAGGAGGCCGGTTGGCCAGCAGGTCCCGCTCGGCCGCGGAGGGCGAGGCGGCCTCGTGCGCCGGTTCGTCGAGCCCGAGCTCGTCGGAGGTGACCTGGGGCAGGTCGCCGAAGACCTCCGCGAGCCGGCGGCGCACTCGGGGATCGCTGAGGGGTGAGCGGCCGAGACCGGGATGCGAAGCAGCGGAACCGGACGGCCCCCCGGTCCCGCCCGGGTCGGGCTCCGCGGCCGGTTCACCCGCGGCGCCGGACTCCGTGGCCCGTTCACGGGCAGCGCCGGGCTCCGCGGCCGGATCGGCGGCGGCAATGCCGGCGTCCACGCGCCCGCCGCTCGCATCGTCGCGACAAGCGAACCCGGACGTCGAGCTGCCGACAACGGCCGGATCGCCGCCGGAATCGGCCGGATGACCAGCGCCGTCGACCACATCGTCGCCGTCCTGAACAGCCCCGGCGTCGCCTCCGGCGCTGCCGGGCGCCCGGTCCCCGCGCGGCTGCTCGACCACCATTGGCGCGCCTCAGTTGCCGTCGAGACCCGACAGCTCGGTGATCACGTGCCCGATCAGGGGCGTCAGCGTGGCCATGCCGTCCCGGACAGCGGCGCGAGACGCAGCGAGATTCACGACCAGAGTGCTACCGGAGACGCCCACGAGCCCCCGGGAGAGACCGGCGTCGACCGCGCCCGCGGCGAGCCCGGATGCGCGGATCGCTTCCGCGATGCCGGGGATGGGTCGGTCCAGGACCCCTGACGTGGCGTCCGCGGTGACGTCGCGAGGCGAGACCCCGGTGCCGCCGACGGTGATCACGAGGTCGACCCCTCCGATGACTGCCGTGTTGAGCGCGTTGCGGATGGCGACGGTGTCGCCGGGCACGACGACCACACCGTCGACCAGCAGCCCGGCCTCCTCCAACAGCTCCGTGACCAGCGGGCCCGTGACGTCCTCGCGTTCCCCGTGGCTCACCCGGTCGTCGACGATGACCACGAGTGCCCGGCCGATCTGGGGTGGCGCCATCTCCATGGCGCCACCGTAGCGGGGTCCTCCGACGGTTCCTGCGACCCCGTACCGCGGGCCCGGTGGAGATCCGCCTGGAGTGCGGCGGGCACCCCGGCCGGACCGGTGGCGGCGCGAACTCGGCCCGGCGGAATCCGCAACTCGCACCGGCGAGACCCGCAACTCGCGGCGGCGGAACCCGCAACTCGCGGCGGCGAGACCCGCAACTCGCGGCGGCGGGATGCGCAACTCGCGGGTCAGGCCGCCAGCGGCAACCGGACCTCGAACCGGCACCCAGGCCCGTGGTTGCACGCGGTGATGTCGCCCCGGTGCGCCTCCACCAGCCCGCGGGCGATGGCGAGGCCGAGGCCGCCGCGGGAGCCGTCCTCGCCGGGGGTGCGGGCGGTGCTGCCGCGGAAGGCGACGTCGAAGAGGCGGTCCAGGTCCTCCTCGGGGATGCCGCCGCACGCGTCGTCGACGCGCAGCCAGGCTCGGTCGCCCTCGCTGCCGGCCGCGACGACGACCGTGCCGTCCGCGGGCGTGTGGCGGATGGCGTTGGACAGCAGGTTGCGCACGACGCGCGCGAGTTCGGGATCGCTGCCCAGCACCACCGGCCATTCCGACGACGCGGCGGCGCACACGGTGACGCCCTTGCGGGCCGCCGCCACCGCCTCCACCGCCACCGCCTCGGAGACGACGTCCGCCAGCGGCACGGCGGTCAGCGTGAGCCGCAGCGCCCCGGAGGTGATCCGCGACAGCTGGAACAGGTCCTCGACCATCGCCGTGAGCCGCTCGGTCTCGCGCCGCATCCGCTCGGCGTAGGTGACCACCTCGGGTCCGGTGACGACGCCGTCGACGATGGCCTCGGTCATGGCGCGCAGCCCCGCGAGCGGGGTGCGCAGGTCGTGGCTGATCCAGGCGACGAGCTCGCGCCGGGACTGCTCGGCGGCCCGCTCGGTCTCGTGCGCCTCGTGCAGCCAGGTGAGGTCGCGCGCGATGCCGCGGCCGAGGAACACCGCGGCGGGCACCGCGACGGCGGCGACGACGCCGCACACGATCAGGGTGCCGCCCAGCTGCGGGGTGTACATGAAGCCGCTGACGCCGACGATGCCGGCCAGCGCCGCGAGCAGCGGCACGAGCACGAGCGCGGTGACGGCGCGGGTGATCGAGCGCCTGCGCATCCGGTGCAGCAACGCGGCGCCGAGCAGCACGACGGGCACCGAGCAGAGCAGCGCCACCGGGACGTCGGTGGCCACGGTCTCCATCATCAGGCGGCGGGTGCGCCCGCGGCTCCGTCGTAGCGGTACCCGACGCCCCACACCGTGGCGATCCGGACGGGGTTGGTGGGGTCGCTCTCGACCTTCTCGCGCAGCCGCCGGACGTGGACGGTGACCGTGGACTGGTCGCCGAAGTCCCAGCCCCAGACGCGTTCGAGCAGCTCGGCGCGGGTGAAGACCTGCCCGGGACGGCGGATCAGGAAGGCGAGCAGGTCGAACTCGCGCACGGTGAGCGCGAGCTCGCGGTCGCCCAGGAAGGCGCGCCTGCCCGGGACGTCGACGCGCAGCTCGCCGTCCACGACCGGGCCCGCGCCGCTGTCGCGAGCAGGGACCTCGCGGTGGCGGCGCAGCACCGAGCCGACGCGCAGGACCAGCTCGCGGGGGCTGAACGGCTTGGTGACGTAGTCGTCGGCACCCAGCTCGAGCCCGAGGACGCGGTCCTCCTCCTCGCCGAGGGCCGTGAGCATGACGATGGGGACGCCCAGGCCGTCGCGGCGCAGCCGTCGGCACACCTCGAGGCCGCCGAGGCGGGGCAACATGAGGTCGAGGACGACGATGTCCGGCATCCGGACGGCGACACAGCGCAGCGCCTGCTCGCCGTCCCCCGCGACGTCGACGCGGTAGCCGGCACGGTCCAGATAGCGGGTGACGACGTCGCGGACGGTGACGTCGTCGTCCACGACGAGGGCGAGCGGCCGGTCGGTCATGGGGAGAAAGCTAGCGCCGGTACGGCCGGGCCGGGAGCCCGGGAACGGCCTGTCACGGCACCGTAAGCGCTGGGCGAGAGGACGGGTCGCGCCGGCGCGGGGAGGGGGTACCAGCCCGGCGCGACCCGAGGCTCCCGGTCGCGGGCCCGCGATCCGGTGCCGGAACGAGACCACCTCGGGTCGCGGCACGTCAACGTCCGGCTGACGGGCCACGGTGGGCGGTCACCGTGCTGCGCCTGGCGGCAACCGGGGTCGCCGGATGGACAGCCGGGTCCGGGGACCTCATGGACGGCGTTGACCGGCCGTGCCCGGGGTGGCGGGAACCGAGGCGGCTCGGGCGCAACCCCGACGGCCCGCACCGCCGGCGCCGGCCGGACCGCGGGAAGCCCGACCGAAAGGCCCACCGGGCCGGAACAATTACCGATCGCGAACGCGGCGTGGCGCCCGCCCCGATCGCGCCTAGCCTGCGGCCATGCGCATCCTGATCACCGGTGGCGCGGGCTTCGTCGGCTCGCACGTGGCCGACAGCGCCGCGGCGGCCGGGCACGACGTGGTCGTCCTGGACGCCCTGCTCCCCCAGGCACACGGTGGCGGCGTGCCGGCCTGGGTCCGCGCGCACCGGTTCGTGGACGGCGACGTCCGCGACGCCGACCTGCTCGCCCGCCTGCTGCCCGGGACGGACGTGGTGTGCCACCAGGCCGCGATGGTCGGGCACGGCGTCGATCCCTCCGACGCCCCCGGATACGCCGCGCACAACGATCTCGGCACGGCCGTGCTGCTCGCGGCGATGCACCGCGCGGGGGTCGGGCGGCTCGTGCTCGCCGGATCCATGGTCGTCTACGGCGAGGGGCGCTACGACTGCCCGGCGCACGGCGCGGTGCGGCCGGGCCCGCGGCGCGCGGTGGACGTCGCGGCGGGGCGGTTCGAGCCGCGCTGCCCGTCCTGCGGGGCGGATCTGGTGCCCGGGCTGGTCGGCGAGGACGCCCGGCCCGATCCGCGCAGCACGTACGCGGCGACCAAGCTCGCCCAGGAGCACCTGGTCGCGGCCTGGGCCCGACAGACCGGCGGCTCGGCGTGGTCGCTGCGCTACCACAACGTGTACGGCCCGCGGATGCCGCGCGACACCCCGTACGCGGGCGTCGCGTCGATCTTCCGCTCGGCCCTGGAACGGGGCGAGGCCCCGCGGGTGCTGGAGGACGGGCGCCAGCGCCGCGACTTCGTGGCCGTCACCGACGTCGCGGCGGCGAACCTCGCCGCCCTGCAGCGCGAGGCACCCGTGGGAACACTCACGGCGGTCAACGTCTGCTCGGGCGAACCGCACACGATCGGCGAGCTCGCCACCGAGCTGGCCGCCGCGATGGGCGGGCCGGCGCCGGTGGTGGTGGGCGGGGCGCGCCCCGGGGATGTGCGTCACGTCGTGGCGGATCCGGCACGGGCGCGGGGGGTACTGGGCTTCCACGCCGCCGTCCGGTTCGCCGACGGGCTGCGCGCGTTCGCCACGGACCCGCTGCGGGAGCCGGCCGCGGCGTCCGCCTGACCGGTCACCAGACCGTCAACAGCAGGTGGTTCACCGTCAGGGCGAGCAACGCCTGCGCGGCGAGCCAGGGGCGCGGCCGGTCGAGCAACGCGCACGGGATCACCAGCCACACGGCGAACGGCAGCCAGATCCGCTCCACCTCCGCCTTGGACAGCCCCGTGAGGTCGGCCGCCAGCAGCGCCGCGAGCGCCGCCGCCGCGAGCAGCAGGGCGCCCCGCGGCAGCGCGGCGGGCGCGGCGATCGCGCGCCGGATCCCGGCGATCACCGCGGGCCCCACCGCGAACGCGACGGCGGCGAGATCGGCCCACACGAAGTAGGGGTACGGCCTGCTCGCGGCGATGCTCTGCGCGTAGATCACGCGCGTGAGCCCGAGGCCGGTGAACCACCAGAACCCGGCGGCGGAGAACGCGGCGAACACCACGGCCACGCCGCCCGCGGCGCACGCGAGCACCACCCGGTCGCGGACGGCCGCGAGCGCCACGAGGCCACCGAGCACCAGCCCGTACGACAGGTGCAGCGCGGCCCCGAGCACCACCCCCGCGCCGAGGGCGGCGAGCGCGTCGCGGCGGGCCGAGGCGAGTGCGAGCAGGGCCACCCCCCAGGCGAGGACGGCTGCGAACAGCCCGTCCGCCGAGACGCCCACCCACACCGCGCCCGGCAGCAGCACCCCGAACGGCAGCGCGCGGCGCGCCACGTCCTCCGCGCCGAGGGCGCGTACCGCCACCGCGACCGCCACGCACGCCGAGGCCCCCACCAGCATCGTCACGACGCCCGCCGCCCCGCCGGAGCCGAGGCCGATCCGGTCCAGCCCGACGTAGACCAGCAGCGCACCGGGTGGGTGCGCGCCGACGTGGGTGCTCCAGTGGACGGGCTGGTCGGTGAGGATGTGGTCGGTGAAGGTCGCGAGCAGCGTGGCGACGTCGCCGACCCGTGGCACGTCGTGCAGGTACTCCTGGTCGCTGGACAGGCGTTCGGCGACGCCGCGCTGCCATCCGTCGACCAGGGCCAGCGACACCGTCCACGCGACGGACGCGCCGTAGGCGGCGGCGAGCAGGGGGCGCCAGGCCGACCGGTCGGCCAGCCCCGGGCCGTACAGCACGACGAGCGCGGCGCCCGCGACCGCCGCGGGGGTGCCGGGCCCGGCGTGCGGCAGCCACACGGCCAGCAGCGGCGGCCAGCCGAGGAAGATGTCGACGCCGTCCGCGAGCAGCCGCCGCCCGACGAGCGCCGCGGCCACGACCAGGCCGACGACCCCCGCGACGGCCACGAGGTCGGCGCGCGTCCCGCCCCGGAGCCCGGTGGTCACCGGTGGGCCACCCACCGGACCAGGTACAGCAGCGCCGATGCGGCGGCGAGCACCGCGGTGACGGCGAGCCAGCGGCCGAGGTAGACGCCGGTGCTCAACCCGGTGGCCGCCTCGAAGGCCTCGGCCCGACCACCCAGGATCAGCGGGAACCACACCGCGAACAGCAGCGCCGAGAGCCCCACCGGCACCCGCACGTGGTTGGTCCAGCCGATCCGTGGTGCGGGCCCACGCCGGGGACCCGAAAGGTCGCGGCGGCGCAACCGACCCTGCAGGGCGAGGTCCGCGGCGGCGTAGGTGGGCACGACCAGCGCGTCGTGCAGGACCGCCGCCGCGACGAACCACAGGAGGATCCCGCCGAGGGCCACCCCGTCGGCGAGCACGCGGGTCACCGCGTACCAGGTCAGGAGCCCGAGGCAGGCCATCGCGAGCAGGTGCGCCGGGTGCGCGCCGTACCAGCCGCGGAAGCCCCGTACCGGCCCGCTCACGAGGGGATCACCGAGATGCGCCCGACCCACTTCGTCGCGTGCACGCCCGGCGCCGCCGGGATCACGATCCGGGCAGGGAAGCCGTGGTCGATCGACAGGTCCTCGCCGCCGACCCGCAGCGCGAGCAGCGAGCGCTCGGCGTTGCTCTGGGCGACCGAGAGGTTCACCCGGCCGAACGGGCCTGCGGCCTGGAACGACTCGACGAGCAGCCGGTCCCCGGGCGCACCCCCGGCCAGGGCGAGCAGCGCGCGCAGCGGCACGCCCGTCCACGTCCGCGACACCGACCAGCCCTCGACGCACGCGATCGGCAGGTCGGCCGTGCGTTGCGGCATCGCCGAGAGCGCCTCCCGGTCCCACCGCTGCACGCCGGCGGGCCCGACCAGCTCCAACCGCCAGGCCTCGACGGCCGTGGCGGTGATCCCGGCCGCGGCGGCCGTCCGGTTGACGGGGAAGTCGTTGCCGCCCGAACCGTTGCCGCGGTCGTGCGGCGACAGCAACGCCGTGGCCCGCAGCGGACCGTCCAGGGTCTGGCCGGCGTAGAGCCCCACCAGCGTGAGCGACGCCCCGCCGACGAGCGCGAGGGCGCCGCGACGGGACACCGTCGGCGCTGCGGGGTCGGTCGCGACGAGCGCGCCCGGCGGATCCTGCACCGTCGCGCCGGTCGGTGTACGGAGCACGGACCGCAGGCTGTGCAGCCGCAGCGAGCGCAGCATCGTCGGGAACTTGTGCGCCACGTGGACGGCCAGGGCGCCGGTGGTCACCCACGCGCCGTAGAGGTGTGCCGGGTAGAAGGAGAACGGGAAGGCGTAGAAGACCTGGATGTTCAGGATCCCGGTGGCGAACTCGAAGATCACGCCGCCCACCAGCAGCAACAGGCTCGCCCGCTCCAGCGCGTGCGCGACCGAGCGCACCGGCGGGAACTCGAAGAGCTTCGGGATCACCGACCACAGCTTCGCGAGTACCACCGGCACGAGCGCCAGCCCGACGCTCACGTGGACGCCCTGGGTCAGCCGGTAGAGCCACGGCGGGTCGACGGGCCAGGAGAACAGGTAGAAGCCGAACAGGCCCTTGCCCGGGGTCGGGTCGTTGCCGGGCAGCGCCGGGTTGTACGCGGCGTAGGAGAGCAGGCCGGTGACGAGCACGGCGGCGAGCCCCGCGAGCAGGACCAGGCCGAGCACGGCCGTGAACCAGGGCCCGCGCAGGGGGCTGCGCCAGAAACGGGCCCGGAAGGGGCCGGGGGGTGGGTCGAACATGATCGGCACGCTAGGCGCGCAACCGGCCGGATCCGGCTGCGAACGTGGATCGTCAGCACCTCGTCACAGCCCCGTAAGCATCGACCCCTTCCCCGCCGGGCCCCCGATGTGGCAGGCGGCGAGCGGCCCGGGCGCAAGGCGCGGGACCGGACCGTCACCGACCCGTAAGGGATGACACCGGACGTCATTGATCGGTAATCCGGTTCACCCGGAAGGCCCCTGGTGCGCGCCCTACCGTCCGCGCTGTGGACGGACAGGTCGATGTCGTGTTGCCCTGCCTGGACGAAGCGCAGGCGCTCCCCGGGGTCCTCGCGGCGCTCCCCCGCGGCTTCCGGCCGATCGTGGTGGACAACGGTTCCACCGATGCCACCCCGGACGTCGCCGCGGCGTGCGGGGCCACGGTCGTGCGTGAGCACCGGCGCGGGTACGGCGCGGCCGTGCACGCCGGGATCGTGGCCGCGACCGCCGACGTGGTGGCCGTCCTCGACGCGGACGGCTCGCTGGACCCCGCGGCGCTGCCGGGGATGGTGGCCCTGCTCGCCGGTGCCGATCTCGTCGCGGCCCGCCGGGTGCCCGCGGGGCGCGGCGCCTGGCCGTGGCACGCACGCGTGGGCAACGCGCTGCTCGCCGCGCTCCTGCGCCGCCGCGGGGTCGCGGTGCGCGACATCGCCCCGATGCGGGTGGCCCGCCGCGGTGCGCTGCTGGGCCTCGGGGTCGTCGACCGCGGGTTCGGCTATCCAGTGGAGCTGCTCGTCCGGGCCGGGGCGGCGGGCTGGCGGATCGCCGAGGTCGAGGTGGCCTACCGGCCGCGGGCCGGCGGGCGCTCGAAGGTGTCCGGATCCGTCCGCGGGACGCTGCGGGCCGCCCGTGACATGGCCGGGGTGCTGCGGTGACCGGCGGGCCGACGGCCGTGGTGGTGCTCGCCAAGGCGCCGGTGGCGGGCCGGGTGAAGACCCGGCTCTGCCCCCCGCTGCGCCCGGAGCAGGCCGCCGACCTCGCCGCGGCGGCGTTGCTCGACAGCCTGGACGCCGCGTCGTCCGTGCCGGGTGGGCTGCCTGTCGCGGTCCTCACCGGCGACCTGCGCGCGGCTGCGCGCCGCGAGGAGTTGTCCGCGGCGCTGCACCGGATGCCTGTGCTGGTCCAGCGCGGCGACGGGCTCGGCGCGCGCATCGCCGCCGCCCACCGCGACGTCGCCGCGCTGCTGCCGGGCCGGGCGACCCTGCAGATCGGCATGGACACCCCGCAGGCCGGGCGCTACCTGCCCGCGGCGGCGCTGCGGCTGCACGGTGCGGGTGTCGACGCGGTGCTCGGCCTCGCCCCGGACGGTGGCTGGTGGGCTCTGGGCCTGCGCAGCCCGGACGCGGCGCGCGTCGTGGCCGGGGTCCCCACCTCGCGCGCGGACACCGGGGAGCGGACGCTCGCGGCCCTGCGCGCCGCGGGCCTGCGCGTGGTGATGCTGCCGGAGCTGACCGACGTGGACACCGTCGCCGACGCCGCCGTGGTCGCCGACGCCGCGCCGGGGACGCGGTTCGCGGCGGTGCTGCGCGCGCTCGGGCCCCGTCCCGACGCCGCGGTCGTCGCAGACGCCGCGGCCGCCGCGAACGCCGAAGCCGCCACCACCGACCGGGGTGCCGCCGCAGGCTTCACAGCCGCCACGGCCGACCGGGGTGCCGCATGAGCGCGCCGCCTGCCGGGCGCGGCCCGGCCGTCGCCCGGTTCGGCCAGGCACTGCGCGCGCGGCGGGCCGATCTGGTGCGCAGCGACGGCCGGACCGTCCCGCTGGACGTGCGCCGCTGGCGCGGATCAGCGGCGGGTGGCGACGGCTGGCTGCTCGCCCGCTGCCGCGGCCGGACGATCGACCTGGGCTGCGGACCCGGCCGCTTGGTGGAGTCGCTGATCCGGCGGGGGGTGCCGGCACTGGGGGTCGATCTCGAGGTGGAGGCCGTGCGGCAGTGCCGCCGCCGCGGCGCGCCCGTCCTGCGGGCCGACGTGCTGGGCCCGTTGCCGCGCGAGGGCCGCTGGTCGCACGTCCTGCTCGCCGACGGCAACCTGGGTATCGGCGGCGACCCGGTGGCGCTGCTGCGTCGCGCCGCGCGCCTGCTGGCCCCGCACGGCACCGTGCTCGTCGAGCTCGACCCCGACGAGGACGGCGCGTGGCGCGGCAGCGCCCGGATCCGCAGTGCGCAGGCGGACGGCCTCCCGTTCCCGTGGGCGGTGATCGGGCCGCGGGCGATCCCCGACCTCGCCGCGGGCGCGGGCCTGCTGGTGACGGCGCTGCACCGCGGCCGTCGGGTGTTCGCCGAGCTGGCCCGGCCGGACGGAGAGCCGGTCGCCGCGGGGCAGGCCTGGCGGCCGAGCGTTCCGGTCGCGTGAGCCCGCCGGGTCGTCAGCGGCGCCGTCAGCCGGTCTTCGAACCGAGCGTGACCTGGACGATGCGGCCGTTGACGACGAGCGTGACCTGGTCGCCGGGCGCGTGGTCGCGGATCGCGGCGACGAGCTCGTCGCCGTTGGTGATGACGCGGTCGTCCACGCGGGTGATCACCTCGCCGTCGACGATGCCCGCCAGCTGGGCGGGGCCGCCGGGCGTGACCTGCCCGACGACGGCGCCGTTGCCCTCCCCGTCGTCACGAGCGGCGACGCTCACGCCGAGCACCGCGCGGGTGGCGACACCGGTGGCCTCGAGCTCCTTCGCCACCCGGTGCGCCTGGTTGATCGGGATGGAGAAGCCGACGCCGATGGAGCCGCCTTCGGCCCCGCCGGTGGTGGCGATCGCCGAGTTGACGCCGATGACGTGGCCCTGCATGTCGACGAGCGGGCCCCCGGAGTTGCCGGGGTTGATGGCGGCGTCGGTCTGCAGCGCGTTGAGCACGGTGGAGTCCGTGGCACCGATCTGCGGCCCGACGTTCACCGCCCGGTCCACGGCGCTGATGATCCCCGAGGTGACCGAGCCGCCGAGCCCGAGCGGCGAGCCGATCGCGACGACCTGCTGCCCCACCCGCACCGCGTCGGAGTTGCCCAGCTCGATGGGAGTGAGCCCGGAGACGCCCTGGACGCGGATGACGGCGATGTCCGAGCTGGGGTCGCGCCCGACGATCTGGGCCGGGGCGGTGCGCCCGTCCTGGAACACCGCGGTGAGGGTGGCCCCGCCCGCCGCCTCGTCGACGACGTGGTTGTTGGTGAGCACCAGCCCGTCCGTGCTGAGGATCATGCCCGAGCCCTCGCCGCCGCCGCTGCCGGACCGGACGCGGATCTGGACGACGCTGGGCAGCAGCCGCGCCGCCACGGCCTCGACGGCGCCGGGCGGGACGTCGTTCCCGGCCGCCGGGATGGGGCTCGCGAGGACTCCGACGGAGCCGCCGCCCTCGGCGAGCTGGTGGCCGACGACCCCGCCGAGCAGGCCGCCGAGCAGGCCTGCGACCAGGCCGATCACGAGCGTGCGGCCCCGAACCGACGAGCCGGACGGGGCGGGCGTCCGACCCGACGAGGGCGGCGAGGGCGGCGGCGGGGAGGGCGGCGGCTCCGCGGTGGAGCCCTCCGCGGTCGCCGCGGCCCAGCCCCCTGGCGGGGCGGCGGGCGGCGGGAGCTCCGCCGTCCGCGGGGCCTGCGCAGGCCACGAGGGCCACGTCCCGCCGGGGGCCGCGGGGCCCTCGGCGGTGGCGGGCGTGCCCACCGGCGGCGTGGCGGGGTCGGCCGTTCCGGGTGGCGCGGCCGGCGCGGGTGGCGCGGCCCACTCGGACCCGGGCGGCGGTGGCACGGGCGTGCCGTCGATCGGGTCGACGTAGGTCGGGACGCCGTTGGCCGGCGGCGGCCCCGGCGCGCCGGGCGGATCGCGGCGGTCGTCCGGTGCGGAACCGTGGCCGTGGGTCATGACATCACCGTGTTCGGGGAGTTCGGGGTCGCGCTCGGGGAAGCGGCGGGGGGAGCGAGCCGGGCCCCCATGCTAGGAGCAGGGGCCGGCGGGCGGCCGGGCAGCCGGAGCACCAGCAGGGCCCCGCCCTCGGGAGCACGCGTGGCCCACACCGCCCCACCGTGGCGGACCGCGACCTGGCGCACGATCGCCAGGCCCATCCCGGAGCCGGGCATCGTGCGGGCACCGTCGGCGCGGTAGAAGCGGTCGAACACGCGCGGGAGATCCTCCTCGGCGATGCCGGGGCCCGCGTCGGCGACCTCCAGGACCAGCGACCACGCGTCGAGCTGGCGCATCTGGACGCGCACGGTGCCGCCGGCGGGGCTCCACTTGGCGGCGTTGTCGAGCAGGTTGAGCACGGCGCGTTCGAGCGCGGTGGCGTCGCCGACCATCGTCCACGGCACCAGGGTGGCGTCGAACTCGACGTTCTTGGTCGTGGGGCCCGCGCGGCGGCGGGCCCGGTCCAGGGCGCGGGAGACGACGTCGGTCAGCTCCACCGGCTCGTGGACGACCTGCGGAGCGTCCTCGCGGGCGAGCTCCACGAGGTCGCCGACCAGCGTCGACAGCTCCGTGACCTGTGCGGACACGTCGGCGAGGATCTCGGCGCGCTCCTCGTCCGGCAGCGGCGGGGCACCGGGGCGTTCGGCGGCCGCGAGCAGCTCCAGGTTCGTGCGCATGGACGTGAGCGGGGTGCGCAGCTCGTGACCGGCGTCCGCGACGAGGCGGCGCTGCTGCTCCTGCGACGCGGCCAGCGCCCCGAGCATCTCGTTGAACGCCTGCGTGAGCCGCTCCAGCTCGTCCGAGCGGCCGCCGAGCGGGATGGGCCGCAGGTCTCCGGTGGCGGTGACCCGTTCGGCCGCGGACGTCAGTCGCTGGACGGGCCGCAGGCCGGCCCGTGCGACGGCGACCCCGGCGAGCGCCGCTAGTGCCACCCCCGCCGCGCCGACCAGCAGCAACGCGACCCCGAGGCGGGTGAGGACCTGCTGGGTGGGGTCGAGCCGCTGCGCCATGACGAGTGCCTGTCCCGGTCCCGCCTGCACGGCGACGACGCGGTAGGTGACCCCGTCGGCCCGCGCGGTGCGCACGGACGAGTCCGAGGTACCCGCGGCGACCGCCAGCTCGGGCTCCCCCAGCGGTGGGGCCGAGGCCTGCCCCTCGACGGATCGGGCGAACCCCAGGCGGGCGTCGATGAACGCGATCCGCAGGTCGGCGGCGCCGAGCAGGGCCGGGGAGACCTTCGCGAGCGCGAGCGGATCGGCGAGATCGCTCTGCGCCGCGGCGGTGGCGCGGCTCAGCAGGTTCGCGTCGAGGGCCTGCAGGATGCTCGCCCGGACCGTGACGAACGCCGCCGTCGACACGAGCACGACGGAGACCGCGGCGACCAGCGCCGCGAGGATCCCGATGCGGGCACGCAGGGAGAAGCGGTCCAGCAGGCCTTTCGGCCGGGCGGACTCGGTCACGGCGGCGTCTCCCGCAGCGCGTAGCCGACGCCGCGCACGGTGTGGATCAGCCGCGGCTCGCCGTCCGCCTCGGTCTTGCGGCGCAGGTAGCCGACGTAGACCTCCAACGCATTGCCGCTGGTGGGGAAGTCATAGCCCCACACCTGCTCCAGGATCTGGGCGCGGGTGAGGACCCGGCGCGGATATTGCATGAGCAGTTCCAGCAGCGCGAACTCGGTGCGGGTGAGACTGATCGGACGCTCGCCGCGGCGGACCTCGCGGGTGTCCGGGTCGAGCGTGAGATCGGCGAAGGTGAGCGCCTGCGAGGGCGTGCCCTGCTCCGCCGGACCGCGGCGGCGCAGCAGCGCGCGCAGCCGGGCCAGGAGCTCCTCCAGGGCGAACGGCTTCGGCAGGTAGTCGTCGGCGCCCGCGTCCAGGCCGGCGACCCGCTCGGACACCGCGTCGCGGGCCGTCAGCACGAGGATCGGGAGGGGGTCGCCGCTGCCGCGCAGCCGCCGGCACACTTCCAGGCCGTCCACCCGCGGCATCATCACGTCGAGCACCATCGCGTCCGGCCGGTCCGCCGCGACCGCGTCGAGGGCCTGCTGGCCGTCGTGGGCGAGCATCACGTCGTAGCCGTTGAAGGCCAACGACCGGCGCAGCGACTCGCGGACGGCACGGTCGTCGTCGACGACGAGGATGCGCATGCGTCCAGTGTGACCGGGCCGTCTGAGATACGCCTGAGAGGCTGGCAGCGTGGGGTTCGTCGCCGTCGTGCTCGCGGTGCTCGTCGCGCTGCACGGCTACGTGTACGTGCGCGCGGTGCACGGCGTCCTCCCCACCCGGCGGGGGCGGCTCGTGGGCGGCGCGGTGCTGGCCCTGCTGGCGCTGACGACGGTGGCGGCGTTCGTGACCCGCCGCACGCCGGGCGTTCCGATGGTGGTGCCCTACGTCGGCTACGTCTGGCTCGGGGTGCTGCTCTACGCGGTGCTGCTGCTGGCGGTCGCCGAGCCGGTGCGCGTGCTCCTGCGCGGGCGCCACGGCACGGACCCGTCGCGGCGCCGGTTGCTGTCGGGCGTCGTCGCCGGGACGGCCGTCGCGGGCGCGGTCGCCACGATCGGCTACGGCACGGTGGCGGCGCGGCGCATCCGGGTCGAGCGCCGCGAGATCGTCCTGGACCGGCTCGACCCCGCGTTCGACGGCTTCACGATCGCGGCGGTCTCCGACATCCACCTCGGACCGTTCACCGACGGCGCCGACCTGGCCGGGATCGTCGCGACGATCAACTCGGCAGGCCCGGAGGCCGTCGCGATCGTCGGCGACCTGGTCGACGGCGGCGTCGCCGAGCTGGGCGCGGCCGCCGCACCCCTGCGCGACCTGGCCGCCCCCACGTACTTCGTCACCGGCAACCACGAGTACTTCTCCGACGCCGCGGACTGGGTGGCGTTCCTGCCCACGCTCGGGGTGCGCGTGCTGCGCAACACGCGGGAGACCCTGCGGCGCGGCTCCGCCGTGCTGCACATCGCGGGCTGCGACGACCGCACCGCCGCCACGTCCGGCGTGGCCGGGCACGGTTACGACCTCGACACGGCGTTGAGCGGGCGCTCGCCGGACGAGCCGGTGGTGCTGCTCTGCCACCAGCCGGTCCTGGTCGACCGGGCCGCCCGCGCGGCCGTCGACCTGCAGATCTCCGGGCACACCCACGGCGGCCAGCTGTGGCCGATCACGCACGTCGCGCTGATCGACCAGCCGGTGCTCTCCGGGCTGGTCAAGGTGGGTGGGACCTGGCTCTACGTCACCCGCGGTACGGGGTTCTGGGGGCCGCCCGCGCGGGTGGGGTCGCCGCCGGAGGTCACGGTGCTCGTCCTGCGGTCCGCGGGGGTGTGACGGGGCGGGGTGGCCGCCGGCGGCTCCAGGAGCGGGCGATCCCGTGGCCGCGGTCGCTGAGCCGCCGACCCGAGCAGATGATCGCCGGGAATGTGCCAGGAGGCTCACCAGCGGGCCCACGGCCACAGTCTTGGCGATCATGGACCGGATCCCGGTCGTGTTGCCGGCTCGCGTGATCGCGTGTCGCGCTTGGCGGGAGCAGCCGCTGGGGGCGAGCCTGACGCGATGCCGTCGCTCTCCCGCGCACCGCTGGCCGTCGCCGTCATCGTCGGATCCGCCCTGCTCACCGCGTGCGGGATCGGGACGTCGGGCACCGCCTCGCCGGTCACACGGCCACCTGCCACGGCGACCCCCGGCGCGGCCCACCCGACCACCGCCGGCGCGGCCACCCGCTGCACGCTCGCCGACCTGCAGGCCACCATCGGCCGGACGACCGGCGAGGCGGGCCAGCGCCACACCGCGGTGATCTGGACGAACACGTCGGGCCGGGACTGCACGATGACCGGCTTCGGCGGCGTCGACCTCGAAGGGCCCGACGACCCCACCTTCGGCCCGACCTACTCGCTGCCCCGCTCGAGCACCGCTCCGTCCACCGTCCGCCTCGCGCCGGGCGCCACCGCGTCCACCACGATCACCTGGCTGCCTCCTCAGGACGGCCCGGGCTGGACGCCCACCCAGATGCTCGTGACCCCGCCGGACGAGACCCGCTCGGCCACGCTGCTCTGGCCGGAAGGCGCCGTGCTGCGCCAGGACGGCGCCACACATCCGGGCACGTTCATCGACCCCGTCCAGCCCGGCGCCGGAGGCTGAGCCGCGGTCGGTCGGCCCGGGCACGCCGGGCCGCGCCGGGGACGGCGGGGCACACCCGGATGTGCCCCGAGCCGTCGACGGCGACGACAGTCGGGAGGAGAGTCCCAGGTAGGCTCACCGCAGGCCCTCGTAGCTCAGGGGATAGAGCACCGCTCTCCTAAAGCGGGTG
>JBFWRR010000064.1:11571-34376 GCA_050248815.1 Pseudonocardia sp. | reverse complement strand
CGGATGCTCATCGCGCGCCAGCTGGGCCTGTAGTCCGTGGGGTGGTCCGCGGGCCCCTGGCCGGCCTGCGGGCCTCGGGTCGGCGCGGTGCTCGTGGGTCGGCCCGCGAGAGCCTGCCGCTGAGTCCCCCGGGTTCCGCAGTTCGTGGGCAGACGCGAGGGCTGGATTCGTGGGTTGACCTGCGGGAATGGGCGTGTGCCTGTGACGCGGGCGTGTGCCCATGCCCTGCGGGGTGACCGGCGAAGGTGTTTGCGCAGCTCAGGCAGGGTCGAGGGTGGTGATCCGGGGCGGCGGGGTGAGCCCGCAGGCCCGAAGAATGCTCGATTGGGCGGTGGTGGGCTCGGTGGTCTGGACGACCGTGCCGGCCGGGCCGGCGAGGGTGATCGCGTGCAGCCGGCCCAGCTCGCGGTTGATCTGGCGCCAGGTCTGGCCGGTGCGGCGTTCGGCGACCCGGATCAGCAGCAGGGCGAGCCAGCAGAGCAGCACGTGCGCGCGGATGCGCGGCTCGATCCGGTGGAACACCGGGCGCAGCTCGATGGTGGACTTGAGGTCGCGGAACCCGCGCTCGGCTTCGAGGAGGTTCTTGTAGCCCAGCGCGACGTCCTCGGCGGACAGGTCCGGGTCCGAGGTGGACAGCAGGTACTTCCCGTCCAGTCTCGCTTCGGCGGTGATCTTCGCCCGGTCCAGGACCAGCCGGCCCGAGTTGGTCTGGCGCAGCCAGCGTCCGAGGGCGGGGTGCTCGCGCAGCGCGCACTCGGCCCTGACGTGCGCGGTCTCGTCCCGCTCGGCGGCCTGCTCGGCGCGGCGCCGCGCGTCCGCGGTCATCGGCGCGGCGCCGCGGCGGGTGCGGGCCTGTTCGCGGGCTCGGGCGCGAGCGGTGCTGATCCGGTCGAGCTCGGCCCGGATCCGTGCGATCGCGGCCTCCCGTTGCGCGGCGTCGCGTTCGGCCTCGTCGGGGTTGTGGCAGATGATCCACCGGACACCAGGCGTGGCGTCCAGCTTCACCTCCTTGACCCGCAGGTTGTCGCGAACCCGCTGGTAGCGGCCCTGGCGCGAGAGCGCCTCGTGGGCGTGCGGGCTGCCGTCGCGCATCCGTTCACCGGCGATGTAGTGCCCGCCCGCGCGCTGCAGGTAGGCCAGGTTCTCCCGGGAGGAGAACCCGCGGTCGACCACCGTGACCACGCGTCCGAGCCGCCAGCCGCGCAGGCCGTCCTTGACCTCGGGGAGGATGGCCTGGTCGTTGGTGTTCCCGGGCCAGCACCAGCAGCGCACCGGGATCCCCTCGCGGGTGACCGCGAGCCCGATGACGATCTGGGGCAGATCGCGGCGGTGGTCCTTGGAGTGCCCGTAGCGCCGGAACCCGCCCGAGCCACGGTCGGCGCCGCCTTCAACGCTGCCATCGGTGGGGTCGGGGTCTTCGGTGTCGCGTTCGAAGTAGGTGCTGGTGGTGTCGGTGTCGATGTGCGAGAACAGCAGGTCGACCTCGAGGTTGAGCAGGTCGGCGACGGCGAAGAACACCGCCTCCTGCATGCTCGCGTCGGTGTCGGCCTCGATCAGCAGGTCCATCGCCCGATACGCCTGATCGTCGTCCATACCGTCGAGCCCGGGGATCGCGACGTCGTGCGAGGCCCACTCGGCGGCGGCCAGCTTCGAGGCCGGGTCGATCGCCCGGTTCGCCACCAGCGCGAACAGCACCCGCTCCACGTCGGTGCCGAACCGGCGCGCACCGAGGACCTTGCGCAGCGCGGTGTCGACATCGAGGGCCTTCCACAGCCCGTGCAACAGCCACGCCGCCCCGGCCGGGCGGGAGGTGATCAGCCGCAGCCCATCGGTCGCGGTGTCGGCGCCGGTCGACTCGGGAGCGTCGGTCCCGGTGTCGGGATCGGGTTCGCCGAGGTAGCGGTTGATCGAGCGGACCAGCCGGCGCAGCCCGTCCGGGTCGAGCCGGTCCTCCCGGCCCAGGTTGAGCAGCACGTTCGCCTTCGTCGCCGCACCGAGGCGCTGGTTGTGGGCCAGGGCCAGGTAGCGCACGACCGAGCCGTCCTTGTTTGTCCGCGCGGTCGTCCGTAAGTACATGACCGCACCCGACCACACCACAGCCAGGTCACACAAGGGTCAACCCGCCGAAACGTGTGCCCACACTTTCGGGAACTTCAACAGAGCGGCGGCTCGCTGACCAGGCACATCATCGGCCGGACCCCGCTCATATGCCCATCAACTGCGGAACGCGGGAGTCCGGCGGGGTTCGCGGGTGAGCCGGCGGCGGTTGGCGGGCCGGCGCACGGTGCCCGTGGGTCGGCCCGCGAAGTTCCGCGGCTGGGGCAGGCGCCGCGATCGGCCCGCGCACGCTCGCACATACCCGGTGGCGCTCGCACCCACCGTCGGCGGTGTGTGTCGACATCAGGTGGTGTGTTCGACCGGTCGCACATGTGTTCCAAGGTGGTGTGTTCGACCGGTCGCACATGTGTTCCAGAGGTGCAAGGCCCCGGTCGAGACGGACGGGATTCCCACAGATCCGGCTGAATCCACATATCTCCCTCGTCTTCAGCCACGGCCGCCGACCACCATCTGGGCATGACCACTGCCGAACGCACCCACCCCGTCCTGCAGCGCTGGCCCGCCGCTCTCGGCGTGGGCTGCGCGATCGCGCTGCTCGCGCTGGGCGCGGATCGTGAGGTCGTCGCGACCTGCGTCATCGCCGCCGCGATCTGCTATCTCGCGGCGGCGGCGCTGGACCGGCCGTGGGTGGCCTGGGCGGCGATCCCGGGGACCTTCGTCGTGGGCGCGATCGGCGCCCCGTTCGGGGCGCCACCGTGGCTGGCGATCGCGCTGAGCGGCGTACTGCTGCTCGTCGCGGGCCTGGTCGGGCGGGCGCCGAGGGCGGTGCTACGGGCCCAGACGGGGGCGCTCCTGCTCTACGGCGCGGCGGCGGTCCTGGGGCTCTGGGTGTCGCCTGCTGCGGGGCTCGTGATCGTCGGGTTGACGCTGGCCGCCCACGGGATCTGGGACGTGATCCACCTGCGCAGCGGCGAGGTCGTGCCGCGCTCGCTGGCCGAGGCGTGCATCGCGCTGGACCTCCCGCTCGGGCTCGGGGTGATCGCGCTGGCCGTCCTCGCGTGAGCGCACCCTGCTCGCCTGCCCGTGCGAGCGAACTGCCCGTGGAGGAGAACCTCTCGCCCGAACGTGCCGTTCGCGAGGTGTGACGGGAGCCCGCCGGGTGGGTCCCGTGTGCCGCCCGGACCCGCAGATCACCGCACCCACGGTGCGCGCGGCCGACCGGCCGCCGACCGGGCAGGACCGGTAGCGTCCGGGGAGACGGTGACGGGCGAGCGAGGAGCTGACGTGGCGAGCTGGGACGACCTGGTGTCGTACGTGCGGGTGCGCTACGAGATCATGCGCCAGGCGCGGGGCGAGCTGTGGTTCAACCTGCCCACGACGGGCGAGCGCACGCAGCTCGTCGTCGTGCGGCAGTCCGACGGCGACGACGGGCACACCTGGATCCAGATCGCCTCACCGGTGGCCAAGCTGTCGGACCTCGACCTGCCGAAGCTCCTGGAGCTGGCCGGGGCGTCGGTGGTCGGCGGGGTGATCGCACTGGACGGCGTGGCGGTGCTGCGGGACTCGATCCCGCTGGAGGACGCCGGGCTCGCGGTGTTCGAGCGGTCGTTCCGGCTGATCGTCGAGACGGCGGACGAGCTGGAGAAGGAGCTGACGGGCGCCGACGTGCACTGAGCACCCGTCCGGGAGCGCTGAGCATCGCCGGGAGCACCGGGAGCCGGCACCGGCCGGGTGGCTGCCCGATCCCACCGGACGGCCCGGTCTCATGGGCGCCCGGGCAGCTCGATCCGCTCCGTGCGGGCGCGTGCGTTGTAGGCCGGGATCCGGTGTGCGGCGGCCTGGGCGGTGGTCCGGGTGGAGCCACCGAGGTCGCGGGCCCGCCGGCCCTGCGCGTCCCAGACGGCCCGGCCGATCTCGGCCGGGGTCGGGTACGCGCCGTGGTACGCGCGCCGGTCCGCGTCGGTGACCCGGCCGGACAGCTCGGCGTGCGCCCGGATCCCACCCGGGCCACGGACGGCGAGCTCGGCGAGCACCGCCCAACCGAGGCTGCAGCCGGCGTCCACCGCCTGGCGCGCCACGTTCGCCGCGGACGCGTCGCGGCCGAGGACGAGGTACGCACGCGCGAGGACGACGAGCGCGCGCCCGCGGTCGTCGCCGCCTGGGGCGCCCGGGTCGAGGCGCGCGTCCGGTGTGCCTGGGACGGGGCGAGTGCCCGGTGTGCCCGGGGCGGGGCGCGCGCCCGGGGTGGGGCGAGTACCCAGACCGGGGCCGGCGCCCGGCACGGCCGGATCGGGACGAGCCCACAGCCCGAACGCGGCGACCGCCAGCTTCGCCGGCTGCACGGCGAGGTCCGCGTGCCCGGTGGCCAGCGCGACGCGGGCCAGCGCGTAGAGCGCGACGGCGTCGCGCGGGTCCACCGCCAGCGCATGCGCCGCGAGCCGGCGGCACCGGGCCAGGACCTGGGCGGGCGGGTCTGCGGCCGGGGCCGCGCCGAGGCGTGCCGCCGTCCGCACCGCCTGCCGGATCGCGAACGAGGCCGGGTCCAGCGCCGCCATCACCGCCCGGACCTGCTCGAAGCGCCGCGCGTCGGTCCCCAGGGACTGCAGGGCCTCGCCCAGCCACAGGTGCGGCAGGATCCCGTGCGGGTCGGCGTGCACGGCGGCGACCAGGGCGTCCACGCCGTGGCGGCTGCCGAACAGGTCCATCGGCGCGGAGAGCACCGGTAGCCGACCCAGCACGCGGCCTGCCGAGCGCACCCCGTGGCCGAGCGCCGCCCCGGCCGCCGTCTCCCCGGCGCGGGCCAGGAGGGCGTCGTGCGCCGGAGCGCCGGAGCGGTCCCCGGCTGTCCGGGCCTCGTGCGCACGGTCACCGGCAGCCGCGCGAGCCGCCGCGGCCCGCCCCTGCTCGACGGCGTCGCGCGCCACCGCACGCAAGCGGTCGAGCGCCCCCATCAGTCGACGCCGAACGAGTAGGACGTGCCGTCGATGCCGTACCCGGAGAAGGAGATCGAGCCGTCGGGCAGCGTGTAGAGCGCGTCCGCGCCCTCGCCCGCGAGCGCCGATCCGCCGTCGGCCGCATCGGCGGCGCCGCCCGCCACCGGGCCGTCCGCCGTCATGCCCTCCACGGCCCCGCCGGCGTCGGCCACGGCCGCCGCCTCTCCGCCCGGCACCGCGCCCAGCACTGTCGCCACCACGGCCTGCGCGAACGCCTCGAAGGCGCCGTCGGCCACCGCCAGGTCCGGATCGATCGCGTCACCCATGCCGTGTGTGACGGATGACGGCCCGGTTCAGTTCAGGTGCGCGCGCTGCACCTTCGCGAGGATCAGCAGGCGTTCCCGCAGCTGCGGCTCCACGGACGGTGCGTGGCGCTCCAGCAGTGCCGCCCCCTCGTGCCAGCGGGCCTGCTCGCCCAGCGCCCCGGCCAGCTCCACGAGTTCGGCCGGACCGGCCCCCGGCAGGGCCATCCGCATCCGCAGCACCCACTCCAGGTCTCCGGGTCTGCGGCGGGCCCGGTAGATGCCGCGCAGGTTCTCGAGCATCCGCGCGAGGATCGCGCGCGTCGACGCGGGCGCGAGCAGTTGCGGGCCGAACGGCGCGTCCGGACCCGCGATCTCGTGGAACCGGGCCTCGGCGCCGGTGGCGTCCAGGAGGCGGCCGCCGTCGAAGACGTCGACGAGGACCGTGTCGGCCCCGGCGTCGTCCCCCGACCCGGCCCCGACGAGGAAGTGGCCCGGCATCCCGACGCCGTGCAGCGCGATCCCCGCACGTCGCCCCACCTCGATGCACACGACCGCGAGCGTGATCGGGATCCCCAGCCTGCGCCCCAGGACGTGCGGGAGCAGCGAGTTGCGGGGGTCGTAGTAGTCGGCGGCGTTCCCGGTGAACCGCTCCTGCACGAACAGCCGCTCGAGCAGCGCGTCACGGGAGTCCACGCCCTCGGCGAGGCGGTCCAGCTCGCCGAGCCAGCGGGACTCGTCCAGGCCCGGCAGGCCGCCCGCGGCGAGCGCGAGCGACGTCCGGTCCAGGGCCGGTTCGCGCGCCGAAACGAGCTCGGTGAAACGGGCCACGGCGTCCACCCGCCCATCCTGCGCCGTGTGGCAGGGTGACGGGAACTCCCATGTCGAGCGAAGGGGCGTCGATGAGCAGGGTCTTCAACGGGGTGGACGAGCTGCGGGCGGCGAAGGGACAGCAGATCGGGGCGAGCGACTGGCTGACCATCACCCAGGAGCGGATCGACCAGTTCGCCGACGCCACCGACGACCACCAGTGGATCCACGTGGACGCCGAGCGCGCCAAGGACGGGCCGTTCGGGTCGACGATCGCGCACGGCTTCCTGTCGCTGTCACTCCTCGTGCCGATGGTGTGGAGCGCCTACACCGTCGAGGGCGTGAAGATGGGCGTCAACTACGGGCTCAACAAGGTGCGCTTCACCTCCCCGGTGAAGGTCGGCAGCCGCGTGCGCGGCAACGTCGAGCTGGTCGACGTCTCGGACGTGCAGGGCGGCGTGCAGGTCACCACGAAGGTCACGGTGGAGATCGAGGGTTCGGAGCGGCCCGCACTGATCGCCGAGTGGATCACGCGCCAGTACGTCTGACGGCGGGGTCCGCGCGGGCGGCTCGGCCCGTGAGGTGAAACACCGCGGGCTGTCGGGACGAACTCCCCTTCGTACGGCGAGTCGACGGGGAGTAGTTCCGATGGCCGGGGTGACGGTGAGCGGACGGGAACGGGCACTGCTGCGCGCGGTCGCCGACGGGCGCTGCGAGTGGGGGGAGGGGCCCGGGGCCGTGCTGCTGGTCGACGGGCTGACGTGCGCGGACGCGGCAGCCGCGTTCCACCTGGTGCAGGCCGGCCTGATCGCGGCGGCAGGCGCCGGCGTCCCCGTGCTCACCGAGGCGGGGTACGCGGTCCTCGAGACCGACTGACCCCCCGGCCCGACGCCGGGAACAAGTTGTACCCTGCATGTTGTTGCGTGATTCATGCAAACGGCATGCGGGAGGTGGCCGATGCCCACCGAGGACGAGCTCACCACGGCGGACGCCGTGTCCGGGCAGCTGATCCGGATCATCAAGCTGATGGACCGCGCCCACGCGCGCCATCAGGCCGAGAACCCCGACGCGGTCGAGCGCGCGACGTACCACCTGCTCGTCCAGCTCGTGAAGTGCGGGCCCCAGCGCTCGAGCACGCTGGCCGAGGCCGTGCACTCCGACCCGTCGACGGTGAGCCGTCAGGTCGCGCACCTCGTCCGCCTCGGGCTCGTCGCCCGCACGGCCGATCCCGCCGACGGCCGTGCCACCCTGCTCGCCGCCACGGACGAGGGCCGTCGCGTCTTCGAGGAGAACCGCCGCGTCCGCATCGAGCGCGTGGCCACCATGCTCGCCGACTGGACCCCCGACGAGCGGCGCACCTTCGCCGACCTGCTCGGTCGCTTCGCCACCGCGTTCGAGGCCCACAAGCTGCCGGTCAAGGAGAATGCATGACGGCCCCCGCCGCGCCGCGCGAGGCGCTGCTCAGCCACCGCCAGATCCTCGCGATCCTCGGCGGCCTCATGATCGGGATGTTCCTCGCTGCGCTGGACAACACGATCGTCGCCACGGCGATCCGCACGATCGCCGACGATCTGCACGGCCTCACCGTGCAGGCCTGGGCCACCACCGCGTACCTGATCACCGCGACCATCAGCACGCCGCTCTACGGCAAGCTCTCCGACCTCTACGGGCGCAAGCCGCTGTTCCTCACGGCCATCACGATCTTCCTCGTCGGCTCGGCGGCGTGCGCCTTCGCCGGCTCGATGGTGCAGCTAGCCGCCTTCCGGGCGCTCCAGGGCCTCGGCGCGGGCGGGCTCTTCTCGCTCGCCCTGACGATCATCGGTGACATCGTCAGCCCCCGCGAGCGGTCCCGCTACCAGGGCTACTTCGTCGCCGTCTTCGCCACCGCCAGCGTCCTCGGGCCCGTCGTCGGCGGCTTCTTCGCCGGCCAGGCCGAGATCCTCGGGGTCACCGGGTGGCGCTGGGTCTTCCTCATCAACGTGCCGCTCGGCATCCTCGCGCTGTTCGTCGTCACCCGGGTCCTCAACATCCCGCACACCCGCCGCGAACCCCGCATCGACTGGGCGGGGGCCGTCGCGCTCGCCACCGGGCTCGTGCCGCTCCTGCTCGTCGCCGAGCAGGGCCGGGCCTGGGGCTGGACGTCGCCCGCGTCGCTGCTCTGCTTCGCCGTCGGTGCACTCGGCCTCGCCGCGTTCCTGCTCGCCGAGCGCCACATGGGCGACGACGCGCTGCTCCCGCTGCGCTTCTTCGCCAACGGCGTGTTCGGCTGGGGCACCGTCGCCGGGTTCGTCACCGGCATGGGCATGTTCGGTGCCATCGCGCTGCTCCCGCTCTACCTGCAGATCGTCCAGGGTTCCTCGCCCACCCGCGCCGGGCTCCAGACGCTCCCGCTCATGCTGGGCATCATGTCGATGTCGATCTTCTCCGGACGGCGCATCTCGCGCACCGGGCGCTACAAGCGCTGGCCCGTCATCGGCATCTCGCTCATGATCGCCGGGCTCGTGCTGCTCTCGCAGTTCCTCGGCGTCGACACCCCGTACTGGCAGACCGCCGTCCTCATGTGCCTGGTGGGCCTCGGGCTGGGCGGCATCATGCAGCCGGTCACCCTCGCCGTGCAGAACGCCATGCCGCCGCGGGACATGGGGGTCGCCACCGCGTCGGCGACCTTCTTCCGCCAGATGGGCGGCACGCTGGGCACGGCGGTGTTCCTCTCGATGCTCTTCGGCACCCTGCCTTCGCGCATCGCGGAGAACTTCCGCACGGACGCCGCGACGCTGCAGAGCGTGCTCGCCGATCCCGCCGTCGCGGCGAACCCGTCGAATGCGCCCATCATCGACGGCCTGCGGGGCGGCCCGGCCCCGGCGCTGGACGACTCGTCGTTCCTCACGACCGCCGATCCGCGGCTCGCCCGGCCGATCCTGGAGGCGTTCGCGGGCTCGATGAGCGTGGTGCTGCTCACCGCGGCCGCGTTGCTCGTCCTCGGCCTGGTCGCGGTGCTGCTGATGCGCGAGCTCCCGCTGCGGACGGTGTCCGGGGTCGAGGCCCGCCGCGAGCCGGTTGCGGCCCCGGAGCCGGGTGCGCTGCCGACGGTGGCACCGCAGGCCACGGTGCCCGTCGCCGCGACGGGTGGTGGCGCTGCCGCCGGAGACGTCGCGGAGGGCTCTGCCCGCCTGCGCTGACCGGCCGGGGCACGCGCGGCGCCGGCCCGGCGTCCCCCGGTCGGTGCCGGCCGGCACTTCGCGCGGGCGTGACGGCCGTCGTGACCCGGCCCCTGCGCGTCCTCGCACGGCGCCGCAGGCGCGCATCGTCCGTCGCGATCCGTGCGAGGACGCCGGTGTGGCCGGTGTGGCCGGTGTGGCCTCAGTGCAGCTCGCCGGCCTCCGCCGCCTTGACCGCGCGTGCGCGGGAGGCCGTGATCTCCTGCTCGGCCGCGGCCCGGCCCACCCACGTCGCACCCTCGACGCTCTTGCCCGGCTCGAGGTCCTTGTAGATCTCGAAGAAGTGCTGGATCTCCAGCCGGTAGAACTCCGGCAGGTGGTGGATGTCGCGCAGGTGCTCCTGGCGCGGGTCGTCGGTGGGCACGCAGATGACCTTGTCGTCGCCGCCCTTCTCGTCGGTCATGCGGAACATGCCGATGGCGCGGGAGCGGATGAGGCAGCCCGGGAACGTCGGCTCCTGCACGAGCACGAGGGCGTCGAGCGGGTCGCCGTCCTCGCCGAGGGTGTCGTCGATGAAGCCGTAGTCGGCCGGGTACTGGGTCGCCGTGAACAGGGTGCGGTCGAGCCTGATACGCCCCGAGATGTGATCGACCTCGTACTTGTTGCGGCCACCCTTGGGAATCTCGATGGTGACGTCGAAGTCCACGGCGCTCTCCTGCCGGTCGGTGCGTACGGGTGGGACGGTGTCACCCCATTGTGGCCGCTGAGACCCCGGTCACGGCGAGGGTGCCCCGGCACGGGTTCTACTCTGGTGCGGCTCCGGCGGCGCCGCCACCGGGCTGCTCCGAGGAGGTCGAAGGCGTGGCGTTCGGCGTAGGGCCGGGTCAGAGACGCGCGCTGGCCGTCCTCGTCGTGCTCATGATGGCGGTGTCGACGGGCAGCGCGGTCGCGTTGACGGCGCCACGGTTGATCGCCCCGCCGGTCGCCGCGCCGCCGGAACCGGTGCCGCTGCTGGGCCCCCTCGCCCCCGACGCCCCGCAGCCCGCGGCGGCCGGGGTGGCCGCGGTGCTGGACCCGCTCGCCTCGTCGGCGTCCCTCGGCAGGCTCACGGGCACGGTGCTGGACCCGGCCACCGGTGCCGTGCTGTGGAACCGCGGCGCCGAGCGCGGCACCGTCCCGGGTTCCACGGCGAAGCTGCTCACCTCGGCCGCGGCCCTGCTCACGCTGGACCCGACCGAGCGCCTGGCCACCCGCGTCCTGCCCGGGGACGCGCCCGGGACGATCGTGCTCGTCGGCGGCGGCGACCCCACGCTCACGGCGCTGCCCGCGGGCCGGGAGGGGGTGTACCCGGAACCGGCTCGCCTGGCCGACCTGGCCGAGAAGGTGAAGGCGTCGGGGACGAAGGTCGAGCGGATCGTCGTCGACGCGAGCCGCTACTCCGGCGGCGGTCTCGCGGAGGGCTGGTCACCCGGCGACGTGGCGGGCGGGTACGTCACGCCGATCGAGGCGCTCATGATCGACGGTGGCCGGATCGACCCTGCCCTTCCGGATGGGCCGCGCGTCCAGGATCCGGCCCTCACCGCCGGCCGGGCGTTCGCACGCCTGCTCGGGGTGGACGAGAAGGCCGTCACGGCGGGCAAGGCACCCGCCGCCGACGTCCGCAGCATCGGGTCGGTGTTCTCGGCGCCGGTCGCGGAACTCGTGGAGCACGCGATCCGCACCTCGGACAACGTCCTGGCCGAGATGCTCGCCCGGGAGGTGGCGCTGGCGCGGGAGGGTGACACCTCCTTCGCGGGAGCGGCCGACGAGGTCACCGGCGCGCTCAACCAGGCCGGGTTCGACACCTCGGGACTGCTCCTCGTGGACGGCAGCGGCCTGTCGACCCGGGACCGGGTGCCGGCCCGGCTCCTCGGGGCCGTGCTCGCCGCGGCCGCCGTACCCGCACAGAGCCGCCGCGACACCCTGTTCCTGCGCCCGCTGCTCACCGGCCTCCCTGTCGCGGGCGGCGACGGCACCCTGGAGGACCGCTTCACGGGCACCGGGCGGGGCGTCGTGCGGGCCAAGACGGGCACCCTCACCGGTGTCTCCAGCCTCGCCGGGGTGGTCACGGACGGCGACGGGCGCCTGCTGGTGTTCGCGTTCATGTCCACCGGCACGTCACCCGCGGTGGCGCGGCCCAAGCTGGACGACCTGGCTGCCGCACTGAGCGGCTGCGGCTGCCGCTGAGAGGTCCCTGAGACGTCGCACGACTCACCTCGTTCACGCCTCACGGCACGTAGCGTGGGGGCGTGTCCCGGCCGAACGAGCATGTGATTCCCGCAGCGGCGCCCACACCGGCGCGCGGTCTGCCCGTCGACTGGGAGCTGGCCCGCCGCACCGCCGCGCGCCTGGTGCCGTCCGGTCCGGACGCCGAGCCTGCCGAGGCGGTCGAGCTGGTCGAGCGGCTGCGGGTGGACGCGGCCGTCGCGGAGGGGCATGTCCGGGAGGTCACGGGCATGGGGGCGGGCCTTCCGCTGCTGCCCGCCGATGTCGTCGACCGTCCCGCATGGGCCGCGGCGGCGCTGCACGGCATGGCCACTCTCACCGCAGACGCCCGGTTGCCCCTGGTCGAGCCTCTGGAGGGGGCGCGCGGGCGGGTCGCGAAGGGGGCCCGGGTCGTCACCCGCGGTGCGGCGGGCCTGCAGGTCGGTGCTCTCGTCGCGTACCTGGGTGGGCGGGTGCTCGGCCAGTACGACCCGTTCGGCGGTCCGGACGGGGAGGGGCGGCTGCTGCTCGTCGCACCGAACATCTACGCCACCCGGCAGGCATTGGACGTGGACGCGGCCGAGTTCGGGATGTGGGTGTGCCTCCACGAGGCCACTCACAGGCTCCAGTTCACGGCGGTGCCGTGGATGCGGGAGTACTTCTCGGGCGAGGTGTCGAGATTCCTCTCGACCCCGCCACAGGACGCCAACGTGATGGATCGGCTTCCCGAGCTGGTCAAGGCGGTGCGCACCTCGGGCGCGGACTCCCTCGCCCTGGTCGAGCTCCTGCAGGGGCCGGAGCAGCGGGCGGTGCTGGACCGGTTGCTCGCCCTGACGACGCTGCTGGAGGGCCACGCCGACCACGTCATGGATGCGGCCGGGCCCGCCGTCGTGCCGAGCGTGGAGACGATCCGGGCCCGCTTCACCGCGCGCCGGCGCGGCGGCGGGCTGATCGACCGCCTGCTGCGTGCGCTGCTCGGCGTCGAGGCGAAGGTGAAGCAGTACGCCGTGGGTGCGGAGTTCACCCGCCGTGTCGTGGGCGCCGTCGGGATGGACGGGTTCAACCGGGCCTGGGTGAGCCCCGAGACGCTTCCCAGCCGCGCCGAGCTGGCCGACCCGGACGCCTGGCTGCGCCGGGTGCCCTGACCCGCGAGTTGCGCATCTCGCCGGCGCGTGTGCGGGTTCCGTCGGGACGTGTGGCGCGAGTTGCGCATCTCCTCGGCGCGAGTTGCGGCTTTCGCCCGCGCGAGTTGGGCGTTCCGTCGGCGTGAGATGCGGATGCCGTCGGCGGCCGTGCGAGGGTGGGCGGGTGAACGTCGAGCCGGCCGTCGCGGAGGTTCGCCGGGCTGTGCGCAACGCTCTGCGCGGTCACCGGGGACCACTGGTCGTCGCGTGCTCGGGGGGCGCGGACTCCCTCGCCCTGCTCGCCGCGACGGTCGCGGCGGTGCCGGACGGGGTCCACGCGGTGGTGGTCGACCACGGCCTCCAGGAGGGATCCGCGGACGTCGCCGCGCGCGTCGCAGAGCTGGCTCGGGGGCTCGGTGCGACGGCCGCCGTCGTCCGCGTCGAGGTCAAGGGCCGGGGCGGGCCTGAGGCTGCCGCCCGCCGGGCCCGGTACACCGCGCTGCGCGCCGCTCGCCCGGATCCGTCCTCGCCGATCCTGCTCGGTCACACGCTCGACGACCAGGCCGAGACCGTCCTGCTCGGCCTGGGCCGAGGCTCAGGCGCCCGATCGCTCGCCGGCATGTGCGAGTGGGACCCACCCTGGCTGCGTCCCCTGCTCGGGGTCCGCCGCGCAACGACGCGCGCAGCGTGCGCGGCGCTCGACCTGCCCGTCTGGGACGACCCGCACAACACCGATCCCCGCTACACCCGCGTCCGGCTGCGGGAGGAGGTGTTGCCGCTGCTGGAGGACGTCCTCGCGGGCGGAGTCGCATCGGCGCTGGCACGGACCGCCCGCCAGCTCCAGGAGGACGCCGCGGCGCTGGACGCACTCGGGGCGGATCTGTGGCGCCGCGCAGAGGCCGGCACCGGCGGGCGCGTGGACGTCGGCGGCATGGTCGGCGCGCATGCCAGCCCCGGGTCCGCGTCGGGTGACGGCGGCGCAGGCCGTCCGGATCCGCGACTCAGTCCGTCGGAATCCGCAACTCGCGCCGGCGGGATGCGCAACACGCGTCGGGGGGATGCGCAACTCGCGCCCGGGGACGGACGGACGGCGCCCCCGGACGGACGGACGGCGCCTGCGCACGGCCCGACGGGACCCGCGCACGGCCGGACGGCGCCCGCGCACGGCCCGACGGGACCCGCGCACGGCCCGGCGGAACCCGCAACTCGCGCCGGCGAGATGCGCAACTCGCGGGCACCGGGCGGGCCCGGTGGCGGCCGGTGCGTGGGCGCCCCCGGTGGCCCCGGCCCGGACAGCCCCGCCGGCCCCGGCCCGGACGGCCCCGGCCCGGACGGCCCCGACGGCCCCGGCCTCGACATCGCCGTCCTCGCCGCCGCACCGGCCGCGGTGCGCCGCCGGGCGCTGCGCTCGTGGCTGCACGCCCACGGTGTGGCAGGCCTCACGGACGTGCACCTGCGCGCAGCCGATCGGGTGGCGGCCGGCACGACCCGGGCGGGTGGCGGCGGCACGGCGGCCCTGCCGGGCGGGTTGGAGCTCGTTCGCCGCCGTGGGAGGCTGCTGTTGCGCCCGGCCGGCTGGAGCCCCACCACGCGGCCGTTCCCCACCACTCCCGGCGCAGACGGAGGAACGCCCGTGTACGACGGTGACATCGCGTCCGTGTTGGTCACCGAGAAGGCGATCCGGGACCGGACGGCCGAACTGGCGGCCGAGCTCGGGCGGGACTATGCGGAGCGGGTCGGGACCTCCGACCTCCTGCTCGTCGGCGTCCTGAAGGGCGCCGTGATGTTCATGACCGATCTCGCGCGGGCGTTGCCCGTGCCGGTGCAGCTGGAGTTCATGGCCGTGAGCTCCTACGGCTCGTCGACGTCGTCTTCGGGTGTCGTACGCATCCTCAAGGACCTGGACCGCGACATCGCGGGCCGCCATGTCCTCATCGTGGAGGACATCATCGATTCGGGCCTCACGCTGTCGTGGCTGCTGAAGAACCTGGAGAGCCGCACGCCGGCGTCGTTGCAGGTGTGCACGCTGCTGCGCAAGCCGGACGCGGTGCGGGTCGACGTCCCGGTGGCCTACGTCGGGTTCGACATCCCGAACGAGTTCGTCGTGGGTTACGGCCTGGACTATGCCGAGCGCTACCGCGACCTGCCCTACATCGGCACGCTCGACCCGGCCGTATACGCCTGATCCGCTCGTGGCGGCCCGGGAGGGTGGTGGCCGGGGTGCGGCCAGCGGGCGCGGCGCGGGCTGTGGCTCAGGGCGAGCGAACGGCCCGTTCAGGAGGTAGGGCTTCCCAAATGGGCCGTTCGCGGCGTCGGGGAGGGGTGGCCGGGGAGCCGTGGCGGCCGGGGAGGGCGGCGTCGGGCGAGCGGTGGCCGCAGGGCCAGGGGCTGAGCCGCAGGGTCAGGGACTGAACGGCACCTTCCCCGGCACCAGCTCGAGGCCGCCGAGGCCGTGGGCCTTGGCGTACTCCATCGCCTTGGCGAGGTCGGAGACGCCGTTGGACAGCGGCAGCGGGGCGAGGTTCAGCGTGGAGAGCACGCCCACCGCGTCGCCGTCGGAGTCGAGGAACGCGCTGCCGGAGTCGCCGGGGACGCCCGGGGTGACGGTGAGGACCTCATGGGTCCAACCGCTGCCGCCGTCGCCCGCGCTGACCCCGGACTTGGGGCTGAGTGCGGCGATGCCCTGGCGCAGCGGCGAGTTGCCGTAGCTGTGAACCTCCTCGCCGACGGGCAGGCCGTCGGTGTCGAGGCCCACGGGCCCACCGAAGAACGGCACGGTCGGGTCGACGTCGGCGACGTCGGCGGGGGCGATCTCCACGAGCGCGAAGTCGTTGTAGGCGCAGGTGTCGGGGTCCGTCTCGCCCGCCTCCTGCATCGCGAGCCAGGAGCTGTAGGCGAGCGTTCCGGCGCGTGTCGTGCCGTCGCTCGCGAGGATCCCGACCGGGGTGCCGACGGGCGCGCTGCCGGAGGAGCATCCGTCGGTCTCCGTGGCATTGCCGGTGCCGGCGCAGTGCGCGGCCTGGCCGAGATAGGTCTTGCCGTCCGCGGTGAAGACGAAGTTCGACGTGCACTGGCCGCCGCCGGTGGAGTCCGTGACGACCCCGGGGTGGATCGCGCCACCGCCGTCGGCGGGGCCCTCGGCCGCGCCCGCGGCCGGTGCCGCGACCACGGCCAGGGCGACCAGGCCCGCTGCGCCGGCGGCCGCGGCCAGTCCCCGCAGCCCCGCAGCTCCCGACCTGACGCTCATGTGCACTCCCCCGTCGACCTCACCGAACTCACGCCGTCCGGACGCGCGAGTATCGCGTCCCGGATGTCACCTCGGCGGGCTAACGACGCGGATCGGGCGACGGTTACCACTCCTTGTGGTGACGGGTCGGCCGATGGTCGGGAACGGGCTGCCTGCCGGGGGCGTTACGACGTACGTACCTGCAGCGACCGTTGGTCGCCGCCGCGGGTGACGCGGCCTCCGGGCCGCTATCCTGGCGGCTTCGGGGCCGGTCGCACTCGCGGTGGGTCGCTTCCGGCAACTAACCAGGGAGGGTGAAGGCCGACCGGGCCGTAGCTTCATGGACCGCAAGCGTCTGCTCCGCAATCCGATCACCTGGATCCTGGCTGCGATCCTTCTCTGGGTCGTCTTCGGTTTCCTGACCGACGACACCCGCGGGTACACGCAGGTACCCACCTCCACGGCGCTGGCGCAGATCCAGAACGGCAACGTCAAGGAAGCCCTGATCGAGGACAAGGAGCAGCAGCTCCGGCTGACGCTCGACCAGCCGGTGGACGGCTCGACGCAGGTCATCACGCAGTACCCGCTCCAGGCCGGCGACACGATCTTCACCGCACTGGAGCAGGCCGGCAACAAGCCGACGTTCAACACCACCGTGCGCCAGGAGTCCTTCCTGGTCACGATGCTGATCTACCTGATCCCGCTGGGGCTGGTGCTGCTCATCCTGTTCTGGATGATGAACAACGCCCAGGGCGGCGGCAACCGGGTGATGTCGTTCGGCAAGAGCAAGGCCAAGCAGCTCAACAAGGACATGCCGAAGACGACGTTCGCCGACGTCGCGGGGGCCGACGAGGCAGTCGAGGAGCTGCAGGAGATCAAGGACTTCCTGCAGAACCCGGGCCGCTACCAGGCCCTCGGCGCGAAGATCCCGAAGGGTGTGCTGCTCTACGGCCCGCCCGGCACGGGCAAGACGCTGCTCGCGCGCGCGGTCGCGGGCGAGGCGGGCGTGCCGTTCTACACGATCTCCGGTTCGGACTTCGTGGAGATGTTCGTCGGCGTCGGCGCCTCGCGGGTGCGCGACCTGTTCGAGCAGGCCAAGCAGAACTCGCCGTGCATCATCTTCGTGGACGAGATCGACGCGGTCGGGCGCCAGCGCGGCGCGGGCCTGGGTGGCGGGCACGACGAGCGGGAGCAGACGCTCAACCAGCTGCTGGTCGAGATGGACGGGTTCGACGCGCGCGGCGGCATCATCCTCATCGCGGCGACGAACCGGCCGGACATCCTGGACCCGGCGCTGCTGCGGCCGGGCCGGTTCGACCGCCAGATCCCCGTCGGCGCGCCGGACCTGGCGGGCCGTCGCGCGGTGCTCAAGGTGCACGCCAAGGGCAAGCCGTTCGGCCAGGACGTCGATCTCGATGCGCTCGCCAAGCGCACCGTCGGGATGTCGGGCGCCGATCTCGCGAACGTCATCAACGAGGCGGCGCTGCTCACCGCCCGCGAGAACGGCAGCGTGATCACGGCGGCGGCCCTCGAGGAGTCGGTCGACCGGGTGGTCGGCGGGCCGCGGCGCAAGTCGCGGATCATCTCCGAGCAGGAGCGCAAGCTCACCGCCTACCACGAGGGTGGGCACGCGCTCGCCGCCTGGGCGATGCCGGACCTGGAGCCGGTCTACAAGCTCACGATCCTGCCGCGCGGGCGCACCGGCGGGCACGCGCTCGTGGTCCCGGAGGACGACAAGGGCCTCATGACGCGTTCGGAGATGATCGCGCGCCTGGTGTTCGCGATGGGCGGGCGCAGTGCGGAGGAGCTCGTCTTCCACGAGCCCACCACCGGGGCGTCGAGCGACATCGACCAGGCCACGAAGATCGCCCGCGCGATGGTCACCGAGTACGGCATGAGCGCGCGGCTTGGCGCGGTGCGCTACGGCCGCGACCAGGGCGAC
Source organism: Pseudonocardia sp. (assembly GCA_050248815.1). Taxonomy (GTDB): domain Bacteria; phylum Actinomycetota; class Actinomycetes; order Mycobacteriales; family Pseudonocardiaceae; genus Pseudonocardia. Next base: position 16,579 of record JBFWRR010000064.1, on the reverse strand, counting down.
CCCTTCCTCGGACGCACGATGGGCACGCAGCCGGACTACTCGATCCAGGTCGCGCAGGAGATCGACGAGGAGGTGCGCAAGCTCATCGAGGCGGCGCACACCGAGGCGTGGGAGATCCTCAACACCTACCGGGACGTGCTGGACGAGCTGGTCTTCGAGCTGCTGGAGAAGGAGACGCTCACCCGGACCGATCTCGAACGGATCTTCTCCCACGTGGAGAAGCGGCCGCGGATCACGGCGTTCAACGATTTCGGGGGCCGTACCCCCTCGCAGAAGCCGCCGATCCTCACCCCGGCCGAGCGGGCACGCGCCGCGGGCGAGCCGTGGCCGCCGCAGACGACGCCGGAGCGTGAGCCCACGCCGGTGGGTTCCTTCCCGGCCGGCGGGGATCCCGTGCCCGTCCCGGGGCCGAACGGGCATCCGGCCGAGCACGGCCCGAACGGCGACCCGCAGAACGGCGTCCCCGCGCAGCCCGCCACCCCGGCACACAGCGCGCCGACGCCGCCGTGGGGCGAGCGCCAGCAACCGCACGGGGCGTCGCCACCCGCGCCGCCGTCCGCGGTGCCGCCGAACTACGGTGCGCCGCCGGACTGGCGGCCCGCGACCACCCCGGGTGGTCGGGAGTGGCCGCCGGACGGTGCGTGGGGCCGCCCGCGTGAGGAGCGTGAGCGGCACGACACGGGTGGGTCGAGCTGAGCCCCGGCCACGTCGACGGCGCGATGGCCCCGGCCGCGGGGGAGCACTCCCGGAACGGGCGGCCGACGATGGACCGTGCACGGGCCGAGGCGGCGGTACGTGAGCTGCTCCTGGCCTGCGGCGAGGACCCGGACCGGGAGGGGCTGCGGGACACGCCCGCCCGGGTGGCGCGGGCGTACGAGGAGATCTTCGCGGGCCTCTACACGGACCCGGACTCGGTGCTGGAGAAGACCTTCGACGAGCAGCACCAGGAGCTGATCCTGGTGCGCGACATCCCCGTCTACTCGACGTGCGAGCACCATCTCGTCACCTTCCACGGGGTGGCGCACATCGGCTACATCCCGAACGAGGACGGGCGGGTCACGGGGCTGTCGAAGCTCGCCCGACTGGTCGATCTCTACGCCCGGCGCCCGCAGGTGCAGGAACGGCTCACCGGGCAGGTCGCGGACGCGATGGTGCGCAAGCTGTCCCCGCGCGGTGTGATCGTGGTGATCGAGGCCGAGCACCTGTGCATGGGCATGCGCGGGATCAGGAAGGCCGGGTCGCGGACGCTCACGTCGGCCGTGCGCGGTCAGTTCGCCACGTCCCACACGTCGCGGGCCGAGGCGCTCGCGCTCATCCGGGGCGGCTGATGGCGCTGCCGCGCCCGGGGCGCTGTGTCGTGATCGGAGTCCTGAACGTCACACCGGACTCGTTCTCCGACGGTGGCCGTTTCCTGGACCGCGACGACGCCGTCGCCCACGGGGTGGCGTTGCGCGACGCAGGCGCGGACATGGTGGACGTCGGGGGCGAGTCGACGCGGCCGGGCGCGGGCCGGGTCGAGGCCTCCGTGGAGTGCGCGCGCGTGCTGCCGGTGATCCGCGAGCTGGTCGCCGAGGGGGTGGCGGTGAGCGTGGACACCACTCGGGCCGCCGTGGCGGAGGCGGCGGTCGAGGCGGGCGCGAGCGTGGTCAACGACGTGTCCGGGGGTCTGGCGGATCCCGCGATGGCGCGGGTGATGGCGCTGGCGCGGGTGCCGTGGATCCTCATGCACTGGCGCGGCCACAGCGCGTCGATGGACGAGCTCGCCACCTACGGCGACGTCGTGGCCGACGTCCGCGCCGAGCTGGTGGCGCGGGTGGACGCCGCGGTGCTGGCCGGGGTGGACCCGTCGATGCTCGTGCTGGACCCCGGCCTGGGGTTCGCGAAGCGGGCGGCGCACAACTGGGCGTTGCTGCGCAGGCTGGACCTCCTGGTGGAGCTGGGCTTCCCCGTGCTGGTGGGGGCGTCGCGCAAGCGCTTCCTCGGCGAGCTCCTGGCGGACGCGGACGGCACCCCGCGCCCGCCCGCGGGTCGCGACGCGGCCACGGCGGCGGTGAGCGCCCTGGCCGTCGCCGCGGGCGTCTGGGGGGTGCGCGTGCACGACGTGGCGTCCACGATGGACGCGATCGCGGTGAGTGCGGCCTGGCGGCTGGGCGCTCCGCGCGCCAGGACGTCCGGGGGCCCGGCGTGACGGGGGACCGGATCGAGCTGCGCGGTCTCCGCGTGCGCGGCAACCACGGGGTGTTCGCTCACGAGCGCCGCGACGGCCAGGACTTCGTCGTGGACGTCACGGCCTGGTTGGATCTGCGGCCCGCGGCCGCGTCCGACGACCTCGCGGACACCCTGGACTACGGCGCGCTGGCCGGGCGGGTCGCGGCGATCGTGGGGGGCGAGCCGTGCGATCTGATCGAGACGGTGGCGGGGCGCGTCGCGGACGACGTGCTCACCGACGCGCGCGTGCGGGCGGTCGAGGTGGTGCTGCACAAGCCGCAGGCGCCGATCCCGCTGGAGTTCGCCGACGTCGCGGTGGTGGTGCAACGCTCCCGCGCCGGCGCCCGGGGCCGGGTGATCCCGGCGTGACGGCGTGGCGCGCCAACCCGGAGCCGGGGGCCCCCGCGAGTTGCGCGTCCCGCCGGCGCGAGTTGCGCATTCCGTCAGGCCGTCGGCCAGGCTGTCCGCGATGACCCGCGCGGTGCTCTCCCTCGGCTCCAACCTCGGCGACCGCCTCGCCCACCTGCGCACGGTCGTCGCCGATCTCGGGCGGGCGCTCGTCGCGGCCTCGCCGGTGTACGAGACGCAGCCGTGGGGTGGGGTCGAGCAGGGGCCGTTCCTCAACGCCGTCGTGATCGCCGACGACGAGGGCGTCGATGCGTGGGGCTGGCTGCGCCGCGGCCAGGCGCTGGAGAAGGCGGCCGGGCGGGTCCGGGAGGTCCGGTGGGGCCCGCGCACCCTGGACGTGGACATCGTGACGGTGAGCGGCCCGAGCGGCCCCGTCACCAGCGAGGACCCGGAGCTGCTGCTGCCGCACCCCGGGACCCCGCAGCGCGCGACCGTGCTGCGTCCCTGGCTGGACGCGGACCCGGAGGCCGTCCTGCCCGGGCGAGGTCCGGTCGCGAACGTGCTGGCCGCCCTGGGACCCGACGCCGAGCGGGGCATGGTCCGCCGCGACGACCTGCGGATCGTGCCGTGACCGACCTGTCCTCGCCGACCCGCGTCCGCGACCTGCTCATGGTCGGCGTCGTCGTGGCCCTGGTGGCGAACGTGCTGGTGCGAGCCAGCTACGCCGAGCTCCCCGCGTTTCCGCTGTTCGCCGGGGTGACGCTCGGTGCGTTGGGGGTGGCGGAGGCGATCGGCGGCACGCTGCTGCGCCGGCGCATCCGCGGGGCGGCCGGCACCCGTCCGGTGCACCCGTTGGTCGCCGCCCGGGCCGTCGTGGTCGCGAAGGCCTCCGCGCTGGCCGGCGCGATCATGACGGGGGTGTGGGCCGGGTTTCTCGGCTACGTCCTGCCCCGCAGCGCCGACATCAGCGCCGCAGCCGCGGACACCGCGTCGGTGTCGGTCGGGCTCGTCTGCGCGCTCGTGCTGGTGGGCGGCGCACTGTGGTTGGAGTACTGCTGCCGCGCCCCGTCGGGTCCCGAGGAGCCGGAGGATCCGGACGCCGAGCCGCAGCTGCCCGCGTCGGGGTGATCGCCCGTAGGCTTCCCGGCATGACGGCAGTAGCGAGCGGGCACCACGTGCCCACGACGCAGCGCCAGCGCCAGGTCGTGCTCCTGCCGGTGCTCGGCCTCATCGCGCTCGGCATCTGCGGTCTCGTCACCGTCGCCCTGGTGGGCACGTCCGTCGGCACCGCCGCGGTGATCGTCGGGATCGTCTGCGCGCTCGTGCCGGTCGGGCCCGTGGTCGCCACGTTCCTGTGGGTGGACCGCTGGGAGCCCGAGCCTCCGCGGCTGCTGCTCTTCGCCTTCCTGTGGGGAGCGGGGTTCGCCGCGCTGTCCTCCCTGATCATCAACAGCACCGCCTCCGTGCTCGCCGACGCCGTGCTCGGCGCCGGCAGCGGGGACGTCGTCGGTGCGGTCGTGGTCGCCCCGATCGTCGAGGAGGCGATGAAGGGCGCGTTCCTCGTGGGCCTCCTGCTGTTCCGGCGCCGCGAGTTCGACGGCATCACGGACGGCATCGTGTACGCGGGGCTGGTCGCCGCCGGGTTCGCGTTCACCGAGAACATCCTCTACCTCGGTTCGGCCTTCGCCGAGCAGCAGATGATGGCCGGGGCCTCCGGGACGGTGCTGGGCACGCTGTTCCTGCGCGGCGTGCTCTCGCCCTTCGCGCACCCGTTGTTCACGGCGATGACCGGCATCGCGGCCGGGATCGCGGCGAGCAGGCGCAGCGTCTCGGCGCGCATCGGGATCGTCCTGGTCGGCTACGCGGGTGCGGTGCTGCTGCACGCGCTGTGGAACGGATCGGCCACCTTCCTCGGCGGCGGCGGGTTCTTCGGCGTCTATCTCGTGATCATGGTGCCGCTGTTCGTCAGCCTGGCCGGGCTGGTGCTCTGGCAGCGGGGCCGCGAGCAGCGCACCGTCGCCGAGCAGCTGCCCGGCTTCGCGCAGGCGGGCTGGATCGCGGCCAGCGAGGTGCCCCTGCTGTCGAGCCTCGCGGGGCGCAGCGGCTGGCGGAAGGCCGTCCAGCGCCGGTCGGGCAAGGAGGCCGCCCGGGCGGTCGGGGAGTACCAGGCCGCCGTCACCGAGCTCGCGTTCCTGCGGGCCCGGATCGCGCGCGGGTCCGTCAGCGCGAGCGCCGCCCGCTGGCACGACGAACTGCTGCGGGAGCTGTTCGCGGCGCGGCAGCGGGCGATCGGCAATCCCGAGGCGCTGACGGCCGCGTGGCGCCTGCCCCCGCCGCCGGGCTGGCAGCCCCCACCGCAGCAGTGGCGGCCTCCGCCGACGCCGCCGCACGGCTGGGCGCCCGCCCGGCCCTCGCACGGGGGGCCGCCGTCGTCCCAGCCGTCGTCCCAGCC
>JBFWRR010000064.1:0-11471 GCA_050248815.1 Pseudonocardia sp. | reverse complement strand
GCCGTCGTCCCAGCCGTCGTCCCAGCCACCGTCACCGGGACGACCGCCCCAGGGCCCGCCGCCCCCGCACCGGCCCTGGCCGCAGCAGGGCGGTCAGCCGATGCCGCAGCATCCACCGCAGCAGGGCGGTCGGCCGGCGCCGCAGTACCCGCCGCAGTCCGGCCGGCCGCCCCGGTGAGGAGGCCGCACCGGGCGCGGCCGCTCGGTGAAGCCGGTCACGCCGGTCGGCGGCGGTCGCTCCCGCGCGTCTAACCTGTGCCTGCGCCGCCACCGGCGGTGATCGTCCGGTACCCGCGAGACGGGACTGGAACGAGCGAGGAGTTCGACGATGAACGTGCCGCCGTCCGCCGTCACGTGTCCGCCCCCGCGGGGGACGCCGTGACCGCGCGCCCCGCCCGCCTCGGCATCGGTGTCGTCTCCGCGGGCCGGGTCGGGTCGGTCCTCGGGGCCGCCTGGTCGGCGGCGGGCCACCACGTCGTCGCCACCTCGGGGGTCTCCCGGGCCTCGGTCAGGCGGGCCGAGGAGCTGCTTCCCGACGCTCCGCTGCTGCCCCCGGACGAGGTCGTGGCACGTGCCGACCTGGCCCTGCTCGCCGTCCCGGACGACGTGCTGGGTGGCCTCGTGCGCGGGCTGGCCGCGGCAGGGGCGTTCCGCGCGGGGCAGATCGTCGTGCACACCAGCGGTGCCCACGGCGTGGGCGTGCTGGCCCCGGCCGCGGAGCTGGGCGTGCTGCCGCTGGCGCTGCACCCGGTGATGACGTTCACCGGCCGCTCCGAGGACGTCGCCCGGCTCGCCGGATGCTCGGCAGGCGTCACGGCCGCGGACGGTGACGAGGCGGCCTGGAGCGTCGGCGAGGCACTGGTCGTGGAGATGGGTGCCGAGCCGGTGCGGGTCGCCGAGGACCTGCGCCCCCTATACCACGCCGCGCTGGCGCACGGCGCGAACCACCTGGTCACGCTCGTGCGCGACTGTGCCGAGACCCTCCAACGCGCCGGCATCGGCCCGGCGGACCGGGTCATCGCGCCGCTGCTGTCCGCCGCGCTGGACAACGCGCTGCGCCACGGGGACCGCGCGCTCACGGGGCCGGTCGCCCGCGGCGACAGCCACACCGTCGCGGCGCACCTGCGCGAGCTGCACGCCGTCGACCCCGAGCTGGAGGGCACCTACCGGGTGCTCGCCCGCCGGACCGCACACCGGGCCGCGAAGTCCGGCCTGCTCCCCGACCACCTCGCCGACGAGGTCCTGACCACCCTGGAGGAGAAGCCGTGATCGGAGCGAAGACCCGCGGCGGGTACGCGCCGGGGCAGCTCACGGTGCACACCAGCCCGGCCGCGATCGCTCCGGTGACGCGCGCGCTGCGGGGCGCGGGCCGCAAGGTCGCGTTCGTCCCGACGATGGGGGCGTTGCACGAGGGGCACCTCGAGCTGATCCGCCACGCCCGCCGCGTACCCGGGGCGGGCGTCACGGCGGTGTCGATCTTCGTCAACCCGCTGCAGTTCGGCGCGGGGGAGGACCTGGACCGCTACCCCCGCCCGCTGGAGGAGGACCTGGACGCCTGCCGGGACGAGGGCGTGGAGCTGGCGTTCACCCCCGGCGTGGCGGACATGTACCCCGAGGGCGCGCAGACCACCGTGCACCCCGGCGCGCTCGGCGCCGAGCTGGAAGGGGCGGTCCGGCCGGGGCACTTCGCGGGCGTGCTCACCGTCGTGGCGAAGCTCTTCCACGTCGTCGCGCCGGACGTGGCGTTCTTCGGCGAGAAGGACTATCAGCAGCTCGTCCTGATCCGGAAGATGGTGCGCGACCTGGACTTCCCGCTCGCCGTCGTCGGGGTCCCCACCGTCCGCGAGCCGGACGGGCTGGCGCTGTCCTCGCGCAACGCCTACCTCTCGGCCGAGCAGCGGGCGAAGGCCCCCACGCTGTACCGAGCACTCACCGCGGGCGCTGCGCACTCCGCGAAAGGCCCGGACGCCGTCCTCGGCCGGGCGCGAACCGTGCTCGCGCAGGAGCCCGCGTTCGCTGTGGAATACCTGGAGCTGCGCGACCCGGAGCTCGGCGCCGCGCCCGCGAAGGGCCCCGCGCGGCTGCTCGTCGCCGCCCGCATCGGCGCCACCCGCCTGATCGACAACGTCGCTGTGCAGTTGTGACAGTCCAGCTCCTGGAGAGATGAGCCGATGTACCGCACGATGATGAAGTCCAAGATCCACCGCGCGACCGTGACGCAGGCGGACCTGCACTACGTCGGCTCGGTGACCGTCGACCGCGACCTGATGGAGGCGGCCGACCTGCTGGAGGGCGAGCAGGTCGCGATCGTCGACATCACCAACGGCGCCCGCCTCGAGACCTACGTCATCCCGGGCGAACGCGGCAGCGGCGTCATCGGCATCAACGGCGCCGCCGCGCACCTCGTGCACCCCGGCGACCTCGTCATCCTCATCTCCTACGCCCAACTGGACGAGGCCGAGCTGCGGCGGTACCGGCCGCGGGTCGTGTTCGTCGACGCCGACAACCGCATCCTCGACGAGAGCGCCGACCCTGCGCACGCACCTGCCGGGTCGGGTCTGCTCTCGGGAGCCGTCACGGCGGCCTGACGTGCTGCTCTGCGTGGACGTCGGCAACACCCAGATCGCGCTCGGCGTCTACCCCGACGGGCTCGGGGACGAGGTGCGCCCGCCGTTGGTGCGGGACTGGCGGATGCGCACGGACCGCCACATGACCGCGGACGAGCTGGAGGTCGCGCTGCGGGCCCTGCTCGGGCCGCACGAGGTCACCGGGGTCGCCGCGCTGTCCACGGTGCCGAGCCTGCTGCGGGAGATGCGCCTGCTGCTGGAGCGCTCCGAGCTGCCCAGCGTCGTCGTCGGCCCGGGGGTGCGGACCGGGGTGCCGTTGCTCGTGGACAACCCCCGCGAGGTCGGGGCGGACCGGGTCGTGAACACCCTCGCCGCCCACCGCCTCTTCGACACCGCGTGTGTCGTCGTGGACTTCGGGACGTCGACGAACATCGACGTCGTCTCGGCCAAGGGGGAGTTCCTGGGCGGGGTGCTGGCACCGGGGATCGAGATCTCGATGGAGGCCCTCGCCAACCGGGCGGCGGCGCTGCAGACCGTGGAGATCGTCCGCCCGCGGTCGGTGATCGGGAAGAACACGGTGGAGTGCCTGCAGTCCGGGGTGCTCTACGGCAACGCCGCGCAGGTGGACGGGCTGGTGACGCGGATCCTCGCCGAGCTCGGGCCGGGACCGGCGACGGTGATCGGCACCGGGGGGCTCGCACCGCTCATGCAGGGCGTGTCCGAGACCATCTCGGAGTACGTGCCCGATCTCACCCTGCTCGGGTTGCGGCTGGCCTACCTGCGCAACATCGATCAGCCGCGGTCGGCGCGCAGCACCGTTGTGACCAGCGGGAGGTCGAACTCGCCGCGCGTCTCAGGTCGCGAGCCCAGGTAGGCGCGCACCCGGCCGTAGGCGGCCTGGACGTCGGTGGGGTCGCCGACCAGTGCCCACGAGTGCGTCCCGATCGTCGCGATCAGGCCCTCGACGGTGAGCCGCTGGGAGTGCGGGAACTCGCGGCGCTCGGCGGGGCCGAAGCCGGGCCAGTCCGGGAGGGCCGGGCGGTCGCCGCCGCGCGGCATCTGCCGTTCGTGCCAGACGACCTCGTGGTAGCCGGCGACCCAGTCGACCTCGTCGTCGTCGGCGTTCCACAGTCCTGCCAACACGCCGCCGGGCCGCAGGATCCGCCGGATCTCCGGCAGCGCCCGCGTCGGATCGAACCAGTGCATGGCCTGTCCGGCGAGCACCGCGTCGACCGAGCGGTCCGGCAGCGGGATCGCCTCGGCGTCGCCCTCGCGCGCGTCGACGCCCGGGATGCGGCGGTGCAGCTCGGCGAGCATCTCCGGATCCGGGTCGACCGCCGTGACCCGCAGGCCGCGCGCGACGAGGGACTCCGTGAGCTTGCCGGTGCCCGCCCCGAGATCGAGGACGTCGCCGCGGCGCCCGCCGAGCGCCCAGCCGATCGCCTCGTCCGGATAGCCGGGACGGTGGCGTGCATAGTCGGCGGCGACGCTGCCGAAGGACCGGGCGCGATCGGGCATGCGCCCGACGATAGGTGTGATCAGGTCCGCCGGTCCGCTCCGCGCAGCCGCCGTTCAGTCGCCGTTCAGTCGCCGTTCAGCCGTCGTGGGCCGGGTCGCCGGCCACCTCGCCGTCCGGGTCCCGGTCGAAGGGCACGCCGCGGATCGAGATGACCGGGCTGCACCGCCGCGGCACGGGGATGGAGAGGGCGGTACGCACCTCGTGGAGCAGGTCGTAGCCGTAGTCCCCGGAGTAGTCGTGATCCGCCGACATCGCCGTCGCCCCTCCCGATCCGCCGCGCCAGACGACTACACGCTGTAGTCGCATGCATTCGAACGGTGTAGAGAGATCGTTGCCCGGGGCGCCGGTGCGAGCAAGAGCGTTCACTCTCCGGGTGGGCGATCGCCCGGTACGGCCGTACATCGCGTCACACGGTCGGTTGTTGCGGACTCGACCTGATCCACCGATCGGCGGCCGGCAGCCCCTAGGGTGGCGCCCGTGGGTGGACCCGAGGCCGAGATCCGACTGGCGACCGACGGGGTGGCCTACCTCCCGGGCGGGGCGATCACCGCGACGGTGCAGATCATCGCCAAGGCCGACCTCGAGGAGGCCGAGTGCTCGGTGGCGCTCTTCCACGTCGACCGCTACCGCCGCAGCGACTCCGAGGGCTCCTCGTGGACGCAGGACTCGGAGGGTGCCGTCGCGGGCGAGTACGTCCACCAGGGACCGATGCGGGCGGGCCAGGTCGTCGAGGCCACCGCGGTACTGCCGGTGCCGCGCCGGATCGAGCCGCCGGAGGGCCCGGAGGACCTCGTCGACGAGCGCTACCCGCCCGCAGGCGACGCGGCGGACGGCGACAGCTACGACGTGTGGATCGAGCCCGAGGAACGTTGGGGACCGCCGACCAGCGCCGGTGCCGGGGTGGGCTCCGAGTGGTTCGTACGCGCGGAGGTCGGCGGCGCCGGGTTCCCGGACCCTGCGCAGGTGCCGGTGATCGTGCTGGCCCCCGCGACGCCCGCGCCCGACCTCCCGGCGGCCAGGGTCGGCGGGGGCACGCCGAAAGCGGCGATCTCGTTCTTCGGGCTGCCGCGCACCAGCGTCCGCGCCGGGACGGCGCTTCGCGGAACCGTCCGGGTCTCGGCGAAGGAGGAGCTCAAGGCCCGCGGAGTGCGGGTCGAGCTCGTGCGGCGGGCGAGCATCGACGCCGGCGGCAGTACGTCCGTCACCCGCATGGTCGCGACCACCGTCGATGTCTCCGGGCAGGTGGTGCTCGCAGCGCGCCGGCCCAAGGACCTCGCCTTCGCGGTCGACGTGCCGACCGACGCCGGCCCGTCGATCGTCGGCGAGGACTACCGGATCGACTGGCTGCTGCGTGCGGTCGTGGACCGCCCGCTGCGCCGCGACGAGGTGTGGGAGCAGGTCATCGCGGTGCACACCGCGCCGTGAGACCCCCGCGAACGGCACGTACGGGAAGACCTATTTCCCGTACGTGCCGTTCGCGCGGATCGGGCGGGCGCCAGGGCGGCCGACGCGCGGGCGCCAGCGCGGATCGGGCGGGCGCCAGGGCGGGGACGGCCGCTGGCTAACCTTCCCCGCGTGAGCACGCTGCCGCCCGAGAGCCCCGACGCCGACCTGCCCGAGCAGATGCGGGTCCGCCGGGCCAAGCGGGCGGACATGCTCGCCGCAGGCCACGATCCCTACCCGGTCGCCGTCGCGCGCACCCACAGCCTGGCGCAGGTCCGTGCCGCACACCCGGACCTCCCGCCGGACACCGCCACCGGCGAGGACGTCGGCGTCACCGGCCGGGTGATCTTCCTGCGCAACACCGGCAAGCTCTGCTTCGCCACCCTCCGCGAAGGTGACGGCGCGGAGCTGCAGGCCATGCTGAGCCTCGCGAAGGTGGGCGAGGCCGAGCTCGCGCGGTGGAAGGCGAGCGTCGACCTCGGCGACCACGTCTTCGTCCATGGCGAGGTGATCACCTCGCGCCGCGGCGAGCTGTCGGTGCTCGCGGACTCCTGGTCGATGGCGGCGAAGTCCGTGCGGCCGCTCCCGGTCGCCCACCGGGAGCTGTCGGAGGAGACGCGGGTGCGCCAGCGCTACGTCGACCTCATCGTCCGGCCGCAGGCCCGCGAGATGGTGCGCACCCGCGCCGCGGTCGTCCGTGCCCTGCGCGAGGTCCTGCACGGACGCTCGTTCACCGAGGTGGAGACCCCCATGCTGCAGTTGCAGCACGGCGGCGCCACCGCCCGACCGTTCGTGACGCACTCCAATGCGCTCGACATCGACCTCTATCTGCGGATCGCGCCGGAACTCTTCCTCAAGCGTTGCGTCGTCGGCGGGATCGAGCGCGTCTTCGAGATCAACCGCAACTTCCGCAACGAGGGCATCGACTCGACGCACTCGCCGGAGTTCGCGATGCTGGAGGCGTATCAGGCCTATGCCACCTACGACGACATGGCCGAGCTGACCCGCGAGCTGGTACTCGCGTCGGCGCGGGAGGTGTTCGGTTCCACGGTCGTCCGGCATGCGGACGGATCGGAGCACGATCTGGGCCGCGAGTGGCGTTCGGTCTCGCTTCACGAGGCGGTGTCGGAAGCCGTCGGTGAAGAGGTGACGCTCGACACCTCCGTCGAGCATCTGCGCAAGCTCGCGGACGCGCGTTCGGTGGAGCTCAAGGATTCCTGGGGCACCGGCGAGATCGTCCTCGAGCTGTTCGAGAAACTGGTCGAGCACGATCTTGTCGCACCCACCTTCGTCCGCGACTACCCCGTGGAGGTCCGGCCGCTCACCCGCGCGCACCGCGACGACCCGCGCCTGGCCGAGGCCTGGGACCTGATCGTGTTCGGAACGGAGCTGGCCACGGCCTATTCCGAGCTGGTGGATCCGGTCGAGCAGCGTGCCCGGCTCACGGCCCAGTCGCTACGCGCGGCCGCGGGCGATCCCGAGGCCATGCAGCTCGACGAGGACTTCCTTCGGGCGATGGAGTACGGAATGCCGCCCAGCGGTGGCATGGGAATGGGCATCGACAGGCTGCTCATGACGCTCACCGGGCTCGGTATCCGGGAGACCATTCTGTACCCGTTGGTGCGTCCCGAGTAGCCGTTGGTGCATCCCGAGTAGTAGGGAACCGCCGGCGGCGCTATCGTTTGCGTCGACAAGTATCCACATTCCATTCGGGAGTACGAAGTGGCACAGGTTCGCGAGGTCCGGCTCATCGACGACCTGGACGGCAAGGACGCCGACGAGACCGTCGAGTTCGGATTCGAGGGCCGGTCGTACGCGATCGACCTGTCCGCCGAGAACGCCGCGGCGTTACGTGACATCTTCGCTGATTACGTCGCCGCCGCCCGGCGGATCAGCGGTCGGCGCACCCGCGGCGGCGCTGCCGCGGCGACGCCGAAGCGCGCGTCGATCGACCGCGAGCAGAACCAGGCGATCCGGGATTGGGCGCGCAAGCGCGATCTCAAGGTCTCCGACCGTGGGCGCATTCCGGCCAGCGTCCTGGAGGCCTACCACAAGGAGCACTGAGCTCTGCGACGGAGTGCTGAGGAGCGCTGAGGGCGGACCCGCTCAGGCCAGCGCCCGGTGCGCATGCGCGAGGGCCGCGGCGAAGCCGAGGGTCGCCCCCGCCGCGAGGTCCGCCTCCGTCGCCCGCGCGCCGCGGCGGCGCCGGATCGCGGCCAGCGCCTGCCCGATGCGCATCCCCTCGATCACGAACCGCGGGTGCGAGTCCTGGGCCGCGATCACGGCACCGGCGAGCACCGCGGCGTCATGATCGGCGCCGGCCTGCGCGAGCAGCACGACGAGGTTGCCGAGCGCCCACCACTGCACCATCTCGTTGCCCAGTCTCGTCCATTGCTCGAGAACGGCCGGGAACAGCCGCAGCCCGGCCGCGGGGTCGTCGACTCCTGCCGTCACCGCCTCGGACGTGCGGGCGATGGCGACGAACAGCCTGCTGTCGACGGCCTCCCCGTGCGCGGTGGCCGCCCGGAAGTGCCGCACCGCGCGATCGGGATCGGTGGGCGCCACGGCCAGGCCGGTGACGCACCAGGCCCACGCCGTCGCCGTCGGGTTGCCCAGGGTCTCCGCCTCGGCCAGCAGCGCATCGACCTCGCGCGCGGCCTCGGCCGCGCGACCACCCGCGACGAGCGTCTGCAGGACCGAGGACCCGTAGAGCACGCCGAGGACGGGGGTTCCCGCCGCGCGGAAGCGGGTGGCGAGGGACCGGTAGGTCCGCACCGCACGGTCCGTCTCGCCGCGGAAGAGCTCCAGATCGGCCCGGACCTTCAGCGGGGCGAGCGCCCCCGGCCCGTCCGCACCACCGGCCAGCGCGATCCCGCGCTCGGCGAGCTCGCCCGCGGCGTCCAGCCTGCCGACGGACCACTCCGCGGCGGCGGCCGTGGTGAGCGCCCCCGGGCCGCGTTCCGGGTCGGCCGCGGCGTCGTCCACGAGCTCGGCGCCCCAGCGCAGCAGGTCGAGGCGCTGGCGGAAGTAGGCGTAGTCGTGCACGTCCGCGGCCAGCGTCAGGGCGAGGCGGCGGTCCTCGCCGAGGGCGGTGCGGAACGCCGCGTGCAGGTCGGCGACCAGCTCGTTCAGCGCGGCGACGGCGCCCGGCTCCTCGCGGGTCCACAGCAGCGCCGAGTGCCGCGAGAGGCGCCCGGCCGTGTCGAGGGCGTGGCGGCGGCGCAGCTCCCGGGTCTCACCCGCGGCGTCGAGCCGCTCGGCGGCGTGCGTGCGCAGCACGTCCAGCACCCCGAACCGGGAGCCGGCGCGCTGCACGAGGGACTGCTCGACGAGGCGGGCGAGCAGGCCCGCGATCCCCGACGGCGGGAGGACCCGGTCCGCGCACACCGCCTCGACCTGGTCGAGCGAGAACGTCGCCGGGAACACCGACAGCCGCGCGTACAGGTGCGCCTCGGGTTCGGTGAGCAGGTCGTAGGACCATTCGACGACGGCCCGCAGCGTCCGGTGGCGGCGGTCGGCGGTGCGCCTGCCCCCGGCCAGTACGTCGAGTCGCCCGTCGAGCCGTTGCAGCAGTGCCGGGAGCCCCAGCGCCGCGGCCCGGGCCGCGCCCAGCTCGATCGCCAGCGGGAGCCCGTCGAGCCTGCGGCAGGCGCGGACCACGAGCGCGAGCTCGTCGTCGTCGCAGACCTCCAGCCCCGGTGCCCGCTCCACGAACAGCCGGACGGCGGGGTTCTCGCGGTCCGGCCCGGACGGCAGCGGCAGCGGTGGCAGGACCGTCACCGCCTCGCCGTCCAGGGCGAGCCGTTCGCGGCTCGTGACGAGGAAGGTGAGGCCCGGCGCGGCGTCGAGCAGCCGCTCGACCAGCACGGCCACGGCGTCGATCACGTGCTCGGCGTTGTCCAGCACGACGGTCCCGCAGCGGCCGGTGAGCGCATGGCAGAGGTCCTCGACCGGGTCGGTCCCCGCGCCGATCTCGACGCGCAGCGACGTGGCGACGGCCTCGGTGACGCGCTCCGGCCCGGCCGGGACGAGGTCGACCCACCACACCGGGCGACCCCGCGTCCGGTGGGCGAGCTCCAGCGCCGTGCGGGTCTTGCCGACCCCGCCGGGGCCGACCACCGTCACCAGCCTGCGCTCGGCGAGCGCTCCGGTGAGGTCGCGCAGCTCGTCGGCGCGGCCCACGAGGGGTGACGGCCGCGTCGGCAGGCCCGGGTCCGGCCGTGCGGGGTCCGGTCGGGGCGCGACGACGTCGGCGCGCAGCAGCCGGGTCTCCAGCGCGCGCAGCGTGGGGGACGGGTCGAGCCCCAGCTCCTCGCCGACGAGCGCCCGGTGGCGGCGGAAGGCCTCCAGCGCCTCGGGAGTGCGGCCGAGCGCGGCGAGCGCGCGCATGGCGATCTCGACAGGCCGTTCGCGCAGGGGGTGCTCGGCGGTGAGGTCCGCGGCCAGCGCCGCGGCGGTCGCGGGATCGCCCGCTCGCAGGACGGCGTCGGCTCGGGCCTCCAGAGCGGTGGTGCGCAGCGCGTCGAGCCGGGTCGCGGCCGCGCGGGCGAACCCGTCGGCGAACTCGCCGTAGGCCGGGCCGCGCCACAGCGCGAGCACGCGCTCCAACGTCCCGGCCGCGGCCGCCGGGTCCGTGGCCAGCCGCGCCGTCGCCTCGCGGACGCCCGCCTCGAAGAGCTCGGCGTCCACGGCGTCGCGGCCGACGTCGAGCAGGTAGCCCGGTGGCCGCGTGCGCACGAGCGTTCCCACCGGGCCCAGGGCACGCCGCAGCCGCGACACGGTGGTGTGCACTCCGTTGCCGACGTCGGCCGGTGGTTCGCCCGGCCACACGGCCTCGGCCAGCCGGTCCAGGGGGACGAGGGCCCCCGGGTCGAGCAGCAGTGCGGTCAGGAGCGCCCGGGAACGGGCCCCGCCCGGTACGACGACACCCGCGTCGGACTCGACCTGGAGCGGTCCGAGCACCCGGAACAGCATCGCGCCTCCACGACCTGACGGTCGGACCGGGCAATCGTGCCAGCCGGATGCCAGGGATTCGACAGGCGCGACGGCCAACCTCGTCGCACCGGGCCGCGACGGCCCGGCCGACCGAAAGGAGACCGGGATGAGCATCCCGACCACGCTCGTCGCACGCGCGCTGCCCGCCGACCGCGGACCCGTGGTGTCGGCGCTGGCCGAGGCTTTCCAGGACGACCCCGTGTTCGCCTGGCTCACGCCCGATCCGGCGCGCCGCCGCCGCCAGCTGCCGGAGTTCTTCGCGCTCGCCGCGGACGCGGTCGCCCACCACGACGCGACCTGGCGGGTCGGCGCCGCGGGCGCCGCGCTGTGGACCGCGCCCGGGCACCCGCCGATGACAGAGCAGCAGGGGGAGCGGTTCGGGGCCCGCTGCGCGCAGATCGCCGGTCCGGACGCCGAGCGCTGGTTCGCCGTCATCGAGCTGCTGGAGCAGCATCACCCGGACGGCCCCGACCACCACTACCTGTGGTTCCTCGGTGTCCGGCCCGGCGAGCAGGGGCGCGGTCACGGCACCGCGCTGCTGCGCGCCGTGCTCGACGAGGCCGACCGGACGGCGACGCCCGCGTACCTCGATGCGACCAGCGAGGACAACCGCAGGTTGTACGCCCGGCACGGCTTCGCCGTGACCGCCGAGCTCGCCGTCGCGGGCGGGCCCCCGCTGTGGGCCATGTGGCGCGAGCCCGGCCGGTGATCAGGGTCTCCCGGATACGCAGCGTGATCAGTTCAAGGCCGAAACCGCAGGTGCCGAGCGGTTCTTCGCCGATCTGGGACTCGCACCACCCGCGACCACGCGCAATCGCCCGATATCATGGTGCGACGCGCTCGCGGCACAGCAGGTGCCGCAGACGTGGGCGCAGCAGGCGAGGAGTTGTAGATGTTCGAGAGGTTCACCGACCGGGCGAGGCGGGTCGTGGTCCTGGCGCAGGAAG
>JBFWRR010000063.1:0-34953 GCA_050248815.1 Pseudonocardia sp. | reverse complement strand
AGCTTCGCCGCCGCCGAACGCAACGCCGCAGGATCGGCGACGAGGTCGTGACCACTCATGCCCGCATCGTCACACACCACACCGGACACACGACCCCGATTCACCCATCCCAGCGGCAAACCCGCAGGTCAACGCGATCAACCGATTCACAATCGTGAATCCGAGCCCCGAACCCCAACACCGCAGGAAGAACCACGGTCATCCCTGCTCCCGCACCAGAGGCGGAAGATTCGACAGGATCAACTCGGCCATCCGCCGCGACGGCGCACACGGATCCGGACGCGGCGTGAGATCGGCCGTCGCCGATACGACAATCGTCTGCAGATCCGCGATCGCCACGGTGAAATCACAGAACCGGCCGGGCTCGACGTTCGTCCGCAGAGCGGGATACCCGAGGATCTCGAACTGCTCGTAGTTCGGGTCGTCGTGGAACAACCGCCACAATGCAGGCAGTTTCCCTGCCGTCGGATCGGTAGAAATGGCGATTCGGGCGTTGTCGCGCTTTCCTGGGTAGTACCAGAAGCAGCTCTGCGCCAACCCCTCCGTCTTGGCCTTTGCGGTCGATGGGTCCAGCCCCAACTCCCGCTGCTGCGCCGCCGTCAACAGCTCACACGGCCCGATCCCCCGGGCATCCTTGGGCTCGCGCACCTTCAACGCGATCGGGACATCCGACGGGAACCCGTCCGCATCCACCGCCGGCGCCCCCGGGTCGGCCACCGCACCACCCGGCTCCGGACCGCATCCCGCCAGCACCGCAACCACCACCGCAGCCGACCCCACCCGACCAAGACACCAGGCGGCGTTCACAGCTGACGCATCCGATCCGCAGCCTCACCCTCGACGCGTTCGTAAGCCTCCGCCTGCGCCAACAACCCCTCCTGAGCGGCACGGACCTGCCGGGCGAAGCCGAGCATCCACAGCCCGGCCTGCTCGCCCATCGTGATCAGGTTCTTCTTCAGCTGGACGCTCACCGGATCCGATCCGGGATCCCGCACGCGTTGAAGTACGGCATCGCCTGTCCAACCTCTGGCGTACTCGTCCAGGGCCGACGCCACCGCGTCCAGCTTCGCCGCCGCCGCGCGCAACGCCACAGGATCGGCGACGAGGTCGTGACCACTCATGCACGGATGGTCACACGCCGGCAGTGCGGTCCATCCGGGATTCACCCGCCCCAGCGGCACACCAGCAGGTCGACGCGACGGCGCGGTTCGCGATCGTGAATCAGCCCCACACCCGCCCGGTGATCCGCTCGTACACCTCGACGTACCGCGCCCGCGTCGCCTCGACCACCTCGGCAGGCACCTCCGGCCCCGGTGGGGTGCGGTCCCAGTCCAGGGTCGCCGACCAGTCCCGGACGAACTGCTTGTCGTAGGAGTACTGCGGACCGCCCGGCGCCCACCGCTCTGCGGGCCAGAATCGCGAGGAGTCCGACGTCAGCACCTCGTCGGCGAGCACGATCTCCCCGGCGGGATCCAGCCCGAACTCCAGCTTGGTGTCCGCGACGAGGATCCCGGCGTCGGCCGCGATCGCCGCACCGCGCGTGTACACCTCGAGCGTCAACGAACGCAGCCGCTCCGCCCGCTCCCGGCCGAGCATCCCGGCGACCTGGGCGAACGTCATGAACTCGTCGTGCTCCCCCACCGGCGCTTTGGTGGTGGGGGTGAAGACCGGCTCCGGCAGCCGCGAGCCCTCGACCAGCCCGGGCGGCAGGGCGACCCCCGAGACGGACCCGTGCTTCTCGTACTCCTTGAGACCCAGCCCGGCGAGGTAGCCCCGCGCGATGCACTCGACCGGCAGCATCGACAGGCGCCGACACCGGAGCGCACGGCCCGCGAACTCGGCCGGGACGTCGGTGGAGATGACGTGGTTCGGCACGAGGTCGGCGGTGCGCTCGAACCACCACAGCGACAGGGCGGTGAGCAGCGCCCCCTTGTCCGGGACGGGGGTGGGCAGCACCACGTCGTAGATCGACAGCCGGTCCGACGCGACCAGGATCAGGTCCTCCCCGTCCAGGTAGACGTCGCGGACCTTGCCCGAGTGCAGCAGCTTCACAGGATGGCTCCGGGGGTGTAGGCGGCAGCGGCCGGATGCGCGGCGACGATCGCGTCGACCCGCGCGCAGACGGCCCGCACCTGGGAGACGGCGGCCCCGGTGAAGGCCAGCGGGTCGGCCAGCAGGCCGTCCAGCGCCCCGGCCGAGAGCCCCAGCCGCTCGTCGGCGGCGAGGCG
This sequence comes from Pseudonocardia sp., assembly GCA_050248815.1. Taxonomy (GTDB): domain Bacteria; phylum Actinomycetota; class Actinomycetes; order Mycobacteriales; family Pseudonocardiaceae; genus Pseudonocardia. Next base: position 32,725 of record JBFWRR010000063.1, on the reverse strand, counting down.
GGCGATCAGGTCGTTCTCGGCCTGGCCCTTCTCCCGCATCGCGAGCGCGACCCCGACGGCGTGCTCCTTGATCACCTCGTGGGCCGTCTCGCGGCCGACCCCCGCGCGCACCGCCGCCATGAGGACGGCCGTGGTGGCGAGGAAGGGCAGGTAGCGGTCCAGCTCCCGGGCGATGACGGCCGGGTAGGCGCCGAACTCGTCGAGCACCGTCAGCGTCGTCTCGAACAGCCCGTCCAGCGCGAAGAAGGCGTCGGGCAACGCGACGCGGCGGACCACGGAGTCCGAGACGTCTCCCTCGTTCCACTGCGTCCCGGCCAGCTCGGCAGCCATGCCGGCGTAGCCGCGCAGCAGCACGAGCATCCCGTTGATGCGCTCCGCGGAACGCGAGTTCATCTTGTGCGGCATCGCCGAGGAGCCGACCTGCCCCGGCTTGAACCCCTCGGTGGCGAGCTCGGCACCCGCCATCAGCCGGATCGTCGTGGCGAGCGACGACGGCGCCGCGGCGAGCTGCACCAGTGCGGAGAGGACGTCGAAGTCCAGCGACCGGGGATAGACCTGCCCGACGCTCGTGAACCCGGCGGAGAAGCCGAGATGCGCGGCGACCCGCTCCTCGAGGGCGGCCAGCCGCGATCCGTCCCCGTCGAGGAGATCGAGCATGTCCTGCGCGGTACCGACGGGCCCCTTGATCCCGCGCAGCGGATAGCGCGCCTGCAGGTCCGTGAGGCGATCGAACGCGACGAGCATCTCGTCGGCGGCGGTGGCGAACCGCTTGCCCAGCGTCGTGGCCTGCGCCGCGACGTTGTGGGAGCGCCCGGCCATCACCAGCTCGGCGTGCTCGGCGGCCCGCCGCGCGAGCCGGGCGAGCACCGCGACGGCCCGGTCGTGGACGTGCTCAAGCGAGAGCCGGACCTGCAGCTGCTCGACGTTCTCGGTGAGGTCGCGGCTCGTCATCCCCTTGTGGACGTGCTCGTGCCCGGCCAGGGCGCAGAACTCCTCGATGCGCGCCTTCACGTCGTGGCGGGTGACCCGCTCGCGGGCGGCGATCGAGGCGAGGTCGACCCGGTCGACGACCCCCTCGTAGTCCTCGATCACGCCGGCCGGCACCTCGATACCGAGATCGGCCTGAGCCCGCAGCACCGCGATCCACAGCCGCCGCTCCAGGACGATCTTGTTCTCCGGCGACCACAGCGCGACGAGCTCGGGGCTCGCGTAGCGGGCGGCCAGCACGTTGGGGATCACGTACGGGCACGATACGTGGCCGCCGCACGCCGCCCCGAAGCAGTTCCCTGCTGGTGACGGGTCCGGGCGCCGGCACGTGGACGCGGCGCGCGAGCCCGCCTCACAGCCGCGGCGCGAGCTGCACGGCCGCCTCGGCGAGCCGTTCCGGTGACGGCCCGCTCCCGCTCGCCACCATCACCAGCGTCCCGCCGGACGCGGTCGGCAGCACCACCCCGTCGGGGGGTGTGGAGCCCGCCGGCATGCCCGGCGGCAGGTAGGTGACGCTGAGGACGCCGCCGTTCAGCTCGACGTTGACCCCCCGCCCGCCATCGAGCCTGCATTCCTTCGTCGTGGGTGCCTCGGGCGCGCCCGCCACCTCCGGGAGCACCTCCTCCACCAGCGCGCGCAGCTGCGGGTCCTGGGGGTTCGCGCAGGTGTCGACGGGCCCGGGGCCCAGGGGCGGCTGCGGTGACGGTGCCGACTCCGCCCCTGAGGACTGCGCATCCGCCGCAGCGGGCGGCGCGGCGCGGGCGGCCTCCGGCGCCTGCTGCGGTGCGTACTCGGACGGGGCCGGTGCCGCGGCCGTCGTCGCGTCCCGGGATGCGGTGGCCCCCACACCGAAGTTCACCCCGACGCCGACCACGACCACCGCGGCGAGCGCCGCGCCGGCCGTCACGGCCCGCCGCCGCGCGGTTGTCCGCCGCGACGCGCGCACCACGTCCGCGCTGTCGAACGACGCCGGCGGGACGTCGGCGGCCGCACCCCGCATCGCCTCGGCCAGCTGCTGCTCGTCCATCACCACTCCCCTCACGCCGTCCGCAGGTCGTCGAGCGCATCCCCGAGCGCCGCGCGCAGCGCCGCGAGACCGTGCGCCGTCTGGCTCTTCACGGTGCCCGTCGAGCAACGCATCGCCGCTGCCGTCTCCGCGACGTCCAGTCCCTCGAAGTACCGCAGGACCAGCACGGCCCGTTGCTTCGCCGGAACCGACCGCAGGCCCGCCACCAGCGCCTCCCTCGTGACGATCGCGTCCGCGCGGTCGGCGACGGGCGGATCGGCGACCTGTGCCAGCGGCGCCTTCTCCCGCCGCCACGGCCGCCGCGACTCGTCCACCACCGACCGCACGAGCGTGCGCCGCATCCACGCGTCCAGCCCCTGCTTGTCCCGGATGCGCCGCCAGTGGCGGTGCAGTGCGACGAACGCGGCCTGGGCATGGTCGTCGGCCCGGTGCCAGTCCCCGCACAGCAGGTACGCGGTGCGGCGCACGGCGTCGCGACGCGTACGGAAGTACTCCGCGAACGCCTCGTCTGCGGCGTCGGTCACGCCGTATGCCTCCCTTCCGGACCCAGGACGGAACGTGGGGGGCTCACGGTTGCACGTCGACCGAAATCGAAGGATTCCGTGACCTTTTCGTGACCCTGGCGCGACCGATCCGGCACCGGCTGGTTGAATCGGGACCTGTGCGAGCGTCTCGACTGCGCCGGGAACCGGCGGCGCGCGGCCCGATCGACCTGCGCTCCGACACTGTCACGAAGCCGACCAAGCAGATGCGCGAGGCGATGGCCGCCGCCGAGGTCGGCGACGACGTCCTGGACCGCGACCCGACGATGCGGGCCCTGGAGGAGCGGGTCGCGGACCTGGTCGCGACCGAGGACGCGCTGTGGACGCCCAGCGGCTCGATGGGCAACCTCATCGCGCTGATGGCACACCTGAGCCGCGGTGACACGTTCCTCGCCCCAGCCGGCGCGCACGTTCTGGAGGCCGAGCTGGGCACCGCGGCCTGGCTCGCAGGCGGCATGCCCCGGGCCCTGCCGCACGACGCCGGACCGGGCCGCATCTCCCCCGACGCCGTACGCCGGGGCGCGGCGGGCGGCCGGACGAACGCCCCGTACTACTCGCTGCGCACCACCCTGCTGTGCCTGGAGAACACCCACAACGCCGCGGGCGGCACCGTCACCGCGCCGGAGGAGCACGCCGCACTCGCCTCGGCGGCGCGTGCCGCGGGCCTGCGGGTCCACCTGGACGGCGCCCGGCTGTGGCACGCCGCCGTCGCCCTCGGCGTCCCGCCAGGGGCGCTCACCGTCGGGGCGGACACCGTGCAGGTGTGCCTGTCGAAGGGGCTCGGCGCCCCCGTCGGGTCGCTGGTCGCGGGGTCTGCGGAGTTCACCGAGGAGGCGCGGCGGCTGCGCAAGATGCTCGGTGGCGGCGTCCGCCAGGGCGGCGTCGTGGCCGCGGCCGGGCTGGTGGCACTGGATCGGGTCGAGCGGCTCGGCGAGGACCACGAGCGGGCCGCCATCCTCGCCACCGGCCTGCGCGAGCGCGGCTGGCAGGTCGCGATCCCGCAGACGAACATCGTGCTGGTCGCGGTCGCCGACCTCGAGGCCACACTGCGGCGCTTCGCCGACGCGGGCGTGCACGCCTCGGCGATGGCGGGACAGGTGCGGCTCGTCACCCACGCGGACATCACCGAGGCCGACGTCGCCGCTGCCCTGGACCGCATCGGAGCCGCCGAACCCGAGGACGGTGCGCCCGTCCCGCGGCGACGCGCGTCCACGGAGGGCTCGACGGCGACGCGGCGGGGGCTGCGGCCGGCGACGCGCCGCTGAGCAGGGCCCGGCCGGCGCATGCCCGGCCGCTACTCCGCCGTCGTCGCGCCGAGCGAACGGCCCATATGGGAAGTTCTATCTCCCCAACGGGCCGTTCGCGGCGTCTGCCCAGCCCCGCCGAGGTCGCCCGCAGGTTCTCCACGAACCAGCTCGCGATCGACGCGGTCACCACACCGAGCAACGCCACCCCGGTGACCATCAGGGTCGCGGCGACGATCCGGCCCTCGGTCGTGACGGGATAGCGGTCCCCGTAGCCGACCGTCGAGATCGTGGTGATCGTCCACCACAGGGCGTCGCCGAAGCTCGTGATGGACGAATCGGGGGCCGCGCAGCTGCCGGTTGAGCACGCTGATCACGGTGACCACGCGCAGTGCGCGCAGCTGGCGCAGCATCGGCAGCCGGAGGATGGCGAGGTCGATGACGTGCGTGCCGACGAAGCGCCACTTGCGGTGCGCGAGCCACAGTCGCACCAGGTGGTCGACTCCGAAGACGATCCAGATGCCGGTGAGCACGCCTTCCAGCAGATCGACCGCCGCCGGGCTCAGGGAGGTGTCCGGCACCTGCCAGGCGTACGCGGCGAGGAACACCACCGCGAGCGCGGTGAGCGGCCGGTCCAGGCGGCGCTCCCACGCCGCGATGCCCGGCTCGTCGACGGCGGCGCGACCGCGCAGGGACATCGTCATCGCGGTCATCGCGCCGTCAACCCCTCGAACCGGTGCAGCGCCTCCGCGACGTCGTCGGTCGCGCCCGCGCACGAGATCCGCAGCCAGGAGCCGCCGTCCACCGGGTCGAAGTCGATCCCCGGCGCCGTCGCGACCCCGACGTCGGCGAGCAGCCGGTAGGTCAGCGCCATCGAGTCCGCGACGCCCGTGGCGGCGAGCCACGGCGTGACGTCGAACCACACGTAGAACGCCCCGTCGGCCGGGGCGATCGTCTCGATGCCGAGCTTCGGCAGGCCGTCGAGCACCAGGGCCCGGTTGACGGCGTAGCGGGTGACGTGGCCGTCCGCCTCGGTGTAGCTCTCCGGCGTGAACGCGCCGAGCGCCGCCTGTTGCGGCAGCGCGGGCGGGCAGACCGTGAAGTTGCCTGCCAGGCGGTCCACCGCGCGCAGCAGCCGTGGGGGGACGAGCAGCCAGCCCAGCCGCCAGCCCGTCATGGAGAAGTACTTGGAGAAGGAGTTGACGACGATCGCCTCGCGGGAGGTCTGCCAGGCCGACGCCGTCGCGGGGGCGCCGGGGTAGGAGATGCCGTGGTAGACCTCGTCGCTGATCAGCTGGACGCCGCGGGCCTCGCACCACGCCGCGATCCCCGCCAGCTCCCCGGGCGGCAGGACCGTCCCGGTCGGGTTCGCGGGGCTCGCGACGACGAGACCGTCGATGCCGTCCAGTTCCTCCAGCATTGCGACGGTCGGCTGGTAGCGGGTGTCCGGCCCGCACGGCAGGTCGACGACCTCGCAGCCCAGCGCGCTCAGGATGTTGCGGTAGCACGGGTAGGCGGGCCGGGCCATGGCCACGCGGTCGCCCGCGTCGAAGGCGGCGAGGAACGCGAGCAGGAATCCGCCCGAGGAGCCCGTGGTCACGACGACCTCGTCGGGTGCGACCTCGATCCCGTACCCCCGCGCGCAGTGCGCCGCGATCGCCTCGCGCAGCGGCGGGATCCCCAGCGCCACCGTGTAGCCGAGGACGTCGCCCTGCACGGCCTGCACCGCCGCGGCCCGTACCGGTGCCGGGGCCGGGGTGGACGGCTGGCCCGCCGAGAGGTTGACGAGGTCGCCGTGCGTGCGCTGGCGCTCCCCCGCGGCCGCCCACACGTCCATCACGTGGAACGGGGGGATCGCGGCACGGGCGGCCGTGTGGAACTTCGACCCGGTGGTGCTCACCCGGCGAAGCGTAGGCGGGGGGCATGCGGAGATCGTCCGCGGAGCCACGGTGGATCAGGGCCGGATCAGATCGACGGGGACCAGGCCGAGCACCGCGCGGCCGTCACCCGGGTGGTGACCACGCCGTCGCGGGTGTCGAGCGCGACGACACCGTGACGGAGCCGGGATCCGGCGGGATGCGCGGGAGTCGACGCAGCGGTGCTCGTGGCCCTTCACCCCGGGACGGTGACGAGCCCCTCGGCTGCCTTGGCCGCGATGTCCGTGCGGTGGTGCGCTCCCGCCAGGTGGACCCTGGCGAGCCGCTCGTAGGCGTCGGCGCGGGCAGCGGCAAGGTCCGGCCCGGTGCCGACGATCGAGAGCACCCGCCCGCCCGCGGAGACGACCGCGCCGTCCTCGCGACGTCGGGTGCCCGCGTGCAGCACCCCCTCGCCCTCCGCACCGGTGACGACGTCGCCCAGCCGCGGCGTGCCCGGATAGCCCTCCGCGGCGAGCACCACCGTCACCGCCGCACCGTCCGCCCACTCCAGCGGTGGCTGCGCTGCGAGCGTGCCGGTGGCGGTGGCGTGCAGCAGACCGAACAGCGGCGTGCGCAGCAGGGCGAGCACAGCTTGGGTCTCGGGGTCGCCGAAGCGGCAGTTGAACTCGACCACCTGCGGGCCGGACGACGTCAGCGCCAGGCCCGCGTAGAGCAGGCCCGAGAACGGCGTGCCGCGCCGGTCCATCTCGGCGGCGACCGGCGCGACGATCGTCTCGACCAGCGTCTCGGCGAGATCGGGCGGTGCCCACGGCAGCGGGGCGTACGCGCCCATCCCGCCGGTGTTGGGGCCGCTGTCGCCGTCCCCGACGCGCTTGAAATCCTGCGCGGGCAGCAGCGGCAGCACGTCCGGGCCGTCGACCAGGCAGAACAGCGACACCTCCGGACCGTCGAGGTAGGTCTCCAGGAGCACGGGGTGCCCGGCGTCGAGAAGGGCGGAGGCGTGGGCGCGCGCGAGGTCGAGGTCCTCGGTGACGACGACGCCCTTCCCGGCTGCGAGCCCGTCGTCCTTGACGACGTACGGCGGGGTGAAGCGGGCGAGGGCGGTGTCGAGATCGGCGGGGCTGTCCACGATCAGCGCCGCCGCGGTCGCGACGCCCGCGGCCGCCATGACGTCCTTCGCGAAGCTCTTGGAGCCCTCGATCCGCGCCGCCTGCGCCCCGGGGCCGAAGCAGGCGATACCGGCCGCGCGCACGGCGTCCGCGACGCCCGCGACGAGCGGCACCTCGGGGCCGATCACGACGAGGTCGGCACGCCACTCGGCGGCGAGCTTCGCGACGCCGGCACCGTCACGAAGCTCCACCCCGCGCTGCTCCGCGAGCGCCGCGGTGCCGGCGTTGCCGGGCGCGCACGCGAGCGCGGTGACCGCGGGGTCCTGCGCGAGCGCGAGCAGGATGGCATGCTCCCGGGCACCGGAGCCGATGACGAGGACGCGCACGAGCGGGAAGCGTAGATGCGGTGACCTGCATCGCAGACGGCGGGCGGCCGTGTTCACCCACCCGCCCCGTCATGGTCGCCCTGGCGTGGCGCGACCGTCCCTCACCGGGGCGACGCTGGCGCCATGCTGGTCATCGCCCACCGGGGCGCGTCGGGGCACCGCCCGGAGCACACGCTCGCCGCGTACGAGCTGGCCGCGCGGCTCGGCGCGGACCATCTCGAACCCGATCTGGTGAGCACCGCCGACGGTGTCCTCGTCGCCCGCCACGAGCCGGAGATCGGTGCGACGACCGACATCGCGGCCCGTCCCGAGTTCGCCGACCGGCGCACCACGAAGGTGATCGACGGCGAGCCGCGCACCGGCTGGTTCGTCGAGGACCTGACCCTCGACGAGCTGCGCCGCGTCCGCGCCGTCGAGCGCATCCCGCGGATCCGGCCCGCCAACTGCGCGCACGACGGCCGCCACGGTGTCCCGACGTTCGCCGAGATCCTGGCCCTGCGCGAACGCCTCTCCGGAGAGCTGGGCCGCGAGATCGGCGTCTACCCCGAGACCAAGCACCCGAGCTACTTCGCCTCGATCGGCCTCGCGCTCGAACCGGCGCTGGTCGCCGAGCTGTCCGCCGCAGACCTGAGCCGGCCCGACGCGCCGGTGTTCGTGCAGTCGTTCGAGACGGCCAACCTGCGGCTGCTGCGCGGGATGACGCCCGTCCCGCTGGTGCAGCTGATCGCCGCGCGGGGCCGTCCCGCCGACGGCAGCCCCCGCAGCTACGCCGACCTCGCCTCACCCGCAGGTCTGGCCGGGATCGCCCGCTACGCCGCCGCGGTCGGCGTCCACAAGTCGCTGGTGCTGCCGCGGTGGGGCGGGCCGGCGAGCCCGCTCGTCCCGGACGCCCACGACACGGGCCTCGCCGTCCATGCCTGGACGTTCCGCGACGAGTCCCGCTTCCTGCCCGACGAGGTGCGCAGGGCGGGCGGGGCCGTCGTCGAGTACGGGCCGTACCTGCAGGCGGGGGTGGACGGGGTGTTCAGCGACCATCCCCGCACCGCCGTGGCCGCGCGCGAGATGCTGCTCAGCCGGGCCGGCTGACGGCGGCTGCGCGGAGCGGGCCGACCGCGGCTGGTCGGCCGGGCCGGCCGACGGCGTCACGCCCCGAGGAACTCCACCACCAGCGCCGTCGTCGTGGCGGGATCCTCCTCGTGCGGGAAATGCCCGATCCTCGGCAGGATCCGGAGCGGGCCGTCGCCCGCCCAGCGGCTGGAGGCCTCGGCCGTCGCGAGCAGCAGGCAGGGGTCGATCTCGCCGTGCACCCGCAGCACGGGCATCCGGACGGGGTCGGCCATCGCGGCGACGAACCGGCGGCCCTCGGCACGAAACTGGGAGCGGGCGGCCCACCGGTAGTACTCGAGGGCGCAGTGCGCCGTCCCCGGCACCTGGATCGCGCGCCGGTTGCGGTGGGCGGCCTCGGCGAAGTCCGGTGTGCCCGGCCACCCCGGGCCCGACCAGCGCCGCATGATCCGCTCCACCCGCGCCCCGCCGTCCGCCGTGAGCGAGCGTTCCGGCCATCGGGGCAGCTGGAACCCTGCGAGGTAGCCCAGGGTGGCCCGACCCTGGCCGCGCGGATCGCGGGCGATCCGGCTCCGGACCGCGAGCGGATGCGGTGCGTCGAGCACGGCGAGCGACGCCACGAGGCGCGGGTGCAGCGTCGCCACCGTCCACGCGACGAGCCCGCCCCAGCCGTGGCCCACGACGTGCGCGGACCGCTCACCCAGTGCCCGGACCAGCCCCGCGACGTCCCCGGCGAGCGTCCACAGGTCGTAGCCGCGCGGGGGCTTGTCCGAGTCGCCGTACCCGCGCAGGTCGGCCGCCGCCACCCGGAACCCCGCTGCAGCGAGCCCGGTCAGCTGGTGGCGCCACGCCCACCAGAACTCGGGGAATCCGTGCAGCAGCACCACCAGCGGGCCGGAGCCCAGTTCGGCGACGTGCAACCGCACGCCGTTGGCCGACACCGCACGGTGCCGCCACGGCCCCGGGACGCGGATCTCCGCAGGTCCCGGCCCTGTGGAGGGCCACACGGTGCGGTCAGTGCGAGCCGTTGCGCTGGGCGGCGTCCAGTTCCGCCTGCGGGCGACCACGCGCGGACAGCACCGCCGCCGACTCCTTCAGCGACTCGAGCGTCCGTTCGGGTTTGCGGATCTTGCGCACCCGCAGGTAGCCGATCAGCCCGGAGAGCCCCGCCAGGACGACCATGAGCCCGAACACGATGGCGTAGGCCGCCGAGCTGTACAGGCCGAGGTTGATCAGGAGCTCGGCCAGCGCGGTGAAGAAGAAGAACAGGCTGAACAGCAGGATCACCAGGGCGACGATGAAGAAGATGCTTCCCTGGACGCCCTTTCTCACCTCCTGGGTGACCTCGGCCTTCGCGAGCTCCACCTCGGAACGCACCAGCTGGGACACCTGCGTGGTGACGTCGCGGACGAGCATGCCGATCGACTGCTCGCTCGCCGGAACGGGACGCTCGGGCGTCAGCGGGATCGAGGGCAGCACGGGCGGCACCTCCGCGCTGCTGGAGCCGGTCGGACCTGCCACCAGGGACCTCCCTCACGTCGAGTGATCGGCCGCATCCTTCCACGGGTCGGTCGGGCGTGCGTGGTCAGGCACGCGCAGACCTGGTCGCCCGGACGGGCCGGTTCCGCGAGTTGCGCATTTCGTCACCGCGAGTTGCGCGATCGACCACCGCGCGTGCTCCTCTCCACCCCGCGAGTTGCGCTTCTCGCCGCCGCGAGTTGCGCGATCCGTCAGTTCGGCGGCCGGGCGCCCCGGACCAGCCGACCCGGCGTCGCGCCGGTCGGGACCCCGTCCCGGTAGGTCTCCACACCCGCGACGAACGTGTGCCGATATCCGACGGCCCGCTGCAGCAACCGACGCCCGCCGGCCGGCAGATCGTGGTGCACCTCGGGGCGGGGCAGCGCGAGGCGGTCGACGTCGATGACGTTGACGTCCGCGCGGTACCCGGGTGCCAGCACGCCCCGGTCGTTCAGGCCGACCAGCCGCGCCGTCGCGCGACACTGTCGCTCGACGATCCACTCGAACCCGAACGCGCCGCGGTCGCGTCCCCAGTGCTGCAGCAGGAACGTCGGGTAACTGCCATCGCAGATCGTGCCCGCGTGCGCTCCACCGTCCGAGAGGCCCGGAACCGCGTACGGGTGGGCCAGCATCTCGCGGCAGACGCCGATACCGTCCGCGGCGCGGAAGTTGAAGTAGGGCATGTACAGCATCGCGGTGCCGTCGTCGTCCGCGGTGAGCATGTCGAGCGCGAGCACGTGCGGCTCCACCCCTCGTGCGGCCGCCCTGGCCGCGACGTTCGTCGCGGGATCGGGGTCGTAGTCCGGCGGATCGGCGAACTCGTACATGACGTCGAAGCGGCCGGAGAGCCCGCCGCCGAGCGGGTTCCTCGGGTCGAACCGCGCGACGTGCGCCGCCAGCAGCTTGTCCCGGACGTCGGGTCTGCGCAGCTCCGCCACCTGCCGGGCGGGTGGCATCGCCCCGAGGCCCGCCTCCTGCCAGAACGGATTGGCGAGGAAGGGATGCATCGTGCAGGAAAGGCCGAACAACAGCCCGATCGCGCGGGGCGCCACCTGCGCCGTCATCGGCAGGCCGTCCACCCGCGCGGCATCGATCAGGTCCAGCAGGCGGCCCGCTCGCTCGCACGCGTGCAACACGGTGACCACCGTGAACGACAGCGGACGCCCTGACCGCTCCACCATCCCGCGCACCGTCGCCCACTCGGCATCGAGGTCCTCGAAGTCCGAGAGCAGCTGCAGCACCCCGCCGCCCATCCCTTGCGCGATGCCGGCGAGCTCCTCGGCGGACGCCGTCAGCGTCGCGATCGGATCACCGTCCGCGGTGCGGTGGTTGAGCGATCGTGAGGTCGTGAAGCCCAGTGCCCCCGCGCGGACGGCCTCACCGGCGAGCCTTGCCATCGTCGCGATCTCCTCGGACGTGGCGGGCTCGCGGTTCGCACCGCGCTCACCCATCACGTGCACGCGCAGCGGGGCATGCGGGAGCTGGGCGGCGACGTCGGCGTCCCACTCGCGGCGGGCGAGCGCGTGGAGGTAGTCCGGGAAGCTCTCCCAGTCCCACGGCAGGCCCTCGTGCAGCGCCGTACCCGGGATGTCCTCCACACCCTCCATCAGCGCGATGAGCCGGTCGTGGTCCTGCGGATGCACCGGCGCGAAGCCGACGCCGCAGTTGCCCATCACGACGGTCGTCACGCCGTGCCAGGCCGACGGGGCGAGGTGGCGGTCCCAGGTCACCTGGCCGTCGTAGTGGGTATGGACGTCGACCCACCCGGGTGCGACGAGCGCGCCCTCCGCGTCGATCTCACGCTCGCCCCGGCCGACGTTCTCGCCGACGACGGCAATCCGACCGCCCACGACGGCGACGTCCGCTGCACGCAGCGGGCCCCCGGTGCCGTCCGCGACTGTCCCGTTGCGGACCACGACGTCGTAGGCCATCCGTCGATGCTCGCCCTGTCCGGTGGCCGACGCAACGGCCCGTGACCCGCGTACGGGGCCGCAGCGGGGGGATGGATCAGTCCTCCGGCCGCCCCCGCAGCCGCTTCAGCGCACCCCGGCGGGCCTTGGCGTCGAGGCGTCGCCGCTTCGACGCCGCCGACGGCCTGGTCGGCCGTCGCACCGGGGGCTCGGGCTCCGTCGCGGCCCGCAGGACTGCTGCCAGCCGCTCCCGGGCTGCCTCGCGGTTGCGCAGCTGGGAGCGGTGCTCCGATGCCACGATCGTGAGCACACCGTCGCTCAACCGGGAGCGCAACCGGCGCAGCGCCCGATCACGCAGCTCCTCGGGCATCGACGGCGACCCGGCGACGTCGAACGACAGCTCCACCCGCGAGTCGGCGGTGTTCACCCCCTGCCCGCCCGGCCCGGACGAACGCGAGAACCGCCACCGCAGCTCCCGCTCGGGGAGCACGAGGCTGCGGCGCACCGGCAGGTCGGTCACCGGACCAGCCTGCCGCACGCCGGACGCCGCATCCGTCGCCGCTCACCACGGGGGCCCGGCGCCGGGCAGCGCCCGCCCCGTGCGGCCGGGCCGGAGCGATCAGTCCTCGCTCTTGCCCTCCTTCAGGCCGGTGGAGATCAGGTCCATGACCGTCGAGTCCGCCAGTGTGGTGACGTCGCCGACCTCGCGGTTCTCCGCGACGTCGCGCAGCAGCCGACGCATGATCTTCCCGGAGCGCGTCTTCGGCAGCTCGTCCACGACCATGATCTGGCGCGGCTTCGCGATCGGGCCGATCTCCTTCGACACGTGGTCACGCAGCGCCTTGATCGCGTCGGCACCCTTCGCCTCGTCCTGCCCGACGCTGCCGCGCAGGATGACGAACGCGACGATGCCCTGTCCGGTGGTCGGGTCCGACGCACCCACGACCGCGGCCTCCGCCACGGTCGGGTGGCTGACCAGCGCCGACTCGACCTCGGTGGTGGAGATGCGGTGACCGGAGACGTTCATGACGTCGTCCACGCGGCCGAGCAGCCAGATGGCGCCGTCCTCGTCGTACTTCGCTCCGTCGCCCGCGAAGTAGTAGCCCTGCTCGGCGAATCGCGACCAGTAGGTGTCCTGGTAGCGCTCCTCGTCGCCCCAGATGCCACGCAGCATCGACGGCCACGGCTGATCCAGAACCAGGTAGCCGCCCTCGCCGTGCCCGACGGGGGTGCCACCCTCGTCGACCACGGTCGCCGCGATGCCCGGCAGCGGGCGCATCGCCGATCCGGGCTTGCACGCCGTGACCCCGGGCAGGGGGGAGATCATGATGGCGCCGGTCTCCGTCTGCCACCACGTGTCGACGATCGGGCACCGGTTGCCGCCGACGTTCTCCCGGTACCACATCCAGGCCTCGGGGTTGATCGGCTCACCCACACTGCCCAGCACCTTGAGTGAGGTCAGGTCGTAGCGCTCGGGGATCTCCTTGCCCCACTTCATGAAGGTGCGGATCAGCGTGGGCGCGGTGTAGTAGATCGTCACCCCGTACTTCTGGATGATCTCCCAGTGCCGGCCCTCGTGAGGCGTATTCGGGGTGCCCTCGTACATCACGGAAGTGGCGCGGTTCGCGAGCGGGCCGTACACGATGTAGCTGTGCCCGGTGACCCAGCCGATGTCGGCGGTGCACCAGTAGACGCTCTCGCCGGGCTTGTGGTCGAAGACGACGTTGTGGGTGTACGCGGCCTGGGTGAGGAAGCCACCGGAGGTGTGGAGGATGCCCTTGGGCTTCCCGGTCGTGCCCGAGGTGTAGAGGATGAACAGCGGGTTCTCGGCGTCGAACGCCTCGGGCTCGTGCTCGTCGGACTGCCGGTCGACGAGGTCGTGCCACCAGATGTCGCGGCCCTCGGTCCACGGGACCTCGGTCTCGGTGCGCCTGACGACCAGCACGTGCTGGATCGTCGGCGTCTCCGCGACCGCCTGGTCGGTGTTCTCCTTCATCGGGGCGGGCTTCCCGCGGCGGAACTGACCGTCCGAGGTGATGAGGAGCTTGCACTCGGCATCCTCGATACGCGCCTTCAGCGCGCTCGGGGAGAACCCACCGAACACGACGCTGTGCATCGCGCCGAGCCGCGCGCACGCGAGCATCGAGAACACGGCCTCGGGGATCATCGGCAGCTGGATCGCGACCCGGTCGCCCGCGCCCACCCCCAACTCACGTAGCGCGTTCGTCGCCCGGCAGACCTCGCGCTTGAGGTCGGCATAGGTGATCGTGCGGGCATCGCCCGGCTCGCCCTCCCAGTGGAACGCCACCTGGTCGCCGTGCCCGTCCGCGACGTGGCGGTCCACGCAGTTGTAGGCGACGTTGAGCCGACCCCCGACGAACCACTTGGCGAACGGCGCCTGCCAGTCCAGGACGCGGTCCCACTTCTGGTGCCAGTGCAGCCGATCAGCCTGCTCGGCCCAGAAGCCCTCGCGATCCGCGGCCGCGCGGTCGTACCACTCGGCGGTGGCGTTCGCCTGCGCGGCGAACTCCTCGCTCGGTGGGAAGCTGCGACTCTCGGTGGAGAGATTGCTCAGGGTCGAACCCGATCCGCTATCGGCCATATCCCTTGCCTCCTGGGTGTTCGCCGGCCGGACATCGACGTCCGGCGACCTCGTCCTTGATGAAAGTTAGTGCCCAGCCTGCCCCCGTGCACCCGTCCTATGGCCAGGTCGGGGATCCGGCCGACACCCGGTGGACGAGCGGTCGACCGGCGGCGGACGAACGGGTACCCCGTCCCGCCAGCCGCCACGCCTCCCGGAACCTGCCACCCACGACCGGTCGTCGCAGGTCCGGGACCTCTTGCGACGATGGCGCGATGGCCCGCGCCGCGACCGACCCCCTCGCCCCGCTCGTCGCACTGCCCGGTGTCGCCGACGCGGTGGCGCGTGCCCGTGAGGCGCTCGTCGCCGTGCACAACCACCCGGTCAACAGACGGGGTTGGCCCGCCACCGCGGCCGAGGCCGGCCTGCGCGCCGCTCGCGCCTCCGCCGCGTTGGAGGGGGCGACGCTGGACCGCTCGCCCACGGATGTCGTCACCGATCCGGTGCTCGCCGGAGCGGTGCGGGCGGCCGAGGAGATGGGGCGGCTGCTGGGCGTCTGGCGGACCGCACCGTTGCAGGCACTCGCCCGGCTGCACGTGGTCGCAGCCGCGGATCTCGTACCGCGAGGATCCGGCACTGCTGCCGGTCGCGCGCACGGCTCTCGCGGCGGTCCGGGCTGCGGCGATGGGGAACCCGGTGGCATGGCGGCGCCTGGCGGCACGGGATCCGGCGGCACGGCCTCCGGCGAGCGTGTACCCGGGGTCGCGGCGCCCGTCACGGCCGCAGGCGCCCCGACCACCGACACCCCACCTACCGGCACGGTCGACACCGCGCTCGGCCGGCCTCGCGGCTCCGCCGAGACCTCGACCCGGCTCTCGCTGCTCGCCGATCTCATCACGGGCGGAACGTCGGTTCCGGCTCCCGTGCTCGTCGCGGTCGTCCATGGCGAGCTGCTCGCACTCGCCCCTTTCCCGACGGCCAACGGCGTGGTGGCGCGAGCGGGCGCCCGGCTGGCCGCGATCGCTGCCGGGCTCGATCCGAAGGGCCTCGCCGTCCCAGAGGTCGGTCACCTGCGCCGCGCGGCCGACTACCGCCGCGCGGCGCAGGGTTTCGCCAGCGGTACGCGTGAGGGGCTGACGGAGTGGCTTCTGCACTGCTGCGCTCAGTGGGAGGCCGGTGCTCGGGAAGGCATCTCGATCGCCGCGGCACGTGGATGACGCCGCGGCGAAGGGTTCCGGACAGGTCACAGAAGACGGGCGGCGCTTCCGAAGCCGGAAGCACCGCCCGCCTTCGCGCGAACATCCGGGATCCAGGCGTGCACTACGTGTCGTGGTTGTGGCCTCGGCGCCCGGCGTCCCGGTGCGCAGGCCCACGACGACATGCCTCCCGCGGCGTGCTGTGCGTGGAGTGCCCGGCCTTCGCGCACGGAGCCCTGACCGGGGAGGACGGGTGCTTCTCCTCCGCACCGCCCCTGGCCGCCCAGGAGTCCGTACCCCTTTTCTAGCCGGTGACCTGGAACACAGCAAGGCCTTGCCCAGGGTGCACCGGTTCAGGCACGGGCCGTGTCGATCAGGACTACCCATCACCCGGAACGGTGACACTGCGTGGTCCCGCAAGGTGAAGTGCGTGATCAGGCGCCCGCGCGGCGACGCAGTCGTCTGCGTCCGAACCAGCTCGCGCCCAGGACCGCCACGACGCCGAGACCAGCCACGGCAGTGGTCGCCACAGGCGGGATGCGGGCCCGTAGCGGCACCGGGTGCGCGAAGGTCAGCACCGGCCATCCCCGCGCGAGCGCCTCGCGGCGCAGGGCCCGATCCGGGTTGACGACGGTCGGATGGCCGACGAGTTCCAACAGCGGCAGGTCCGTGATCGAGTCCGAGTAGGCCCGGCAGTCGGCCAGCCGGTAGCCGCGTGCCATCGCGATCCCACGGGCCGCGTCCGCCTTCTGCTCGCCGTAGCAGTAGTACTCGATCTCGCCGGTGTAGCGGCCTTCCCGGACCGCCATCCGCGTGCTGATGCAGTGGTCCGCGCCGACCAGCGCAGCGATCGGCTCGACCACCTCCGAACCCGACGCAGACAGCACGACGACCTCGTCGCCCGCCGCACTGTGCTCCGCGACCAGCTCCGCCGCCTCCGCATAGACCAGCGGCTCGACGATCTCGTGGAGTGTCTCGGCCACGATGTCGCGGACGCGAGCCGCCTCCCAGCCGGTGCACAGTGCGCTGATGCGCTGCCGCAGCACCTCCATCGTCGTGGCGTCGGCGCCGGCGGCGAGGAGCAGCAGCTGGGTGTACGCGCTGCGCAGCGCTGCCCGGCGACTGATCAGACCCCGGCGGCGGAACGGGGCGCTGAAGGCCAGCGCGCTGGAGCCGGCGATGATCGTCTTGTCCAGGTCGAAGAACGCAGCGCGGCGATGGCGACCGCCATCGGCGGACGGCGGCGGCAAGGGCACAGGGCAGCAGCTTGCCAGAACGCACACCGCCGACCGGGTTCGGTACGTCCGACCGGGACCGGTCCAGATGCCCCGTCCAGAGGCAGGCAGGCGGGCCGGTCAGGGGATACAGTGGTAGAGGCCCGGATTCGTCCGGAGCTGGTTCAGCTCGACCCCCCGGAGCTGAACCGACGACGGCCCCCGCCAATCCCCCCTGGCGGGGGCCGTCCTCGCGTTCGTAGCCGCAGTCGCCGCACATGGCCGTCACGATGTCGCGGGCCACCGACACCTTTGCCGATCCGGCCGCTGCAGCAGCCGAGTTGTCCACCTCGTCGCGAGTTGTCCACAGCTTCGGAACTCGTCGGTCACGAGGGCCTCCCGCCCTCCACTCTGGATCCCGGTCGGCTCGCGCCACGCGGGCCCGGTGGGGGGAGACGGTGTGGACGGTGCGCGGCACGGCGAGCGACGGGGGCTCGTCATCTGTTCTGACGCCGAACTGCTCGACGGCCTCCTGCGGCTCGCGGCCGCCGCGGGATGTGAGATCCAGCGTGCCGTCGACGCGGCGCAGGCACGCCGCTCCTGGGGGCAGGCACCACTTGTGGTGCTCGACGTCGCGGCAGCCCGCCAGTGCGTGGCCGGACGCCTGCCCCGCCGCGACGGTGTGCTGATCGCCGTCCGCGGCGAGCCCGATCCCACCGTGTGGCGGCTCGCCGTCGCGGTCGGTGCCGATCACGTGGTGTCGCTGCCACAGGCCGAGCCCTGGTTGGTCGACGTGTTCGCCGACGCCGCGGAGGGCGCCCGTTCCGGTGGTGCGGTCCTCGCGATAGTCGGTGGCCGTGGTGGCGCAGGGGCGTCGGTGCTCGCCGCTGCGGTGGCCCTCGCCGCGGTCCGCGAGGGCGAGCAGGTGTTGCTGGTCGACTGCGATCCGCTCGGTGGCGGGCTCGATCTCGTGCTCGGCGCCGAGGATCTCGGCGGTCTGCGCTGGCCAGGCCTCACCATCGGAGGGGGGCGCATCGGGGCCTCGGCGCTGCGCGCGGCGCTCCCCGCTCCCGCCGTACCCGGCACGGGCGGTCTGCGGATGCTCTCCTGCGGCCGGGTCCGGCACGAGCCCACGGCAGCATCCGTCGCGTCGGTCGTCGCGGCCGGCCGGCGAGCCGGGGAGATCGTCGTGTGCGACCTGCCGCGCCACCCCACCGAGGCGGCCGCCACCGTGCTCGCAGGCGCCGATCTCACGGTGCTCGTCGTCCCGGCCGACGTGCGTTCCGCCGCGGCCGGAGCTCAGGTGGCGGCGCTGCTGGCGGACCACGCCTCCGCGGTCCGGCTCGTCGTCCGCGGCCCGGCACCCGGCGGGATCGAACCGGACGAAGTGGCGAAGGCCGTCGGCCTGCCGCTGCTCGCCGCGATGCGCGCGGATCCGGAGATCGCCCGCGCGCTCGAACGGGGGACCGCGCCAGGACGGCCGGGAAGCCCGCTGGCCGCGGCCGCGGACGAGGTGCTGGCGGCGTTGCGGGGCCCGTCGGCCGTCGCACGGAGTGCCTCGTGAACGGGCTGGTCGACCGCGTGCGCACCCGGTTGGCGGCCGACGGGGGTGCGACGGATCCGGCAGCCGTCGCCGCTGCCGTCCGCGCGGAGTCCGGCGGGTTGGCCTCGGACAGGGACGTGCTCGCGGCCCTGCGCGTGCTCCGCCAGGAGTTCGTCGGCGCAGGGCCGCTGGACGAGCTGCTGCGCGATCCCCGCACCACGGACGTGCTGGTCTGCGGTCCGCAGTCGGTCTGGGTGGATCGTGGCCGCGGCCTGGAGCCCGCGGGCGTCCGCTTCGACGACGAGGCAGCGGTGCGCCGCCTCGCCCAGCGGCTCGCGCTCAATGCGGGTCGCAGGCTCGACGACGCGAGCCCCTACGTGGACGGGTGGCTCGCGGACGCGGGCGTCCGGTTGCACGCGGTGCTCCCACCCGTCGCAGCGGACGGCACCTGCCTGTCGTTGCGCGTCCTGCGGCCTGCCGCACACGACCTGGCCGCCCTTCGCCGGCTCGGCACCGTGGACGCGGCCGGAGAGGCCCTGCTGCGCGCCGTGCTCGCCGCCCGGCTCGCCTTTCTCGTATCCGGCGGTACCGGCTCGGGGAAGACCACGATCCTCGGTGCCCTGCTCAGCGGGGCGGATCCGCGGGAGCGCATCGTCTGCGTCGAAGATGCGCAGGAACTCGCCCCTCGCCATCCGCATGTCGTGCGACTCGTGTCCCGGCCGGCCAACATCGAGGGCGCGGGCGGGGTCGTCCTGCGCGATCTCGTCCGGCAGGCGTTGCGGATGCGGCCGGACCGGCTCGTCGTCGGCGAGGTACGCGGAGCCGAGGTGTGCGAGCTGCTCGCCGCCCTCAACACCGGCCACGACGGCGGCGCGGGAACGGTCCACGCGAACTCTGCGCGCGAGGTACCCGCCCGGCTGGAGGCGCTGGCCGCCACCGGTGGTCTGGAGCGTGCCGCGCTGCACAGCCAGCTCGCCGCGGCGGTCCAGGTGGTGCTGCACATGCGACGCAGGCCGGACGGCGTCCGCGTGCTCGACGTCGTCGGTGTCCCGGTCCGTGAGGCGGCGACGGTCGTGGTCCGTCCGGCGTGGAGCGCGGCAGGCGGCTGGGGGGAAGCCCGGCAGCTGCTCGGGGAGCTGCTCACCGAACGAGGGGTGACGCCGCCGTGGTGAGCCTGACCGGGCTGTGCCTCGCGATGGCCCTCGCCTGCCTGCCGGGGCCCGCCGCACCGCAGCGCCTGCACGGGCTGAGGGACCGCACGGTGCGCGCACGGCATCAGCGGCACCTCCCGACCGCCGCGTGGGTGGTCGCGGCGGGTGCCGCCGGGTTCGTGGCCGCCGGGCCCGGCGGGATGATCGCCGCCGCGCTGCTCGTGGTGGTCGTCCGCAGGCGTCGACACGCCCGCAGCGTCGACACCGCAGCCACGGTCACGTCGGGCGAGGTCGCGGAGGCGCTACGGCGGATCACCGACGAACTGCGGGCGGGTGCACACCCGGCGGCCACGCTGGATGGCACGCGCAACGATGGAGTCCTGGCAGCCGCGGTCCTGTCGGACGCCGCGGCGGCTGCGCGGCTGGGTGACGACGTCCCGCGCGCCCTGCGGCGGGTCGCGGCGCAGCGACCGGAGATCGCCGAGGACCTGCAGCGCATCGCCGGTTCGTGGGCACTCGCCGAACGGCACGGCGTCCCGCTCGCCGACCTGCTCGAACGCGCGCGCAGCGACATCGCCTGGCGGGTCGGCTATGCGCGCAGGGTGCGGGCCCAGCTCGCCGGGCCGCGCGCGACGGCGGTGGTGCTCACCGTCCTACCCGGGCTCGGGCTGCTCCTCGGCCAGCTGCTGGGAGCGGATCCGATCGGTGTGCTGCGCGACGGCCTGGTCGGCCAGTCGCTGCTGGTCGTCGGGGTCGGGCTCGCCACGGGGGGCTTCACCTGGTGCGACCGCATCCTGTGCGGGGCGATGCGGTCATGACCGCGTCAGCACCGTGGGAGCTGGTGGCCGGCCTGCTCGCGACACGTCCCGCTGCATTGCTGGCGCTGGCCGGGTCGCTGGCGCTGGCAGGCAGCCGCAGCGCCGGGCGGTTGGGCCTGCGCACCGCGGATGAGGCCGCGGCCGTGGACGTAGCGATCGTGCGGCCGGTCTGGATCGCCGTCGCCGCGAGCGCGGTCGGTGCCCTGGCATGGGCGGCGGGCGGCGGGCCGTCGGGCGCGCTGGTCGGGGCGATCGCCGCAGGCGCGGGCGGCTGGGCGTTGCGCCGCGCCGCGCAGGCGGAGCAGGACACCGACCCGGCGGCACTGGCCGCGGCGTGGGAACTGCTGGCGGTGTGCCTGCAGGCGGGGCTGCCGGTCGCCACCGCCGTGGCCGCATCCGCCGGCGGCCTGGACGGCCTCACGGGCGGGCACCTGCGTCGAGTCGCAGGCCTTCTTGCGCTCGGCGCCGACCCGGCGGCCGCATGGCACGGGATGGAGCATCGCCCGGCCCTGGCCACGTTCGCTCGTGCCGCGGGTCGGTCGGCCGGCACGGGGGCCGCGCTCGCCCAGGTGGCCAGGGCCGAGGCGGAGCGCATCCGCTCGGCGCTCCTCGACGCCGCGGAGACCCGCGCCCAGCGGGCCGCCGTGCTGATCGCCGGCCCGCTCGGCCTGTGCTTCCTACCGGCCTTCCTCGTCCTTGGTATCGCCCCGGTCGTCATCGGCCTGGCGAGCGAGGCACTCGCGCGGTGGTGAGCACCGTGCCCGACGAAAGGAGATCTCATGTCCACCCTGCTCCAGCGCCTGCGGCCGCCGCGCCTCCTGGACGACGACACGGGGATGAGCACGGTCGAGTACGCCGTGGGCACACTGGCCGCCGCGGCGTTCGCGGCGGTGCTCTACGCCGTGGTCAGCGGCGACAGCGTCGTGTCGGGGTTGACCCAGATCGTGCAGCGCGCCCTGTCGGTGTCCTTCTGATGGACCCGCGCGTCCCGCACCCGGTGCGACCGCGGTCCGCGGGACGCGCGGTGCACGACTCGGGCGACGGGCCCGACGACGCCGGGATGGTGACCGTCGAGGCCGCGATCGCCCTCGGTGCCGTCGTCCTCGTCACGGTGCTGGCAGTGGCCGCGGTCGCCGCGGTGGCGGCGTCGATCCGGTGCACGGACGCTGCCCGCGAACTCGTGCGCCTGGCTGCCCGGGGCGAGCCGGACCGCGGCCTGGAGATCGCTGCGCGCCTTGCCCCGGGCGGCGCCGAGATCGAGCTCCGGATCAGTGGGGACGAAGCCGTCGCGCAGGTGAGCGCGATACCGTCGACCCTGCTGCCTGTCCGGGTCGCGGCGACCGCCGTAGGAGTGCTGGAACCGGGCGCGGTCGCCACACCCTCCGATGCGGGGCCGCACGCTGCGGGAGGCCGATGATGGCACCCTCCGGAGTCCAGCAGGACAGGCGCGAGGTGGAAGGCGACGCCGGCGGCGCCACGGTCTGGGCCGCGATCGCCGTCACCGCGATCGTGTCGCTGGCGGTCATCGGCCTCGATCTGGCCGCGACGATCGCGGCACGTCATCGCGCCGCGGCCGCGGCGGACCTGGCCGCGCTCGCCGCCGCGGGCCACGCCGTCCACGGTGAAGAAGGCGCCTGCGCGCGAGCGCGCGAGGTCGCGGACGGCATGCGCGCGCGGCTGGTCGCCTGCCGGCTGGCCGGGTGGGAAGCGCTGGTCGAGGTGAGCGTCGACGCCCCCTTGCCCGCGGTGGTCACCGGTCCCGCGACGGGACGCGCCCGAGCCGGCCCTGCGGGGAGGCGACGGCCGCCCCGTCGCGCAACACCCCGTGCGAGGCGCCCCCGCCTATCCCTCCTCGATCGGCCCCTCGTCCTCGGCCAGTGCGCCGAGAACAAGGTCGAGCACGAGCACCGCCCCCCGCTTGTCCAGTGGCGCGTTGCCGTTGCCGCACTTCGGCGACTGCACGCAGGACGGGCAGCCCGCCGCGCACTCGCAGTCCGCGATGGCGGAGCGCGTCGCGGCGAGCCAGGCACCGAGCACGGCGTGCCCCCGCTCGGCGAACCCGGTCCCACCTGGGTGTCCGTCGTGCACGAAGACGGTGGGCCGCCCGGTGTGGCGGTGCTCGGCGGTGGACATCCCGCCGATGTCCCA
Organism: Pseudonocardia sp.; assembly: GCA_050248815.1. Classification (GTDB taxonomy): domain Bacteria; phylum Actinomycetota; class Actinomycetes; order Mycobacteriales; family Pseudonocardiaceae; genus Pseudonocardia. The sequence continues at coordinate 10,409 of JBFWRR010000063.1, read as the reverse complement.
CCGGTCGCAGACCGCGAAAAGGGGGAGCAACCCGATGGCGGCGTGCTCGGCGGCGTGCAGCGCCCCGGGCACGCGGGCGGCGAGCACGCCGGCAGCGGCGAGGGCGGGCGGGTCGATGTCGTACCAGACCGAGCGGGTGTGCAGCGTCTGCTCGGGAAGGTCGAGAGGCACGGTCTCCAGCACGGTGCCATCGGGGCTGCGCCGCTGGTAGGCCACCACCTGCGAGCGCACGGTGACCTCGCCGAAAGAGACGCCCACCGGGCCCGAGACCCGCTTCCGGAGCACCCGGACGACCTCGACGTCCGCCGTCGAACGGGCTTCGGTGCGCCACTCCGGGTCGGCGGCGACGACGAGCGCCACCCCCGTGTCGAGGTCCAGGGACTCGACGAGGTAGCTCTCCCCGCGGTGCAGATGCACCGCGCCCTCATGGACGGTCGCAGGCGCAGAGAGCGCGTCGACCGTCCCGAGCATGCGGCCGGTCGCAGCCTCCACGATCGCCACCTGGCCGAGGCCGGAGCCTCGGATGTCGACCGAACCGGCCGGCCCCGCCTGAGCGGACGGCCAGAACCACCCCGCCGGCCTGCGCCGCAGCACCCCGTCGGCGACCAGCTCGTCGAGCACGGCCGCCGCAGGTGGCCCGCCGAAAATCCCGTCGACGTCGGCTGCGGTCAGCGGCAGCTCGGCGGCGGCACAGACGAGGTGCGGGGCCAGCACGTAGGGGTTGGCCGGATCGAGCACACAGCCCTCCACCGGCGCCTCGATGAGCGCGCCCGGATGGTGCACGAGATAGGTGTCCATCGGGTCGTCGCGGGCGACGAGCACGACCAGTGCCTCCTGCTGGGCGCGCCCGGCACGGCCCGCCTGCTGCCAGAACGAGGCACGTGTCCCGGGAAAGCCCGCGACGACCACGGCGTCGAGCCCTGCGATGTCCATACCCAGTTCCAGGGCGTTCGTGGTCGCCACGCCGACCAGCTCGCCGGAGAGCAGCGCCGCCTCGAGCGCGCGCCGGTCCTCGGGCAGATAGCCGCCGCGGTACGCCGCGACCCGGGAGACCAGCTCGGGGGCGGCGTCGGCGAGCAGACGCCGCGTACCGATCGCCGTCAGCTCGGCGGCCCGCCGCGAGCGAACGAACGTGAGTGTCCGGGCGTTCTCGACGACGAGGTCGGCGAGCATCCTGGCCGCCTCGGCGCCCGCCGGCCGACGCACGGGCGCTCCGTTCTCCCCACCGGATCCAGGCAGCAGGGGCGGCTCCCAGAAGACGACGACGCGTCCGGCATCGGGCGAGCCGTCCTCGGTCACGGCACGGACCGGCCGGCCGATGAGCCGTTCGGCGAACGGTGCGGGATCGGCGATCGTCGCGGAGGCGAGCACGATCGTCGGCACCGAGCCGTAGCGGGCGCACACCCGCAGCAGCCGCCGCAGCAACAGCGCGACGTGGGAGCCGAACACGCCGCGGTAACCGTGGCACTCGTCGACGACCACGTAGCGCAGCCTGCGCAGGAAGCGGGCCCAGCGGACGTGGCGCGGCAACACGGAGCGGTGCAGCATGTCCGGGTTGCTGAACAGCCACCGCGCGTGCTCCCGAGCCCAGTCACGAGCGTCGGTCGGTGTGTCACCGTCCAGCGTCGACGGCCGCACGTCGGGCAGGCCCAGCTCCGTCACCGAACGGAGCTGGTCGGCGGCGAGCGCCTTGGTCGGCGCGAGGTAGAGGGCGGTCGCGCGGGGATCCGCGGCGAACGTCGCGAGCACCGGGAGCTGGTATGCGAGGGACTTCCCCGATGCCGTGCCCGTCGCGATGACGACGTCGTGGCCGTCCCGGGCCAGTTCCGCCGCGCGGATCTGGTGGCTCCAGGGCTCGACGAGCCCACGGGCACCGAGCGCCTCACGCACCGCTGCGGGCACCCACTCGGGCCAGGACACGATCCGGGCGGACCTCGCCGGAACGCGGACGGAGTGGCGCAGGCCGGTGTCCTCCCCCGCTCCTGCGACGAGCCGGCGCAGGAGCTGCTCACCCCTGCCGGCCGCCACCACCTCGGCCTCCTCCACGAGCGCCGAGGTTGGCACATGCACCGTCGGATCGGCGAGGTCGCCCGCCCCGGGAGGACGAGGCACCGGTCACGCTTGACCGTCCATGTTGGTCTCCCGGCGCCCGCGGCCCGGGACCCGGCAGCACGTGACAACCGCCGAATCCACCCGGCGAGACGTTCGTCACACAATCCTGACCCGCAGGTAGCAAGGCGGGGGTAGAAGCGGTCCCGCGCCCCACGTGGCTGGCCACACCCCTAGACTGCACCGGCCTGTCGGCCCCGCCTACCAGCGGCGACGGGCAGAAAGTCTCGGGACGCCAGGGCTGCCACCGGACTCCCTGGTGAAGATAATCATGTACATCGAACCAGGAGGACGGATGTCCGTGTCCACCCTCGCCCAGGGCCTCACGCTCGGGGCGAGCGACCAGGCCGTCGTCGGCGTGGTCGCGGTGGTCGCGCTCGCCGCCCTGGCCATCGGTTACGTCCTGCTACGTGAGGTGCTGGCCGCCGGCCAGGGCACCGAGAAGATGCAGGACATCGGCCGAGGGGTCCAGGAAGGTGCAGCGGCGTACCTCAACCGCCAGTTCCGCACGCTCGGCGTCTTCGTCGTCATCGTGTTCGTGCTGCTCTTCGCGCTCCCCGCGGAGGATCTCAGCGAGAAGATCGGCCGCTCGATCTTCTTCATCGTCGGCGCCGTGTTCTCGGCCACCATCGGCTACCTCGGCATGTGGCTCGCCACACGGGCGAACATCCGCGTCGCGGCGGCGTCCCGCGAACCGGGTGGGCGCGAGAAGGCGACACGGATCGCGTTCCGCACGGGCGGCGTCGTCGGCATGTTCACGGTGGGCCTCGGCCTGTTCGGCGCCTCGCTCGTGGTGCTGGTCTACGCCGGGCAGGCCCCGAAGGTGCTGGAGGGCTTCGGCTTCGGCGCGGCCCTGCTGGCGATGTTCATGCGTGTCGGTGGCGGCATCTTCACGAAGGCCGCCGACGTGGGCGCCGACCTCGTCGGCAAGGTCGAGCAGGGCATCCCGGAGGACGACCCCCGCAACGCCGCCACGATCGCGGACAACGTCGGCGACAACGTCGGCGACTGCGCGGGCATGGCCGCAGACCTGTTCGAGTCCTACGCGGTCATGCTGGTCGCCGCCCTGATCCTGGGCACGGCGGCCTTCGGCCTGCACGGCCTGCTGTTCCCGCTGATCGTCCCCGCGATCGGCGTGTTCACCGCCGTCATCGGCGTCTACATCACCCGCGCCCGCGAGGGCGAGGGCGGCCTCACCGCGATCAACCGCAGCTTCTACATCTCGGCGGTGATCTCGGCGGTGCTGTGCGTCGTGGCGGCGTACGTCTACCTGCCGGCGTCGTTCCGCGATCTCCTCAACCCGACCGACGTCGGTGTCGTCATCGCGATGGACGGCGCGGACCCGCGCCTGCTGGCCTCGGTCGCGGTGATCATCGGTATCGTGCTCGCCGGCGTGATCCTCTGGCTCACCGGCTACTTCACGGGCACCGAGCACAAGCCGGTCAAGGACGTGGGCAGATCATCGCTCACGGGCCCGGCCACGGTGATCCTCTCCGGCATCTCGATCGGTTTCGAGTCCGCCGTGTACACCGCGCTCGTCATCAGTGCCGCGGTGTTCGGGGCGTTCATGCTGGCCACCGGGTCGATCACGGTCGCGCTGTTCGCCGTCGCCCTCGCCGGCACCGGCCTGCTCACCACGGTCGGCGTCATCGTCGCCATGGACACGTTCGGCCCCGTGTCGGACAACGCGCAGGGGATCGCCGAGATGTCGGGCGACGTCGAGGGCGAGGGTGTCGACATCCTCACCGAGCTGGACGCGGTGGGCAACACCACCAAGGCCATCACGAAGGGCATCGCGATCGCCACGGCGGTGCTCGCGGCGACGGCGCTGTTCGGCTCGTACCGCGACGCGATCAACCAGGCCGTGCTCGAGGCGGGCGCGGCGGCCACGGATCTCGGCACGGGCTTCGCCTTCGCCGTGTTCTCGCCGAACACCCTGGTCGGCGTCATCATCGGTGCGTCGGTCGTGTTCATGTTCTCGGGCCTGGCGATCAACGCCGTCACCCGGGCCGCGGGCGCGATCGTGTTCGAGGTGCGGCGCCAGTTCCGGGAGAAGCCCGGGATCATGGACTACAGCGAGAAGCCGGAGTACGGCCGCGTCGTGGACATCTGCACCCGCGACTCGCTGCGCGAGCTGGCCACGCCCGGCCTGCTGGCGATCTTCGCCCCGATCGCCGTCGGCTTCGGCCTCGGCGTCGGTCCGCTGGCGGGCTACCTCGCCGGTGCGATCGCGGCGGGCACCCTGATGGCGATCTTCCTCGCCAACTCCGGTGGCGCGTGGGACAACGGCAAGAAGCTCATCGAGGACGGAAATCACGGCGGCAAGGGCTCGTCCGCGCATGAGGCCACGATCATCGGTGACACGGTCGGCGACCCGTTCAAGGACACCGCGGGTCCGGCCATCAACCCCCTGATCAAGGTGATGAACCTGGTCTCGGTGCTGATCGCCCCGGCGATCGTCGCGCTGTCGGTCGGCCCGGGCGCGTCGACGCCGGTGCGAGTTGCGATCGCGCTGGTCGCGGCCGCGATCATCGTCGCGGCGGTCGTCGTGGCGAAGCGCCGCACGTCCACCATCGCGGACACGCCGGCGGAGAGTTCCGTCAGCTGACCGCTCCTGCTGCGCGGCCGCCTGCCCGGTGCCCCGGGCAGGCGGCCGTCGCCGTGTCGACACGGCGTGCCGGTACGGCGTCCTCGAACGCGTGTTCTACCGTGCGGACCGTGTCGCAGCTGTCGCTGTTCTCCGCCGAGGCCGCGGGTGCCTCCGTGACGGACCTCGCCGGCCTGCTGTGCGGTCCGGGGCAGATCGCCCGGTTCGGAACCGGCGAGACGGCCCGGCTGAGCATCGTCCTTCCGGACTCCGAGCGTGCTTGCGCAGTTCGGCGAGCCGGTCGAGAGGTCGGCGTGGAACTCACCGTGACCAGCACCGAGGCGGGCACGACGGCGGTGCGCACCGCGTTCCGTCGCGACCTCGTCGACCTGGCGGTCGAGTGGACGCGCGGGGCGATGAAGGCCGTGCCGGCGGGAATGCAGTTGGACGGGGCCGTGTTGCGCATGTGGGCGTTGGCGGTGGGCCGTCCCGACGAACGCGGGGGCCATCTGCTGGCACTCGACACACACGCCCCGCAGACCCACCTGCCGCTGGTGGCGGCGCTGACCAGGCTCGGGCTCCCGCCGGCGCGGGTCGGGCGGGGAGCCGGGTTGAGGATCAGCGGGGTGCGCCGGATGCAGCGTCTGGTCGAGCTGGTCGGACCGCCGCCGCCGGGGCTGGATCCCGCCGCGTGGCCCCGCTGCTGGGGCCGGTTCACCGGGTCCTGAGCGGGCCGCGACGTGGGTCATGTCACGGCCCGGCGAGCAGAACCTCTGTTGACACGGTGGTTACGCTCCCGCTCGTCTCGCCCAGCGTGTCCGCACCGTCATGGATGCGGCACCACGCGAGGTTGTGCGACTGTGGAGAACGGCCCACCCGCACGAGGCCCGGCCAGGTGCCGGGAGCAATGATCGACAGCACTCTGGAGTAGGACCACGTGGCAACCCGAACGACGACGAAGACCGACGGAGCCGTCGGTGCGCGCAAGGCCGGCGGCAGCCGTCGCGCCACGCCGCCCGCGGAGTCGGGGACGGGCCGCCCGGTGCGGCGCCTGGTGATCGTCGAATCGCCGACCAAGGCGAAGAAGATCGCTCCGTACCTGGGGTCGGACTACGTCGTCGAGTCGTCCGTCGGCCATATCCGCGACCTGCCCCGCGGAGCTGCCGACGTCCCGGCGAAGTACAAGGGCGAGGCCTGGGCCCGGCTCGGGGTGGACGTGGACAACGCGTTCACCCCGCTCTACGTGGTGACCCCCGAGAAGAAGGGGAAGGTCTCCGAGCTCCGGGACGCGCTCAAGAGCGTCGACGAACTGCTGCTCGCCACCGACCCCGACCGCGAGGGCGAGGCCATCGCCTGGCACCTGCTGGACACCCTGAAACCGAAGGTCCCGGTACGGCGGATGGTGTTCCACGAGATCACCGAGCCGGCGATCCGAGCGGCGGCCCAGAACCTGCGCGACCTGGACCAGGATCTTGTCGACGCCCAGGAGACGCGCCGGATCCTCGATCGGCTCTACGGCTACGAGGTCTCCCCCGTGCTGTGGAAGAAGGTCATGCCGAAGCTGTCGGCGGGCCGGGTGCAGTCGGTGGCGACCCGGATCATCGTGCAGCGCGAGCGCGAGCGGATGGCGTTCGTGCCGGCGTCGTACTGGGACATCGCGGCGCTGATGGACGGTGGAGCGGAGGCGAGCCCCCGCACGTTCCCGTCGCGCCTGGTGGCGGTGGACGGGGTGCGGGTCGCGACGGGCCGCGACTACGGGCCGGACGGCAGACTGAAGACCCAGGACGTCCGGGCGCTGGACGAGCCGAGCGCCCGCCGCCTGGCGGAGGCCCTCGACGGGCGCGAGCTCGTCGTCTCGAGCGTCGAGTCGAAGCCCTACACCCGCCGCCCGTACGCGCCGTTCATGACCTCGACGCTGCAGCAGGAGGCGGGCCGCAAGCTGCGGTTCTCCTCCGAACGCACGATGCGCAGCGCGCAGCGGCTGTACGAGAACGGCTACATCACCTACATGCGCACGGACTCGACCACGCTCTCGGAGGTGGCGATCCAGGCGGCCCGCGCCCAGGCTCGCGAGCTCTACGGCGACGCGTACGTGGCGCCGCAACCGCGTCAGTACACCCGGAAGGTGAAGAACGCGCAGGAGGCCCACGAGGCGATCCGACCCGCCGGGGAGACCTTCCGCACCCCGGGCCAGATCGCGAGCGAGGTCGACGGTGACGACTTCCGGCTCTACGAGCTGATCTGGCAACGCACGGTCGCCTCGCAGATGGCCGACGCGCGTGGCACCACGATGAGCGTGCGCATCACGGGAGCGGCCGGGACCGGCGAGGAGGTCACGTTCGCCTCGTCCGGGCGCACGATCACCTTCCCCGGGTTCCTCAAGGCCTACGTCGAGACGGTCGACGCCGAGGCGGGCGGGGAGGCCGACGACGCCGAGTCGCGGCTGCCGCAGCTCACCGAGGGCCACGCCGTCACCGCCGTCGAGCTCAACCCCGACGGGCACACCACCAAACCGCCCGCGCGGTTCACCGAACCGAGCCTGATCTCGGCCCTGGAGGAGCTGGGCATCGGCCGCCCGTCCACGTACACGTCGATCATCAAGACGATCCAGGACCGCGGCTACGTCTGGAAGAAGGGCAGCGCGCTGGTCCCGTCCTGGGTGGCGTTCGCGGTCGTGGGGCTCCTGGAGGAGCACTTCGGGCGGCTCGTCGACTACGACTTCACCGCCGCGATGGAGGACGAGCTCGACGCCATCGCCGCGGGCGACCAGGCCCGCACCGCATGGCTCTCGGGCTTCTACTTCGGCGGCGACCAGGGCAGCGACGGCTCGGTCGCGCGCGCCGGTGGGCTCAAGAAGCTCGTCGGCGTCAACCTGGAGGAGATCGACGCCCGCGAGATCAACTCGATCCGGTTGTTCGACGACGCCGACGGCCACCCCGTCGTCGTCCGGGTCGGACGCTACGGTCCCTACCTGGAGCGCGTCGTGGACGGCACCTCGCAGCGCGCGAACCTGCCCGAGGACCTGCCGCCGGACGAGCTCACCGCCGAGATCGCCGAGGGGCTGTTCGCCACTCCCCAGGAGGGCCGCACGCTGGGCACGGACCCCGTCACCGGCCACCAGATCGTCGCCAAGGACGGGCGCTACGGCCCGTACGTCACGGAGATCTTGCCGGACCCGCCGGCGGATCCGGAGTCCAACGGGACGCGGAAGAAGCCGGCGAGGCCGAAGCCGCGGACCGGGTCGCTGTTCAAGTCGATGACGCTCGACACGATCACGCTGGACGACGCGTTGCGGCTGCTGTCGCTACCCCGGCTCGTCGGTGTGGATCCCACCGACGGCGCGGAGATCACCGCGCAGAACGGCCGATACGGGCCGTACCTGAAGAAGGGCACGGACTCGCGATCGCTCGCCGACGAGGAGCAGCTCTTCACCGTCACGCTCGACGAGGCGCTGGAGCTCTACAAGCAGCCGAAGCAGCGCGGGCGGCGCTCGGCGGCAGCTGCCCCGCCCCTGCGTGAGTTGGGGACCGACCCGGCGACGAAGAAGCCGATGGTGATCAAGGACGGCCGGTTCGGGCCGTACGTCACGGACGGGGAGACGAACGCCTCGCTGCGCAAGGGCGACGAGGTCGCGACGATCACCGACGAGCGCGCGTCCGAGCTGCTCGCCGAGCGGCGGGCCCGGGGCCCTGCGACCCGCAAGCCCGCGGCACGGAGGTCCACGACGCCCCGGAAGACCGCTGCAGCGTCCTGAGGCAGTTCGCGAGCCGGGCACAGGTGCCATGGCGGGCCGTCGGGACTGACACGGCGCCCGCCCAGGTCTCGACGATCGAACATGTGCGCCACCGCCCGCGCATGCGGGCGTTCAGCGCCACCGCGCCCCGGCTTCCCACGGCCGCGCGCCGGGCCGGCGCGCGGCCCGTACCCACACCCACCGCCGGCCCGTACCGACGCCCGACCGCCCGCGGTCACGTCCGCCGAGGCCAGCACACCGAACGTCCGCGCACACACGCGCCACCGGGCGCACACACGTCGTGGCCGTGGCACACACGGCGGACGATCTGTGTCAGAGCCACACGGTGTGTGTCAGTGCCCGCGGGCCGCCACGTGTGCGGAACGGCGACCCCGTCAACCCGTAAGAAGGGGCTTCACAGCCGCGGCGACCCGCTTGCCGTCCGCGCGCCCCGCGACAGCCGCGGTGGCGCGCTTCATGACCTGCCCCATCTGCCGGGGACCCGGCTGCTGACCGGAAGCGGCGGCCTCGGCGGCCACGGACTCGCGCGCGATCGCGGCCAGCTCGTCGTCGGTGAGCTGCGCGGGCAGGTAGCGGGCGAGCACCTCGCCCTCGGCGCGTTCCTGCGCGGCGAGTTCCTCCCGCCCGGCAGCCGCGAACGCCTCGGCCGACTCGGCCCGCTTCTTCGCCTCCTTGGTGATCACCTTCAGGACCTCGGCGTCGTCCAGCTCACGGGCTTGGGTCCCGGCAACCTCGGCGTTGCCGATGGCCGTCAGCGTCATCCGCAGGGTGGCCTTGACCAGCTCGTCGCGGGCCTTCATCGCTGCGGTGAGATCGGCGCGCAGCCGCTCCTTGAGGGTGCTCACGGACCCTCACGCTAGCCCACCCGTACGCTGTCCAGATGGCGAGTTGGGGTCGGGTAGCCGCGAGCGCCGCAGGGGCGGGTGCGATGACGGTCGCGTACGCCGCCGGGGTCGAGCGGCGCCGGTGGACGCTGCGTGAGGCGACCCTGCCGGTGCTGGTGCCGGGATCCCGGCCGCTGCGGCTGTTGCACGTGTCGGACCTGCACATGACACCGGGGCAGACGAGCAAACAACGATGGGTGGCCGAGCTGGCCGAGCTCGAGCCCGATCTCGTCGTCGACACCGGCGACAACCTCGCGCACCCGCGCGCCGTGCCGGCCGTCGTGAACGCACTGGCGCCACTGCTGCGCTTCCCGGGGCTCTTCGTGTTCGGCAGCAACGACTACTTCGGCCCGACCCCGAAGAACCCGCTGCGCTACTTCCGCGGCCCGTCCAAGCGCCCCAGCGGTGCTCCCCTGCCGTGGCGCGACCTGCGGGCCGCCCTCGTCGAGCGGGGCTGGCAGGACGTCACCCACTCGCGCGTGACGCTCGATGCGGGAGGGATCACCGTCGCCGCAGCCGGCGTCGACGACCCGCACCTCGGTCTGGACCGCTACGACCGCATCGCCGGTGCCCCCGCGGAGGGCGCCGACCTGAGCCTTGGTCTCACGCACTCCCCCGAGCCCCGAGTGCTGGACCGCTTCGCCATGGACGGCTACGACGTCGTCCTCGCCGGCCACACCCATGGCGGCCAGGTGTGCGTGCCGTTCTTCGGCGCGCTGGTCACGAACTGCGGCATCGACCGCTCCAGGGTCCGCGGGGTGTCGCGCTGGGGCGTCCACACCCAGCTGCACGTCTCGGCGGGCCTCGGGACGTCGCCGTGGGCCCCCGTACGGCTCGCGTGCCCGCCGGAGGCGAGCCTGCTGACCCTCGTCCCCCGCCCGGTCGGTGACGAGCGGCGCCAACCCACCCCCGAATCAGCGGCCGCGGACGTCGGCTAGACTCCTCCACGGCCGCCGGGCAGCCGGGGCCATCGGGGTGTGGCGCAGCTTGGTAGCGCGCTTCGTTCGGGACGAAGAGGTCGCAGGTTCAAATCCTGTCACCCCGACCACCACAAAGGCCCTGGTCAGAGGCTCAA
>JBFWRR010000062.1:32970-34992 GCA_050248815.1 Pseudonocardia sp. | reverse complement strand
ACTTTTAATCCGCGGGTTCGGGGTTCGATCCCCCGGGGGCCCACCACGTGTGAGCTGTGGCGATAGCGCCGCTGTCCGGTTGTGACATGTGGTCTGCCTGCGAGTGGGCCCTGATCATGTCCGGCGGAGCAGCGTCCTGACCAGCGCCCGGTTCAGTACCGAGGAGGTCTGGAACTCGCGGAGGACGGCGTATGGCCGCCCGCGGTGTGCCCCTCGTGTGCGCCGTCGGCGGTCGCCGCCCTCGTCCCGACCAAGTAAGACTCGACAGGCGTCATACTCGAGGCGCTGGCGTGACACGCTGTCCACGGCTTCGGCCAGGAGGAGGAATGCGTACCACGAGGTGTAAGGAGCCGACATCGCCGAGCAGCGCGGTCTCGCTGGTCGGGTGGACTGCGCGGTGATGCCCCATGCCTGTTCGAGCGGCGTCGGGGGACGGGGATGTGCTGGCTGAAGGCGCGAGTCCGCTCGTGGGCCGCGCATCGGAGCGGGCCGAGCTGAACGGCTTGCTCGAGCTGGCGCGTGACGGGGAGAGCGGCACCCTGGTCCTGCGGGGAGAGGCGGGCATCGGAAAGACACGACTGCTCGACTCGGTCGCATCCTCAATCGCAGACTTCGAGGTTCTGCACCTGGTCGGCATCGAGTCCGAAATGCGGCTCGGTTTCGCGGCTCTGCATCAACTGCTCGCACCGTTTGTCGACGACGTCGACGCCTTGCCGGTCCCCCAGGCTCGCGCCCTCAAGGCGGCATTCGGACTCATCGACGAGGTGGCGCCAGACCAGTACCTGGTGGGACTGGCCGCGCTGACGCTCGTCACCGGCGTCGCAGCCTCGCGATACCCATTACTGATCGTTGTCGACGATGCCCAGTGGTTGGACCAGGAGAGCGCGCACGCGTTGGGGTTCGTGGGCCGACGCCTGCGCGCCGATCGCGTCTGCATGTTCGTCGCGTTGCGCGACCCGATGGAGGCCCACCGCGCATTCGATGGGCTCCCGTCGACGACACTTGGCCCGCTGTCCGTCGCTGATGCGGTGTCGCTCTTGGACAGCACCGTGCAGGAGCGGATGACCGACAACGTCCGCGACCGGCTGTTGGTCGACGCAGGTGGGAATCCACTTGCGCTCCTCGAATTCGGTCGCGGGCTTTCCGTGGACCAGTTGACGGGTGTCGCCCCGCTTCCAGAGATGTTCGCGGTCGACCGAAAGCTGGAAGCACATTTCGGGCGGCGAGTCGCCGCGCTCCCTGGGCCGACCCAGGTGCTCCTACTCGTCGCGGCCGCGGAGCCGACGGCCGACGCGGACCTGGTGTGGCGGGCCGGGAGGGAACTGAATTTCGACGACAGCGCTACCGCGGCCGCGCAGGTCGCGGGGCTGCTCGACCTGGGTCCACGGCTCGCGTTCCGTCACCCGCTGATCAGATCGGCTGTGTATCAGGGCGCGAGTTCGGCTGACCGGCGTCGGGTCCACGCCGCTCTCGCCGCCGCGAGTGATCCAGAGCGCCGGCCGGACCAGAGGGCATGGCATCGCGCGGCGGCCACGCAGTTCCCGGACGAGGATGTCGCCGCCGAACTCGAGCGTGCCGCACATCGCGCGGGTGGGCGGGGTGGCTCCGCGGCGTCGGCGGCTCTGCTCACGCGGTCCGCTGAGTTGACACCGGACGCAGACCGACGAGCGGTTCGGCAACTGGGCGCGGCGGCGGCCGAGATGAGCACCGGAAGCCCGGCGCGCGCCCGAGCGAACCTCGAGCGCGCGTGGCCTGATCTGCGAGATCCGGTACTCCTGGCACGCGCCAAGCTGCTGAAGGGCGCGTGCGAGTTCCTCGCTTCGGACGGTGGGTCGGGCGAGTGCGTGTCGATGATGCTCGACGCCGCAACGGCCCTCGCCCCCGTCGAGCCCCACCTCGCTCGTGACGCGATGCTCGAGACGATCATGATGGCCCGACTCCTCGGGAGGTCATCGCCGGTGCCGCTCGAGGAGGTCGCGCGAACAGCCCAGTCGCTCGCGCTCCCGGAGGGAGTCGAGCCCA
>JBFWRR010000062.1:0-32870 GCA_050248815.1 Pseudonocardia sp. | reverse complement strand
GACATCGTAGAAGCGCACGTGCGGGGTGGCGACCACGACCGTGCGCTGGTCGCGTTCCGGTCTCTCGGTGACCGTGCCCGCGCCAACGAGAGCTGCCTCGACCTGGGACTGCTGGCGCGGTGCGACGCGCTGCTGGCCGACGACGCCGACGCCGAGGTGCACTTCCATGAGTCGATCGCCACGCTCGAGGCCTACGGAGGGAAGCTGCACGTCGCCCGCAGCCAGTTGCTGTTCGGGGAATGGCTGCGACGGCATAAGCGGCGGCGCGACGCCCGGGAGCAGCTGGAGTCGGCTCGCGTCATCTTCGATTCGCTGGGAGCGGGCGCATTCGCCGAGCGGGCCCGGGTCGAACTCCTGGCAACGGGCGCGCGGGCGCGCAAGCGCGTTGACTCGACCAGGTGCGACCTCACACCTCAGGAGTCGCAGATCGCACGTTTGGCAGCAGCTGGTGCGACCAATCCTGAGATCGCGGCGCGACTCTTCATCAGCGCGAACACGGTCGACTACCACCTGCGGAAGGTGTACCGGAAGCTCGGTATCACGTCGCGTCACAAGATCGCGAGTGTCGCCTTCACCGGCTGACGTTCGGGCGGCCAGTCCGCGCTGTGTGGCGAGTCCTATCGATCGCGATTTCGTCGGTCCGGACGGATGGTCCGCCGTACGGCTCGGACCATGCGAGTCGGCGGCGGTGTCCAAGGCTCCGTATCGGCGGCATCCCATGCATAGGCGGGTGTCCCCCGACGGAGGAGCGGAAGCAGCTCAGGGATGCCCAGCTCGTCGGCCGACCATTCGTACAGATCCGCGAGCCGTGGGGTGATGACTCCGACGTCGAGCAGTCGACCGATGATGTGCTCGTCCGCGATGTAGTCCGTCAGCGCATTATCGAGCGGATAGCGGTCCGGTAGGACTCGCGAGACCGACAAGAAGATGCCTGTCACGGCTCGGCGCGGGTCTCCGAGCCATCGAGCCGCCGGCGCGAGCCACGCGAGCGCGAGGCTGGGCGCGGCGACCAGAGCGTGGGCGTACAGCAGCCGGATGAGGACGAGATTGATGAAGAAGCGCTCGACGCGGTTCTCGCGTTCGGCCAGCTCGCGATGGTCGAGATACGCCCTGACGATCGTGACGTTGTGCGCCAGGTACCACGACCTCACCGATGGCCGGAAGGCGAAGTTCACCGACGGTTCTGCGCTGGGGGTCGATGCCGGACCAGGATGGCCGAGCACGCGCATGCGCGCCTCGCACGTGTCGCGGAGGAGACGATCATTGACCGCTCGCCACCACGGGCTGCCCGGTCGTCGACCGTCGAGCGGATCGAGCAAGCCGCGGCGCACTTGCCACTCCATGAACGCGAGCGTGGCGCGTCGATACCTGAGGTGCAGCGGCGGCGTCCCGGGAAGCGGCGTGTAGGACCACCGCAGGAGGTCCAACCGGGCCTGCGGACGGTCCCGGACCTGGGCCACACGCGCCGCCGCAACGTCCGCCGCCGGCATTGGCGGCGGCTCGGCGGTCGCGTTCACGGCGCGCGTCGGCTCCCTCACCGGGAAGGCCTCGCCGGGCGGCTCGGCACCGGCGCCGGCCGGGCGGCGCCGCGCTTACGGACGATGTCGGCGACGAAGCCCGCGGTCTCCTCGGTGACGTGGCGCTCCAGGAACCACCCAGCCGCGATGAACCGACCGAGCACTCGGAGCACCGGGTGGAGATCGACATGCACGGTGCAGGTGAAGTTCGACGAGGAGTCCGACTTCGGTGTGACCTTGAGCCACCACCGCACGGACCCTTGGAGGGGGAAGAGGTGCAACAGGTAGATCCTGCTCGCCGGCGAGTACATCTCCACGTCGCTGCTATCTGCGCGGACGGGACGGTAGTGCTGGACGATCAGGTTCCCGCCGATCGACTCGACGTTGACCATGCCCCGGCCATGTTCATCGTTGTACGTGCCTGCCCCGTGGTGCCCGCGGGCACACGCCTGGTAGTCCGCGTCGGAAAGCCCGAACAACCAGCCCTCGAGGTCGATATCCGTGGCCGGCACGTTGATTACCGCCGTGGTGGTGCGTCGCATGTTCATGACATCTCCACAAAGTCGTGGGCGCTCAGCGCTCAGCCGGGTGCGCCCGGCGGGTGTGCTAGCTCAGGATCTGCGGCGCGATCGCCTCTTTGAGCCCTTCGGAAGCCTGGACGTCGAGTGCACGCGCGACTTCTTGGGAGTCCTCGAACACGTCGAGCGCGTGGATCTTCCCCCACTTCACGGTGATCAGGTGAACGGCGTGCTGGGCGTACGGACCGCCGTCCAGCAGCGTGGCACTGCCATCCCACTGGACGACCACGGTGGTGTTCCACGGCCAGCCCTTCACCCAGATGTGGTTGACCCTCAGGTTGAGACTCGGCAGCACATGGCCCAGGCGTTCGAACCAGAGCCGCAGGGTGTCGCGATCGTGACGCTCGCCGCCGATCGCATGTGCACCGAGAAAGCGGTGATGCACATCGGGAGCGATCGAATCCAGGAGTTCGTCCCAGCGCTGATTGCTGACGTGGTCGAAGCTCTGTCTCATCCGGCGCTTGACGATCAGGCTGTAGATCATGTTGGTCTCCTCGATCCTTGGCGATGCTGCCCCTGCCGGGGCTCGTCTACCAACGTGGCGACCAGCATCCGACGCGCCTCGTCGGATCGAATCCCGTGACCGCGTAGTCCGCGACCTCGAGCCACACACGCGTATCCCGACCGTCCAGCTCATCCGATGACGGGCCCCGTCCCGCGGTCGCACATGGCGAATGGTGGTGGCACACACTGCCGGCGATATGTGCCGACGCCACCGGGTGTGTGCGGGCGCTGGAACGTATGTGCGAGTCGCTGGAACGTGTGTGCGAGGGTCGCGGCGGGCCGGTCAGTAGCTCGCGCGGCCTCCGCTGGCGTCGTACACGGCGCCGGTGGAGAAGCTGACCTGTTCGGAGCAGAGCCAGGCGATCAGCTCGGCGATCTCCTCCGCGGTCCCGAAGCGGCCCATCGGGGTGAGCGACTGGGAGCGGGCGAGGATCGCCGGGTCGGTGGCGGCGTTCATGGGGGTGGCGACGGCGGCGGGGGCGACGGCGTTGACCAGCACGCCGGTGGTGGCGAGCTCCTTGCCGAGGGCCTTGGTCAGCCCGATCACCGCGGCCTTGGACGCCGAGTAGGCGCTCTGGGTCGGGTTGCCGTCCTTGGCGGCGATGCTGGCGAGGGTGACGATCCGGCCCCAGCCCGCGGCCACCATCCCGGGGACGACGGCGCGGCACATCAGGAAGGTGCCGTCGACGTTGACGCGGAAGGTGGTGCGCCAGCCGTCGAGATCGAGGTCGGTGAGCGGCGCGGACGGCCCGACGATCCCCGCGCTGTGCACCAGGATGCCGACCGGCCCCAGGTGCGCGACCAGGGCCGCGACGGCGTCGGGGTCGGTGACGTCGAGCTTCTCGTCCGCGCCGGGGGCGAGGTCCGCGGTGACGACGCGGACGCCCGCGCGGCGCAGCCGGGTGGCGGTGGCGGCGCCGATACCGCTGGCACCGCCGGTGACCAGGGCGAGGACCCCCTCCGGGTAGCTCACGCGGGGCCCCCGGGATTGAGGGTCTCGATGAGGAAGCCCAGCTGGGGCACGGTGTCGTAGTACGCGTAGCGGACCCCGCCGCCGCGCATCGACTCGCCCTGCTGGTAGGTCGGCACGCCGCGGCCGCGCATGTCCGCGGCGGTGGCCTCGTGGTCGTCCACGGCGAACCGGATGTGGTGGAGCCCCTCGCCCTTCTCGGCGAGCTGGTCCGCCCAGATGTTGCCGGTGGTGCGCGGAGCGAGGAACTCCAGCTCGACGCCGCCGAGGTCGTAGAGCATGACGCCGATCTGGTCCAGCCTGCCCGGGACGCTCACGCCGACACCGCCGTCGTGGTGCCGGCGAGGTCGCGCGCGGCGACGAACCCGAACGTCATGGCGGGGCCGATGTTGATCCCTCCTGCCGGGTAGTGGCCGCCCATCACGCTGGCCTGGTCGCATCCGACCGCGTAGAGGCCGGGGATCGGAGCGTCGTCGGAGTCCAGGACGCGGGCGCGGGCGTCGGTGGCGAGGCCCGCGAAGGTGCCGAAGCTGCCGGGGACGACCTGGACCGCGTAGAAGGGGGGCTTCTCCAGCGGGGCGAGGGTCGGGCTCGGCCCGACCTCCCGGTCGCCGCCGTAGCGGTTGAACGGCGTCGACCCGCGGCCGAAGTGCGGATCCTCGCCGCGCCGGGCGCCCGCGTTGAACTCCGCGACGGTGGCGACCAGCCCGGCCTCGTCGATCCCGCAGACGCGGGCGAGCTCCACCAGGGTGCGGCCGCGCCTGAGGTAGCCGCTGCGCAGGTACGGGAACAGGGGGACGGGCCGCGGTTTGGCCATGCCGAGCGGGTAGCGGCGCACGAACCGGGCGTCGGCGATCTGCCAGGACCGGACCGGCTCGTCGTCCGGGGTCGCGGCGATCATCGCGGAGACGTAGTCGTGGTAGCCGTTCGCCTCGTTGACGAAGCGGCGGCCGTTGCGCAGCACGCCGATGCTGCCGGGCTTGGCCCGGTCCATGATGTGCGGGAACACCCCGGTGCGTCGGCCGAGCCGGAACGGCACGAGCGAGACGGGGCACCACGCGGCGGGGAGGCGAGATCGGTGCGCAGGCGTCCGCCCACGGACTCGCCGAGGCCGATGCCGGCGCCGTCGGCGCTGTCCGGGGCGAGGGTGTGGTGCTCCTCGCCGCGGGGGAAGGTCGCCCGGCGTCGCTTCTCGTCGCGCGGGTAGCCGCCCGCGGCCAGGACGACCCCGCGGGTGGCGGCGAGACGCCGGGGACCGTCCGGGGTGGAGGCGACCACCCCGGTGACGCGTTCGCCGTCGCGCAGTAGTTCGAGGACCGGGCTGGAGACCCGGATCTCGACGCCGGCGTCGAGCGCGGAGCGCAGCAGCCGCCCGACGAGCGCGGTGCCGTTGACCAGCTGCGTCCCGCGGCGCCGCAGCGCCAGGTCGGCCAGGTGGCGGGTGGTCCGGCGGGTGGCGTGCAGCAGCCCGCGGGGGTTGCCCCGGGCGGCGGCGAGGAACAGCCCGAGGTCCTGACCGGCCATGACACCCATGCCGAGGAACGAGGTCTCGTAGAGCTGGCGGCGCAGCAGCCGCTCGACGTCGGGGCCCAGCCGGCGCAGGTCGACGGGCTCGGGGGCGACGGACCGGTGGCCGGTTCCCGCGCCGGGGAGATCCCCGTAGATGTCGCAGATCGCCGCGCCGGGGACGAACGTCAGGGCGGTCTGCTCGTGGAAGAACCGGACCATCTCGGGCGCGGCGCCGAGGAACGCCTCGACCCGCTCCGCGTCGTAGTCCTTGCCGAGCGCGGCGTGCAGGTAGGCCCGGAACCGCTCGGGGTCCTCGTCGACACCGTCGGCGCGGGCGAGGGGGTTGCCGGGCGCCCACATCCAGCCGCCGGACCATGCGGTGGCGCCGCCGCACACGGCGGCCCGTTCGAGGACGAGCACCTGCAGGCCCTGGTGGGCAGCGGTGACGGCGGTGGCGAGGCCCCCCGCGCCCGCGCCGACGACGATCACGTCGTAGGCGGGGGCGGGGGTCGCGGGGACGGTCACGTCGTCGGTCCTTCCCTGTCGCCCGGGGGACTGTGTGCCACCCGGTCCGATACTGTGTAAGAATCTCTGCAAAATACTTTAAGAACTGTGCTGCCAAACGACTATAAGCCGGATTTCGCCGTGCGCAAGGGAGGGTTCGTCATGGAGATCCGCTGGCTCGAGGCGTTCATCGCGGTCGCCGAGGAGCTGCACTTCGGCCGGGCCGCGGCCCGGCTGAACCTCGCCCAGTCCCCGCTCAGCCAGACGATCCGGCGGCTGGAGCGCGAGCTCGGGACCACGCTGTTCGACCGCAGCACGCGCAGCGTCTCGCTCACCCCCGCGGGCTATGCGCTGCTGCCGCACGCCCGCCGTGTGTTCGAGGAGCTGGAGCTCGGCCGGCAGGCCTGCCGGGCGACGGACGGGGTGGTCTACGGGACGGTGGCGATCGGGTTCTCCGGCGCGCTCAACCACCTCACGCTGCCGCCGCTGACCCGCGCCGTCCGGCAGCGCTACCCGGACGTCACGCTCGCCCTGACCGGGCGCGTCATGACCCGCGACGGTGTCGAGCAGCTGGAGCGGGGCGCGCTGGACATCGCGTTCGTCGGGCTGCCGATCGACCCGTCGCCGGTGCGCACGCGGCTGATCGGCCGGGAGCCGCTGGGCGTGGTGCTGCCCATCGACCATCCGCTGGCCGGCCGCTCCGAGGTCGACCTCGCCGATCTCGCGGACGAAGGCTTCATCACGCTGCCGCTGGGCGTGGGCTCCGCGCTGGCCCGGCTCACGGCGCAGGCCTGCGCCGATGCCGGTTTCCGGCCGCGGATCATCCAGGAGATCACGGATCCGTTCATGATCCTCACCCTCGTGTCGGCGGGTGTCGGGATCGCCCTGATGGCCTCGGGCGTCGCGCGGATCATGCCCGCGTCGGTGGTCTTCGTTCCGCTCAGCGGGCGGCAGGTCTACATGGATCACGCCCTGGCCTGGCTGGGGGAGAACCCGTCGCCGGTGCTGAAGGCCGTGCTGGCGGTGGCGGACGAGGTCCTGCCGACGCCGAGGGGCTGATTATGTGCCTGTGAGTCATAGAGTCAGTCCAACTTAGTGTTGGACGGACTTGGTTCCGAGTGCAACCCTCATCGTCATCCCTGGCGGGCACACCTGCTGAGCAGGCCGGATGCCTTCCGTCGACGCTGCCGGTTCGAAAGGAACATCATGTCCGTCACGGCATCGGCCCCGCCTGCAGGCGGGACCCGGAACAACCCGAGGAAGGCCGCGATCTCCGGCTTCCTGGGAAGCGAGTCGCCCGGCGCGAGCTCGCTGACGATGGAGCACGCTCCCGACCGCAAGCGGGCCTTCTACGCCAGCTTCACCATGAGCGGGATCATGTTCGGGATCGTCGTGTCCAGCCTGGTGTTCATCCCGGTCGCGGCGCTGCCCGAGGAGCAGTTGCTGTCCTGGGGCTGGCGGATCCCGTTCTGGCTGTCCATCGCCGTCACCGCCGTCGCCTACTTCCTGCGCCGCTCGCTGCACGAGCCCGAGGTCTTCGCCGAGCTGCAGACCAGCCACGAGACCGCCAAGGCGCCGATCGTCGTGCTGTTCCGTGACCACTGGCTGACCGTGCTGCGCGTCGCCGTCTGCGCGAGCTTCGCCATGGTCAACACGATCGTGAACGTCTTCGCCCTCGCCTACGCCACCCAGGTCGAGGGGATCTCCAAGCCGACGATGCTCGCGGTGATCTCCGTGGCCAACGCCGGGGCCGTGCTCAGCCAGCCGCTGTTCGGCATGCTCGCCGACCGGATCGGCCGCAAGCCGGTGTTCGTGTCCGGCCTCGTCGGCGTCGCGGTGATGGTGTTCGTGTTCTTCCACGCCATCAGCACCCAGAACGTGCCGTGGATCTTCATCTCTGCCGTGCTCCTGATCGGTGTCTGCTACGCCGCGCCCAACGGCATCTACCCGGCCTACTTCCCGGAGCAGTTCCCCGCCCGCGTCCGGTACTCCGGCATGGCGATCGGCCTGATGGCCGGCCTGCTGGCGGCGGGCTTCACCCCGCTGTGGGCCACCGCGCTCACCGCGGGTGACCACTCCGACTGGGTCCCGGTGGCCTGGCTGTGCGCCGGCTTCGTCGTGGTCTCGGCGCTGGCGGCCCTGACCGGCCCGGAGACCTGCAAGATCCCGACCGCCGAGCTGGGCATGCGCCGCAGCACCGCCACCCCGGCGGCCGCGCCCGAGCCGAGCCCGGCGACATGACGCGGGTGCTGCGGGCGGGCGTGGTCGGCTGCGGGAACGTGGCGGGCAACCACGCCGCCGCCCAGGCCGGGGGTGTCCAGCTCGGCGTGCTGTTCCAGCGCCGGTTCTGGCCTGCCGCGCAGCGGATCCGGCGCGCGATCGACGACGGCACGCTCGGCAGGCCGATCCTCGGCCACACGTCGGTGCTGCTGCACCGGGAGCCGGAGTACTACTACACGGGCGCGGCCTGGCGCGGCACCTGGGCAACGGACGGCGGCGGGGTGCTCATGACCCAGGCCGTGCACAACGTCGACCTGCTGCAGTGGTTCGCCACCGTCGGGCTCGCCGAGTACCCCGAGGGCAGCACGGCCCGGATCGACGTCTGGGCCGTTCCCGGCGCCGCGGCCGTCGCCGACCCGTTCGGCGGCGGGCTCACCGGCGACCTCGACCTCGCCGCCATCAACGGCGGCCTCGCCCCGTTCCACGCTCTGCAGATCGCGGACTTCACCGCAGCCGTCCGGGAGGGGCGAGAACCCGCCGTCACCGGGCGCGAGGCGGCGAAGTCCCTCGCGATCCTCACCGCGCTCTACCGCTCGGCCGCGTCCGGCCTGCCGGAGGCGGTTCCGCAGCTCACGAAGGAGACCTCCGCATGACCCCGATCGGGATCGCGCACCTCACCCTCCTGCGGCTCACCCCGCCCGAGCTGGTCGCGACGGCCGCCGAGGCCGGCTACGACTTCGTCGGAGTCCGGGTCAAGGCCGTCACCGCGGGTGAGCACCAGTACCCCATGGAGCCCGGCTCGCCGATGTCGAAGGAGACGCTGCTCCGCCTCGACGACACCGGTCTGGAGGTGCGCGACGTCGAGTTCCTGGCCCTCGGCCCGGACACCGGACCGGCCGACTGGAGGCCCGCCCTCGACGCGGGCGCCGCACTCGGGGCCCGCACGCTCAGCGTGGTCGGGGTGGACGAGGACCGGTCGCGGCTGGCGGACACCCTCGCCGCACTCACCTCCGACGCGTTGGCCGTGGGCATCCTGCCGACCCTGGAGCCCATCAGCTACCAGCCGGTGAGCACCGTCCGCGAGGCCGGCGCGCTCGCCGCGGCGGCCGGGGCCGCCGTGCTGCTCGACTCGCTGCACATCCGGCGCGGCGGCAGCACGATCGCGGACGTCGCGGCCCTGGGCCCGGCGCTCGTCCCCTGCCTGCAGCTCTGCGACGGCCCGCTCGCCACACCCGCGCACCTGGACCTGCCCGCGGAGCTCCCGCTGGGCATGCGTGCGGACGGTTCGGTGCTGCAGGTCGAGGCGCGGGTGCAGCGCATGCTGGTCGGCGAGGGCGAGTTCCCGATCGCCGAGCTGATCGCCGCCGCACCGGCGGGCACCCCGCTGAGCGTCGAGGTCCCGAACGCCACGCTCCAGGCCGAGCTCTCCGCGGTGGAGTTCGCCGCGCGGAACCTGGCCGCCGTCCGGAAGCTGGTGGCCCGGTGACCGAGGTGCTGGCGCCGGTGCGACACCGGGTCGCGCTGGTGGGCGCCGGGATCGCGGGGTCGCTCTCGCCCGCGCTGCACGAGCGCGAGACGGCCACGCTGGGCCTGGACTACCGGTACGCGCTGCTGGACCTCGACACCCTGCCCGCCGGTTTCATCCTGCGCGACGCCGTCGAGGCCGGCATGACCGGGTTCAACGTCACCCACCCCGTCAAGCAGGCCGTGCTGGACCAGCTCGACGAGCTCTCCCCGGACGCGGGCGCGCTCGGCGCGGTCAACACCGTGCTCGTGCGCGAGGGGCGGCTGATCGGCCACAACACCGACCACAGCGGCTTCCTCACCGGGCTGCGCCACGGCCTGCGCGGGGCGGCGCTCGACGAGGTCGCCGTCATCGGTGCAGGCGGCGCGGGCTCCGCCGTCGCCTACGCGCTGGCCGCTGCCGGTGCGGCGGTCCGCGTCGTGGACGCCGACCCGCGGCGCGCGGCCGCGCTCATCGCCCGGCTGCGCGCCGCCCTCCCCGGCGCGGACGTCACCCCCGAGGCCACGGCGCAGGCTGCGCTCGGCCGGGCCGACGGCGTCGTCAACGCCAGCCCGATCGGGATGACCAGGCACCCCGGAACGCCGTTCGCCACGAGCCTGCTGGTGCACCGGCACTGGGTGGCCGACTGCGTCTACCGGCCGATGGAGACCGCTCTGACCGCGGCCGCCCGCGCCCGCGGCTGCCGGGTCCTCGACGGCGGCGCGATGCTCGTCGCCCAGGCCGCGGACGCCATCACATTGCTCACCGGCGCCCACCCGGATCTGGACCGGATGCAGCGTCACCTCGCCGAACTCACCACCTCTGGAGCAACCGATGTCTGAGCCCGGACCCGTTGCGACCCCGGAGGCCGCGACCTGGGACACCGAGGTCGACCTGCTCGTCCTGGGCTCGGGTGCCGCCGGGCTCGGCAGCGCCGTCGTGGCGGCCGGGGAGGGCCTGGCGGTACTGGTGCTGGAGAAGACCGAGTGGCTCGGCGGCACCACCGCCTACTCGGCTGGCACCTGCTGGGTCCCCGGCCACCCGGGGATGGCGGACCCGGCGGGCGACCGAGCCGAGGCGAGCCGCTACCTCGACACCCTGGTGGGCGAGCGTGCCCCACGCGCGCTGCGCGAGGCCTATCTCGACAACGGCCCGCCGATGCTCGCGCATCTCGACAGGCTCGGGGTGGAGTTCTGGCACTCCAAGGCGGTCGTGGACTACCACCCGGAGATCGGCGGCTACGCCGTCGGGCGCGCGCTCGAGCCGAAGACCTTCGACGGCCGCACGCTCGGCCGGGCCGGGTTGCGCCGGATCCGCCGCCCCGTGCCGGAGTTCGCGCTCTTCCGCGGCACCCTGATGGTCCGCAGGCTCGAGGTCAACCAGCTCCTCACGATCTTCGACGGCTCCGTGCGGGGCATGGCCACGGCCCTGCGGCTGGGCGTGCGGTGGGTGCTGGACCTGCTGCGCGGCTACCCCCGCGGCACCCGCCTGGCCATGGGCAACGCGCTGGTCGCGAACCTCTACCACCAGCTGCAGCGGCGCGGCGGGGACGTCTGGTTCACCGCCCGCACCACGGAGCTCGTGGCCGACGCCGACGGCAGGGTCGTCGGCGCCGTCGTCTCGCACCGCGGGGAGACGGTCCGGGTCGGCGCGCGCAAGGGCGTCGTGCTCGCCGCAGGCGGGTTCTCGGCCAGCCCCGAGCTGCGCGCCGCGCACATGCCGAAGCCGACGCCGCAGTTCACGCGGGTCGGCGAGGGCGCGACGGGCGACTCGATCGCCCTCGCGCGGCGCGTCGGCGGCACCCTCGGCGAGTCCCGCGACGACAACGCCCTGTGGTTCCCCAGCTCCATCGGCCGCCGGTGGGACGGCTCGACAGCCGTGTTCCCGCACATCTGGGACCGCGCCAAGCCGGGCATCGTCGCGGTGAACGCCGCGGGCAGGCGGTTCGTGGACGAGTCGGTGTCCTACCACCGCTTCACCCGGGCGATGTACGACTCGCACAAGGACGTCCCGACGATCCCGGCGTGGCTCGTCGTCGACTCCCGGACACTGTCGCGCTACGGCCTCGGCATGGTGCACCCGCACCTGCCCGCGGTCCGGCTGCGCCCGTTCCTGAAGAGCGGGTACCTGCGCACCGGAAGCACCCTGCGGGAGCTCGCGGCGGCCATCCACGTGGACCCGGACGGGCTGGAGCGCACCGTCGCGGACGCCAACCGGTACGCGCGCACCGGGGTGGACGAGGAGTTCGGCAAGGGCCAGAGTCCCTTCGGCCTCGCCGCGGGCGACCCGGCGCACACGCCCAACCCCAACCTGGGGCCGATCGGGCAGGCGCCGTTCTACGCGATCGCGGTGGTCCCGACGCCGCTGGCCAGCGCGCTCGGCCTGCGCACCGACCCGGACGCCCGGGTGCTCGACGAGCGGGACCGTCCGGTGCCGGGGCTCTACGCCGTCGGGAACGACGCCCACTCGATCATGGCGTCGGAGTATCCGGGCGCGGGCTGCCAGGTGGGGGGCGGGCTCATCTTCGGCTACCTCGCCGCGCGGCACGCCGCCCGGGGCTGATCGTCGGCCGTGGGCGTTACGGTGCCCACGGCCGGAGACTTCGGAAGTGTCCGCCCGCACCGTCGCGAGGGACCGAGATGGACATCCGCTGGGTCGAGGCGTTTCTCGCCGTCGCCGAGGAGCTGCACCTCGGGCGCGCGGCGGAGCGTCTGCACATGGCTCGGTCGCCGTCGACACCACCGGCCGCCGGTTCGTCGACGAGGCCCTGAACTACCACGACCTGAACCGGGCGTTCGGTGCTCGCACGGCGTTCCTCGTCTTCGACCGCGCCTACCGCGACCGCTACCCCGTGGCCGGGTCGCCGCCGGGGACTGCGATCCTGCCGCCGAACCCCGCCGTCAGCCCGCGGGGTCGCAGGTGGTCCTTGACCAGGGCGATGAGCTGGTCCGGGCTGCGGTCGGCGTAGGCAGCGACGCCGAGGGCGTTGGGTCCGCCGGAGGACAGCCGGCCCGTGACGATGCGGCGGACCGTACCCAGCGGCCCCAGCTCGTCGTGGCTGAACATGTGCGCCACCACGTCGCGGACCCGCCACCGGTCGCAGAGCGTGGGTGCCTCCCACTGGGCAGGGGTGAGGGAGACGAGCAGGTCGGCGCGTTCGGCCGTGGCCATCGCCATGTGGTCGGGATAGCGGGGACTCACTGGTCGGCCACGGTCTTGGCGTAACCGTCGAGCAGGAGAGCCCACCCGCCGCCGCCGTTGATCGCGTCGTTGATGGCCCGGCCGCCGACGAGCCGCTCGAACAGGCGGTGCTCGACCTCGACGACGCTCCCGGACCCGTCGGGGCGGAACAGGACCTCGATCTCGCTGGCGTGGTCGGGGTCGGGGTCGAACTGCCAGGAGCCGTTGATCTGCCAGGTGAACAGCAGCCGGTGCGGGGGCTCCCACGCCAGCACCCGGCCCCAGTCGCACTCGCTGCCGTCGACGCCGCGCTCGTACCAGCGCCCGTCGACCCAGGGTTCGAGCACGACCTCGTCGACCTCGGCCTGTCCGATGTGGAACCGGTGCGGCCACCACGAGTTGATCGACCGTGTGAAGACCTCGAAGGCGCGCTCGACGGGAACGGCGAGCGAGACCGTGCCGGTGATCGGCGGGATGGGAGCGACGTCGGTCATGGATTTCCCTCCAACGGTTCGTCCGAGACGTCCGGGGGCGTCTCGGCGAGCTTGTGAAAGCTGGTCAGGGCATCACTCCACACCCCGTCCAGCCAGGCCCGCAGCGCGGTCACGCCCGCGGGATCGAGACGGTGGATCCGTCGGGTGCCTTCGGCTTCGCTGACGACAAGCCCGCCCTCCCGCAGGACGCGAAGATGCTGGGAGACCGCGGGCCGGCTGATCGGGAGCGCATCGGCGAGCTCCTGGACCGAGTACGGCCTGCGGGCGAGCAGCTCGAAGATCGCACGGCGGCTGGGGTCTCCGAGCAGCCCGAGCGCGGAGTCTCCGTAAGTCGCCACGAACGGTAAGTGTAGACGCACGGAAGTGTGGCCGCCAGACGAAACCTCGGACGAGAGCGTCGATCGTGGTCGACCCCCCGACCCACATCGGGGGCGTCCGAGCCGACGCATCGGCTGAACGAGCGACCGAATCCGGGTGAGATGGCGGATGTCCGGGCACCGCACTACCGCCAAGGTCATCCCATGGACATCGCGACGCCGGTCGGCGGCGTCAGCCTGGATCCCCGACACGCTGCCGCCCGACCGGGGAGGCCCGCGTGGGGGGTGTGCCGGCAACGGGGATCGGGCACGCGCTCGCCACCCTGCCCGCCGACGCGGTCGGCCCGATCGGCCCGTTCGCCCGCAGCCGGCCCGCCCGCCCGCCGTGCTCGTCCTCGCGGCCCGCTCCACCATGCGCGTCGCCGCCGCCCCTCAGCACTGATCCGCCTGGCCACAGGAGAAACCGCCATGAGCATGACGCTGCCTTTCTTCGCCGACCCCGCCGTCGACTTCGTCGCCCGCACCGCCGTCGGCCACGCCGCCATGGGGACCTCGGACATCGGTCCGGTGCTCGAGACCCTCGCCCGCTGTACCGACGACGACCCCGCCGGCTGGTACCGCGCCTGGCACGAGCAGGCCGACCGGTTCCGCGCCGCGGCCGTCGACGCCCGCGCCGCGGGCCGGCGAACCACCGCCGCCGCGCTGTTCCTCGCCGCCTCCGAGTTCTACGACCAGTCCCTGGCGTTCGTCGACGCACTACCCGACCCGGACGCCGTCCTGCTGCCCACCTTCCGCGCCCACCGTGGCGCCTGGGACGACTTCGTGGCCGCATCCGACGGCCGCCACCTCCCCGTCGACATCGCGTTCGAGGGCGGCACGCTGCCCGGCTACCTCTTCCGCCCCGACGGCAGTGGTGTCCCCCGGCCCACCCTGGTGGTCACCAACGGCAGCGACGGCGCTCTGTCCGGCCTGTGGGCGACGGCCATCCGCCCCGCCCTCGACCGCGGCTGGAACGCCTACGTCTTCGACGGCCCCGGCCAGCAGTCGCTGCTGTTCGAGCGGGGCATCCCGTTCCGTCACGACTGGGAGGCGGTGCTCACCCCGGTCGTCGACGCGCTCGTGGCCCGCCCCGACGTCGACGCGGACGCGCTGCTGGCGTACGCGATCAGCCAGGGCGGCTACTGGCTGCCCCGCGCGCTGGCCTTCGAGCACCGGTTCGTCGCCGCAGTGGTCGACGGCGGCGTCGTCGACGTCACCCGGGCATGGAACGCCAACCTGCCCCCGGCCATGCTGGCGCTGCTCGAAGCGGGCGAACGCGACCGGTTCAACGCCCTGATGGCCGCGGGCCCTGCCGATCCGAAGCAGGCCGCGGTGTTCGCGTTCCGCGCCAAGCCGTACGGCGGCACGACCCCCTACGACGTGTTCGCCGCCGTGCAGAAGTTCACGCTCGACGGGCTCGTCGAGAAGATCCGGACGCCGCTGCTGATCACCGACCCGGACGCCGAGGAGTTCTTCGCGGGCCAGTCGAAGGAGCTCCACGACGCGCTGCCCGGCGAGAAGCTGCTCGTCCGGTTCACCCGCGAGCAGGGCGCCGACCACCACTGCGAGCCGATGGCCCGCGGGCTGACCGGCGCAGTGATGACCGACTTCCTCGCCGCCCACCTTCCGTGACCTGACGGCCGGAAGTCCCCGGGCCCCGGGCACGGCGGCTGCCCGGCATCCCGTTCCGCCGCCCTACCGGTTGATGAGTTGCGCTTCGCCGCGCCGATCCGCCGCGACCCTGGGACGGCGTGCGAGATGCGCCGGCGTCCGGTCCGCCGCCGCGGGCGCCGAGGTCGCCGCGAACCTCGGCCCGCACATCCCGAGATGCGGGCGGCCCGCGCGCGTCCGATGACTTCGGCCCGTTCCCGGGGTCTCGTCCAAGCCAGGCGCGCGGAGCGAGGTGGTGAGCCATGGCGGTGATCGAGGACGTCCGGTCGCTGGGGAGTGAGCTGGAGCGCTCGTACGAGGTGTACGTGCGCGGCAGGCTGAAGTTCCGGGTGAAGCAGATCGTGTACGTGGCGTTCTCGCTCGACGAGACCGTGATGGAGTTCGCCTTCCCGAAGGAGGAGCGGGCGGCGCTCGTCGCGAGCGAGCCGCACAGGTTCGCCCTGCCGTCGGCGTCGGACATGCGGTTCAACTGGGTCCGCGCCGACCTCGCGGCGCTGGACCGGGCGGAGGCCCGCGAGCTCGTCGTGGACGCGTGGCGGATGGTCGTGCCGAGCAAGCTCGCCCGCGCCTACGACCTCGCCCATCCCGGCGGCCCGGGCTGAGGCCGGCCCCGGCCCCGCACCTCAGCGCAGGGTGGGGGCACGCCGGCACGATATTCGGGGCCGTTATCCACTGAGTGGATAACGCGGCGACGCGGCGGACATCGGGACGGCGACTGGCTAGCGTCGATGTGCTCGACCTGCCGACGAGTTGACGAGTTGACGAGCCGGCAGGAGACCGGCGCGGCGCGAGCGCGGATCGCCACCACGGCTCCCGTACGCCGATCTGCGAGGGGTTCGACGGCGTGGCCGTGACCGACGCGGCCGGACGGGCAGCTGCACGAGAGCGAAGGGCAGGGACGATGACAGCGGATGCAACAGTCGTTGGTAGCCGTCGGGCGGTCGCGCCCCTGTGTTGGGCGGCGGTGCTGCTCGACGGCTTCGACCTCGTCGTACTCGGAACCGTGATCCCCGTCCTGCTGAAGGAGAAGATCTTCGGGATCACGCCGCCGACGGCGACGGCCATCGCCACGACCGGCCTGATCGGCATGACGATCGGCGCGATGACGATCGGCACCGTCACCGACTACCTGGGCCGCCGCCGGGTGATGATCTTCGCGGTGACGGTCTTCTCGATCTTCACCCTCCTGGTCGCCTTCTCGACGTCCGTGTTCACGTTCGGCCTGTACCGCTTCATCGCCGGGCTCGGCCTCGGCGGCTGCCTGCCGACGGCGATCACGCTGGTGACCGAGTTCGCGCGTAAGGGCAAGGCGTCCAGCGCCGCGACGACCGTGATGACCGGCTATCACGTCGGGGCCGTGCTCACGGCCATCCTCGGGCTGCTCGTCCTGGGCGCGGGCCACAGCTGGGAGTGGATGTTCGTCATCGGCGGCATTCCGGGTCTGATCCTTGCCCCGCTGATGTGGCGGTACCTGCCCGAGTCCGAGGTGTTCCTCGAGCAGAAGGCGCATTCCCGGACCGCCGAGGGGCGAGCCAAGCCGGCAACCAACCCGGTCGCCGGACTGTTCAAGGACGGTCTGGCCCGTCCGACGCTGGCGTTCTGGGCGACGTCGTTCCTCGGCCTCATCCTGGTCTACGGCCTGAACACCTGGCTGCCGCAGCTCATGGTGACGGCCGGCTACGACCTCAGCGTGGGTCTGGGCCTGCTGCTCATCCTGAACATCGGCGCGATCATCGGTCTGATCATCGCGGGGCAGGTGGCCAACCGGATCGGCGTCCGCCCGGCGACCCTGGCCTGGTTCGGCATCGCCGCGGTGCTCCTCGTGCTGCTCAGCATCAAGATGCCGTCGCTGCCGCTGTACGCCGCGGTGCTCGTGACCGGCACGTTCGTGTTCAGCGCGCAGGTCCTGATCTACGCCTACGTGGGGCACGTCTACCCGGCGACCATGCGGGCGACCGGCCTCGGCTGGACGGCGGGCGTGGGCCGGATCGGCGCCATCGTGGGACCGATCATCATCGGCGCCCTGCTGACCGGCGACCACGGCTACCCGTGGGGGTTCTATGTCTTCGCGGCCGTCGCCGCGATCGCGATGTGCATGGTGCTGATCATCGGGCACCCGCGCGACGTCGTCGACGAGGAGATCGCCGAGCACGAGGGCACCGTCGCGCACTGATCCATTCCCGGTCGGAGGTCGCCCGCCCGGTGGCAGCCGGGCGGCGGCCTCCGCCTCCAAGAACTGGCCCGCGGGTGTGAAGGAGTCCTGGATGACAACGACGATCAAGACCCGGGTCGGGATCGTGGGTGCGGGCCCGGCGGGTCTGATGCTCTCCCACCTGCTCGCCAGGAGCGGGATCGACAGCGTCGCGATCGACACCCGGCCCCGGCAGGAGATCGAGACGACGCACCGGGCGGGCATCCTCGAGGACGGGGTGGTCAAGACCCTCGTCGAGTCCGGCGTCAGCGACCGGGTGCACAAGGACGGCTACGAGCACCACGGCATCGACCTGCGCTTCGACGGCGCGGGGCACCGCATCGACTTCGCCTCCCTCGTCAACGCGAGCTGCTGGCTGTACCCGCAGACGGACGTCTTCATCGATCTCGCCAACGCCCGGGACAGGGACGGCGGCGACGTCCGCTTCGGGGTGCGGGACACCGAGGTCAGCGGCGTGGACGGGGACTCGCCGGTGATCCGGTTCGTCGACGGGGACGGGACGGAGTGCGAGATCGAGTGCGAGGTCGTGGCCGGCACCGACGGCTCCCGCAGCATCTGCCGCTTCCTCATCCCGGAGAACCAGCGGGTGCACTACTTCAAGGAGTACCCCTTCGCCTGGTTCGGCGTGCTCACCGAGTCGCCGTTCAGCGCGCCGGAGCTGATCTACGCGCACTCCGAGCGGGGGTTCGCGCTGGTCAGCCAGCGCACCGAGGCGATCCAGCGGCTGTACTTCCAGTGCCCGATCGACGAGGACGTCGAGCAGTGGTCGAACCAGCAGATCTGGGACGAGCTGCAGGCCCGCGTCGACGGCGACGACGGGTTCGAGCTCAAGCAGGGCCCGGTGTTCGAACGCACCCTGCTGCGCTTCCGCAGCTTCGTCGCCGAGCCGATGCGGTGGGGGCGGCTCGTCCTGGCGGGCGACGCGGCGCACACGGTTCCGCCGACCGGCGCGAAGGGCCTCAACCTGGCGATCAACGACGTGCGGATCCTGTCCGAGTGCCTCGCCGAGGCGCTCGGCCCGGGCGGCAGCCTGGACGCGCTCGACGGGTACAGCGCCCGGGCCCTCGACCGCATCTGGAAGTCGGAGAACTTCTCCTACTGGATGACCCAGATGCTGCACACTCCGCCCGGCGGCGTCGGCTTCGACCTGAAGCGGCAGATCGGCGAGCTCAACGCCGTCGTGTCCTCGCAGGCCGGCAAGACCTATCTCGCCGAGTCCTACACCGGCTGGCCTGGTCAGAAACTCGCCTGAGAGGCGCCCTCCGGCGTTCGTGACACGGCTGGGATGCGCCTTCACGCCGGGTTTCGGGCGCGCCGCGGGGGTCGGGGAGGAGCATTCCGCAACGCGACCGCATCTGCGATGCTGCCGTCGAGGCAGCCGTGACCATCCTCCGAGCGAATCCCCCGGTCGGCACGCGACCGGCGCTCACCACCGCCGCAGGCGGCTTCGAGCTGGCGATGCAGCGGGCATCGGGGATCGGGTTGACCGCGTTCCTGGTCCAGGGCGTGCTCCAGGCGGCCATCGGCCGGGAGCTCTATGCGACCTGGTGGTGGGCGTTCGTAGCGCCGCTGCTCTTGGCCGTCGTCGTGTCGATGATCGTTCTGTGCCTGCTCGGCCGGTTGCGGGCGCGCTGGGCGGTCGCCGCCGCCGTCTCCGCATCGGTGTGCTTCGTGCTGACCTCGGTCGCCACTCGCGCAACAGTGCTGGTGGAGGCCACCGCAGCCACGTCGTGCGTGATGGGGATGGCGGGGCTGCTCGGCTTCATCCTCAGGCCGAGATGGGCGATCCCCCTGGCCGGCGCGATGATCCTCAGCTCGGCGGTGAGCATGTACCTCACCCGCCCTGTGCTGCACCCCGATCTGGTCGCGCTCACCGTCATCCAGTTCGTATTGGTGGCGCTCGGCCAGGTGCAGGCCGCGATCGGGCGGCGCACGACGGCGGCGGAGGACGAGGCGGCCGACCGGCTGCGCCGGGCGCTGATCGCCGACCGGGCTGCCGCCGCGGCCCGGGCCGACCGGCGGGCGCTGGAGCGCCGCATGCACGACAAGGTGCTCAACACCCTGACCGCGCTCGGCCGTGGTGGCCTCGGCGACTCGCAGATGCTGCGCGCACGGTGCGCGGACGACGCGGCCTTCCTCCGCGGGCTGCGGCGGGCGGCGACCGGGGAGGCGGCGGGGGAGACGACGGGGGAGACGACGGGGGAGACACGGACAGACCTGCAGTCGGCACTCGACCACATCGCGCGCGAGGCCACGACCGACCGCTTCGCGGTGACGGTGACCGGATCGGCGGACCACGCCGCGCTCCCCGCCCCCGTCGTGCTCGCCGTGAGCGAGGCCGTCCGCGAGGCGGTCGCGAACGCCGCGCGGCACGCCGGGACACCCGCTGCCCGGATCTGCGTGCGTGTGGTCGCGACCGGCGTGAAGGTCACCGTCACCGACCGGGGCCGTGGGCCGGCGGCCTCCGCGGGCTCGGGGCGGCTGGGTATCCGCCGCTCCATCGTGGAACGCATGGCCGATGTCGGCGGCGAGGGGCGGGTCGAGCCCGCGGACGGCGGGGGGACGGCGGTGACGGTGCGATGGCCGCGCTGAGCGACCGGTGGTCGCGAGAGGCTGCCCGGGCCCGATGGCAGGAGCTGCGAGCCTTCGACGGCACGGTGGTCGGCGTGGGCATCCCGCTCATGGCGCTGTGGCCGCTGGCGGCCCTCGTCCTGAGCTGGAACGTGTACGCGAACCCCTGGGCGGCTTCGGCCGTGTACATCGCCTCGGTGGCGCTGCCCCTGGCGATGTGGCGGCGCGGGCCCGGTGGGATCACGCTCGCGGCCTCGCTGTCGTCGATCGCCGCGGCCCTCGCGCTCGCGGTGCTGCTGGCCGCACAGATCGACCCGGGCGAGGTCGCCCGCTCGGCCCTGACCTTCTGGCCCAACTCCTGGGCGTCGGCGACGTTCTTCGTCCTGGCCTTCGCCCGCCCTCCCGAGGAACCCCTGCTCGGGTTCGCCGGGCTCACGGCCATCAACTACGCCGTGTACCTACCACCCGGTGCCGACCTGTTCATCCGGCAGAACGCCCCGGGCCGGGTCGGCGCCGTCGTTCCCGCCGCGGTGGCGATCCTCGCGATGATCGGTGCCCTGCGGATCGGCGTGCGCAATGTCGCGCGCAACCGGGCGCTCGCCGTCGCCGCCGAACAGCAGCTGGCCATGGCCGATGCCGTGACGAGGGAACGGGCGGAACGGTTCGAGTCGTGGGAGTCCTCCGTGGCGCCCCTGCTCGAAGACCTGGCGTCGGGGCGCCGCGACGTCACCGATCCCGAGCTGTGCAGCAGGTGCCGTCAACTGGAGGCCCAGCTGCGCGACCAGCTGTCCGCGGTCGCCGACTCGCTCTTCGCCGTGTTGCTGCGGTCCGCCGCCGACGAGCTGCGCACCCGCGGCGGCAAGCTGGTGATCTCCGATGTCGACGTCGGGTTCCAGCTGCGTGAGCTGGACCGCCTGATGCTCGTGGACCTCGTCGCCGCGGTGGTCGCGCAGCCGGGCACGGCGACGGTCGGGTTGACGCTGCTCGGCGAGCCCGACAGCGCGTCGGCGCTGGTGATGGTCGCGGTCACCGGAGTGCCCGTTCCGGACGGCCCGGCGTGGACGGCAGCCGCTCAGCGGCGGGACGCGACCCTGTCCCTCGACGATTCCCGGCGATGGTTCTGGGACGTGCAGCTGCCGTTGGATCCCGCGCCGGCGCTCCCGCACGACGACGTCGCGGCGGGGTGATCGCCGCCCGAGCGCCATCCGGCCATCAGCAGCGCGACGGCGAGCAGGCGGGCCTCGTCGCCCGCGACCGGTGCGGCCGTGCTGCTGGCCGCGACGTGCATCCACGCGTCGGCGACGAAGGACTTGTGGTCGAGAACGATCCGTACCGGCCGGAAGTCGTCGCGTGCCAGCTCGTGCCGCTCGGCCCAGATCACGTCCTCGAACAGCGACTGGGAGACGATCAGCGCGACGTCGGAGTCCGGGTGCTCGATCAGCGCGGCGCGCAGGGGCTGGGCGTCGAGCAGGCGGCAGGTCCGCACGACGCCGGTGTCGACCAGACCCGGCCGCCCGATGCCCGCCGCACCGGTATGCATCGCGACCCGCACGCGCATACGCACCGGTGAGGTCACGGGCAGCCCGCGGTTGTCCCGGCGCAGCACGATCCGCAGCGCTCGGACGAAGCCCGAGACGAAGGCGGACTCGTCGACCGACCCCGGCGCGAGTGCCACCTCGCCGTCGCCCTGCCAGCGGCGCTCGACGGGATGGACCCCGTTCTCCCGCCACGCCCGCTTCAGGGTCCGGCGCAACCTGCCCTGCAGCTCTGCCTGTACCTCGGCGCGGCGGGTGCTGAACCCGACGAGATCCACCGCTACACAGAGCCGCCGTGCGGTGGCCATCCGTCCTCCCCCCGGTCGTCCGCCGGGCGTCCCAGCCCTGCCCGGTCCGTCGCGTTCCATGGTCGTGGTTCGCCCCTGCGGCCTGCCACTGCCGGCGTGCCAACCTTGGAGGGCAGGCGGTCGACGGTGCTCGACGCTCGCGGACGGACGGTCCACGATGGAGTCGCCTGCCCGCCACGTGGCGAACCGATGGAGCCGCTCATGGCCCGAGCTGACGGACCGACCTGGTCGTGGCTGGACCGGATGGCGCCCACCACCCGCCGCGACCTGCTCGCGCGAGGTGCGCTGAGGGTGTTCGCAGCGAAGTCGAGGTTGGTCGCCGAGGGCGACGAGGCCACCTCCGTCATGATCGTCAGATCCGGACTCGTCGCCGTCGTGCGCTCCGGGCACGACGAGCACGGCATCTTCATGGCCTTCCGCGGTCCGTTCGAGCTGGTGGGCGAGATCGGGGTGCTCTACGAGCAACCACGGGTCGCGGACGTGGTGGCGCTGCGGGGCGACCCGGTGCAGGTGTGGTCCTATGCAGCCCGGCGGTTCCTCGCGTTCCTCGACGAGCACCCGGACGCGCGGCGCGCCGCCGCCTGGGCGGCGCAGCAGAAGCTGCTGGCCTACCAGCGGCGGAGCACCCGGTACGGTCGTGGCGACGCCGTGCAGCGCGTCGCGCACGTCCTGCTCGACCACGCGTCGGAGTTCGGTCAGGTCGTCGACACGTCGATCGCAATCACCGTGCCGCTGACCCAGCAGCGGATCGCCGACCTCATCGGGTCCGCCACCGACGCGGTCGGTGGGGCGTTCCGGCGGCTGAAGCGCGCCGGCGCGATCCGCACCGGCGTCGGGTGCAACGGCCGGACGCTCGTCCTGGACCGCAGCGTGCTCGTCGCGTTCGCCGACGCGCGGCGCCGTTGACGCCCCGGGTCGCAGCCCGGCGCAGCGGGACCCGGCGCCCGTCCCTGTGGTTCGCGTGCGTCCACGCGTAGGCGCGTAATGACCGCGATCCCGGTACTTCCTCACTCGTAGGAGTGGAACCGTCCTCCCACCACGTGCTGGATCCGCTGCTCTCCGTCACGGAAGCGAGCCGTTCAGGGAGGTCGGTCACCATGTCGTTGTTCGGGCGCTCGCACCCCTCGCCGTACCCGGAGGAGCCGGAGGACCGCAGGGCCGGGCGGCGGACCGCGAAGACATGGCTGCCGCACGACCCACGCGACCCCGACCCGCCGCAGGCCGTCAAGCTGATCTGCGCCGAGGTGCTCACCGTCGTGCTCGACGACTACCGCTCCCACCAGCGGACCCTCGCGGCCCTCGAGGAGGCCCTGGTCGACGCCCGGCAGCGCCTCGCTGCGGCCGAGGACCCGGGGGTCGTGTCCCCGCTCGGCCGCCCCGGCCCGCCGGATCGGCCCGCCGCCATCGACAGCGGGACCGGCGACGGCGCCGACGACGAGTTCCTGGACTTCGACCTCGCGCAGGACGAGCGGCTTCGTCGTGAGGCCGACGCGGAGCACCGTCGCCGCGTCGCCGATGCGCGTCGCTCGGTGGAACTGGTCGAGGCTCGGTGGCGCCGTGCCGAGATCGAGTACCGGCTGATCTTCGCCGAGCGCGCGGCGAAGGGCGCACGCCGGATCCGGACCGTCACCGACGAGGTGCTGGCCCGGCATCCGCTGCGGGCTCAGCTCGTCACCCTCGACCAGCGGTGCCTCGACGCGCTCCAGACCACGATCCAGCAGCTGGCCGGCCTGTCGCCGCCGGACCTGACCGACGGTCTCGCGCGGCCGGCCGGCGCGAAGGAGTGACCCGTGGCCCCCTGGCGCCCCCTCAGCGAGCCACGCCGTGCCGCTGCGGCCCCGATCCCGCCGACCGTCGACGCCGTCGTACCGCGCGCGGCGTCCTCCTCCGGATCGCGTCGCGAGGAGATCGAGGCGGCGAGGAAGCAGATCCTCCAGTGGATCGGCAGGCACACCGCCCACAACCCCAGGTCGAGCGACGCCTTCGACGGGATGATCGACGGACTCGGCGAGCCGTGGCACGAGCGGGACGAGGCCGAGCACGAGGCCGGCCTCGCCGAGCTGAGCCGTCTCCCGGCGACGGCGTCCATCGCGCTCGCCGAGGCCACCGACGCCCACCGGCGGGCGGTCGAGGCCCACCGCATGGCCCGCCACGAATGGCTGCAGGCGCGGATCCGGCTCGGCCTGCCCCTGCCGCCGCTGGTCGCCGACGGCCCGGACGATCCCGACGATGCCCTGCCCCCGGTCCGGCCCGCGCCGGGCCGCCGGGCGCTGCCCGCCGGTCCGGCTCCGGAGCCCCCGGGCGCGACCTCGTCCACCACATCGCCCGACGAACCGATGGAGGCTGCACCGTGATCCTGGACCACTTCCGCGGCGGTGCCACCGGGACCGCAGGTGCTGCCGGTCACGGCGGTGACGGCCGTGCCGTCCCCGTCCCGGACGCCTACTCGCCGATCCAGGCGTGGGTGAGTCTCCTGGTGCCGGTACTCGCCCTCGGCGTGGACGCGCTGGCGTTCTACCCGGTCCTCGCCATCGTGCTGCCTGCCTTGACCTGGTTCTTCCTGGTCCCGATCGCGGTGGGCCTCGCCGCCGCCGCGGTGTGGGTCGGTGACCGGATCCGGCTCGGGTTCCGCCAGCGCCGGGCGAACGACCCGGCGCGGTCCGACCTCATGACGGCGACCCTGCTCGTGCTGTGGAGCGGCGCGGGCATCGCGATGTTCCTCGCGCGGCTGCTCCTCGGCTCGGGGCAGGTGAGCTTCGACGGCGCCGAGGTCCCGACGGGCTCGACCCGCGACGTCTTCGGCGCCGTGACGTTCGCCGTCCTCTACGTGCTGAGCGGTGCGATCGCGGCCGTCGCGGCGTTCTGGCTCTTCCGGCCCGCGCGGAACGACCTGGCGGGCGCCACCACTGCCCTCACCACGGCCGACGAGCATGAGCGGGCATGCCGCGACGCGCTGGTGCGTGCCCGTGAGCGTGTCCACGACGTGCCCGGCGAGGTCGAGGAGGGGTTCCGGGGCGCGCCCCATCGCCGGGAGCTGCGGCGCTACCGCACCGCCGTCGAGGTCTGGAACCTCAAGGACTACGCGCGGATCGAGATGGCCGCCACGGTCAAGGACGAGCTCGGCCGAGCGCTGGCGGAGTTCCGCAGGAGCCTGCCGCCGAAGCCGGAACCACCGAAGGAGCAGTCGTGAGCCGCCGCGCCGGCCTCGCGGGGATCGCCGCCTGCTGTGTCCTCGCGTTCGTGCCCGCCTGCGCGGGCCCGGCGGACGGCGCGGTGCCGGGTGCCGACCCGATGACGGCCTGCTCGCTCCCGCCCGAGGGCGCGTTCGCCCTGGTCACCTCGCGGCGTGCACTCAGCGCCGCGACGCTGCCTCCCCAGGCCCGTCGACTCGTGGTGACCTTCGTCCGGGACCTCCGCCCGACCACGTCGGGCGATCCACCCGGGCCGCCGCTGATCCTCGTGAACCTCGACGGCGCACCGGCGGTGCAGTGGCGTGCCTCGTTCCGGTCCGACGGAGCGACGGACATCGCCCGCGACTACGACCGGCAGGGCTTCCTCGCACTGTTCGACGCCGCGCTGCGGGACATGCGCGCCGTCGAGCCCGAGGTCGATCTCCTCGACGGACTGGCCGTCGCCGCCCGGGCGGTGCGGGCGGCCGGGGGTGGTGCGATCGTCATCGCCGACTCCGGTCTGGCGACCCGCGGGTACGTGAACTTCACCGATCCCGGGACGCTCGATGCGACGCCGGAGGACGTCGTCACCCGCCTGCGGGCCGACGACGCCCTGCCCGACCTGTCCGGGGTGACGGTCTTCCTCGCCGTCGGCGACACTGCTGCCCCGCAGGCCCCGCTGACCGTTCACTACCGCAAGCAGGTCTACGCGATCTGGGACGCGGTCGTGAGAGCGGCGGGTGCCGCCTGTGTCGCCTCCATCGACGACTCCGGCCCGGCCGTGCCGCCGTTGGCCGACGTCCCCGATGTCACCGAGGTACTGATCCCCGGCCCGCCCGAAGGTGTCGGCGGGTGCCGGACCGTGCTGGCCGACGCCGGACCGGTCGCCTTCCGACCGGGCACGGCGGACTTCGTCGACGAGCATGCCGCCGATGAGCAGCTGGCGAAGGTCGCCGACGAGTTGCTGGCCCAGCGCTGCGGCGCCGTGATGCTGACCGGCACGACGGCCCACTGGACGGACCGCCCGCTCGCCTACCACGTCGACCTCGGCACCAAGCGGGCCGAACGGGTCAGGGTCGAGCTCGAGATCCACCACGTCCCCGCCGACCGGCTGCGCACGCGCGGTGTCGGCTATCAGTTCGAGCAGTACGTGCCGGACAACGACGCGCGTGGGCTGCTGCCCGGCCCCGCAGCGCTGAACCGCACCGTGCGCATCGATCCCTGCACGCCCGAGTGCCCCCCTGCCTGACCGCGGCGTCGTTCGCCGATCGAGAGGAGCTCGCCATGTCCGACCGCCGACCCACCGACACCCCGCCCGCGCCGGTCGTCCTCCTGCCGACGACCGATCCGGACAGCGGCGAGGTCGTGTATGCGCGCACAGCCGAGCCCGCCGAGGACCCGGTCCCGCCGGACGAGGACCCGACCGTCGTCATGCCGGCGCCGCCGCCCGTCGTGCTGTCGGCTCTGCCCCGGGAGCGAATGGCCGCGGGCGACAACTGGGCGACGATCATGGAGACGTTGCGCGCCCAGGAGTCGGGTCGGCGCACCCCCACCGACATCGTCGTCGAACCCGGCGGGCGGCTCACCCAGGTCTCGGCGGAGCGGGTCGAGGAGTCGTTCAGCAAGCTGCCGCCGGAGCGGATGGCCGCGGTGAACGTCGGGCCGTCGTCGGCGGACGCGGCCGAGATCAGCGCGCTCGACCCGGCGAACGTCGAGTGCTGGACGCCGGTCTGGCACGAGGACTTCGGCGGCTGGACCTTCGAGATGACCCCGCCGATCCACGGGCAGCGCAGGTTCAAGTTCCTCGTCTTCCGGTCCCCCAGCGACGGCAACGCCCTGCGGATCTCGCCGCTGTACCCCGATCTGGACTCCCAGTACGGCCACGAGCCGCACATGATCACCGCCCGGATGGGGGGCGAGGACGTCCCGGTCATCTGCGGTCCGGCAGGCCGTGCGGCGCGCACCTTCGCCGACGCGAGGGGCGATGCCGCGAAGTGGATGGTGTACACGAGCTACCGCATGGCCGGGCTGCGCCCGCCGTTCAGCGAGTAGGCGACGATGCGCACCTACCGGTTCACCGACGGCGTCCTGGAGCAGATCGAGCAGCGGCTGGCCGAGGTCCCACCCGAGCGCGGGGGTGCCCTGCTCGCGGTGGGCGGCCTCGTCCACCACTTCGTGGAGGACACCCACGGCGACTACACGGCGGCGAGCTGGGACATCAGCCCGGCCTTGAGCGCCGCCCTCGCAGTGGTGGAGTCGGCCGGGCACGGCGTGCTCGCCGGCACCTGCCACTCCCACCCTTCGGGGGTCGCCGACCCGTCCGGCACGGACCTCGTCACCACCGACACCGCGCTGCGGATCAACAGCCATCTCGAGGAACTGTGGATCGCGGTGCTCACCGAGGGCGAACCCCGGCCCACGGACCTCGCCGTCGGGCCGGGCCACCGGCTGTCGCTGCACGTCCTGCGCCGCGGCCCGGGCGATCCGCGCGACCGCGTCGTGCGGGTGACGCCGCAGGTCGTGCCGATCGTGGGCGAGTTACGGGCCTGCGGCGTCGACGTGGCATCGGCCACGACGGTGGACGACTGGATGGCCGAGCCCGCCCCGTCGCGGCTGCCCGTCCTCGTGCGGGTGAACGGGCGCGAGAAGCTCCTGGTGAGGGCGGGGGACGACGCCGAGGGTGGCCTGCTCGTCGACGCCGACCACCCTGCGGTGCCGCCGGCGGCGGTCACCGTGGACGCGGGCCAGGCGGTGGTGGCCTGCTCGCCGTGGGACCCGAGCGTGCCCGTCCGCCCCCAGCTTCGCGCCCTCGTCGCCACCGCCCGCCGAGAGGCGGTCGCCGGTGCGACGGACCGCGTCGAGCCGCTCGTCGGCACGCTCGGGTGGCGGCACGTGCTGGTCGCGGGCCTGGGCTCGGTCGGCAGCCGGATCGCCGAGGACCTGGTGCGCGCAGGGGTCGGCCGCCTCACGCTGATCGACCCGGAGACGGTGGCGGCGCCGAACCTCACCCGCACCGTCTACCGCGCCGCCGACATCGGCGAGCCCAAGCCGGCCGCGTTGCACCGCGCCCTCGTGGCGATCAACCCCTCCGTCAGGACGACGCAGGTGGACCGTCCGCTCGGCGCGACGGACCTCGCCGCCACCTTCGCCGACGAGACCGTCGACCTCGTCGTTGCAGCCACGGACGACCTGAGCGAGCAGGCGACCCTCGTGCACCATGCGTACGCGGCCGGGGTGCCGACGGTGGCGTGCGCGCTGTATCGCGCCGCCGCG
The DNA here is from genome assembly GCA_050248815.1 of Pseudonocardia sp. Lineage (GTDB taxonomy): Bacteria > Actinomycetota > Actinomycetes > Mycobacteriales > Pseudonocardiaceae > Pseudonocardia. The sequence goes on along the minus strand of JBFWRR010000062.1, from coordinate 4,794 downwards.
GCCGGTGAGGTCGTCCTCGTCTCGCCGAGCCACGCCACCGCCTGCTGGCTGTGCGCCATCGGACAGCACGGCATCGCGGCGGCACAACGGCCGGATGCCGACTACGGCCTCGGGGGCCGGCTGGTGGGTGAGATCGCTCTCGGCCCGGCGATCCACCAGGTGAGCGACGTCGCGACGGCCGCTGCGATCGGCCTGCTCGTGGGGCCGGATCGACCGGCCGGCGCGGCGCTGAAGCGGCTGCTCACCGAACGCCGCACGCTGGGCATCGTCGCGACGAGCCCGGGTTGGGGGTTCTTCGCGACCCTGTTCGAGGGAATGCGCCACCAGCACGCACCGCAGAGCGTGTGGGTGGTCGCCACGCCGCGCGCGGACTGCACGGTGTGCGGAGCGGAGCGGGTGCCGCCGTTGACCACCAGCCAGGGCGCCGACCTGCGGGAGCTGCTGGCCTCCCTGCGCACGGCCGGGGACGCGACCGGATGACACCCTCTGTGTCAACCCCATCTGGTCGGGTTCGTCGTGGTCGGGTTGGCGGTGGCCGCGTGTACGGTCCGGCCCCCCACGCGTCAAGGACGCGGTGCGCCCCTGCGGGGCCGGCTTCGCCGGTCCTTGACCCGTGGGTCCTTGCCGAAGCTGGGCAGGGGAAGGCGGCGGGCAGGGCGAGGCCCTGCCCGCGCGGCGGCGGCCACCGCGGCGGGCCGGTTGCGGTGGGGTGGTGGTCAGGCGGCTTGGTGTTCGGCGAGCGCGGCGGCGTTGCCGTGGCGGGTGGGGTCGTAGGGGACGCCGTCGAGCCAGCAGCGGTAGATCACTCTGATCCAGGCGCGGGCCAGCACGCGCACGGCGTGCGGGTGGTCGTGGCCGCGGGCCAGCGCGTCGGTGTAGATCTTGGCTGCCCGCGGGCTTTGGTGGCGGCTGTTGTCGGCGAAGCAGGTGATCGCTTTGCGGAAGCGTTTGTTGCAGGCCCAGCGGAAGTGCACGGCGCGGTGCTTGCCGGACCGGGTAGTCACCGGGCAGGCTCCGGCGAGGGCGGCGACGGCGTCCGGGCTGTCGTAGGCCTGTCGGGAGTCGCCCCACTCGGCGAGCACCTGGGCGGCGTTGATCCGACCCGACCTTGGCAGCGACGTGAAGATCTCCGCGTCCGGGTGCTCCCCGAGGTGGGCGACCACCGACCGGTCCAGATCCTTGCGCGCGGCGCCCAGTGTGGTCAGCACCGCGACCAGGGCCAGCACGGCATCGCGCAGGGCGTCGACGAGGGGTTGGTCGAGACTGCCGGTGGGGGCGGCGCGCAGCCGGGCCAGCAGCTCGGCCGCGGGACGGCGCCCGGAGTAGCCGTGCTTGACGCAGAACGCGCGCACTCGGCGTTCGTCGAGCCGACGTGCGTGGGCGGCGGTGGGGTAGCGGGTCAGGAACGCCAGCGCGATCGGCGACTCGACGTCGGCGAAGATTTCCTTGGCGCCGGGCCAGTGTGCATCCAGCAGCGCGGACAGCTGGTTGGTCGCCGCGGTGCGCATCTCCACGATGTCGTCACGGGTGCGCACCACCGCGCGCAGCGCCGTGGTCTGGGCGGCGTAGGGGGTGACCGGGCGCAGCCGGTGGGCGCGCAGCCGCAGGTACTCCGCGATCACCGCGGCGTCCCCGGCGTCGGACTTCGCCCCGGACAGGACTTCGCCTGCGCGCCAGGTCTTGATCGCGTTCGGGCTGACCGGGACCACCGGGTGCCCGGCCTCGAGCAACGCATCGACCAGCCGCCCGTCCGGGCGTTCGATCCCTACCGGCACCTCGACCCGCTGCTCGGCGAGTCGACCCAGCCGGGCCAGCAGCTCGGCGAACCCCTCCGCGGAGTGCGCGATGACGAACTCGACGTGGACCCTGCCGGCCGCATGGAGCACGCACACCGCGTGCGACTCGGCGGCCCAGTCGATACCGACAGAGAACGGGGACTCGGGCAGGAACATCAGCTCTCCTCACAGCGGCAGCGACGACCCGGCGAGGAGACCGATCACCGGGCGGTCACTGACCGGCGCTCTACGGCGCGTCCCTCTGTCGCCGGTTCCCGGCCCCGCAAGAACCGGGGGCGGCGGTGTCATCCAGGCCCTCAACAGGCGACCGGACCGGGCCGTCACCCCGGCTCTCGCCGAATCCCGACATCAAGCACCTTGCCGATGCCCGCAAGGAGGGTGGACCAGTGACCGGCTCAGCGGGGCGGGATGTAGCCGTCCTCGACGGCGCGGTAGTGCAGGTCCAGGCGGGTGGTCGCCGCCCGGCCGGCCTCCTCGTACTTGTGCCGGATGCGGTTCACGTACGACTTGACGGTGCCCACCTGGACCCCCAGCCGCCGAGCCACGGACTTCAACGCCATCCCACCCGCGTAGAGCTGCAACGTCCGCAGTTCCTGCGGGCTGAGGTCCGGCCGGTCGTGCGAGGTGTCGGCGACGAGCGCCAGGGCCAGCGGTCGGGTCATGAACGACTCGCCCTGGGCGGCGGCCAGGATCGCGTCGACGAGGTCGTCCTTCTGCGCCGACTTGGGCACGTACCCCAACGCACCGCCGCGCATCGCACGCCGGACGACGCCCGGTTCGTCGTTGACGCTGACGACGACCACCGCGGAGCCCGCCGTCACGAGCGCTGTGATGTTCTCCTCGACCGACGTCTCGTCCTCCAGGTTGAGGTCGAGCAGCACGACCTGCGCACCCCAGCCCGGTCCGTCGCGGAGCCCGGCCACGTCGGGCGCCGAGTCGACCACGCGCAGCGGTGCGTGCTGACCGACGAGGAACGCCCGAAGGCCCTCCCGGACCAGCTCGTGATCGTCGATGAGCGCGACGGTGATCGGTACGGCGGGGCTCATCCGGGGGCCGTCCTCTCGAGGTGGGGTGGCACAGGGTAGGCGCCGCGGCGGCGGGTGGACGAGAGGAGCGGGCAGCCGGCCCGCGCCGGACGGCGTCCGGCCGCAATGCGGGTCCGGGCAGGCCGGCGCCGATGGGGATGATGGACGGTGACACGGCCGCGATCCGGAGCGGGAGGACCAGGTGGACGCGCGAGGCTGGGACGAGCGGTACGGGCAGACCGAGCTGGTGTGGTCCGCCGGACCCAACGCGACGGTCGCCGAGCAGGTGGCGGGGCTCGTGCCCGGCACCGCCCTCGACCTCGGAGCGGGGGAGGGACGCAATGCGCTCTGGCTCGCCGAGCAGGGCTGGACGGTCACGGCCGTGGACTTCTCCCAGGTCGCCATGGACAAGGCGCGGGCCGCCGCCGCGCGGCGCGGAGTCGTCCTCGAGGCCGTGGTCGCGGACGTCACGACCTACCGGCCCGACCGGTCCTACGACCTGGTGCTGCTCGCCTACCTGCAGCTCACCTGGGACCAGCTGGCCCCGGTGCTGCGCACGGCCGCCGCGGCGGTGGCCCCGGGCGGGACGTTCCTGCTGGTCTCCCACGACCTCACGAACCTGCACGAGGGCGTGGGCGGTCCGCAGGATCCCGCGGTCCTGCAGACGCCCGAGCAGGTCGCCGGGGCACTCGGCGGCCTGCGGGTGAGGACGGCGGAGCGGATCCGCCGCCCGGTGGAGTCCGACGGCGGGACACGCTATGCGATCGACACGCTGGTCCGGGCCACCGCGCCCTGAGGTCGTGTTCTTCGGCGCCGCCCGGACCGGGTTCCCTCTTCCCGTCAGTTCGAACATCTGTTCGCATCTGCGTGTTTGAGCTGCTACGATCGGCCCTATGGGCACCGTCTCCGTGGAGCAACACCATCTCGCGGAGATCGCGCGTCTGGAGAGGTTGAAGAACCAGATCGCCGCCGAGCAGGCCGAGGCGATCCGGGAGTTCGCCCGCGCGCATGTGGAGTCCCAGCGGTCGGCGGGGGTGGCGGTCGAACCCGAGCAGTTGGAGCGCAGCATCGTCGCCCAGGTGGGGCTGGCCTGCCGGGTCCCCCCGGCCGAGGCGCGGCGGCGGCTACGGGTCGCCCGGGACCTGCACGCCGGGCACGACCGGGTCCGCGTCCTGTACGCCGCCGGAGAGCTGAGCGAGTACCGGGTGGCGACGATCATCGCCGCCACCAGCCACCTCGACCCGCAGGCCCGCGCCCGGGTGGACTGCGAGCTCGCCCAGCGGCGGGTGGAGACCCTGGGGGTGCGACGCATCCACGACCTCGCGCGCACCCTGGCCGCGGCCGCCGACCCCGACGGGTTCGCCCGCCGGTGTCGACGGGCCCGGTCGGGGCGGCGGGTCAGCGTGCGCCCGGCGGCCGACGGGATGGCCGACCTGATCGCGCACCTGCCCGTCGAACAGGCCGTGGCCTGCTACGCCGCGCTGGTCACCACCGCGCAGACCGCGGCCGCGTCCCCTGAATCACTCGGCCGCGGACGCGGCCAGATCATGGCCGACACCCTCGTCGAACGCCTCACCCGACCTGCCGGACACCCAGGTCACGGGCACACCGCCGGCGGAGGCGCCGAGGGCGCCGACGGGGGTGCCGAGCGGGCCGGGGCCGTCAGGGTCGCCGCGGGGGTTGTTGCGGAGATCCAGATCGTGGTACCCGTCGAGGCCCTGCTCGACCCCGCCAGCCCGCTGCCCGCGCAGATCCCCGGCCACGGACCCGTCCCCGTCGCGCCGGTGCTGGGCAGCCCCGGGCGCAAGGTGTGGCGGCGCCTCCTGACCCGCGACGGCCTGGTGATCGGCGGCGACTCCCGACAACGCGCTTTCACCGGCACCCTTGCCACCCTCATCCGCGCCCGCGACGGACACCGCTGCCGCGAGCCCCACTGCGACGCCCCCATCCGCCACCTCGACCACGTCCACCCC
>JBFWRR010000061.1:10875-35543 GCA_050248815.1 Pseudonocardia sp. | reverse complement strand
GCCAGCGCGCTCACGCCCGTGCAGTGGCCGTGCAGGAAGGGCGACTTGAGGTCGACCGCCTCGCCGAAGATCCGGAGGCTCTCGTCGAGCGCCCCGGCGGGGACGAGGACGGGCGGCCCGGGCGCCGCGGCGAGCAGCCGGTCGGAGAGATCCCCGGCCTCGGTGGCGGCCAGCAGCTCGTCGGCCCGGTCCGCGAAGGCCGCGGCGAGTGCGGGATCGAGGTAGCCGCCGGAGCGCTGCGCCACCGCCTGCCGCGCGCAGTCCGGTCCGCCGATCCGGTCGAAGAACACCCCGTACCCTGCGACGTTCACCACCCGCGCGACCAGCGAGATCTCCTCGCCGCGCAGGCCGCGGGGGCCGCCGCCGCCGTTCCACCACTCGAAGTTGTCCAGAAGCCCGGCCTGGACCCCCGTGCTCAGCCCGAGCCGCGCCGCGATCACCGACGCCACCTCGCAGTTGGCGCGCCGGTACCCCTCGGTGAGCGCCCTCGAGTGCAGGAGCGCCGAGCGTGCCGTGCGCAGCCGCTGCCCCCGCGGCGCCTCCCGGGTGATCGTCGGCAGGTAGCCGAGGAAGATCTCGCGCGGCCTCGTGAAGTCCGTGGCCAGGCTCGTCCGCTTGACCGAGGTCTCGTCGGCGAACAGCAGCGCCGCCTCGTGCGAGTACGCCGTGCAGCCGATGTGCTGCAGCAGCGCCGCGTGCAGCACGTCGGCGGCCTCGGGCTCGGCGCAGCCCTGCGAGCGGGCCAGCTCCAGCGCGACCAGCGCCGTCCGCGCCGCCTCGCCTGCCGGCAGCCCCATTCCCAGGTCGGCGATCGCGGAGAACCCGGTCAGCAGCTCGGCGAGGCGGACGTGCACCGGCGCATCATCGCGGCGCGGTGCGCGCCCGTCCAGGCTCCGGCGGCCCGAGCCGAACGATCACCGGTCGCGGGACGGGGGACGGCCGGTCGCAGACTCACCCGCCGCCGCGCCGCCGGGCGGTCAGCCGCGCGCGGTAGCGGGAGACGCGTGCCCAGACGGCCTGTTGGACGGCGAGGGTGAGCCAGCCGGCGACGGCCATGCCGGACAGGTTGATCAGGAGCTGGAGCAGGCTCCCCCGGATCTCGTCGCCGAGCCCGAACGCGATCCCCAGGGCGATGTTGGCCGCCGCGGGGATCGTCGTGACCGAGATGAACACGCCGGACAGTGCGCCGACCCGGGCGGAGGTGAGGGCCAGCACGCCGGCCGATGCGGCGATCAGAGCGACCAGGAACGACCAGCGGTCGGGTGTGTAGATGAACCCGGTGCCGGGACGGGCGGCGGTGACGTCCCCGACGGTCACCCACCCGAGCGCGCGCCCGACCAGCGCCGCGATCGTGGTGACGAGGATGGCGACGGCGAACCCGGACGTCAGCGTGCGGACGGCCGCGAGCATCAGCGACCCCCGCCTGCGGACGAGTGCCACGCCGAGCGCGGCGACGGCGCCGAACTCCGGGCCGATCACCATCGCGCCGATGACGAGGATCTGCGAGTCGAGCACGATCGCGATCCCGGCCAGCAGCGTCGCGAGGCTGAGCAGGCTCATGAACGTCCAGTTGGTCTCGGAGTCCTCGTAGGCCTGCTGGGTGACGTCGGCCCAGACGACGCTGTCGGCGCCGCTTCCGGGAGCGAGGTGCTGGGCAGCGAGGCCGGCCTCGGAGATCCACGTGCGTACCGGCTCGAGGTGGATGCTGCCGTACGTGGGCAGCTCCAGCTCCCGGAGCCGGTCGACGACGTCGTTGGCCGCCTCGCGGGCGACGCAGGCGAGAACGAGGTCGCCGTCCGGGCGGATCGACGCACCGCGCAGCACCGCGAGCTCGCTGACGGCCGGGTCCGCGGTGAGGACGTCGAGAACGGGCGGCGTGAGGTCGGGCGGCGAGGTGATCCTCAGGCGCAGCATCACGGCAGTGTGCCGTGGTGACCATGCGGGGAACACGGCAGAGCGGATGGCGGGCCGAGCCCGGGGCGGGTGCGCACGGCATCCGCCGGCCGGGATGGTCCAATGCACGGGTGCGGGTCTCAGCCAAGGCCGACTACGCGGTGCGCGCCGCCGTCGAGCTGGCGCGCACCCCGCAGGTGCACCGCAGCGCCGAGTCCATCGCCCAGGCTCAGGACATCCCGACCAAGTTCCTCCAGAGCATCCTCTGCGACCTTCGCCGATCCGGGATCGTGGCCAGCCGCCGGGGCGTCGACGGCGGCTACCGACTCGGCCGCCCGCCCCGGGCCATCACGGTCGCCGACGTCGTCCGCGCCGTCGACGGACCGCTCGCAACCGTCCGCGGCGAACGCCCCTCGGACCTGCACTATCCCGACGGTGCCGACACCCTGAGAGCGCTCTGGGTCGCGATGCGGGCCAACGTCCGCCGGGTCCTGGAGAGCGTCACCCTCGCCGACCTCGCCGACCATCGGCTCCCTGCCGGCGTGCGCCGGATCGTCGACGACGCCGAGGCCTGGCACAACCACTGACGACGCACTCGTTGCCGCCGCACGAGGCGGGCACCGCACGAGCCGTGGGCCGTGGGCAACATCCGGCGCCGCCGCGCGGTCGCGTGGACGGGGCCGGGGTCCGAACACGGCAGCCCGGCTCGCCGGGTCAGCAGTCCGTGCCGGGCGGGCCGCGCGCCATCCGGACAGCTGCTGCACCACGAGCGTGGCGAGGGCCGCCGCCAACGGCACCGGCCAGCCTGCCGTGAAGTGGTGCAGCAGCCCGAACACAACGGGCCCCGACGCGGCGAGCAGGTAACCCCCGCCCTGGACCAGCCCGGAGAGCGCGGCGGCCACGTCGGCGCCGCGGCTGCGCAGCCCGATCAGAATGATGGCCAGTGGGAACGCGCCGTTGCCCGCGCCGAGCAGCGCGGCGGCGGCCCAGCCCAGCCCGACGGCCGCCGACGGGACGGCCAGCGCCGCCAGCAGCGCGAGGTAGCCGAGGGCGTAGCCGCCGGTGGTGAGCGCGACCAGGCCGCGCTGGTCGGGCCGCCGGGCGGCCAGCGCCGGCAGCAGCAACGACATCGGGACCGACATCGCACCGAACAGGCCAAGCGGCAGGCCCGCCGCGGCCGGGTCCCAGCCCGCGCCGACGAGCATCGACGGCAGCCAACCGAGCACCACGTAGGCGTTGAGCGACTGGCAGCCGAAGAACACCAGGAGCGCTCGGGCCGACGGCACCCGCCACCCGGCGGAGCGGACAGCGTGGCGCCCGCCCGGCGGGGCGTCCGACCGCGAGGAGCCGACCAGCGGGGCGTCCGACCGCGAGGCGATGAGCAGCCAGGGTGGGACGGCGGCCAGGGCGAGGGTGGCCCAGACGCCCAAGCCGGCCCGCCAGCCCCCGTCCAGCATCGCCCCGACCGGGGCGGTGAGGGCCGCACCGCCCGCCATCCCGACCGCAAGGGCCGTGGTGCACAGGGCGGTGGCCGCACCGATCCGGGCGGGGAACCAGCGTTTCACCAGTGCGGGCATCAGCACGTTGCCCACGGCGGCGCCGGCCAACGCGCAGGCGGTGGCAGCCACGAACAGGCCCACCGTCTCGGCGACCGCTCGCGCCCCCAGCCCGGCCGCGGCCGCCAGCATCGCCAGCGACACCGTCCGCTCCGGGCCGAGCAGCCCGACCAGCGCGGGCGCGAGCGCCCCGACCGCTCCGAAGACCATCACCGGCAGCGCCGTGAGCACGCCTGCGAGCAGGCCGGACATCCCCCAGTGCCGGGCGACCTCCGGCAGGAGGACGCCCAGGCTGGTGACCGCCGTACGCAGGTTCAGCGCCACCGCGACGAGCCCTGCTGCCACCAGCAGCGACGCCCCGACGGCCGGACGGCCGCGCGGAGCCCGGTGTCGGCCACGACACCGGCTGGTCAGGCGACCGGATGGAACAGAGGCGGCGGCGGTCAGCAGATCGAGTCGCCCGGCTTCGGGTTGGCGAGCCCGAACAGGGGCCGCAGCCACAGGCCCACGCCCGTCCCGGCGAGCGCCGTCACGCCCCAGATCCAGCCGTGCAGGCTGAACGAGGCGATGCCGGAGAAGTAGGCGCCGATGTTGCAGCCACCGGCAAGCCGTGCGCCGTAGCCCATGGCCACCCCACCGAGCACCGCGCCGAGGGCCAGCCGCCACGGGATGCGCCGATGCAACACGAACGCCCCGCCCGCCGCCGACGCCACCAGCGCGCCCACGATGATCCCGAAGTCGAGGACGGAGACCCGGTCGGCCAGAACCGGCCCGGCCAGCTGCGCGGCGTTGGCGGGCACCTGCCAGAAGGCCCAGCCCGAGACGTCCACGCCCAGCCCGCCGAGGATCTTCGCGCCCCACAGGCCGAACGCGCTGGTCACTCCCCACGGCTTGCCGGAGACGACGAGCACCGCGGCGTTGAGCACGCCCAACACGACGGCGCCCACCCAGACCGGCCACGCGCCCCGCCACACCCGGGCGAGGCCCAGGGCGGTGGCCGGCTCCGCCATCGGCGGCGGGGTGCGCCGCCGGGCGACCAGGTAGGTCAGCGCGACGACGAGCACCATCACCGTCAGCGACACCGCGAGCGCACCCGGGTAGCCGAAGAGCTCGGCCAGCGACACCACCGGCCCGCGGGGCAGGGTGACGAACCAGAAGGTGTGGCTCGCCGCTGCCAGGACCGACCCGACGATGAAGCCGAACAGGGTGAGCACGATCGCGGACTGCCCGCTGCCCACGGCGAACAGCGTGCCGGAGGCGCAGGAACCGCCGACCTGCATGCCGACGCCGAACACGAAGGCGCCGACGAACAGCGGGATGCCGATGGGGCTGACGAACCCGCTGGGCGTCGCGCCCAGGCCGAACCCGCCGGCCAGCACGACCGCGAACAGCACGCAGGCCACCGCGAGCATGAGCATGTGCGCCCGCAGCGCGACGCCCTGCCCGACCGCGACGAGCTGCCGCCAAGCAGAGGTGAAGCCGAAGCGGGAGTGGAACAGGGTGAAACCGAGCAGGAGGCCCAGCGCGCCGGTCGTGGCCATCAGACCTCCCGCGGTTCGGTGCACCGCGGCGATCAGCACCACGGCCAGCACCAGGCCGACCACGACGACAAGCCGGTTGGCAGGGGCGGCGGGCTCGGCCGCCGGTCGGCGGGCCGCGCACTCGAGCTCCCGGGGCAGCCGGGTGAGCCCCCCGACCCGTTCAGCGATGACGGACATCTCGTACTCCTGTCGGGATTCTCGATGGTGGATCACGGGGTCGCGCCGGGTGGGCCGAGGGGCGGGCTGATCGGGACGACGGCGCCGCTCGGGTACCAGGCGCCGGGGCTGCCGGAGCCGGGCCCGTGGTCCATGCCCGCCATGCCCATGGGCACGTTGACGGGGGCGGCGCCGTAGAACGCGGCCCGGGGCGGGAGCGGTCCGCCGGAGCCGCCCGCCTGCAGCCAGGCCAGGTAACCGGCGGCGGACGGGCCGTCCCCGGGGAAGGCGGCGGCCACGCGGGCGCCGTAGTGGCGGGCGGCGGTCTCCCCCGGGTCGAACGGCAGCGCCAGCACCTCTGCGGAGGCTGCGGCCAGCACGGGTCCGCTGAGCAGCCACGGGGCCAGCACGATGCCGCCGGTGGCGGTCTCGCGGGCGAGGGCCTCGGCGCGGCCCAGCACGGGCGGGGCCTGCGACCAGCCCGAGACCACCAGCAGCGTGTCGCCGGGAACGCCATCGCGGACGGGCAGGTCGCGGGCGGCGGCCTCGGTGCGGACCAGCTCCGCGGCCGCCCTGCCGCGCGCGGAGTCATCGGCCACGAGCGCCAGCCCCGCGATCTCCCGGTCGGCGAGGAAGGTGACGGTGTCGCGCAGGGCGCCGGCGTCGGCGGAGGTGAGGGTCTGGGACGGGCACTGCGACGGCGCGGTGGTGTCCTGCCCGGCGAGCAGGCCGCCGAGCAGCGCGGAGGCGCACTCCGGGCCGTCCGGCCCGGTCAGCGCGGCGGTCAGTGCCGGGTCGCCGGTCGACGTGCCCACGTCGACCGGGACGTCCGCGGCGTACCGGCCGGGGGCACCGTCGATGCCGCTCTCGGTGACCGTGATCCGGTCGGTGCCTGAAGGGATGTCCAGCACCGCCCAGAGTCCCGTCGCGCCGGTGCGGGCGGCGAGCGGGACCTCGGCTCCGCCCGCGTCCACCGTGAACGAGACCGCGGGTGTGGCCGGGCCGCCATGGTCGTGACCGTGGGCGGGCTCACCGCTCACGCCGTGGTGCTGACCGTCGGTGGGCTCGCCGAGCACGCGCTCGGCGGCCGCGAGGTGCACCAGGTTGGGCCCGGGCCGCATCGGCGCGACCAGCACGGCGAGGTGCCTGCCGGGCAGCTCCGCCGGACGGGCCGACGGACGGCCCGGTTCGGGCGCGGCGGCCGGCGGGGGGAGCGTGGCCGGCACCGAGGCCGCGACCACGGCCAGAACCGCCGCGACCACGAACACCGTGGCGGGCCGCGCAGCGGGGAGGCGTTCGGCGGCCGGCCACGTCGCGGCGACCAGCAGCGGGATCCCCGCCTGAGCCAGCCCGGCCAGCCCGTAGCCGGTGTGGGTCACGTCGAAGCCGGCCGGGGGCCCGGTGAGCGCCAGCTGAGCCAGGCCGGCGCCGGCGGCCAGCACGCCGCTCGACACCACCAGGCGCGCCGCACCCCGCTGCTCCCGGTCGCCGGAGCGGTCCGTGCCGCGGGCAGCCCCGCCGATCGCTGCACCGCCGACTGCTGCACGGTCGATCGCCGATGCGCCGACCACGCCATCCGCGCCACCCACGCCGTCGCCCGCTCGGTGGCCGACCAGGACGGCTCCCGACAGCATGCTCATCGCCACGGCGTAGAGCAGGTCGAGGGCCAGCGGCAGGCCGGTCCGCCCCGGACCGAGCGCCACGCCCAGCAGGACGGCCAGCACCAGCCCGACCACGACGGACGCCCGCACGACCCCGACCCGCGACGAGCCCAGCAGGACGGGGATCAGCAACGCGGCGACCGCGTGGACCGCCGCCACCGGACGGGATGCGGCGCCGTTCACCACTTCGAGGACGCACGCCGCGGCGGTGATGGATCCGACCGACCAGGCCGCGCGCACCGCGCCCGCCGGCCCGCTGCCGGAGAAGCCGCCGCCGAAGCCGGCCACCAGGCCCAGCCCGGCCGAGAACGCGGTGGCGGCCAGCACCACCGCCCGCAGCACCGCGGCCGGGCCGGACACGTCGGTGAAGACCAGCGCGGACACCGGGTCGACCGCCCGGTCGAGCCCGCCGTGGACGGCGAGTGCGACGGCCGCCGCCACAAGCAGCAGGACCGCCCCGACCGGGGCCGCGGCGGCGACCGCCGCGGCCCCGGGGAGCGCCTGGCTCCTACGCGATGTCGGCATCGTTCACGACGAAGAGCATCGAGTGCGGCTTCGCGTGGCCGACCGGGCCGTGCGGCCAGTCGACCCGGTTGAAGTCGACGCACGGGTCGCCCGTCACCTCGTCCACGAAGCCGTCGTCGACGCTCAGGGCGCCGTCGCGGGCGATGTCCACCATGCACACCCGGTGGTCGCCGTCGAGGCTGGTGCGGGCCACGAAGTAGTTCGCCGTCGCCAGCCGCCGCGGCTGGTCGGTCTCGCGGTAGTAGCCGTCGTCGCCTGCCAGGAAGTTGTCCAGCGCGCCCCAGTGCGGGCCGCCCGCCGGCGCGTCGCCGATGGTGACGGTGCCCCGGACCTTCGGGCAGTCGGCACCGGACCCACCGTTGACCGCCTCGTCGCGGGTGGTGATGTCGCAGTCGTAGTCGTCGCCGGCGCCCACGAGCTTCGAGATGTCCAGCGAGTAGACCCCACCGGTGGTGCCGGGGTCGTCCGGCCCGAGCGTGCCCTTCTTCCGGCCGATGACGGCGTGGTAGAGCGTCTTGTCGTCCGGGCTGGTCTGGATCCAGCCGCCGTTGTCACCGGGGCTGGAGCCGCCGCCGTCGAACAGCTTGACGGCCGCCCAGTCGTCGAAGACCTCCTTCCACACCGGGCTCTCGGCGGTGATGTCCGAGGTGTAGAAGATCGCGCCGCCCTGCATGGTCTGGGCGAAGGCGCCCTTGTGGCCGGGCAGGTTGGTCACAGTGGTCTCCATGACGGCCCGGTTCTCCCAGTACAGCGGGGTCTCCGGCTCCGCCCGCGGGCCGATCGGCAGGTAGCTCACCGACTTGACCTTCGGGTGGTTGCGGTCGCTGATGTCCCAGGTGCGCACCGTGGGCCGGCGCAGATAGGGCGAGGGCGCCTTGACCGGGTCGAGGATGATGTTGCGCGGCTCGGCGTAGTCGCTGGTGACCATGGCGTCGAGATCCTCGCGGACCTGGATGCCGTGCGGGTTGGCGCAGCTGGGGACCTGCAGGCTCGGGGTGTTGACGCAGAGCTTGGCGTCCTCGGGCGTGCTCACCGCCGCGGGCGACTCCGAGAGCACCTGGCCGTTCTGGTCCAGGCGCACCACCTCGCCGGGGGTTCCGGCGAAGCCGTTGCCGGTGCGCACCTCGCCGTGGGTGTAGCGGCACGGGCCGGGAGCGACCGGGCCGCCCATGTAGGTGCCGTAGGCGGTGCCGTCCTTCAGCACCCAGTAGGCGTCGGGTACCGAGCCGCAGGGGGTCTGGGCGGGCAGGGTGATCCCGGACAGGCTGAGCGAAGGCAGCTGCGACACGTCGAACACGTAGGTCGCCGCGCTGTAGAGGCCACCGGCGTAGACCTTCTCGCCCTTGTGCCACACGTACTGCATGTGGTGCGGCTCGTTCTCGACCAGCGGGCCGACGGTGCCGGTGTTGAGCACCTTGCCGTAGGTCGGGGAGCCCGGCGTGGCGTCGAGGACGGCAAGGAAGTCGCCACCGGGTGCGCCGTCGCGGGCCGTCCCGACCGGGTCGGACAGCGAGTCCGGCGCGTTGCGCACGTCGGCGACGGCGGTGTCGGCCGCGTTCTCGTCGCCCGTCCAGACGATCAGGTACTCCGGGCGCTTGCCCGCGTCGGCGAGGGCCTTCTTCTGGGTGTCGACGGCGCCCGTGACCAGGTGGTTCTGCACCCAGTAGTCCTTGCCGTCGGCGGCCGTGACCGTCGAGCGCGAGGGGGTGACATCGGCGTAGGCGCTGTCACCGGGGTGGGGCAGGAGGGCCACCCCGGCCACGGCGGCGAGGACGGTCAGGCCGCCGAACGCGGTGCGCAGCCGGGACGACCGCGTGAGCAGGCCGGCCATCAGTACCCCGGCCCGGGGACGGCGGGGAGGAGCCCCCCGGGCAGCGCCTTCTGGGGCGCCGACTTCAGCGAGTCGAGCAGGCCGTACACCGGCACGCCCGCCGGGGTGACGTCGTTGGCGGGCGACGGCTCGTCACCGGTGAAGTCCGAGGAGCCGCCACCGGCCCCGTCGGGACCTCGGCTGCTGTCGTTCGCGAGCGCCGGGCCGGCCACCAGCAGCAGCGCGCTGCCGGTGACCGCGAGCCCGACCGCCGCGCGGGTCAGGATTGTTCTGGGCACAGGAAATACACCTCACGTGATTCTTGGGGAGCGGAGGAAACGAATCCGACCGGTGCGCGGCGACGCACAGCGGAATGGGGAGCCACGCCCGTACGGGAATGCGTCGCACCGATCGGATTCGTTCCGGATCAGGACGCCTCGACCGGGTCCAGGGCACGCGGCCGCCGGCCGCCGACAACCTCGAAATGCCTGGTTCGCCGGGTCGAAGCGTGTGAGAGGTGCGCAGACGCGCAGACACACCCGCCGCATCGGGGACAGCCCGGGACCTCACCCGAGCACACCGGGCGGAGTCGAGAACGGGCTAGGAGCGGCTGTGCCGGATCAGCGGATCAGCGCACCGGCGTCATACACAGCGCGCTGGCCTGCCGCCGGAGATCCACGTGGATCCGGTAGGCCAAGAACTTCCACCTGCGCACGATCGAATCCTCGCATCGGGCTATTCGACTGGTCAAATCGCCGTCCCCGTCCTACGCCCATCGCCACTGCGCCCATGGCGGGGGCCACACCCGGGCGGGTGACCGGACCGACCGGAACGCCTGCCCGGCCGCCGAATCCTGACCGGATCGGCCAGGATTTCCGCCGATTCAGCCGGGTTCCCGGGCGACGACGCGTCCACCGCATCGTGTGAGCCGCTCCATCCACGGGCCCGGTCCGTGACGGATCGTCCACGTCGCCGCCGCCGCGCCGCCCGACCGACCCGCTCGCGATGGCCCGATCGACGCACTCTCCCACCAACGGCGACGCAACGTAGCTATTGAACACTCTCCGCTATCGCCAGGTCACGGTCTGGGCCGTCATGAGGTGGGCCGGACCGGTTCGTAGGTCTCGTGCGCGGGCACCGGCCGGTAGCGCAGGCGCGGGCCGTGCGCCACCAGCGCGGCGAGCCCCTCGACGAGGCGCGCCACGTCGTCCGTCCCGGAGTGGCAGGCCAGGCTGGCGCGGACGATGCCGTAGGACGCGAGCCGGTCCCCCGCGGCGATGGCGGCCTCCACCCGGGCCTGCCCAGCGTCGTCGACCCCGGCCCAACGGCGCACGAGTCGGTGATTGCAGATCGTGCCGGCACGGACCTCGATGCCGTGCTCGTGCTCGAGGGCCGCGGCCACGAGGGCGTGGTGCAGCCCGTCGACCGTGAACGGGAACGTGCCGATCCGGTCGTCGGTGGCGTAGGCCCCGGCGGGCACCGTCAGCCGGACGCCGTCGACCGCGGCGAGCGCGTCGGCGGTGTGGCGCACCAGCGCACGTTCGTGCGCCTCGATCACCTCCCAGCCGGTGTCCAGGATGGTGGCGCACGAGGCGCCGAGCGCGACGATGCCGGTGGCGTTCCAGGTCCCGGTCTGGTGCCGCTCGGCCGCGGGCGACCAGACCACGGCGCCTGTGTCGGTGTCGGTGTCGGAGAGCATGTCGATCGAGCCGCCGCCCGGGTCGGCCGGAACACGGTCAAGGACGGCCCGGGGCAGCGACAGCACGCCCAGCCCGAACGGGGCGTAGATCTTGTGCGCCGAGCACGCCAGGACGTCGACGCCGGCGGCGGCCATGTCGATGCGCCGGTGCGGGGCCAGCTGGGCGGCGTCGACGAAGAGCAGCGCACCGGCCGCGTGGCAGCGGGCGGCCAGCCCGGCGAGGTCCGGGCAGTAGCCGGTGAGGTTGGACGCACCGGTCACGGCGAGCAGCCGGACCCGGCCGGCGTGCTCGGCCAGGAGGGCCTCGAGGTGGGCCTCGTCCAGCGCGCCGCCATCGTCGGCACGCACGTCGAGCACGCGTGCCGGGGTGTTGTAACGCCACGGCAGGTTGTTCGAGGTGTGCTCGATCTCCGAGGTCAGCACGACGTCGTCGGCGGTCAACGGCAGCAGCCGGGCCAGCACGTTGATCGCCGCGCTGGTGTTGGCGGTGAACAGCAGGCCGTTGCCCTCGGGCTGGCCGAGGAACCGCTCGATCCGCCCGATCGCCCGCTCCACCGCCTCCACCGTGGACCGGGCCCGCGGTCCGGCGCCGCGGTGCAGCGCTCCATAGTTCCCGAGGAACTCCGCCACCTCGGCCACGGTCCGCTCGAACGGCGGCGTGGTGGCGGCGTTGTTGAGCTGGACGACGCGGACCTCGCGCCCGTCGGCCACGACGGTTCGGGAGTCCGCCCCGAGCACCGGGGGCATTGTCAGGTCGCGCGGGACGGTGGGTGGGTTCAGCAGTTCGGTCACGGCGGCATCTTCACTAATCCGATCGGATCAGTGAAGATTCGGACGAGATGCATCACCGTCGATCCCACGAATGGTGGACCCGGGCTCCGAGCGGGGTGACGCGTCATCCGGGTCGACGGCGTCGCCCCTGGACGCCACCGCGCGCCCGAGCTCGGCGCCGACCAGGGCCGCGACCACGAGCATCCACCCGAACACGACGAGCCAGGACACCAGCGCCACGCCGACGCCCGCGATCCCGTAGCGGGTGGTCTCGTGGCTGAACATCAGCGGCACGGCGATGCTCGAGACGAGCAGGAGGGCCGCCTGGCCTGCGCCGGTGACGATCGCGCCGGGCGCGAGTGCCCGCCAGCCCACGCGGCCGCCGAGGAGCACCCGCTGCACGGGCCACCAGACCAGGCTCGCGACGACGAGGCGCACGGTGAAGCCGAGGGGGAGGCTGTCGCTCAGCCGCGACAGCAGCGGGCCGCTCGCCAGGATCAGCGCGAGCTCGGCCACGATCGCCGCGGCGGCGGCCACCCCGAGGGCGTACCCGCGCAGGCCGGTCGCGGGAAGATCCCAGGCCGCGAGGTAGGTCCGCTGCAGCGTCCGCGCGAACCCGAGCACGGACACCACCAGCACGGCGGCGCCGACGGCCGTCAGCGACCCCGACGGGACGGGGTCGTCGAGGTAGGCGGCCAGCTGTGCCGCGGCCTGATCGGAGAGCCCGAGTCCCCAGGCCACCGCCGCGGCCCGCCGCTCCTGCGGAACGATCGCGGCGAGGCCGAGCATCAGCGGGAACAGCGCGCCGAACGCCTGCGCGGCCAGCGCGAGCGCCCGGTCGTACCCGCCGATCGCGATCATGCGCTGGGTCACCCGGTCGGGCAACGTGCCCTGGTACCAGAGGACGAGTGTCGCGACGTTGCGAGGCAGCCGGCGGGTCATGACGACGGGACCCGCGGCGGTGGACTCATCCGAGCAGTGTGGACTTCCCTGCGGCGAACTCGTCATCGGTCAGCACGGCCGTCCTCCACGCCGGAACAGCGGCATGGTGACTCCTCGGGACTTCGGTCGGGTCTCAGGTCGTGGGTGCGCGGATCAGGTGGTGGCGACGTCGCTTCGCGGCGGCGGATCCGGCGGGATCCCGGCCGGCCGGTCCGCGGGCGGCCCGTCCTGCGGATCCGGAGTCGTTTCGTTCTGGCCACCGGACATCAACTCCGAGATCCACCTGGTCTGCGGATCGACGTCGAGCAGCAACGCCTTGGCCAGCAGGGTGAGCGGGATCGCGAGGATCGCGCCGAGCGGGCCGATCACGAACGACCAGAACACCAGCGACACGAAGGTGAGGGTGAGCAGGAGGTTCACCGCGTCGCCGACGAACTTCGGCTGGATCAACGACTGGATCACGAAGTTGATCGCGGAGTAGGCGACGATCACGATGATCATCAGCCGGGGTCCGCCCTCCAGGAGCGCGAGCACCGCGGGCGGCAACAGTCCGATGATGAAGCCGACGTTCGGGATGTAGTTCGTGACGAAGGCGAGCAGGCCCCACAGCACCGCGAGCGGCACCCCGACGGCCCACAGGAACACCGTGTCGATGACGGCCACGATCAGGCCGAAGACCGTCGAGACGATCAGGTAGGTGCGCGTTCCCCGGACGAACCCGCCCAGGGCCGCCACGACCGCCGTCCGCGTTCCCCCGACCTTCTGCAGCCTGCGGGAGAACCCGACCGCATCGACGCCCATGAAGACCACGACGAAGAGCAGGAACAGCAGGTTGGTGAATGCGCCCGCCAGGCTCGACAGGAGCCCGGTCAGCAGCCCGGCGAGCTGGCCGAAGTCGATCTGCCCGATCATGTCGTGCAGCTCCTGCTGGCTCAGTCCGAGCTTCTCCAGCGTCGCCCGCAGGTCGTTCACCAGCGCGGTGAAGCTCTCCTCGTACTGCGGCAGGATCGCGCCGAGCCGGACCACCGACAACGCCAGCGACGCCGCCAGTCCCAGCACGATCCCGAGCACCGTGACCAGGGTGATCGACGCCGCGAGCCACTGGGGGACCCCCCGCCTGCGCAGGATCCCGGTGAGCGGGTGGACCCCGATCATCAGGATCAGCGCCAGCAGCACCGGTGCGACGATCGCGGAGAACTGCTTCAGCGCGAGGGTGCTGACCAGCAGGCCCGTCAGGCCGAGGACGACGACGAGACCCCGCGGCATGGCAGCGGGCGCGCTGTCGGCGGACGACGCGGCGGGCACGTCCTCGCTCGGGTCGCCGGGCGCTGTCTCGGTCATCGCGGCCCCGTCCTCTCGGGTGGGATCCGCCGGTCGCGGCACTCTCCGCGGGGATCAGTCGGCGAACGCCGCCCGCAGCGCGTCCTCCTGCTCCTGCGACAGGTTCGTGGAGATCAGCTCGGGGTGCTGGCCCTCGAAGGCGCCGTGCACCTTGTCGAGGACGGCATCGGAGGTGAGCACGAACAGCGCGGACGTCCCCGGTGTGACCTGGTCGCGGATCTTCTTGATGAAGTCGTCGTCGATGCCGACGTCGGTGAGGGCGCCGCCGATCGCGCCCGCCGCAGCACCGATGGCCGCACCGAGCAGCGGGATGAAGAAGATCAGGCCGAACAGCAGGCCCCAGAACATGCCGCCCAGCGCGCCCACCCCGACCAGGTTGCTCAGTTGCCTCGTCTTCGGCTTCTTCGCGCCGCCGGGCCACGACACCGTCGCCGCGTCGTGGATCGTGATCAGCTCCTGCTTCGCCAGATCCTGGAGCGTGGTGACGGCGTCGTCGGCGCCGTTGGCGCTGTCGAACTTCCACACGGTCAGAGTGGCCATGTCGTTCCCTTCGTCGGGTCGTGCGCCGCCGGGCCGTGGTCGGGCCCGGGAGCGGTGCGCCGGTACGCGGATCACCGCCCGAGACACTCTCGGCCGTCGCCGCACCGGCGTACTCATCCGAAGCGGGCGAGATCCGACCCGCGGCGCGGGTCGGTGCCTGCGCGGCGATCCCCGATCCCCTCCTGGAGCGCTGCCCTCACCCGACCCGCACTGGCCGCGGCCCGGTGGCCGATCACGCACCCCCTCGTCGCAGCTCCCGGTGCGGGCGACCCCGGTCCGTGACCGGAACGTCGCGGACCCTCGGGGAAACTGTCGCGGTGATCGGTCAACTGTGGTTCGTGCTCGGGATGCTGGCCGTCGTCGTCCTCGCGCGCGGGATCGGCGAACGGATCGGCGTGCCGTTCACGATCCTCCTGACCCTCGCCGGGCTCCTCTTCGCCGTCCTCCCCGGGCCGACGCTGCACCTCGACCCGGAGATCGTGCTCGCCCTCGTGCTGCCCCCGCTGCTCTACAGCACGGCACGCCGGTCCTCGCTCCTGGGGATGCGGGCGAACCTGCGCCCGATCGTGAGCCTGTCGGTGCTGCTCGTGCTGGTCACGGCGTTCGCGGTGGGGGCGCTGGTCGCGCTGGTTGTCCCGGGTCTCCCGCTGGCCGTCGGCATCGTGCTCGGGGCCGCGGTCGCGCCACCGGACCCGGTGGCGGCGCTGTCGGTCGGGCGCCGCGCCGGCATGCCGGCGCGGCTGGGCGTGCTCATCGAGGGCGAGGGCCTGCTCAACGACGCCACGGCCCTCACGACCTACCAGGTCGCGATCGCGGCCGCGGTGGGCAGCGGGTTCTCGTGGGCGGCGGCATCGGGCCAGTTCGTGTGGGCGGTGGTCGGCGGCCTGGGCGTGGGCGCCGCCGTCGCGCTCGCCATCCGCGCGGCCCGGCCGTGGCTCGCCGATCCGCTGATCGGCAACGCGGTGTCGCTCGCCGCACCGTTCGTCGCCTACCTCGTCGCGGAGGAGATCGGGTCCTCCGGGATCCTCGCGGTCGTCATCGCGGGGCTCATGGTCGGCCACGACGCGGGCCGCGACGAGACCGGCGCCTCCCGGCTGCAGACGAGCGCGGTGTGGCAGTTCGTCGACTTCCTGCTGGAAGGGTTCGTCTTCCTGCTCATCGGCCAGCAGCTCCCGGACGTCGTGGCCGGCCTGCGCAGCGAGCACGACTCCGGCACCGTCGCCGCCGCCGCGGCGGTGACGGTCGCGACGGTGCTGCTGGTGCGCCCGCTGTGGCTGGTGGTCACGCAGTCGGTGCCGGCGTGGCTCAACGCGCGGCTGGGCAAGGAGCCCGGTGAGCGGCTGGGCGGCCGGGAGATCGTCGCGCTGAGCTGGGCCGGGACCCGCGGGGTCATCAGCCTGGCCGCGGTGGTCGCCGTGCCGCTCACGACCGCCGACGGCAGCCCGTTCCCGCACCGCGACCTGCTGCTGTTCTGCACCTACGCCGTCGTACTCGTGACCCTGGTCGGCCAGGGCCTGACGTTCGCGCCCCTGCTGCGCAGGCTGCACCTGCCGACCGACGAGGCCGAGGCCGAGCAGGTGCGCAACGAGGCGCGGCTGGCCGCGATCGACGCCGCGATGGTGACGGTCGACGACCTGCTCGCCCAGGGCCAGATCAGCCATCAGCTGGCCGACGCGCTGCGTGCGAACCTCACCGCCCGCGCCCGCCGCCACCAGGCCCGGATCCAGATGATGGCGGAGGCCGAGGACGGCGGGATCAGCTGGTCTCCTGGCTACGAGCAGGCTCTCCTCGCCCGCCGCGCAGTCATCGACACGCAGCGCCAGGAGCTGCTGCGCTGGCGGGACTCGGGCCGGCTGCCCGACGCCAGCCTGCGCATCCTGCGCCGCGAGCTCGACCACGAGGAGCGCACCCTGCCCGACCGGTGAGCTACTCCTTCACGATCGTGACCGTGACGTTCTTCATCACCGGCTGGTCGCTCTGCGTGCTGTAGTCGCCGATCGGGCACAGCTCGTTCATCTCCGGCATGTAGCCCATCGCGCAGCCGGGCGGGATGTCGTAGGGCAGCGCCGTGTAGCCGCGCAGGAACCGCGTGCTGCCGTCGCGGGCGTGGCTCGTGATCGTGACCCGGTCGAACTCGGCGAGGGCGCGATCACGCATGTCGTCGCGGTTCATGAAGACGAGCGTGCGCAGGCCCTTGACGCCGCGGTAGCGGTCGTTGTCGGAGTAGATCGTGGTGTTCCACTGGTCGTGCGAGCGCACGGTCGCGAGCGCGAGCATCCCCGGTGGCGGCAGCACGTCGGGCAGCGGGGCGAGCGAGAACTCCGCACGTTCCGACGGGGTGCGGAAGATCCGTTCGCGCGCGGGCTGGCGGAGTCGGAACCCCCGCGGCTCCCGGGCCCTGCGGTTGACGTCCTCGAACCCCTCCAGCACCTCGGACATGGTGTCGCGGATGCGGTCGTAGTCGGCCACGTAGTCCAGCCACGGTGTCGGGCTCGCGGGCAGGGTCGTGCGCGCCATACCGGCGATGATCGCCGGCTCGCTCAGCAGGTGCGGCGACGCGGGCGGGCGCATGCCCACCGACGCGTGCACCATGCTCATCGAGTCCTCGACGGTGAGCGCCTGCAGGCCGCTGCGCTGGACGTCGCGCTCCGTGCGCCCGATGCAGGGCAGGATCAGCGCCTCCCGGCCGTGCACCACGTGGCTGCGGTTGAGCTTCGTGCTGACCTGCACCGTCAGCGCGCAGCGGCGCAGCGCCGCGTACGTGTACGCCGTGTCGGGCGAGGCGAGCGCGAAGTTGCCGCCCATGCCGACGAAGACGGTGACGTCGCCGCTGTGCATCGCCTCAAGCGTCCGCACGGTGTCCAGGCCGTGCTCCCGCGGCGGGTCGATGCCGCAGACCTCCGCCAGCCGGTCCAGGAACGCGGGGTCGGGACGGTGGTCGATCCCGCACGTCCGGTTGCCCTGCACGTTGCTGTGCCCGCGCACCGGCGCGGGCCCGGCCCCGACCCGGCCGATGTTGCCGCGCAGCAGCAACACGTTCACGATCTCGCGGATCGCGTCGACCCCGTGCTCGTGCTGGGTGAGGCCAAGGCACCAGCTGATGATGCACCGGTCCGCCTCGCGGTAGATCCGCGTGGCCCGCTCGACGTCGGCACGGCTGAGACCCGACTGGCGCTCGATCTCGGCCCAGGACGTGCCCTCGCACAGGGCGCGGTAGGCGTCGAAGCCGGCGGTGAAGTGGTCGAGGAACTCCTTGTCCACGGCGAGCGGATCGGTCTCGGCCCACTCCAGCAGCACCTTCGCCATGCCCCGCAGCAACGCCATGTCGCCACCGATGCGCGGCTGCAGGTTCAACGTGGACGTCGGCGTCGCGCGGAACGTCGCCATCCGGGCGTACTCGTGGGGGATGATCGCGCGGGTCGCCGCCACCTCCACGACCGGGTTGACGTGCACGATCTGCACCCCACGTCGATGCAGGTCGACGAGGGTGGTGAGCATCCGCGGTGCGTTGGACGCCGCGTTCACCCCGAAGACGAACAGCGCGTCCGCGCGCTGCCAGTCCTCGAGGTCGGTGGTGCCCTTCCCGGTGCCGATCGAGGCCTTCAGCGCCCGGCCGCTCGCCTCGTGGCACATGTTCGAGCAGTCCGGCAGGTTGTTCGTGCCGAACTCGCGGACGAACAGCTGGTAGAGGAAGGTCGCCTCGTTGCCGAGCCGCCCGGAGGTGTAGAACGACGCGCGGTTCGGGTCGTCGAGCCCGCGCAGGTGGGCGCCGATCGTCTCGAAGGCCTGGGCCCACGACACCGGGACGTAGCGGTCGCTCTCGGCGTCGTAGCGCATCGGCTCGGTGAGCCGGCCCTCCCGCTCCAGCGCCGTGTCGCTCCAGCCTTCGAGCTCGGTGACGGTGTGCGTGGCGAAGAACGCCCGGTCGACGCGGCGGGGCGTCATCTCCCAGGTGACGTGCTTGACGCCGTTCTCGCAGATGTCGAGGTGGATGCCGTGCAGGTCGTCGGGCCAGGCGCAGCCCGGGCAGTCGAAGCCGCCGTCCTCGTTCATCCGCAGGATGGCGCGGGTCCCGGCCACCGGCTCGCGTTCGCGCAGGACGAACTCGGCGACCGACCGGGCGGCCCCCCAGCCCGCCGCCGGGTGGTGGTACGGGCGGAACGTCGGCTTCCCCTCGCCGTCCTCGGACGGCTCCGTCCCCCGGGTCCGTTCCAGTTCCTCGGTCATCGTGCGCCCCTTCCTCCCCGCGGCGGTCTCACGGCGTGTCGACCGTGACGACCTCCGCGTGCAACTCGCCGTCCGGGCCCTCGTAGGTGATCGTGTCCCCGGCCCCGCGGCCGACCAGCGCCCGGCCGAGCGGGCTGCCCGCGGTCACCACGTCGTCGCCGGGGGCGGCCACCTCGGCGACCGCGACGACCCGGAACGTCGCAACGTCGCCGTCGGGGAAGCGCAACGTCACCGCAGTGCCGTCGGGCAGGCCGGGCGGAGTGTCGAGGGCGTCGGGATCCGCGATCAACCTCTCGAGCTCGGTGATCCGCCGGTCCATCCGTGCGAGGTCGTCGAGGCCTTCGAGCGCGACGGCCTCGTCCCCGCGGTCGCCGAGATCGGCGTCCACGGGATCTTCACCGCCGAGCTGGACGGCCAGCCGGTGGCGCTGCTCGCGCACCCGGGCCAGCTCCTCCTCGAGACGTTCGCGGGCGTCCGTCCCCATCCGTCCTCCTTGCGCAGACCGTCAGCCGGTGACGATGCCGGTGACGAGGTTGATGGTCGTGGCCAGGATGACCGTGCCGAAGACGTAGGACAGCAGGCAGTGCCGCAGCGCGACCGCCCGGATGGTCGCGCTCGACACCCCCGTGTCGGAGACCTGGTAGGTCATCCCGAGGTTGTAGCTGAAGTAGAGGAAGTCCCGGTAGGTCGGCGGCTCCCGCGAGTTGAAGTCGATCCCGCCGGCCGCGGGCACGTAGTACAGGTGCGCGTACCGGGTGGCGTACATCAGGTGCAGCACCGCCCACACCATGAACACCCCACCCGGCGCGATCGCCGCCGCGGCCGGGCCGCTCCCGGAACCGCTGCGCAGGAGCAGCACCACGATGCCGACGAGCCCGGTGAGCGCGACGGCGACGATGACGGCCTCCTCGGCGACGGGGCGGAAGTCCTCCCGCTCCACGGTGCCCCGGGTGGCAGCGGCGTCCATCGGCCAGAGGACGACCCACCCGGCCACGACGAAGGCCGTCGCCGACGCCGCGATGGCCGCGAGCACGGCGATCAGGGGGTCGGTCAGCAGGCCGACGACCAGCCCTACCAGCGCGCCGAGGACGGCGGCACCCGCCAGCCGCACGATCGCGGCCAGCGGGAGCAGGCGACGCCCGGGGTGCGGCTCGGTCATCCCGGGACACGATAGGTCGCGACGCCGCTTCCGCCACCCGCAGGAGGTGACGATTCCCGTCCAGTGAGGTCGTATCCGGCCGGCGCGCTCCCGGGAACGGCGCGCCACCGTCGTCCGGGCTACCCCGCCCCGACCGCGGCCACCGCCTGCCGGACGAGGTCGGCCACCGCGTCCGGCCGCGAGACGTAGATCGCGTGGCTGCCCGGCACCTCGACGGTGCGCGCCCCGGCCCGCTCGGCCATTGCCCGCTGCGCGGGCGGCGGGATCATGCGGTCGTCGGTGGCCACCAGGTACCAGCACGGCTTCTCCCGCCACGCCGGGTTCGTCACGGCGCCGCCGAGCGCGCCGACACCCCATGGCACCTGCGAGGCGGCCAGGAACTGCGCGTCCGCGGGCGGCAGGTCGGCGGCGAAGGAGGCGGCGAAGCGCTCCCGGTCCAGGAACAGGAACCCGTCGCGGGGCGGCAGGATCGGCGGCACGGGGGCCCCCGGCGGCGGATCGGCGATCAGGGCGCTCACCGACTCGCCCTTGTCGGGTGCGAACGCCGCGACGTACACGACGGCCGCCACCTGGGGGTGGGTGCCAGCCTCGGTGACGACGACGCCGCCGTAGGAGTGCCCGACGAGGACGACGGGGCCGTCCTGCTCGGTCACGGCCCGCAGCGTGACGGCGACGTCGTCCGCCAGGGACAGCGTGGGGTTCTGCACGACGGACACGCGGTGCCCGTCCGCGGCCAGCAGGTCGTGGACGCCGCGCCAGCCCGAGCCGTCGACGAAGCCGCCGTGCACGAGAACGATGCGCGGGGAAGGTGTCGCGCTCATCGGATTCCTCCTCTCGGAGCGCCGCCCGTCGGCGCTTCCGGCGGGATCGACGCTAGGGACGGCGGGTGGCCGGTCGCGTGAGTCGGATGACTCTCCCGACCGACTCTCCCGACCCCGGATCGGCGGCCGCGACGGCGGCCGGGCGCCGCGTAGGGTCCCGGCCATGGACGGCGCAGCCGACCCGCCGTCGCACGTCACGGACGGGACCGCCGCACCCGGACGGCTGGTCGGCCGCGACGAGGACGTCGGCGCCGTCCGGAGGTTCGTGGACGACGGCGCCCGCGGTGGCGGGGCGCTGCTGCTGTCGGGAGAGGCGGGCGTCGGCAAGACCGCGCTCCTCGACGCCGCGGCCGCCCATGCGCGCGCCGTCGGGGTGCGGGTGCTGCGCGCCACGGGAGCGCAGTTCGAGGCGGACGTGAGCTTCGCGGGCCTGCACCACCTCCTGTACCCCCTGCTGGACGGGCTCGACGGGCTCGCCCGGCCCCACCGGATCGCGCTGGGCGCCGCGTTCGGGCTGGCCGAGGCGCCGCCCGCGGACCGGCTCGTCGTCTCCGCGGCCGTCCTGGAGCTGCTCGGCCACGCGGCACGCGGCGACCCGCTGCTGCTCGTCGTCGACGACCTCCCCTGGCTCGACTCCGTGTCCGTGGCCGTGCTCGGCTTCGTCGCGCGCCGGGTCGCGGGGACCCGGATCGCCGTCCTCGCCTCGGCCCGCACCGGCGAGGAGGGCCCGCTCGGACGGGCCGCGATGGCGGTCCACGAGATCGGCCCGCTGTCCGAGCGGGCGTCGGCGCAGCTGCTCGCCCAGCGGTACCCGGCGTTGTCGCCGCGGGTGACCCGGCGCCTGCTCGACGAGTCCGAGGGCAACCCGCTGGCGCTGCTGGAGCTGCCCGTCGCACTCGCCAGGGCGCCCGGTCGGGGGACCGAACCGCTGCCGGTCACGCTGCCGCTCACCCGGCGCCTGCAGGACGTGTTCGCGGGGCGCATCCGGGGCCTCTCCGCGGACTGCCGCGCGAGCCTGCTCCTCGCCGTGCTGGACGCCACCGGGGACCTGAGCGTGCTCGACGAGGTGCAGGCCACGGCCCTCGACGGCGCCGAACGCGCCGGTCTCGTCACGGCCGACCGCGCCGCGGGACGGCTGGAGTTCCGCCATCCCCTGATCCGGTCGGCCGTCGTCGGGTCGTCGGTGAGCGGCGAGCGGCGGCGCGCCCACCGCCTGCTCGCCCAGCGGCGGGCGGGCGACCCCGCGCGCCATGCCTGGCACCTCGCCGAGGCCGCCACCGGGCCCGACGAGCACGTCGCCGCCCTGCTGCAGGAGGTGGCGCACGGCAACCTCTTCCGGGGTGACTCGGTCGGTGCTGTCCGGGAGCTGCTGCGCTCGGCCGACCTCAGCCCGTCCGGTACCGGCCGCAGCGCGCGCCTCGCCGAGGCGGCGTACCTCGGCGCCACGGTGACCGGGGATCTCGGCGCCGTCCCCGCCCTGATGGACGCGGCCCGGGACGCCGATCCCCGCTACGGAGGCTCGCTGGCGGGCGCCGTCGCGGGTGCCTACCACCTCCTCACCGGCGACGGCGACGTGGACGGCGCGCACCGCCTGCTGGTCGGGGCGATCGAGGCGCACCCGGGCCGCGCGGACGCACCCGACAAGACCCTGATCGAGGCGCTGTACACGCTGCTGCTCGTCTCGTTCTACGGCGGTCGCACGGAGCTCTGGACGCCGTTCCACGCCGCCATGGACCGGCTGCGGCCGCGCCCGCCCCGCCTGCTGGACATCCTCGGCGCGACCTTCGCCGACCCGGCCCGCCTCGCGCTGCCCGCCCTCGACGACCTCGACGCGGCCGTCCTCGGGCTGCGCCACGAGACCAGCCCGGCGCGGATCGTCCGGACGGCCATCGCGGCGAGCTACGTCGACCGCATCGGCGGCTGCGCCGAGCCGCTGTGGCGCGCGGTGCGGCACGGCCGCGAGGGCGGCGCCGTGACCTCCGCCATCGAGGCGCTCTTCCTGCTGGGCAACGACGCCTACTTCACCGGGCGGTGGGACGAGGTCACCCCGCTGGTCGACGAGGGTCTCGCCCTCTGCGACGAGCACGGCTACCGGGTCATGCGCTGGCCCGGCCACTTCCTGCAGGCGCTGGTCGCCGCGGCGCGCGGCGACCACGAGACGGGCAGGGCGCTCGCCGACGAGATGGCACGATGGGCGACGCCGCGGGGCGCCGGGGCCGTCACCGCCTACGTGGCGCACGTCCGGACGCAGGACGCCCTCGCCCGCGGCGACGCCGACGGCGCCTTCGGCCACGCGACGTCGATCAGCCCGGCCGGTGTCCTCCCCCGGCATGCCCCGCAGGCCCTGTGGGTGATCATGGATCTCGTCGAGTCCGCGGTGCAGTCGGGCCGCCAGGCCCGGGCGGCCACCCACGTCGCGGCCGTGGACACCGCCGGGATCGGCGCGCTCTCCCCGCGGCTGGCCTTCGCCGTCGCCGGTGCCACGGCGATGGCCGCGCCCGACGACGGCTACCGCGAGGCGTTCGAACGCGCCCTCGCCGTGCCCGGCGCCGAACGCTGGCCGTTCGCCGCCGGTCGCGTCCATCTCGCCTACGGCGAACGGCTGCGCCGGGCCCGGTCCGTCGCGGCCGCCCGGGAGCACCTGGGTGCCGCCCTCGACGCATTCGAGCGGCTGCGTGCCCGGCCGTGGATCGCGCGGACCGGCCACGAGCTGCGCGCCGCGGGCGTCCACCGGGAGCCGGGCAGGGCGGGCTGACCGCACAGCAACGCGAGATCGCCGAGCTCGCCGCCGCGGGGCTGTCCAACAAGGAGATCGGCGCGCGGCTCTACCTCTCCGCGCGGACGGTCGGCAACCACCTCTACCAGATCTTCCCGAAGCTGGGCGTGACCTCGCGCGCCGCGCTGCGGGACGCGCTGTCCGGGAGCGACGCCGGCGAGGGCCGGGTCAGATCACGACCGGGCGACCCGACGTCGGAGGTTGGCGAACTGCCGCGTCTGCATGACCCAGTGCGCCGGCTCCAGGACCAGGACGCTCAGCAGGGGCCGCAGCCACCGCGGGCCTAGCGACCAGTAGCCGCTCACGACGAGCCGGGTGCGCTCGGCGGGCAACGGCCGCAGGTGGAATCCCCAGGTCGAGTCGGTGTAGTGGTTCGGCCGTTCGCCGTCCGGGTCGAACGGGCGCCCACGCAGGTCCAGCGTCATGCGCAGGCCGAGGAAGCACGGCGGGTCGTATGCCGCGACCTCCCAGTACTCGTCCGCGTCCGGCGTGGCCGCGAGCCGGCTGCCCAGGCGGACGTCCTGCCACTCGGGGTGGATCCGGGTGGCGCTGCGGCGGCCGAAGTTGTCCAACCGGTCCCAGCTGTACCAGCCGGCGCGGTCGGTGCCCATCTGCACCAGCCACGGCCAGACGCGTTCCGGCGGCGCGTCGAGCGTCGTCGCCATCGTGGCGCCGCGGACCCCGCCCGGCACGATCGAGGCGCCGGGGAACGGGGCACGCACCTCGTCCTTCGTCGCCCCCCACCGCAGGATCCAGGGCCGGACCAGGAAGAGGTAGGCCGCGCCCGCCAGGACGGCGGCGCCGACCCGCGCCGTGGCCGGGTGAGCCGGTGTCCGCGGTGAGCTGGTCGAGGCACCCATGCGGCCACGGTAGGAACCGCCGTCCGCCCACCGGGCGGGGCGGACGGCCCCGGGACCGGCGCTGAACGTCCCGGGCCGGGCCCCACCTCCCGCGCCGGGCCCGCCTGGACAGCCCCGGGACCGGCGCTGAACCTCCCGGGCCGGGCCCCCGGACGGCCCGGCCCGGGCCTCGCCGGCCGGCCCATCCCCGCCCTGGCCCCGGGCGGTCGATCGTGCCGGCGCGGCGCCGCCGTCGCAGGGCCGAGACCCGCCTCGCAGAGGCTGCAGCGTCTGCGAGGCGTGCCGGAACCCTGCGAGGCGCACGAGGGAGCTCTGCGAGGCGTGCCGCGAGTCTGCAAAGCGACCGGGAGGTGCCCTGCGAAGCCCCCAGGGGTGCTAGGCGAAGGCGCC
>JBFWRR010000061.1:0-10775 GCA_050248815.1 Pseudonocardia sp. | reverse complement strand
CCCGCCGACGCCGAACCGGTCCGGCTCGACGGCCGCCCGCTGCTGCCCGGCCTGTGGGACAACCACGTGCACGCCGAGCAGCACGCGCTGGCGCGCTCGCGGCTGGACCTGTCGGCCGCCCGTTCGGCCGCCGAGGTCGCGGACCTGGTGCGGCGGCACCTGGCCGGGCGGGACAGCGCGAACAGCGGGCACAGCGGCGACCCGCCCACCCCGCTGGTCGGCGTCGGCTTCCGCGACGCGCTGTGGCCCGACGCCCCCAGCCGCGCGCTGCTCGACGAGGCCGCCGGGGCGGTGCCGACCGTCCTGATGTCCGGCGACCTGCACTGCGGCTGGGTCAACAGCGCCGCCACCCGGCTGCTCGGCGGGCCGTCGGATCCCGACGGCCTGGTCCGCGAGGCGGACTGGCAGGCGGTGCATCTCGCACTCGCCCGGCTGCCCGCGCGGCTGCTGGACCGGCACGTGACGGCGATGGCGCAGGCGGCGGCCGCCCGCGGTGTGGTCGGGATCGTGGACTTCGAGGCGCCGTGGCCACTCGACGGGTGGGCACGCCGGCTCGCCGGCGGGGCCGGCCCGCTGCGGGTGGTCGCCTCGGTCTGGCCCTCGCACCTCGACGAGCCGATCGCGCGGGGCCTGCGGAGCGGCGACCGCGTCCCCGGCACCGGCGGCCTGCTGACGATGGGCCCGCTCAAGATCATCACCGACGGGTCGCTCAACACCCGCACGGCCTACTGCCACGACCCCTACCCGGGCATGGACGGTGCGGCGCACCCGTGCGGAATGCTCCTCGTGCCACCGGCGGACCTGTGCCCGCTGCTGGCCCGGGCGACCGCGGCCGGTCTGGACGTGGCAGTGCACGCCATCGGGGACCGGGCCAACGAGCTCGTGCTCGACGCCTTCGCCGCCACCCGCGCCAGGGGGCGGATCGAGCACGCCCAGCTCCTGGTCCCGGCGGACGTGGCGCGGTTCGCCGCGCTCGGCGTGGGCGCGAGCATCCAGCCCGAGCACGCCGTAGACGACCGCGACGTCGCGGACCGCTACTGGGCGGGCCGCACGCACCGCGCGTTCGCCTACCGCAGCCTGCTCGACGCCGGTGCCGAGCTGGCGCTGGGCTCGGATGCCCCGGTCGCACCGCTCGACCCGTGGATCACCCTGGCCGCCGCCGTCCACCGGTCCGGGGACGGGCGCCCGCCGTGGCACCCCGAGCAGCACCTCCCCCTGGACGCTGCCCTGGCCGCGTCGGCCGGGCCGGACGGGGCGCTGCGCGTCGGGCGCCGGGCCGATCTGGTCGTCACCGAGCTCGACCCGGCCGCGGCCACGCCGCAACAGCTGCGGGCGATGCCGGTCGCCGCGACGATGGTCGGCGGGCGGTGGACCCACCGCGTCGGGATCTGAGGGCGGTCAGCCGCGTCCGATGTAAGGCATCGTCGTCGCCATCAGCGTCATGAACTGGACGTTCGCCGTCGGCGGCAGCGCCGCCATCTGCAGCACCGCCTCCCCCACGAGGGCCACGTCGAACGTCGGCTCGGGACGTACGCTGCCGTCGGCCTGCCGCGCGCCGGTGGCGATGCCGGCGGTCATCTCGGTGGCGGCGTTGCCGATGTCGATCTGCCCGCACGCGATGCCGTAGGGCCGCCCGTCGAGCGAGAGCGACTTGGTCAGCCCGGTGATCGCGTGCTTGGTCGCGGTGTAGGCGGCGCTGCCGGGCCGCGGGGTGTGGGCGGAGATCGAGCCGTTGTTGATGATCCGCCCGCCCTGCGGGTCCTGCGCGCGCATCGCGGCGAAGGCCTCCCGCGCGCAGAGGAACGACCCGGTCAGGTTGACCTCGACGCACGCCCGCCACTGATCGACCGGGACCTCGTCGGGGGTGCCGGACGGGCCGAACGTGCCCGCGTTGTTGACCAGCAGGTCCACCCGTTCCCAGGCGTCGCGGACGGTGGCGAACAGGTGGCGCACGTCGTCGGCATCGGCCACGTCGGTGGGGACGACGAGCGCGGACGGCTGTCCCGCCGCCGTCTCCTCCAGCGCGTCCTTCCGGCGCCCCGCGAGCGCCACCCGGTAGCCCGCCCCGAGCAGCGCCCGGGCCACGACCCGCCCGATCCCCGATCCGGCCCCGGTCACGACGGCGACATCTCCCACACCGGCTCCTCTCCGCGCCACGATCCGCCACCCTACGCACGGCGCCGACGTCGGCCGAGAGCCGTCGCCGGACCCCGCCCGGCCCGGGTGCGGATCGGGTACGTGGGGGTCAGCGGCCGCCGACGTCGACCCCGCCCGCGGGCCAGCGGGTCACCTGCGCACCGGCCGGAGTAACCGGCAACTCATCGGGATCGTCGCTGCCGTGGGACCCGGAGGAGCCGTGGGAGCCGGAGGAGTCGGAGGAGCCGTGGGCGTACCGGGCCTTCTCCCGGTCGCCGTCCCACCCGTCGCGGTCGTGCCGATCGGCCCAGTGGTCGCGGTCCTCCCGGTCGCCGTGGAGCGGGCGCGGCTCCCCCGCGCCGGGCAACGGCCGCGGAGCCGGTTCGTGGCCGGGCGGAGCGGTCGTGGGCTTCGGTGTGCCCGTCGACTTCGGTGTGGTCGTCAACTTCGGTGTGGTCGTCAACTTCGGTGTCGAGGTCGGCGGCGGGGTCGTGGTCGGCGCGCCACCACCCCGGCTCGGCAGGCTCTCACAGGCGATCCCGTCGTCGTTGCCGTCCAGGTTGTGCGGGTCGGAGGGGTCCTGGGCGAGGACCTCCTGGGCGTCCTCCTGATAGGCGAAGTCCTTGCAGTTCTTGTCGACGAACGCCTGGGCGGTGCCTCCGCCGAGCAGGAGGGTGGGGCACACGACGGCGGCAGCAACGGCGAGACCTCGGGCCACGGGGGCGCCCTTCCGGGACGGGAATGGGAGTCGGGGCAGACCGCCACCGGGATCCGTGGGGAGCGGGGGTGCACGGCCTGCCGCGGAGTGACTCGCTACGGATCGGCCTGACGTTACGTACCCATTACCTTCACTTCACCAATGCCCCGATCGCCACTCAGCTCCGCAGCTCGATCCCGCGGACGACAAGATCGGCCCGCTCCCGGGTCGCCTCGACCACCCGCGCGTTCGCCTCGTCGGTCCCGGCCACCCAAGCGGCGGCTGCGCCGGGCGCCTTGCCGAACTCGACGTGCCGGGCGACGAGCCGCTCGAGGCGCAGCGCCTCGCCCGCCTCGACGAACCAGACCGCGTCCAGCTCGGCGCGGGCGGCGCGCCAAGCCGGGTCGTCGAGCAGCAGGTAGTTGCCCTCGGTGACGACGAGGCGGCACTGCGGGTGCACAGCGATGGACCCGGCGACGGGCTGCTCGATGTCGCGGTCGAACGCGGGGGCGTAGACGGTCTCCTCCGGCGAGGATCGCAGCCGCCGCAGCAGCGCGGCGTACCCGCCCGGGTCGAACGTGTCCGGCGCGCCCTTGCGGCCACGCCGGCCGAGGCGGTCCAGCTCGACGTCGGCGAGGTGGTAGCCGTCCATCGGGACGTGGGCCACGACCCCGTCGCCCAGCTCCGCGCCCAGCGCCCGCACGAGCGCGACCGCGAGGGTCGTCTTGCCCGCGCCGGGACTGCCCGTGATACCGAGCATGGCCCGACGCTCGCCCGCGGCAAGCGCTCGGGCCCTCTCCAGCAGATCCGCGAACCCGGTCATGGATGACATGATCCGCGGTTGTGGTTCGGGGCGGCCACGGGTGGCCTCCCCGGACCACAGTTACGGATCATGAACCCTGCTCGGCGAGCATCGCCGCGCTCGCCTCGGCCAGGATCGCCCGCATCGCCGCCTCCGCAGCGGCGGCGTCCCCGGCCTGGACCGCCTCGGCGACGTCGCCGTGCAACCGGATCGCGAGCGGCTCCGGGCGGGCGGGCATGAGGTCGTGGCGGGTGCGTCCGGAGAGGACCTCGGCGACCGTGCCGGAGAGCGCCGCGAGCATCTCGTTGCCCGATGCCGCGAGCAGCGTCGCATGGAAGCGGACGTCCGCCTCCAGATAGGCCCCCAGGTCCCCGGCACGCCCGTGCACGGCCATGTCCATCACGGCGCGCATGAGCTCGCCGCACTGCTCGGGGGTGGCGCGGCGCGCCGCGAGGCCCGCGGCGACCGGTTCGATCCCGCTGCGCAGCTCCGCGAGCGAGCGCAGCTGCTCGTCGCGGCCGGGCCCGTCGAGCCGCCAGCGGATCAGGCGCGGATCGTGGACGTTCCAGCGCTCGCGGGGCGCGACGATCGTGCCGACGCGGCGCCGGCTCGTCACGAGGCCCATCGCCTCCAGCACCCGGACGGCCTCGCGCACGACGGTGCGCGAAACCCCGTAGCGGGTACCCAGCTCATCGGCGCGCACGACCTGCCCCGGTGCCAGCTCACCGCCCGCGATCAGGGCGCCGAGGCGGTCCAGCAGGGCGTCGTGCGTACTCATGGCCCGATTCTTCACACGAGTCCCGCCCGGAGGCCACCCACTGGAGCAATTCATACGATCTGATTCGATACAGTGTTGTTTAAATACTACTTATCAGGCACGGTGTTCTCCATCGGCCACCGCCGCAACGACGCACAGGAGGACGCAACGATGCCCGTCCAGGCCGCACCACCTCTCGTCACCGTCATGGGGGTGTCCGGATCCGGCAAGACCACCGTCGGCGCCGCGCTCGCCCAGCGCCTGCACGTCCCGTTCGCGGACGGCGACGACTTTCACCCCGCCGAGAACGTCGCCAAGATGTCCGCCGGCATCCCGCTCACCGACGCCGACCGCCTTCCCTGGCTGCGCGCGCTCGCCGCCTGGCTCCGCGAGCACAGCGCCACCGGCGGGGTGCTCAGCTGCTCGGCGCTGCGGCGCAGCTACCGCGACATCCTGCGCGAGGGCGCGTCGACCGTGCGGTTCGTGCATCTCGACGGCAGCCCCGAGGTCGTCGCCCGCCGGGTCGCGGGCCGCCCCGGCCACTTCATGCCGGCCACTCTCGTCGAGTCGCAGTTCGCGACGCTCGAACCGCTGGCCGCCGACGAGTCGGGCGTCGTCGTCGACCTCGACCGGCCCGTCGACGAACTCGTCACGGCCACCGTGACCGCGCTCGGCGCGAAGGGAGCCCTGGCATGACCACGCTCCTGCTCGCCGCCGCACCCGTCGCGACGGCCCCCGGTGGCCGCCTCATCGCCGCCGCCCTCATCGGCATCGCACTGATCGTCCTGCTCATCACCCGCTTCTCCCTGCACCCCTTCCTCAGCCTGACCATCGGGTCGCTGGTCGTCGCCGCCATCGCGGGCCTGCCGATCGAGGACGCCGTCGAGAGCTTCACCAAGGGGTTCGGCTCCACCGCCGCGGGCGTCGGCATCCTGATCGCCCTCGGCGCGATGTTCGGCAAGCTGCTCGCCGACTCCGGGGGCGCGGACCGCATCGTCGACACCCTCGTCAGCCGCTCCACCACCCGCACCCTGCCGTGGACGATGGCCGCGGTCGGCGCGCTGATCGGCCTGCCGATGTTCTTCGAGATCGGCCTCGTCCTGCTCATGCCGGTGATCTTCCTGGTGGCCCGCCGCTCGGGGCTGTCGTTGATCCGCGTCGGCATCCCCGCCCTCGCCGGCCTCTCGGCGATGCACGGCCTCGTGCCCCCGCACCCGGGCCCGCTCGTCGCCATCGACGCCCTCGGCGCCAACCTCGGCATCACCCTGGGCCTCGGCGTGCTCGTCGCGGTGCCCACGGTCGCGATCGCCGGGCCGCTGTTCGCCCGCTACGCCGCCCGCTGGGTGGACGTGGCACCGCCCGCGCTGTTCTCCGGCGACGACCGCGACGTCGACGACGGCGGCAGCGGGGGCACCCTCACCGGCACCGTGACGCGCACCCGCCGCCCCACGTTCGCGATCACCGTCGCCACCGTGCTGCTGCCGGTCGTGCTGATGATGGGCAAGGCGCTCGCGGAGATCTTCCTGCCCGAGGGCGGGCCGCGCACCATCCTCGACTTCCTCGGCACCCCGATGATCGCGCTGCTGCTCGCCGTGCTGGTCGCGATGGGGACGCTGGGCCGCGGCATGGGTCGCGAGGCCGTCATGGGCTCGCTGGAGTCCTCGCTGCCGCCGATCGCGGGCATCCTGCTCATCGTCGCGGCCGGTGGCGGTTTCAAGCAGGTGCTGGTCGACACCCAGATCGGTGCGCTCATCGCGGGGTGGGTCGCCGGCAGCGGCGTCTCGGTGCTGCTCCTGGCCTGGGGCGTGGCGGTGCTGATCCGCCTCGCGACCGGTTCGGCCACCGTCGCCACCGTGACCGCGTCGGGCATCCTCGCCCCGCTCGTCACCACCCTCGACCCCGCCACCACCTCGCTGCTCGTGCTCGCGATCGGCGCCGGGTCGCTGTTCTTCTCCCACGTCAACGACGCCGGGTTCTGGCTGGTCAAGGAGTACTTCGGGCTCACCGTCGGGCAGAACATCAAGACCTGGTCGCTGATGGAGACGCTGATCTCCGTCGTCGGACTGGTGCTCGTCCTGCTGCTGAGCCTCGTCCTGTAGGGCGGGCGGGCGCGCGCCCCGCCGGGTCGAACCCGGCGGGGCGCTCCCCTGTCAAGGAACGAACGATCGTGCTATTTTCGGGCTCATGCGCAAGGGAGACCTGACGCGGGGCGCCGTGCTCGACGAGGCGACGGCACTCGCCCGCCGGGTCGGGCTGGACGGGCTGACGATCGGAGTGCTGGCCGCGCAGACCGAGATGTCCAAGAGCGGACTGTTCGCCCACTTCGGCTCGAAGGAAACCCTCCAGATCGAGGTGCTCGACCACGCCGCGGAGGCGTTCGCCCTGCGGGTGATCCGGCCGGCGCTGGCGGCCCCGAGGGGCGAGCCGCGCCTGCGCGCCGTGTTCGAGCGTTGGCTCGCCTGGGAGGCCGTCCCCGGTGGCTGCCCCTTCGTCGCGGCCGCGATGGAGTTCGACGACCGGCCGGGGCCGGTGCGCGACCGGCTGGCCCACCACCAGCGGCAGTGGCTGGACACGCTGTCCCGCCTCGCCGAGGGGGGCGTGCACGAGGGGCACTTCAGGGCCGGGCTCGACACCCGCCAGTTCGCCCACGATCTCTACGGCGCGATGCTCGCGTTCCATCTCACCCACCGGCTGCTCGACGACCCGGACGCCGAACGGCGCGCTCGGGGCGCGCTCGACGCACTGGTCGCCGCGGCCCACTGACCGTCATCGCAAGGAGGAGCGCTCATGCTCGCCGACCGAAAAACGATCGTTCGTACCATTGTCGGCCCGGTACACGTCCGGCCCCTCAGCGCCCTCGACGCGGCCGCGGTCGTCGACGCCGTGTTCGCAGGGCTCTCGCCGCGCAGCCGCTACCTGCGCTTCCACTCCCCCATCCCCCGGCTGACCCCCTCGCTGCGCCGGGCGCTGGCCGATCTCGACGGCCACCGCCGCGTGGCTGTGGCCGGATACCTGGGCGATCCGGCAGGCGATCCGGCAGGCGAGCCGACGGGCCCGCCGATCGGGATCGCCCGGTTCGTCGCGACCGGCGGGCCGGGCGACGGCGGGACTCGCGGAGAGGCGGACGTGGCGGTGGCGGTCGTCGACCGGTGGCAGCGCCGGGGGATCGGGTACGGCCTGCTCACCGCCCTGACCGCCCTCGCGGCCGACCTGGGCTACCGGCGCCTGACCGGCTCGGTCCTGCCGGAGAACACCGCGATGCTCGCGCTCGCCGAGCGGCTCGCACCCTGGTCACGGCCGCGCTGGGACGGCGACAGCGTCCGCATCGACATCCCGGTCGGCCCGCTGGCCGGTACGGCCGACTGGACGATCACCGAAGAGGACGTGCTGGCCGACCTGCTGGCCCGCTGACGATCCGAGCAGGACGGCCGGTGGCCGGTGGCCGCAGCGCCCGGCACCGCGGGTCGCCGCTCCGGCGCCTCGGCGAACCCACCTGCCGCCCCCTCCCGGGCCGGGCTCGCGGACTACGTTCTCCGTGGGCACTGCGCACGGCGCACCCGTGGGCACTGCGCACGGCGCGCCGCCGACCGCCGGGAGGGAGTCCATGTCACCGATCACGCGCGGGTTCCGGGGTCGCCGCCGATCCGGTCCCGAGGGCAGGCTGCCCCCCGGCCAGTACGACGTCGGCAGCGACTTCCCGGTGCTCTCCGCGGGGCCGACCCCCCGCACCCTCCTCGATCGCTGGAGCTTCACCGTCCGCGGTGAGGTGGACGAGGTGCTCACGTGGAGCTGGGCGCAGTTCCGTGATCTGCCCCGCGAGCAGATCACCGTCGACATCCACTGCGTGACGAGCTGGTCGAAGTTCGACACGCGCTGGGCGGGCGTCTCCGTCGACACGATCCTCGACGGCGTGGACACCGCCGCCGAGTACGTCACGGCGTTCAGCGACGGCGGCTACACGACGAACCTGCCGCTGGAGGACGTCACGGGCGGGCGGGCCTGGATCGTCGACACCTACGACGGCGAGCCGCTCACCCCCGAGCACGGCGGGCCGGTGCGGCTGCTCGTGCCGCACCTCTACTTCTGGAAGTCCGCGAAGTGGGTGCGCGGGATCGAGCTCACCGCCGGGGACGAGCCCGGCTTCTGGGAGACGTTCGGCTACCACAACCACGGGGACCCATGGCGCGAGCAACGGTACGCAGGCGACTGACCTGGCAGGTCGCCGACGTGACGGCGGTGGCGCGCGAGTCGGTGCGCTGCGTGCGGATCGGGCTGGCACCGCCGGCATGGGGCGGGCACGTCGCGGGCCAGCACGTCGACGTCCGGCTCACCGCCGAGGACGGCTACACCGCGCAACGCAGCTACTCGATCGCGTCCCCGCCCGGGCGGGAGGGCATCGAGCTGGTCGTCGAGCGGCTGGAGGACGGGGAGGTCTCGCCGTACCTGGCCGACGAGCTGCGGGTCGGCGACCAGCTGGAGCTGCGCGGCCCGATCGGCGGGCACTTCGTCTGGCCGCACGCCGGCGACGTGCCGGCGCCCCTGCTGCTCGTCGCGGGCGGCTCGGGGGTCGTGCCGATCCTCGCGATGCTCGGCCACCACCGGCGCAGCGGCAGCGAGGTCCCGGTGCGGTTGCTCTACTCCGTGCGCGCCGGCGACGACGTGCTCGGCCGCGCCGAGCTGGTCGCGCGGCCGGGCCTGGACGTCGTCCTCACCTTCACCCGCATCCCGCCGCCCGGCTGGACAGGAACGACCGGGCGGATCGACGCCACCTTCCTGGAACGTCACGGCCTGCCGCCTGCCGCCGCGCCGTCGGTGTACGTCTGCGGGCCGACGCCGTTCGTGGAGGTGGTTGCGCAGGCGCTCGTCGGGCTCGGCTACGACGGGTCCCGGATCCGCACCGAGCGGTTCGGGGGAATGGGAACGACCGGCACCGGAGGAGCGCCATGACCACGCAGGACACGCCCCTCGACGGGAACGCCGCGGCGGGCCCGCTCGGGGAGATCTTCGCCGTCGACCTGGCAGCGGCCGTCGTGACGTGCGGCGGCTGCGGCGGTGAGGGCCCGCTCGCCGAGCACGACCTCTACGCGGACGCTCCCGCGCTCGTGTTGCGCTGCCGCAACTGCACCGGCGTCGTGCTGCGTTACGCGAGTGTGGGCGGGCGGATCCGGCTGGACATGTCCGGAACGAGGCTGCTGACGATCACCGGCTGAGCGTCACCAGCCGCGTGTGGCAGACGAGGGCTCACCGCCACAGCGCCCGCACCGCCACGGCCCGCTCGCCGCGGTCCAGACCACGCAGATCCGCGGCTCCGTGCTCGGTGACGAGCACGTCCACGTCGTGGGCCGGGGTCGACACGGGCGCGGACAGCCGCTCGACCAGGGTCGGGCGCCCGCGGTGGGTCGCCGGCAGGGCCACGACCGACAGCCCGTCCGGGCAGCGGGTGGCCGCGGCGGCGTAGTCGGCGTGTCCGCCGATCCCCCCGACGGCCGCGCCCGGCAGGCTCTCCACGTTGACCTGGCCCTGCTCGTCGACCTCCAGCGCGGTGTTCACCGCCACGAACATCGGCTGTGCGGAGAGCCGCCCGATGTCGTGGGTGTGCTCGATGCCGTGCAGCAGCGGACGCCCGTCCGCCCAGTCGCGCAGCGCGGTGCCGCCGGCGAGGTACGTGGCGACCGGGGTGCCGAGCAACAGGCCGCGCCGCTCCAGGTCCGCGACGCCGTCCGGGAGCAGTCCGGAGTCCACGTACACCGGGCGGCGGAGAGCGTCGAGCACCGCCGCACCGAGTGCGCCGGGCCCCACCTGCAGGCGTGCGCCCTCCGGCACGAGCGCGGCGACGCGCTCGGCGATCGCGCGGTGCGCCGCACCCGGCGAGGTGTACGGCGGGGTGGCCGGTTCCTCCGCGGTCTCCGCGACCACGACGACCCGCTCGGGCGCCAACGGCGGACCCGCGTCGCAGCACACGCGGCCGAGAGCGACGACGCCCGCGACGAGCGCACCCGCCGCCACCGCCGCCCGCATCCACGACACCTCCGTGCCGAAGCCGAACCCGCCCGCGACGGGTACCAGCGGTGCCACGAGGACGTCGGGGCGCAGCGGGCCCCGCAGCAGCGCGGGTACGGCGGACAGGCGCACCGGCAGCGCACGCACCGTTCCCGCATCGATCGCGGCGCGCAGCCCCCAGCCGCCCATGACGGTGCGGGCCTCGGCGAACGCGGCGAGGTCCGGGGCCGGACCCGCCGCCGGTGTCCAGCCCAGCAGCAGCCGTACCCCGCCGGTGGCGGCCGCCGCCGTGGCCAGCTCGGCCGCGACCGCGCGCGGCGTCCCGACGCCGTCTCCGAGCGCGATGCGCATCCCCGGCCGGACCAGCGACGCGAGCGTGCTCA
>JBFWRR010000060.1:0-35754 GCA_050248815.1 Pseudonocardia sp. | reverse complement strand
GCCATCAGCGCGGTCAGCTCCTCGCGGGTGATGTCGGCCTTGGCGTAGTCACCGAGGCTGCGCCCCCGCTTGAGCAGCATGAACCGGTCGCCCACGGGATAGGCGTGGTGCGGGTTGTGGGTGATGAAGATGACGCCGAGGCCGCGCTCGCGGGCCTGGATGACGTACTTCAGCACCACGCCGGCCTGCTTGACGCCCAGCGCCGCCGTCGGCTCGTCGAGGATGAGCACCTTCGCACCGAAGTAGACGGCGCGGGCGATCGCCACGCACTGCCGTTCGCCGCCGGAGAGGGTGCCGATCGGCTGGTCGACGTCACGCAGGTCGATGCCCATCGCGAGCAGCTCGGACTTGGCCGTCTTGCGCATCGTGTCGGTGTCCAGGCGCGCGAGCGGGCCCTTGCCCCTGCGGATCTCGGAGCCGAGGAAGAAGTTGCGCCACACCGGCATGAGCCGCACGACCGCAAGGTCCTGGTAGACGGTCGCGATGCCGCGGTCGAGTGCCTCGCGAGGTGAGGAGAACTTGACCGGTTCGCCCTCGACGAGGAACTCGCCGTCATCGTGCTGGTGCACGCCCGCGAAGATCTTGATCAGCGTCGACTTGCCGGCACCGTTGTCGCCCAGCACGCAGGTCACCGCGGCCGCGCCGACCTTGGTCGAGATGTCCTGCAGCGCGATCACGCTGCCGAAGTACTTGGAGACGTTGCGGATCTCCAGCAGTGAGGTGTCGGTTGCGGCTGCGTCGTTCTGGGAGCCGTTGTCGGACATGCCCTACCTCCTCGTCTGCTCGGCGTAGCGGCGGACGAACTGGTTCGCGAGCACGGCGAGCAGGAGCATCGCGCCCAGGAAGAACTTGAACCAGTCGCTGTCGAGCCCGGCGTAGACGATGCCCTGGTTGGTCATGCCGAAGATCAGCGCACCGATCGAGGCGCCGATCACCGAGCCGTAGCCACCGGTGAGCAGGCACCCGCCGATCACGGCTGCGACGATGTAGATCAGCTCCTCGCCGAAACCCTGGCTGGTCTGCACCGAGGTCTGCTCCAGCAGCTTGAGCGAGCCGACGAGCCACGCGCAGAACCCGACGATCATGAACAGGGCGATCGTCGTGCGGTTGGCGGGCACACCCACGTTGCGGCTGGCGGTCGCGTCGCCGCCGACGGCGAAGACCCAGTTGCCGAAGCGGGTCTTGGCCAGCACCCAGGCGCCGATCGCGGTGATGACGATCCACCAGAAGATCGCGATCTTGAACTGCACGCCGAACAGCGAGAACTCGCTGGCGAAGATCGGCTCGACGGTGGCGTAGAACGGGACGGTCGCCATGCCGCCCACGGACACGGTCCCGGTGATCAGCTTGGTGACCGCGAGGTTGAGGCCCTGCAGCATCAGGAACGTCGCCAGCGTGATGATGAAGCTGGGCAGCCCGGTGCGGGTCACGAGGTAGCCGTTGGTGAACCCGATGCCCAGGCAGATCGCGAGCGACACGAGCAGTGCCACCCAGATGTTGAGGCCCCACTGCGTCGTCATGATCGCGGTGGCCAGCCCGGCGGTCCCGGTCATGACACCCGCCGACAGGTCGAAGTGCCCGCCGATCATGAGCAGCGCGACCGCGACGGCCATGATCCCGAACAGCGACGCCGGGTCGAGCCAGTTCGAGATGCCCGCCA
This sequence comes from Pseudonocardia sp., assembly GCA_050248815.1. GTDB lineage: Bacteria > Actinomycetota > Actinomycetes > Mycobacteriales > Pseudonocardiaceae > Pseudonocardia. Next base: position 34,094 of record JBFWRR010000060.1, on the reverse strand, counting down.
GCGAGTAGAAGTCCGACGACGAGGCCGCGAAGACGATGAAGAGGATCACGGCCCCGATGAGCGAGCCGATCTCCGGGCGGAGGATCAACCGCCGGACGATTCCGATCCTGGCCACCCGCTCGTCGGTCGTGGCAGGTGGCGGGGAGAGTGTCGTGGTCATGTGGTCAACTCCCGTTCCGAGGGGACGGGGGCCGCCCGCGGGCGTGCCCCCGTCCTGGCCGGACTGCTAGCGGGTGCCCTGCGCGGCGAGGTCCTTGACCTGCGCGGCGTTCTGCTGGGTGACGTAGCCGGGCCCGGTGAGCACGGGCTGGCCGCCGCCGACGGTGTTCAGGTTGGACTTGTAGAGCGTCAGCATGACGATCGGCAGGTAGCCCTGGACGTACTGCTGCTGGTCGACGGCGAAGAGCATCTTCCCGTCGGCGATCGCCTGCGTGACGTCGGCGTTGAGGTCGAACGTCGCGAGCTTGGCGGTGGAACCGGACTCGTCGACGGCCTTGATCGCGACGGCGCCGATCACCGGGCCGAGCGTGAGGATGCCGTTGATCGACGGGTCGGACTGGAGCTTCGACTTGATCGTCGCCTGCGCGCCGGACGGGTTGGAGTTCTCCACCTGCAGGTTCTCGACGGTGCCGCCCAGACCCTCGGCGAAGCCCTGGCAGCGCTGCTCGAGGCCGATGTTGCCGGCCTCCTGGATGACGCACAGGGACTTGGTGACGCCGGCCGCCTTGAGCTGCTCGCCTGCGCCGCGACCGGCGATCACCTCGTCCTGGCCGACGTGCGCCAGGGCGCCGAACTCCTTGGACTTGTCCTGCCCGGAGTTGATGGTGATCACCGGGATGCCGGCGGCCACGGCCTTCTCGATCGACGCCTTGAGCGCGTCCGGGTTGGCCATCGAGACCACCAGCCCGTCCACCTTCTCGTTGACGGCCGCGTCGATGAGCTGGGCCTGCTTCGTCGGGTCGCCGTTGCTGTCCCGGTAGGTGACCGTGTCGCCGAGGTCGGTACCGGCCTTCTCGGAGCCCTTCTTCACGACGTCCCAGAAGGTGTCACCCGCCGCGCCGTGGGTGACGACGGTGAAGTTGTAGCCGTAGGTGCCCTCGCCACCGCCGCCGGACGCGGCGCTCTCGGGCTGGCCGGTGCCGCTGCAGCCGGCCGCCAGCAGCAACGCGGCCGAGGCGGCGGCGACGATGACGCCCTTGCGGAGCCTCATGGGATTCCTTTCGGTCGGGTCCGAACGGGCTCGGACGCCACTTGTGGAGCGGCCTGGGCACAGGCACCCGACGTAACCTCGCCGGGTGATGTGAGGTGGCCGCCGTCACAGTGAGTAGATGCTGAGATCGAATAACGGTTCAAGGACCAATGTCGGCGCCGATCCGGATCACGGATCGCCGGTCCGGTACAGATCGGGCCTGACCCGCAGCTCCACCGGCTCCCGGACCCCGGATCGCAGGGCGGCGAGACCGGTCTCGCAGCAGACGGTCGTGGCGTAGCCGTCCCAGGACGAGGGGCCGGTCGTGCCGCCCGCGGCGACGGCGTCGCACCAGGCCTGAAGCTCCGCGTCGAACGCGGCGGCGAACCGCTCGCGCCAGTCCGACGGCACTCGGCTCCGCACGGCCCCGGCTTGCTTGACCAGCACGCCCGCACTCTCCGACAGCTCGGCGGTCCCGTCCTCGCAGACGACCTCGCCGCGGATGTCGTAGGCGAACCCGGCGTTGACCGACGCCTCGACGTCCACGATCACGCCCGACTCGGTCTCCAGCAGGACGAGCAGCGGGTCGTGGAACCCGGCCTTCGCCTTGCCGGAGACGCGGGGCTTGAGGACCGTCACCGCCGCGATCTCCTCGTCGAACATCCACCGCGCGACGTCGATGTCGTGCACCACGGTGTCATTGATGATCATGTCGCTGGTGTAGTGGTCCGGCACGGACGGGTTGCGGTGCGCGGCGTGCATCAGCAGCGGAGCCCCGATCTCCCCCTTCTCGACGACGGCCTTGAGCGCCCGGTACTGCGCGTCGTAGCGGCGCATGAAGCCGACCGACACCAGCCGCCGCCCGGCCGCGACCTCGGCGTCCACGATCCGCTCGCAGGCCGCCCGGGTCGTCGCGAGGGGCTTCTCGCAGAAGACCTGCTTGCCCGCCGCGACGGCCGCGAGGACGTATTCCTCGTGTGTCGGTCCCCAGGACGTCACGACGACGGCGTCCACGTCCGGATCGGCGATGAGCTCCTTGCCCGTGGCGTGGACCGCCGCGCCAGGTGCCTCCGCGGAAGCGGCCCGCGCCCGGTCGAGGTCCGCGTCGGTGACGGCGACGACCTGCGCACCCGACGTGCGGCGGGTGAGCCGGCGCAGGTGGTCCTGGCCGATCACCCCCGTGCCGACGAGACCGATGCGGATCATCAGTTCGCCGTCGGGAAGTGGAACGACGACCCGCTCGCGTGCTGCACCTGCGGCCACCGCGACGTCACGACCTTGGCCCGGGTGTAGAACTGCACGCCCTCCGGGCCGTGGATGTGCGACTGCCCGAACAGGGAGTCCTTCCAGCCGCCGAAGGAGTAGTACGCCATCGGCACCGGGATCGGCACGTTGATGCCGATCATCCCGACCTTGACGCCGCGCTGGAAGCGCCGCGCGGCCTCGCCGGAGGAGGTGAAGATCGCGGTGCCGTTGCCGTAGGGGTTGGCGTTGATCAGCGCGATCGCCTCGTCCACCGAGTCCGCCCGCACGACCGAGAGCACCGGGCCGAAGATCTCCTCGCGGTAGACGTCCATGTCGCGGGTGACGCGGTCGATCACCGTCGGGCCGACGAAGAAGCCGTCCTCGTGGCCGGGCACGCGCAGGCCCCGGCCGTCCACCGTGAGCTCGGCGCCCTGCTCGGCGCCCGAGCCGATGAGCGAGACGATGCGGTCGCGCGCCGCGGCGGTGACGATCGGGCCCATCTCGGACTCGGGGTCGCGGCCCGGGCCGACCTTCACCGCGCGGGCCTTCTCCGCCACGACGTCGACGAGCTGGTCGCCGGCGTCGCCGACGGCGATGGCCGCGGAGATCGCCATGCACCGCTCGCCCGCCGAGCCGAACGCGGCGGCGACGAGGTGGTCCGAGGCGAAGTCGAGCGGCGCGTCCGGCAGCACGATCGCGTGGTTCTTCGCACCGCCGAGGGCCTGCACGCGCTTGCCGTTCGCCGTGCCGTGCTCGTAGATGTAGCGCGCGATCGGCGTGGAGCCCACGAAGCTGACCGCGGCGACGTCGGGGTGCGCCAGCAGCGCGTCCACGGCCTCCTTGTCGCCGTGCACGACGTTGAACACGCCGTCGGGCAGGCCCGCCTCGGCCCACAGCTCCGCGACCAGCATCGATGCCGACGGGTCGCGCTCGGAGGGCTTGAGCACGAAGGTGTTGCCGCAGGCGATCGCGACCGGGTGCATCCACATCGGCACCATCGCCGGGAAGTTGAACGGGGTGATGCCCGCGCACACGCCCAGCGGCTCGCGGAAGCTGTAGACGTCCACGCCGGTGGAGACCTGGTCGGAGAACCCGCCCTGCAGCAGCGTCGGGATGCCGCAGGCGAACTCGACGATCTCCAGGCCGCGCTGCACCTCGCCGCGGGCGTCCGAGACGACCTTGCCGTGCTCGTCGGACACGAGCAGCGCCAGGTCGTCGATGCGGGAGTTCACCAGCTCGCGGAACGCGAAGAGCACCTTCGTGCGCTGCGAGAGCGAGGACTGGCTCCACCGCTCGAACGCGGCGAGCGCGGTGGTCACGGCGTCGTCGACGTCGGCGGTGTCGGCGAGCAGGACCTCGGCCTGCTGCGCGCCGGTGGCCGGGTTGAACACCGGGCTCGTGCGGGTCGACGTGCCGGTGGCGGGCTTGCCGCCGATCCAGTGGGTGATCGTCTTCACGTGCGGTCCCTCCCCGCTGGGTTGGTCAGCGGTAGCTGAGCGGCCTTCGCGGCCTCGTAGGCCTTGCGGGCCTGCTGGGTGGAGTCGAGCCGGGAGACCTCGGCGACCGGGACGTCCCACCAGCTCTCGCTGGACGGCACCGGCGCGAGCGGGTCGGTCTCGATGTGGATGGCGGTGGTGCGCTCCGCGGCCCGGGCGGTGTGGATCGCCGCGCGGAACTCCTCGATCGTCCGGACCCGGATGACGTCGGCGCCCAGGCTCGCGGCGTTCGCGGCCAGGTCCACGGGCAGCTTCTCGCCGTCCAGGCCGGAGTCGGTGCGGTAGCGGTAGGAGGTGCCGAACCGCTGCGAGCCGACGGACTCCGAGAGCGCGCCGATCGAGGCGAACCCGTGGTTCTGCACCAGTACCAGGTTGAGCTTGATCCCCTCGGACACCGCCGTGACGATCTCGCTGCACAGCATCAGGTAGGAGCCGTCGCCGACCAGCGCGAACACCTCGCGCCCCGGATCGGCCATCTTGACCCCGAGGGCGCCCGCGACCTCGTAGCCCATGGTCGAGTACGCGTACTCGACGTGGTAGCTCTTCGGATCGCGCGCCCGCCACAGCATCTGCAGGTCGCCGGGCATCGAGCCCGCGGCCTGCACCACGACGTCGGAGGGGTCGAGCTCCTCGTTGAGCGCGCCGAGCACCTCGGTCTGCGCGGGCAACGGCTGGTGGTCGAGGTGGAACGCCTCGTCCACGGTGCGGTTCCACGCGTCGCGGTGCGCCGACCAGGTGTTCTCCACCCGGTAGCCGGCCAGGCCGTCGGTCAGGGCGTCCAGCGCCGCGCGGGCGTCGGCGAGCAGCATCTCCCCGGCGTGCTTCGCGGCGTCCAGCGATGCGACGTTGACGTTGACGAAGCGGACGTCCGGGTTCTGGAAGGCGGTGCGCGAGGCGGTGGTGAAGTCCGAGTACCGGGTGCCCACCCCGATGACGACGTCCGCGTCGCGGGCCAGCGCGTTCGCCACCGGGGTGCCGGTGGAGCCCACGCCGCCGACGGCGCACTCGTGCGTCCAGGGCAGCGCCCCCTTGCCGGCGTGGGTGTCGGCGACCGGGATGCCCGTCGCGTCCGCGAAGCGCCGCAGCGCCTCCTCGGCCTGCGAGTACACGACCCCGCCCCCGGCGACCAGCAGCGGGCGGCGCGCGCCGCGGATCAGCCCGACGGCGCGGGCCAGGGCCGCGGGCTCCGGCACCGGGCGCGCGACGTGCCACACCCGCGGCGCGAAGAGCTCCTCGGGCCAGTCGTACGCCTCGGCCTGGACGTCCTGGGGCAGGGCGATCGTCACCGCGCCCGTCTCCGCGGGGTCGGTGAGGACCCGCATCGCGCCCAGCAGCGCCGCCGGCGCCTGCTCCGGCCGCCACACCCGGTCGAAGAACCGCGAGAGCGGGCGGAACGCGTCGTTGACGCTGACGTCGTAGCCGTAGGGCTGCTCCAGCTCCTGCAGCACCGGGCTCGCGACCCGCGTGGCGAACACGTCGCTGGGCAGCAGCAGCACCGGGATGCGGTTGGTGGTGGCGAGCGCGGCGCCGGTGAGCATGTTCGTCGAGCCGGGCCCGATCGAGGCCGTGCACGCCATCGCCTGCAGCCGGTTGCGCTGCTTGGCGAACCCGACCGCGGTGTTGACCATGCCCTGCTCGTTGCGGGCCAGGTGGTAGGGCAGCTCGCCGGACGGCGCGACCTCCAGCAGCGCCTGCCCCACCCCGGCGACGTTGCCGTGGCCGAAGATCCCGAACATGCCGGGGACGAGCCGTTGGGTGACGCCGTCGCGCTCGCTGTACTGCTGGGCGAGGAACTTCACGATCGCCTGGGCGACGGTGAGTCTCATGCCTTCTCCTCCGTCGTGGTGAGCGGGAGCCGGGGGTCGATCTCCTGGTCGTCCCAGGTGCCGCGGACCCAGGCGTGCGCCGGGTCGTCGCAGATCCGCCAGGCGCGCTCGGCGCCCGGCCCGGCCATGACGTTGAGGTAGTAGAGGTGGTAGCCCGGTGTCGCCATCGACGGCCCGTGCCACCCGTGCGGGATCAGCACGGTGTCGCCGCTGTGCACCTCCGCGCACACGTCGATCTCCCGGCCGGGCCCCGAGGTGTAGACGCGCTGGTAGGCGGTGCCCGCGGTGCCGTCGGGGGAGGCCGCGACCTCGAAGTAGTAGACCTCCTCCAGCACCGACTCGCCGTCGCGGTCCTCGTCGTGCTTGTGCGGCGGGAACGACGACCAGTTCGCAGCCGGGGTGAGCACCTCGACGGCGATCAGCTTGTCCGCCTCGAACGTGCCCGGCATGCAGAAGTTGTTCACCTGCCTGCTGGCCTGCCCGGCGCCGCGCAGCTCGACCGAGACGCCCTCCGCAGGGCCGTAGCGGGCGGGCAGGCGACGCGACGCGCGGGCGGCGGGCAGGGCGAACCGGCCGCCGCCGGCGGCGGTCAGGGTGACCTCCGCGTCGCGCGGGACGTAGGCGAAGTCCGTGACCCGGGAGAAGACGTCGCGGCGTCCGTCCACCTCGAAGACCTCCCCGTCGCAGGCCACGGTGCAGCCTCCCGACAGGGGCAGCACGATCGCTTCGTCCGGTCCGGTGGAGAACGTGACGCTCCCCCCGGGCGCCAGCTCGGCGATGCGCAGCGAGCTGTAGCCCCAGCCGGCCGTCTCGGGCGTGATGACCAGCGAGAACGGGCCGTCGGCCGTCTCGCCGGCGCGGATCACGTGCTTGTCCGCGGCGGTGTTCACCGCACCGCTTCCTCGATCGCCGGGGCTCACAGCAGCCCCACCGCCGCGTCCACGGCCGCCGCGACGTCGTCGTCCGGCGGGTAGAGCAGGGACCGCCCGATCACCAGCCCCTGCACGGTGGGCAGGGCCAGGGCCTTCGCCCAGCTCGCGAACGTCGCCTCCTGGTCCTGGCTGACCTCGCCGCCCAGGATCAGGGCGGGCAGCGTCGTCGCCGCCATCGCACGCTCCATGTCGTCGACGATCGGGACCTTGAGCCACGTGTAGGCCGATGTGGTGCCCAGGCCTGCTGCGACCGTCATCGCGCGCGTCATGGCCTCGGCGGAGAGCTCGTTGCGGACGTGACCCTCCACGCGGTGGCTGATGAACGGCTCGACCATCGCCATCAGCTGCCTGCCCGCGAGCCCGGAGACCGCGCGGCCCGCGGCCTCGACCGTGGAGGCCGTGGCCGGGTCGTCCGGGTCGATGCGCAGCAGCATCTTGCCGCCCTCGAACCCCGCGGCCGCGATGCTCGCGGCGTCGTAGGCGGTGAAGCGGTCGTCGATCTCGAAGACGGTGCCGGCGAGCCCGCCGCGGTTCATCGAGCCGACGACCACCTTGCTCTCCAGCGCTCCGAGCAGCAGGAGGTCCTCCAGGACGTCCGGCGTGCCCAGGATGCCGTTGACGCCGGGACGCGCGAGCGCCGTGCAGAGCCGGTCCAGCAGGTCCGCGCGGTCGGCCATGGCGAGCGGGCGGGCGCCTGCCCGCAGGGCGCCGCGCGCGGGGTGATCGGCGGCGATCATCATGAGGCGGCCGTGCCCGCCCAGCAGGTTCGCGGGGCGCTCGCGGCGGGTGGCGGCGTCGGCGATCGCCCGCGGACGCTGCACGCGGGTCTCGACGAGGGCCCGGATGTCAGGCACGGACGGCTCCCGACGCCCGGCCGGCCTCGCGGAGCTTGTCCTCCACCTCGTCCGCGGTCGGCATCGCGTCGGCGCAGGCCAGGCGGCCCGCCACGATCGCGCCGGCGGCGTTGCAGAAGCGCATGGCGCGCTCCAGGCCCCAGCCCGAAAGGAGCGCGTGGCACAGCGCCCCGCCGAACGCGTCGCCCGCACCGAGGCCGTTGACGACATCGACCGGCACCGGGGGGACCTCGACCGTCTCGCTGTCCACCCCGTCTCCGGCACGCGAGGCCAGCACGCCGTCCGGGCCCTGCTTGACGATCGCGAGCTCGATCCCGCGTTCGTGCAGCGCGGCCGCGGCGGCCTTCGGCTCGGTGACGCCGACCGCGGTGTCGCACTCGTCGCGGTTGCCGACGGCCACCGTGACGTGCGGCAACGCCTCGGCCACCCAGCGCCGCGCCTCCTCCCGGGACTCCCAGAACATCGGCCGGTAGTCGAGGTCGAGCACGGTGATGCCGCGCCTGCCGCGGGCGCGCAGCGCCTCCAGCGTCGCGGTGCGGCTGGGCTCCTGGGACAGGCCGGTGACCGTCACCCAGAACACCTCGGCGCCGCGCACCGCGTCCAGGTCGAGCTCTTCGGTGCGGATCTGCAGATCCGGGGCGGTGGGCAGGCGGTAGAAGTAGAGCGGGAAGTCGTCGGGCGGGAAGATCTCGCAGAACGTGACCGGGGTGGGCAGGCCCCCCACCGGGGTGACGAACCGGTCGTCCACGGCGAATCCGCGCAGCGCGTCGTGCAGGAACTCACCGAACGGGTCGGCGCCGGTGCGGCTGATCAGCGCGGCCCGCCTGCCGTAGCGGGCGGCGGCGACGGCGACGTTCGCGGGGCTCCCGCCCAGGTACTTGCCGAAGGACTCGACCTCGCGCAGGGAGCGCCCGACCTGCAGCGGGTAGATGTCCACACCCATCCGGCCCATCGTCAGGACCTCGTCGGGCACGGCCGCTCCCTGCTGCATCGTTGCCCCTCCCGGGTCGGCTGCGTCCGGCGGATCTCGGGCGGATTCACCCTGCTCCGGACGCCTCGCCAGGTGTACTCTCGGCTACGTCAGTAAGTCAATATGTAAAGACAAACTTCTCATCGGGGGCAACGTGTCGGAGCCGCTGGCCGCGGAGGTGTTCACCCCGGTCGTGTCCCTGGACCGGTCGAGTCCGGTCCCGCTGTACTTCCAGGTCGCCACCCGGTTGCAGCACCTCATCGAGAGTGGCGAGATGCCCGTCGGCGGGCGGCTCGCCAACGAGGTGGAACTCGCCGAGCGGCTCGGGGTCTCCCGGCCGACGATGCGCAAGGCCATCGCCTACCTCGTCGAACGCGGCATGCTCGTGCGCAAGCGGGGCGTAGGGACCCAGATCGTCCAGCCGAAGGTGCGCCGGCCCGTCGAGCTGACGAGTCTCTACGACGACCTCGCCAAGAGCGGCCAGGCGCCCCACACCGTCGTCCGGTCGCTGGAGGTGCGGGCGGCCCCGGACCACGTCGCCGCGGCGCTCGGCGCGCCGGACGGCATCGAGATCACCTGGATCGAGCGCCTGCGCCACGCGGGCGGGGAGCCGCTCGCGATCATGCGCAACGCCGTGCCGACGGGCGTCCTGCAGCCCACCGTGGCCGAGCTGGAGCGCCACGGTCTCTACGAGCTGCTCCGCTCGGCCGGGCATGTGCCGCGCACGGCCCATCAGACCGTCGGCGCGCGGGCGGCGACGGCCCCGGAGGCCCGGCTGCTGCGGGAGTCCCGCGGCGCGGCGATGCTCACGATGAGCCGCACGGCCTGGGACGCGGCGGGTCTCGCCGTGGAGTACGGATCGCACGTGTACCGGGCGAGCCGCTACTCCTTCGAGCTCTCCCTGCACTCCTGACCGGTCACGGCTCCCCGCGCAGCATCGGCGGGTGCAGCTTCGTCGCCGCCCCGCGGCGGAACAGCTGCGCGGGACGGCCCCGCCCGCCGCTGACCGTGCGCGCCGTCGGGACGAGGAAGCCCGGGGTCGAGGTGACCTTGCGCTGGAAGTTGCGCGGATCCAGCACCGTGCCCCAGACCGCCTCGTAGATCCCGCGCAGCTGCGCGACCGTGAACTCCGGCGGGCAGAACGACGCGGCGAGGGTCGTGTACTCGAGCTTCGCCCGCGCCCGCTCGACGCCGTCGGCGAGGATTCGCTCGTGGTCGAACGCCAGCGCGCCCACCGTGCCCGCATCGGTGACCGGGTGCCACGCGCTCGCGGCGGCGTCGGCGCCCGCGGTGGGCAGCGGCAGGTCCGGGACGAACGCGAGGTGGCCGACGGTGAGCACGCGCCCGCGCGGGTCCCGGTCGGGACGGGCGTAGCTCGCGAGCTGCTCCAGGTGATGGCCCTCGACGGCGACGCCGGTCTCCTCGACCAGCTCGCGCGTGGCGGCGTCGATCAGGTCCTCGTGCGGCAGGAGGAACCCACCGGGCAGCGCGAGCGCACCCGCGAACGGCGGCACGCCGCGACGGACGAGCAGCACGTGCAGGGCGGCGTGGCGCACGGTGAGGACCACCAGGTCGACGGCCACGGCGAACAGGTTCCCACGCATTGATGTCATCCTGACGAGAAAGTGTATATCGTCGCGCTGACGATATACACCGGGAGGGATGGCCGAGAGCACCCACCCGCGGTGGGCGCACCATCTGCGCTCCGGCCCGACGACCTGGGTCCGCCACGTGGCCGGCGGCCGCGAACGCCGCGCAGGGGTCGGGCTGTCGTTCTGGTTCCGGCGGCGCACCGCCGTGCTCTCGGAGGCCCCGTCGAGGACCACGACCTGGCGCTGGTCTGCCATGCCCGCACCCGCGACCACGCCGAGCCGGCGGTCCCGTCGGGATCACCCACCGCATCGACGACCCCCGCCTCGCCGCCCGCCGCCTGGACTTCGGGATCGACCCCCGCACCGGGCTGTGGCGGTCCACTCCGCCGCAGACCCTCGCCACCGTCCTCGGCGAGCTCGCCCGGCAACCCGTCCTCGGGCTCGTCGCCGCTGCGGCGCTCGCCGACGCCCTCACGGCCGGGCCCGATCCCGTCGAGCAGGTCGTCACCGATCGGCTCGTCGGCTCCCCGCGCCTCGCCGAGCTGCGGATCGGCGTCGTCGGGGTGTGCGTGCTCGGGCCACGCCGCCCCCGAGCTGGAACGCGCCCTGCAGACCCCGACGCGCGAGCAGGCGCAGGCGCAGCGCGCCACCTACGCGCGCCGGGCCGAGGCCGTCGAGCGGGAGCGCACCATCGCCGAGAACGAGCTGCAGAGCAGCATCGAGCTGGCCCGGCTGCGGGAGCGGGCGGGCGCCGAGGCCGAGCGGGTGCGTGCGGTCGGGCCGGCCGAGGCCGACGCCGAGCGGCCCGGCTCGCGGCCTCCGGGTCGGTGCCGCCCGAGTGCTCGGCGCGCTCGCCCTGCGCGACGTCGTCGGCAGGCTGCCGTCGATCGGGCAGCTGACGGTCGCGCCGGACGTCGTCTCGGCGCCGGTCGCCCACCTGGGCGGGAGTGATGCGGCATGACCGCCTCGCCCGGCGGCGTGCGGGGTCACCGGAGGGCGGCATCCTCGCCGCCCGAAGCGGTGATGCCACGTGACCGCCGTGCTCGCGCCCCGGCTCGTCGTCGTCACGCTCGGGCCGGACGGGCTCGTCGCGAACCTCGCCCGCTGTCTGAACGTGCAGGTGGTGACAGGAATCACACCCGATCGGCCAGGGGTGCTCGCCCGCCACAGCCCGGCCGCGCTGCCCGGTCTGCTGCGCGACCTCGCCGCCGGGCGTGTCCACATCGAACACCGGCGCACGGTGGAGGCACGGCTCGACGACGGCCGGTACGTCCGCGGGCTCAACGACGTGTACGTCGGCGACCCCGGCCACCGGTCCGCGCGCGACCTCCTGCGCACCCCCGACGGCCCCGGCGAGCTGCAGAGCAGCTCCGGTGTCGTCATCGGCACGGGAACGGGCGCCACCGGCTGGTGCGCCTCGCTCGCCCACGCACGACCGCCCGCGGCGCCGGACCCCGAGGACGACGCCACCTGCTGGTACGTCCGCGAGGCCTGGCCGTCGGCCACGACCGGCACGACGCTGCCCGCCGTCCGGCTCACCGGCGACGAGCAGCTCGAACTCGCCGTCCGCTCCGACCATCTCGTGGTGTTCGGCGACGGTGGTGAGCGCGACCGGCTCGGGGCGACCCGAGGTCAGCGCGTGACCATCGGTGCCGCCCGGACGCGGCTGCGCCTCGTGGGGGTACGCCGGTAGAGGTCAGCGCGCCCGGGTGGCGGGCTGCTCGTCGTCCTCGTCGTCGTACTCGACGGCGTAGGGGTCGTCGTAGTCCTCGACGTCCTCCACCGTCTGCTTCCCGTTGTGGGTCGCCGAACCGCCGCCGAGCTCGCGCTGAAGTGCCACGAGATCCATGGCGGGGGAGCTGTACTTGAGCTCGCGGGCTACCTTGGTCTGCTTGGCCTTGGCTCGTCCGCGCCCCATGGCTGGTCCCCCTTACAACAGGGAAGGGGCGGCCGGAGTGTCGGCGGCCCCTTTCATCTCATCAGTGTCCTGGTCACACCGTACCGTGCGGACCCGCGTCAGTGCGATGTGGCACCACCGCTGTGACGAAGCCGGTCCTCGGCTCGGCCAACCGGTGGATCGCCAGGACCGCGGCCGCGGCCGCCGCACCGGCCAGCGCGAGCCCGGCGGGCCAGCCCGCGGATTGCGCCACCAGGCCTCCGAGGGCCGGTGTCGCGGCCGCCGAGACGTAGTTGGCCGTGTTCGACACCGCCATCGCCGTCGCCGCCCGCCCCGCCGGTGCCAGCTCGCCCGCCGCGGTGAAGACCAGCCCGTTCCAGGAGATGGCGAGCGCCGCGGCCGGCACCAGCACCGCGGCCAGGAGCGGCCCGGGACCCGGTTGGAGCAGTGCCGCCACCCCGAACCCCACCGCCGTCAGTACCGCGACGATCCGCAGAGGCCCGAGGCGGCTGCCCACGCGATCCGACCACCAGCCGTTCGCCAGCCGCCCCGCGGCGCCGAGCACCTGGGTCGACGCGAGCAGCATCGCGGCCGTCGCCAGGGTGATCCCGCTGGCCAGGAGGACCTCGACCAGCAGTGCCGAACCGACGAACTGGGGCACGACGAGCAGCGCACCCGCGAGGCTCAGGCGCAGGAGGCGGCGATCGGTGAGGACGTCGCGCAGCCCGGCGCGCTCGACGGGTCGGGCGGTGCCGGGTCGGGCGGAGCCGGGTCGCCCCGGTGGCTCCCGCACGATCACGGCCACCGTCACCGCCGCCACCGCACACAGCCCGCCCAGCGCGACGAAGACCGCGGCGGTCCCGGCCCGGGCCGCGATCGGCGGCAGGGTCAACGCGGCGAGACCCGCACCGACGGGCACGGACGTCTGCCGCACCGCCATCGCGAACCCCCGCTGACGGCCCGGGAACCAGGTGAGCACCGCGCGCCCGCTCGCGGCGTTCACCGACGCCCCGCAGGCGCCGGTGAGGAGAAGCAGGACCCCGGCCGCGAGGGGTTCGTGCACGAAGCCGGTGACGGTGAGCAGGACCGCCGCTCCGGCGAGTCCGATCGTCATGACCCAGCGTTCGCCGTGGCGGTCCGCGAGGCCGCCCCACACGATCAGCGTCGTGACGATCCCGACCGAGACGGCGCCGATCAGCGCCCCGACCCCGGCGAGGCCGAGGCCGAAGTGCGCCCGCAGGGCGGGAGTGACGGCGGCGAGCCCGAGGAAGTGCGCTGCCGTCGAGGCCTGGGCGAAGGTACCGGCTGCGAGGACGGACCAGCGGTTGACCATGCCGCGACGCTACGCCCACGTCCCGCTATGCGAGAGATGAATCCCGACTAATGGGAATCCGACGGAGGCTCGCGAGCGCGCCTATACTGGTGGTCGAACCACTGGTCTAGAGAGAGGGGCCGTCATGGAGGTCCTCGTCGTCGGCGCGGGCATCGCGGGCCCGACGCTCGCCTACTGGCTGATGCGGGCCGGGCACCGGCCCACGCTGGTCGAGCAGGCGCCCGCGCTGCGCACCGGAGGCCATCTCGTCGACTTCTGGGGCGCCGGCTTCGATGTGGCCGAACGGATGGGGGTCGCCCCCGAGCTCGTCCGCCGGGGCTACCACTTCACCGAGGCGCGGGCGGTCGCCGCCGACGGCCGGCGCATCGGGTCGTTCCGGCCGTCGGCTTTCCTCGGATCGTCGAGCCGCTACGTCAGCATCGCCCGTTCCGAGCTGGCCGCGGTGCTCTACGACGCGCTGGACGGGCGGGTCGAGACCGTTCTCGGCGACACGGTCGAGGCGCTCGACGACGACGGCGAGCGGGTACGGGTGACGTTGCGCAGCGGGAACGTCCGGGACGTCGATCTCGTCGTGGGTGCCGACGGCCTGCACTCGCAGGTGCGCCGGCTGGTGTTCGGCGCGCAGGAGCGGTTCGAGCGCTACCTCGGAATCGTGGTCGCCGCACTGGAGATCGACGGCTACCGCCCCCGCGACGAGCTGGTGGCCCTGATGCACGCCGGCATCGGCTACCAGGTGGTGCGGGTGTCGCTGGAGGAGGACACCACCCTCGTCCTGCTCACCGTGCGCCACCCCGGCGCGCCGGTGTCCGGTCCCGAGCAGCAGCAGGCCCTGCTGCGCGAACGGCTCGCCGGCGCGGGCTGGGAGATCCCCGCCGTCCTCGACGCGCTGCCGCGCGCCCGGACGTTCTACTTCGACCGGGTGAGCCAGATCCGCATGCCTTCCTGGACCCGCGGGCGGGTGGCGCTCGTGGGCGACGCGGCGGCGTGCCCGTCGCTTCTGGCGGGCCAGGGATCCGCGCTGGCGATGGTGGGGTCCTACGTGCTGGCCGCCGAGCTGGCCCGGTCGGACGGTGACCACGCCGCCGCGTTCGCCCGCTACGAGGCGCGGCTGCGGCCGTTGCTGCGTGCCAAGCAGGATGGCGCCGTCGGCCTGGGGCTCGCGTTCGCGCCGCGCAGCCGGTTCCAGCTCCTGGTCCGCAACGCGGTGATGCGGGTGATGGGGCTGCCGTTCGTCGCGAACCTCGCCATGGGCAGGAGCTTCCGGGACGCCGTCGAGCTGCCGCCGATCCCGGTGGTGTGATCACCCGGTGGCCCGTTCCCGCTTCTCCCGGCTGGATCCCGAGCAGCAGCAGGCGATCCTGCGCGCCGCGCTCGACGAGTTCGCCGCGCACGGCTTCCGCGACGCCTCGCTCAACCGCGTCATCGACGCGGCCGGTGTGTCCAAGGGCTCGATGTACTACTACTTCGACAGCAAGGCGGACCTGTACGCCCACGTGACGCGCGTGGAGCTCGGGCGCCTGTTCGACGAGCTCGGCCCGTTTCCCGTGCCGGCCACCGACCCGGACGGCTTCTGGTCGACGCTCCAGGGTTACTACCTCGACCTGGTGACGGCGCTCACCGCGTCCCCGCAGCTGTTGGCCCTGATCCGGGGCTGGCTCGCGGCGTCGGCGGACCCGGCTCTGCAGCAGGCCCAGCGGGAGATGGAACGGACGGTGCTGCCCTGGCTGGAGCGGGCGCTCGCCACCGGGCAGCGCATCGGCGCCGTGCGCACCGACCTGCCGCCCGGCCTGCTGCTCGCCGTCGTCGTCGGCATGGGCCAGGCGATGGACACCTGGCTGATGACGCGGCGGGACGGCGGCCCGCTCCCGGAGCTGGTCGGTGCGCTCGTCGGGATGATGCGCCGCGCGCTGGCGCCCTGACCGCACCGCCCGGGCTCTACCCTGGCGAGATGGTGGGCACGGTGTCCGCCGAGCTGCTCGGACCGCTGCGCATCGCTGCCCGGGACCGGGTTCTCGGCCCGCGCGACCTCGGGGGACGCAGGCCGCGGCAGGTACTGGAGATCCTGCTCGTGCACCAGGGGCAGCCCGTCCCGAAGGACCGGATCGCCGATCTGCTCTGGGGCGAGCGGCTGCCGCGCGACCCGATGCGGACGCTGGAGGCCCACGTCTCGACCCTGCGCACCCGCCTCGCCCCCGCGGTCGGCGATCCCCGCGCGCTGCTGCGCAGCGAGTCCAGGGCGTACCGGCTCGCCGCCGACCGCGTCGACACCGATCTCCGACGGTTCGACGACCTCATCTCCTCCGCGGACGCGAGCCCGCTCAGCGAGCGCATCGACCTGCGCCGGAAGGCGCTCGGCCTGGTCCGGGGCGAGCTGCTCGCCGACGAGCCGTACGCCGAATGGGCGTTCGCCCTGCGCGACCTGTACGCCGAACGCGCCCTCCAGCTCCGCCTGGACCTGGCCGCGGACTGCCTGGAGGCCGGGCTGGCCGAGGAGACCGTCCAGCTCGCGCAACGGGTCCTCGCGGCGCAACCGGCCCGGGAGCGTGCCCACCGGTTGCTGATCACGGGCCGGTACCTCGCGGGTGACCAGGACCTGGCCCTGCAGGCATACGACCGGTGCCGCCGGATTCTCGACTCCGAGTTCGGGGTGCGACCGCTGGCCGAGACCGAACGCGCCTACCTCGCCGTCCTCGACCGGGCACCGGCGGACACGCTGATCCCCCGCGCCGTGCGCCGGGAACCCGCTCCCACACCTCCGCAGACGCGGTTCGCGCACAGCGGCGACGCGACGATCGCCTATCAGGTCCTCGGCGACGGCCCGCTCGACGTCGTCTTCGCGCACGCCTGGTTCTCCCACATGGAGATCGGCTGGGAGGAGCCCCGCTACGCGGCCTTCCTGCGCAGGCTGGCCAGAGGACGGCGGTTGATCGTCTTCGACCGGCGCGGGATGGGGATGTCCGACCCGGCGCCACCCACGGTGACCATCGAGGAGCGGGCCGACGACATCCGCGCGGTCATGGACGCTGCGGGCTCCGCCCGCGCCGTCCTGGTGGGCAGCTGCGGATCGGGGCCGACGACCCTCGCGCTCGCGGCCGACGCCCCGCAGCGGGTGAGCGGCCTCGTCCTGTTCGGCACCTTCGCGCGCATGCTGGCGGGCACCGACTACCCCGCCGGGTGGAGCCGGGAGTTCTTCGAGCAGTACAAGGCCGGGCTCGAACAGGGCTGGACGACCGGCCGCGGGGTCTGCCGGTCGGTGCCCAGCGCGGGCCCGGACGAGGCGCTCATGGAATGGCTCGGGCGGTTGCTGCGGCTGTCGGCCGCCCCGGCCGCCGCCCGCGCGATCCTCGACTTCGCCGCCACCATCGACGTCCGCGACGTGCTGGACCGCGTCCGCGCGCCGACGCTCGTCCTGCACCGCCGCGCGGACCAGTGGGTGCACCCCGACAACGGCCGCTACCTCGCGGCGCACATCCCGGGTGCCCGCTTCGTCGACCTGGACGGCGCCGATCACTGGCCGTGGTTCGGCGACTCCGAGAGCGTGCTGCGCCCGGTCGAGGCGTTCCTCGACGCGCTCGCCCCGCGGCGCCGAGGGTTTCCGGAGGGTCGGGACGCGACGCTCGCACCATGACCGCTACCACCATGACCGCTACCACCATGACAGCCACCACCATCGGGCCACTCCCGGCCCGCGACCCCTACACCCACATCGCGGAGGCCGACGAGGCGACCGCCGCCCGCCTGGCCGAGCGCTTCGAGATCCGGGCGTCCGACCCCCGCCAGCACCGGCTGTGGCGCGACGTCCTCGCGCGGGTGCCCGCCGTCGAGGGGGCCCGCGTCCTCGAGGTGGGCTGCGGCACCGGGATCATCGCCGCGAAGCTCGCGGAGCTGCCCGGCGTCGCCGAGGTCACGGGCGTGGACCCCAGCCCCTACTTCGTCGAGCGGGCCCGCCGTCGCGCCCCGGCCCTGCAGCTCCACGTCGCGGACGGCCGGGCATTGCCGTTCGACGACGGGACGTTCCACGGCGTCGTCTTCGCCACCACGCTCTGCCACGTCCCGGGTGCGGCGCAGGCGCTCACCGAGGCCCACCGCGTTCTCCGCCCCGGCGGCTACCTGCTGGTCTACGACGGCGACTACGCGACGGCGACGGTCGCGCTCGGGCCGCACGACCCGCTGCAGGCGTGCGTGCAGGCCGCCGTGACCGCGCTCGTGCACGACCCGTGGCTCGTGCGCCGTCTCCGCCCGCTCGTCCGGGACGCCGGGTTCGAGCCCGCCGACCTGCACAGCCACGGGTACCTGGAGCTCGACTCACCCGCCTACGTGCCGAGCCTGGTCGACGTCGGTGCCGACATGCTCGCCGCCGCGGAGGCGGTCTCGGCCGACACCGCCGCCACCCTGAAGGCCGAGGCGCGCGCGAGGGCCGACCGCGGCTGCTTCTTCGGGCACATCGCGTACGCGAGCCTGCTCGCGACCCGGATCCCGTAGCCGGGCCACGCTCCGCACGTCGTCAGCGCAGGCCGCGCCGGGCCGCCCGTCCTGGCGGCGGCGTGTCCTCCTCCGGCGGGACCGAGGCGGGGTCGATCGCCGCGGGTGCGGCCCGGTCGTCCACGCCCGCCACCAGTTCGGCGTCGACCGGCACGGAGCGCTTCAGCAGTGCGAGCGCGACCGGGCCCAGCTCGTGGTGCAGCACGACGCTGCCGACCCGGCCGACGGCGCGGCCGTCCCGGGTGACGGGGTCGCCGGGATGCGGCTGGCGCTCGTCGCCCGCGTCCAGGTGCAGCAGCACCATCCGGCGCGGGGGGCGGCCGAGGTTCGCGACCCGCGCGACCGTCTCCTGCCCGCGGTAGCAGCCCTTCTCCAGGTGCACGGCCGAGCCGATCCAGCCGACCTCGTGCGGGATCGTCCGGTCGTCGGTGTCGACGTGCAGCCGCGGTGCGAGCGACTCGACCCGCAGCGCCTCGAACGCCATCGTCCCGGCCGGGCGGGCGCCGCCGGCCGTGAGCCGCGACCACCACTCGTCCTTCGCCGCCCGCGGGACGAGCAGGTCCGCGGCGTCGCGGCCCGGCCACGGCATCCGCCGGACGAAGCCGCCGCCGGGCAGCGCCGCGACGGCGTACGCCCCGGACGGCGCGGGCGCGCCTGCCCGCTCCAGCACCGCGGCGGTGTCCGGACCGACGAGGCTCAGCACCGCGAGCTCGTCCGTCGCTTCGCGGGGCTCGACCTTCGACCAGAACCGCATCTTCACGAGGTAGTCGAGCAGCTCGGCGACGTCGCCGGGTTCGGTGTCGAGCCAGACCGTGCCACCGGTGTGCGCGAGGACGGCGTGGTGCAGGACGCGGCCGTGCAGGTCGAGCACGAGCGCCTCCGTGCCGGTGTCCTCGGCGAGCTCGGCGACGTGCTGGGTGAGCAGCAGGTGCAGCCAGTTCAGCCGGTCCTCACCGGGCACGGCGATGACGCCGCGGTGTCCGCGGTCCACGACCGCGGCCGAGCGGGTCATGGCGCGCTGCTCGGCGGGCGGGTCTCCGCGATGGGCGGGGACGGCGGCGTCCGGGTCGGCGGGTTCGACCGCGCTCCCGGCGGTGGACCCGGCGGTCGGCTCGGTCACGAGGTGGTCTCGTCCGGGGCGGCGCGGCACGCGGCACACTCGCCGGACAGCGCGACGTGCGACGCGTCGAGTGCGAACCCCGACTCGCGCATCAACCGGGCGGCCAGGTCGTCCATGAGGTCGGTCGGGGCCTCGACGACAGTGCCGCACCGGTGGCACACGAGGTGGACGTGCTGGTGCTCCTCCGCCGAGTAGTTCGGCGCGCCGTGGCCCAGGTGGGTGTGGCGGACGAGCCCGATGCGGTCCATCAGGTCCAGCGTCCGGTAGATGGTGGTGATGTTGACCGCGGGCGCGGACTCCTGCACCCGGGCGCAGATCTGTTCGGGGGTGGCGTGGCCGAGGGCGCGGACGGCGTCCAGCACGAGCTGGCGCTGGGGAGTCATGCGCAGCCCGCGTTCGTGGAGGGTGCGCCGCAGCGCGGCGGTGTCGGTGGGCGGGTCCGAGTCGATCGTCGGCGCCTGCGTCGCAATCTGGGCGTCCATCTCCCCGATGGTATGCGGCCGGACCGGATGCGGGCTCACCCTGCCGGGGGCTGATCTCCGCCCGACCGGCTCCACATCACCACCGCTCCCGCGGGTATACTCCGAGAGGGTGAACGCCGAGCGCCGCGCCGACGGCGTCACCGCATCGGGGGAGAACAGAGGGTATGGGCTCGCAGGAGGATCATCGATGACGGCAGACGGCGGCGACCGCTTTCTCGGCGCCCCGCGGTTCGACGTCGTGCTCCGCGGTTACGACCGTCGGCAGGTCGACGAGCACATCGCGCGGCTGCAGCGGGTGATCCAGCGACTGCGCGCCGACCTCGAGATCTCCCGCTCGCAACCGCAGCACCCGCAGCACCCGCAGCACCCGACGACCCCGGGCCGGGGATTCCGGGGTCCGGCGACACCCGACCGTGGGGTGGGCCGGCAGCCGGAATGGGGCCAGCGGCCCCCGCAGCAGCCCGCCCCGGACGTCGTCGGTGGGTTCACCGACCGCATGCAGAGCATCCTGCGCGCCGCGGAGGAGGAGGCGGCCGAGATCCGCCGCCGGGCGCACATGGACGCCGCCGGCGGCGAGCACCTGCGCGCCCAGGTCGCCGAGCTGGCCGGCCAGCGGGACGCGATGCTCGCAGAGCTGAACCGGCTTCGCGGCCGGGCGGACAGCGCAGATGGCGTGCCTCGCGAAGAGGGTCGTCCGGGCGAACCGCCACGTCCCCGACCGCGTCCCGCGCCCGGACCGCGCCCGGCGCCACGGACCGCCGGCGTGCCGCTGGAACACGGCCCGGACGGCGTCGCGGCCCCGGATGCCCGCCCGGCGCCCGGACCGCGCCCGCCGCTGGCCGTCGAGCATGCCCCGCGAGCCGTTGCCCCCCCGCCACCCGGCCCGTCCGCCGGCGCGCACGAGCGCACCGCCGTCGTTCCGGGGCCCTCGCCCCGCCCGCGGCCCTCGCCCGTACCGCGCCCCACCGCGCCGCACCCGACGGCCCAATCTCCCGGGTCCCAAGCTCCCGTGTCCCAGCCGCGCACGGCCGATCAACCCCTGCCCGGTACGTCCCGAGCGGGCGCGCCCGCACACTCGGCGGACCACTCCGGCACCCAGTTGATGCCCGCGCGGACCGAGCAGGCCGGGAAGCGGGACGGAACAGACGACGGGCAGGCTGACGGCGTGGATCGCACGGTCGTGGTGTCGGCGGTCCGGCCGAAGCAGACCGGGCCGTCCGGTGTCGGCGGGCGCACCGACGAGGCCGGCCCGCCGGACCCGGTCGACCCCGCCGATACTGCCGACCCGGTCACCGGCGTCGAGGTGGCCGACGCGGACGGCCCGGCCGACACCGCCGACCCGGCGGCCACCGCCGACCCTGCCGGCACCGCCGACCCTGCCGACCCTGCCGACCCTGTCGCCGCGGCGGACACCGTCGTCACCACCGCCGTGCAGCCCGGGCCCGACAGCCCCGACAGCGCTGCCGATGCCGAGAGCGCTGCCGACGCCGACAGCAAGCCCGGCGTCAACGGTGTGAGCGGGGCCAGCAACGGTCACCACGAGGTGGGCCGCGCCACGTCGGCGTTCCGGCCCGGCTGACCGGGTCACCTCAGCCCGCGTAGCGCGCGAGCTGTGCGGACAGGTGCGGCTGGCGCGGCTGACCGACCATCTCGCGCTCGTCGACGTAGGCGAGCGTGCCCTCCACGACGCCGTAGAGCCGGGTGGCCGACACGACCTCCTTGGCACTCGCCGTGCGCACGACAGCGTCCGTGGCGAGTTCCCAGGATGTCAACGTGAGAGCGCGCCCGTAGTAGACCTCGGTGATCCCGGTGGCGTGGACGAGCAGCACCTCGATGGTGCCGTCCTCCTGCGGGCGCCAGAACCCGGCCTCGCGCGCAGCGGGCCGGATGACGTCGCCGTTCCCGTCGAGCAGCCACGAGCGCGACTCGTAGGACAGGAACGGGCGCCCGTCGTGGGCGAAGACGATCTGCTGGCCGAACGCGTACGGACCGTCGATGGTCGGGTAGACGACCTCCCCGCGGCCCCGCCACACCCCGACGAGCGGGAGCAGCCCCGCGCAGAGCGGGTGCAGGTCCGGGCCCTCGCGGAGGTTCGCGGTGTCGTCCGGGATCGGCAGGTCCCCGTAGCGGGGGCGGTTGCGCCCGGGTGCATCCGGAGCGGGCTCGAACCCGGCGGCGGCGCTCACGGGGTGTTCCCCTCGTCCGCGGCCGGGGGAACGGCCGGCTCGAGGGTGAGGACGCTGCGGAGCAGGTAGCCGGTGAAGACCAGCGTCGCCACGCTGACGGCGATCAGCACGACGGTGAAGAACCACGACACGGCCGCGCAGCATAGTCGGGCCGCCCGCTCGCCCCGCGCAACGAACGGCGCGTTCGCCCAACTCGGTTGGACGAACGCGCCGCTCGTTGCCTGCGGGCGGGCGGTCAGGAGACCGCGACCTCCGCGGAATGCAGGCCCGGGCCGTCCGCGGTGATCACGGCCTGGCCGTTGCCGGCGCGCGACAGCGCCCGCAGCGTCCAGGTGCCGGGTGCGGCGAAGAACCGGAAGCCGCCCTCGGCGGACGACACGACCTCGGCCGTGAACTCCCCGGTGCCGTCCAGGAGCCGGACGAACGCGCCGCCGACGGGCTCATCGCCCGCGACGACCCGCCCGGTCAGGACGGTCTCCTTCGCCAGGTCCGTGCTCGCCGGGAGGGCGCCGCCCTGGTCCGGTGCCGCGCAGCCGCTCATGAGGTCTCCTTGCCGGTGCTCGTCGGGGTGAGGGAGGGGAACGGACGCCGGGTCACCGGCGCGCGCCCAGCTCGATCGGCACGCCGATCAGCGAGCCGTACTCCGTCCAGCTGCCGTCGTAGTTCTTCACGTCGGTGTATCCGAGCAGCTCGTGGAGCACGACCCAGGTGTGCGAGGAGCGCTCGCCGATGCGGCAGTAGGCGATCGTCGCCCGGCCCTCGTCGAACCCCTCGTCCGCGTAGAGCTTGCGGAGGTCCTCGTCGGTCTTGAAGGTGCCGTCCTCGTTGGCGGCCTTGCTCCACGGGATGTTGAGGGCCGTGGGGATGTGGCCGGGGCGCTGCGACTGCTCCTGCGGCAGGTGCGCCGGGGCGAGGATCTTGCCGGAGAACTCGTCGGGGGAGCGGACGTCGACGAGGTTCGTGTTCCCGATCGCGGCCACGACCTCGTCGCGGAAGGCGCGGATGGAGTTGTCGGCGTCCTGCGCGGTGTAGGTGGTGGCGGTCCGCGTCGGCACCTCGTCGGTGAGCGTGCGGCCGTCGAGCTCCCACTTCTTGCGACCGCCGTCGAGCAGCTTCACGCTCGGGTGGCCGTAGAGGCGGAACTCCCAGTAGGCGTAGGCGGCGAACCAGTTGTTGTTGCCGCCGTAGAGCACGACGGTGTCGTCGTTGCCGATGCCCTTGGCGGAGAGCAACTCCTCGAGCTGCTCCTTGGTGACGATGTCGCGGCGGACCGGGTCCTGCAGCTCGGTGGTCCAGTTGATCTTTACGGCGCCGGGCAGGTGCCCGCCGTCGTATGCGGTGGTGTCCTCGTCGACCTCGACGAAGACGACGCCTTCCGTGCCGAGGTTCTTCTCGGCCCAGTCGGCGGTGACGAGCACGTCCTCGCGGCTCATGCGGTGGCTCCTTGACGATCGATGCGGCGGTGGGTGCGGGAACGGGTGAGCAGCGGGTGCAGCAGGCCGTACATCCGGCAGCCGAGGCAGAACCCGACGGTGGCGTTGAGTGCCGCGGCGACCAGCGCGAACGTGGTGGCGACGGCGCCGACGACGGGTGCGCCGGCGAGGTAGGCGACGGCGCCGACCGCGGCGAACACCAGCCCGACGCCCTGGGAGAAGCGCACGGGTGCGGAGCCCTCCCACCGCGCGGGCGCCCCCAGCCGGGGCGCGACGAGGCGGCGGTAGAGGACCGGGTACGGCGCGAAGCGCGGCCCGGCGAAGGCGCCGAGTGCGAACACGGCGCCCTGGGCGGCGAGCAGCAGGCCGCTGCCGCTGACCAGGACGAGTGCGAGCACCGCAGTGGTCACGGCGGCGGCGAAGCGGACCCCGCGCTCGTCGACCGGCGGATCCCGGTCGACGGGGCAGGCGGAAATGGACACGTCACGACTCCTGGCGGGTGAGGGGGCCCGGACAGGGTGGGGCCCGGTACGCACGGGATCAGGAGGCGCGACACAGGCAGCTGCCGACGCGGCACAGATCAACTGCGCGGCGGCGGGTCAGCGGCCAGTACACGGCATCGAGGGTAACCCACTCCGTGGGCGTCGCGACGACGATCTCGACAGGCGGGACGATCAGCCGCCCGCCGCGCCCGAAGGGGAGGTGCCGCCGATGACGATGAGGCCCGTGCGGCCGGTGACCTCGAGCGCGCCGCCGACGGCGCGCAGGTCGGTCGGGGTGACCGACAGCGGAAGCCGGCCCGGATCGATGCGGACGGTGAACAGGCTGCGCAGCGCCCGCTGGGCGAACGACGGCAGCGACGGGCCGTCCGTGCCGAGCTTGACGTCGCGCGGCTGGATCTCGATCTTCCCCTCGACGATCTTCAGCTCGACGATCACGGCGACCTCGAGCTCCTGGCCGAGCACGGTGGTGGTGCCGACGAGGCGGGCGGCCGTGTCCGGGTCGATCGTGGCCACGGCCGGGTCCCCGCCCTCGGAGGCGACCTTCTCCAGCGCGTCCGAGTCGACGTTCTCGATGCGTAGCTTGTCCACCCCGGGAATGAGCCGTTCGAGGTCGCGCGCGCCGATGCGCAGCGTGCCGTCCGCCTCCCCGACGGTGATCTCGCGGATCCCGCGGCTCAGGATCTGCCCCAGCGGCGGCGCGGTGACGTCGCGCAGCTGGGCGCGGACCTCCAGCTCCCGCAGCTGGCCGACCGAGATGCGCTGCGCCGCGACGTCGACGCTGCGGTAGCTGCCGGAGACCGCCTGGGTGAGGAACGGGAAGCCGTTGATGCGCACCGACGGGTCCTCGTCGAGGCCGAGCTGCTCGCGCATCTGCCGCGACACCGCCGACTCGGTGAGCGCGGCCGCCCCGAAGTCGGCGGCGACGAGCAGCGCGACGAACACGAGCAGCGCGATGACCATGCGCTTCATCCGACCTCCGGACGTCGTGGTCCACGCCGCCTTCTTCGGCGTTCCGGCGGACCGCGTACCCCCCGACGGTAGAGCGGGGCCCCGTCGAGGCGGCCTCCGGGGGCGCCACGGACGGGGTGCGCGGGGGTGAGCTGCGCCGCGCTCGTGCCCGCGGAGGCATGCACGTTGGGTATTCTGCATCGATCCGATAGCCGATCGGTGGAAAGGAGCAACCCGGAATGGAACTCCTTCTGCTGACGAAGGACCCGGATCCCGGCTCGGTCCTCCCGGCTCTGACGCTGCTCCCGCACGGGGTGCGCACGGCGGCCCCGGAGGTGGCGGCGCTGCTCGACGCCGGCCCGCACGACGCCGTGCTCGTCGACGCCCGCACCGATCTCGTGGCCGCGCGCAGCCTCTGCCGGCTGCTCGGCAGCACGGGGATGGACGTGCCGGTGGTCGCGATCCTCACGGAGGGTGGGCTGGTCGCGGTGTCGGGCGAGTGGGTGGTGGACGAGATCCTGCTGCCCGGCGCCGGCCCGGCGGAGGTCGACGCGCGGCTGCGCCTGTTGCGCTCCCGCCCGGGAGCGGACGCCGGGTCCGGCGGGGGCGCGCTCGTGCTGGGCGAGCTCGTCATCGACGAGGCGACGTACGCGGCGCGCCTGCGGGGGCGCCTGCTGGAGCTCACCTACAAGGAGTTCGAGCTGCTCAAGTACCTGGCGCAGCACGCGGGCCGGGTGTTCACCCGCGCGCAGCTGCTCCAGGAGGTGTGGGGGTACGACTTCTTCGGGGGCACGCGCACCGTCGACGTCCACGTGCGGCGGCTGCGGGCGAAGCTGGGCCCGGAGCACGAGCAGATGATCGGCACCGTCCGCAACGTCGGCTACAAGTTCGTCCGGCCCAGCCGCGGCGGGCTCGGGGGCGGCGCCGCGATGCTCGGTGAGGAGGGCGACGACGCCCGCGGCGAGGACGACGGCCGGGTCGAGGCCCTGACCGACCACGCGAACCTCAACCACCGCGCCATGACCTGATCGCCCGGTAGGGTCGGCCGGGTGGTCGACCAGGCGTGGCGGGACGGACTGAGCGAGGCCGAGATCGACGAGGTCGGAGAGCTCGTCGCCGCCGCCACGGAGGCCGACGGCACGGCCCCGCTGTCCGAGCACGTCCTGCTGCACGTGCGTCGCGGCGGCGACACGCACGCCGCGCACCTGCTGGCCCGCGACGAGGACGGAACGCTCGTCGGCTTCGCGCACCTGGACCTCACCGATCCGGTGTCGGGCGGTGCGGGCGAGCTGGTGGTCCACCCCGCCCGCCGGCGTGCGGGCACGGGGACGGCGCTGGTCTCGGCCCTTCTGGAGCGCACGGCGGCCGCTGGTGGCCCGTGGGGCGGCCGGCTGCGGCTGTGGGCGCACGGCGAGCACGCCGGTGCGGTGGCACTGGCGGAGCGGCTCGGCTTCTCCCGCGTGCGGGTGCTGTGGCAGATGCGCCGCAGCCTGCTCGCGCCGCTTGACCCCGTCGAGCTCCCGGAGGGCGTGCGGATTCGCCCGTTCGTGGTGGGCCAGGACGAGGCCGCCTTCGTGGAGGTCAACAACGCCGCGTTCGACTGGCATCCCGAGCAGGGCGGATGGGACGTGGCGCAGGTGAAGCTGCGGGAGGCCGAGCCGTGGTTCGACCCGGCCGGGTTCCTGCTCGCGGTCGACGCGCAGGGCCGGATCCTCGGGTTCCACTGGACGAAGGTCCACGGTTCGGGAGACGGCGATCACCCGCACGAGCCGATCGGCGAGGTCTACGTCGTGGGGGTCGATCCCGCCGCGCGGGGGATGGGGCTGGGCAGGGCGCTGACCCTGGCCGGGCTGCGGTACCTGCGGGAGCTCGGGTTGCGCCAGGTGATGCTGTACGTCGAGTCGGACAACGACGCCGCGGTGGGCGTGTACCGCGATCTCGGCTTCACGCACTGGGACACGGACGTGTCGTTCGCCCGCTGAGTTCCGTTCACGCGCCCGTCACGTGCTGCGCTGAGCGCGACCCGGAACCGTGCAGGTCACGGGCCGGTCACGGTCATTGGCCCGTTCGTGGCATACCTCACGCCGAGTGACTTGTTCACCTCGCGTTCACCTGACTGGGGCCACGTGTCCACCCTCGGAACTTAGCGTCCCTAGCGAGCGGCCACCCCGAGCCGCCAGGCCGTCCCGTAGGACGATCGACGGAGGAGCCCAGTGTCCACAATGCTCAAGGGTGTGCGTGCCCGTCGCGCCGCCATCGCCGCTCTCGCGACGACGAGCGCCCTCGTGCTCGCCGGCTGTGGAGCGGCCAATGAGACGGCCGCGCCCGGTGGCGACGGCTCACAGGTCTCCGGCACCATCGCGGGCGCAGGTGCGAGTTCGCAGGGTGCGGCGATGCAGGCCTGGATCGCGGGCTTCACCGGTGCGAACCCCGACGCCGCGGTGACCTACGACCCGGTCGGCTCCGGCGGTGGCCGCACCCAGTTCGCCGACGGCGCCGTGGCCTTCGCGGGCTCGGACGCCGCGCTCAAAGGTGACCAGCTCGCCAAGGCCCAGCAGCGCTGCGGTGGCGGCGCGGACTCGGTGATCGAGCTGCCGCTCTACATCTCGCCCATCGCGATCGCCTACAAGCTCGACGGCGTGCCGCAGCTGAACCTGAAGGCGGCGACCCTCGCCGGCATCTTCGCCCAGAAGATCAAGAACTGGAACGACCCGGCGATCGCGGCGGACAACCCGGGCGTCGCGCTGCCCGATCTCGCGATCACCGTGGTGAACCGCTCGGACGAGTCGGGCACCACCGAGAACTTCACCGAGTACCTGCACGCCGTGGCCCCGGAGGTCTGGACCTTCGAGCCGGACGGCGTCTGGCCGGTGTCGGGTGGTGCCGCCGCGCAGGGCACCTCCGGCGTCGTGGGGGCGATCAGCGCCGGCAACGGCACGATCGGCTACGCGGACGCGAGCCAGGTCGGCCAGCTCGGGAAGGCGAACGTCGGCGTCGGCAGCGAGTTCGTCGGCCCGTCCGCCGAGGCCGCCGCCAAGATCGTGTCGGAGTCCCCGCAGGTGGAAGGCGGCGGCAAGTACACGTTCGTCTACGAGCTCGCGCGCGACACCACGGCCTCGGGCACGTACCCGATCGTCCTGGTCTCCTACATCCTGTCCTGCAACACCTATGCCGATGCCGCCCAGGGTGACCTGACGCGCGCGTTCGTCGGCTTCATCGCGAGCCCGGAGGGCCAGCAGGCCGGGGCGACGCACGCGGGATCGGCGCCCATCTCCGACGAGCTGCGCGCCGAGTTCCAGCCGGCGCTCGACGCCATCGGCGGCCCGCTCGCCTGATGCGGACCGCCGTGTCGCATCACTGTTCGCGAGGGCCGGCGGCCGTCATCACGAATGACGGCCGCCGGCGTCCCGCCTCGTCAGGCATCGGAGAGGACGACGTGTGAGCACGACGACCGAGGCGCCTGCTGCCTCCGAGGGCGCCCCAGCAGTCCGCAGCAGGGCCGACCGTACGTTCGCCGGAGCGGCCCTGGGTGCCGGCATCCTCATCCTCGCCGTGCTGGCCGGGGTGGCGGTGTTCCTGCTCATCCAGGCGGTCCCGGCGCTCACGGCCCCGGCAGGCGAGATCCCGGGCGGCGCAGGACTGTCCGGCTACATCGCACCGCTGATCTTCGGCACCCTGCTGTCGTCGGCGATCGCGCTGCTCGTCGCGACGCCGCTCGCGGTCTGCGTCGCGCTGTTCATCACGCACTACGCGCCACGACG
Organism: Pseudonocardia sp.; assembly: GCA_050248815.1. Taxonomy (GTDB): domain Bacteria; phylum Actinomycetota; class Actinomycetes; order Mycobacteriales; family Pseudonocardiaceae; genus Pseudonocardia. The sequence goes on along the minus strand of JBFWRR010000060.1, from coordinate 5,845 downwards.
CCTGGCACACACGCTCGGCTACGTCGTCGACCTGCTCGCCGCGGTGCCCAGCCTCGTCTACGGCCTCTGGGGCGTCGCCGTGCTCGCGCCGGCGAGCGTGCCCAGCACGCGCTGGCTGGAGGAGAACCTCGGCTTCCTGCCGTTCTTCGCCGGGCCCGCCTCGGCGATCGGCCGGAGCATGCTCGTGACCAGCCTCGTGCTCGCGGTCATGATCCTGCCGATCATCACGGCGGTCAGCCGCGAGGTGTTCCTGCAGACGCCCCGGCTGCACGAGGAGGCGGCATTGGCACTGGGTGCCACCCGCTGGGAGATGATCCGGATGGCCGTGATCCCGTTCGGGAAGTCGGGCGTCATCAGCGGGGCGATGCTCGGGCTGGGCCGCGCGCTCGGTGAGACGATGGCCGTCGCGATCATCTTGTCGATCTCCGGCGGGATCACCTTCAACCTCATCAGCGACGGCAACCCGGGCACGATCGCCGCGAACATCGCGCTGCAGTTCCCGGAGGCGAGCGGCCTCACGGTGAACGTGCTCATCGCGTCCGGGCTCGTCCTGTTCCTCGTCACGCTGATCGTGAACATGATCGCCCGGTACATCGTCAACCGTCGCAAAGAGTTCTCAGGGGCCAACTGATGACCACGTCCACCCGGGGCCCCCACAGGACCGAGGTCCCCACGCCCGCAGCCCCGGTTCCGAGGGTCCAGGGCAGGCTGCCCCGCGGGGCCACCTGGATCGCGCTCGGCGCCGCGGCGGCTCTCGCCGCCGTCGTCTTCGCGCTGTCCAGCTTCAACGTGCCCGGATTCGTGATCGTCACGTTCGTCCTGTTCGCACTCGGGGTCTACCTCTGGTCGCGGCTGGTCGAGGGCCGGCGCAAGGCGATGGACCGGCTCGTCACGGTGACCGTCTCGACCGCGTTCGTCCTGGCCGTGCTCCCGCTGGTGTCGGTGGTCGTCACGGTCGTGGTCAACGGGCTCGCCCGGTTCGACGCCGAGTTCTTCAACAGCTCGATGCAGGGGATCGTCGGTGCCGGCGGCGGCGGCCTGCACGCCATCTACGGCACGCTGATCATCACGGGCCTCACCGCGTTGATGTCGATCCCGGTGGGTGTGCTGACCGCGATCTATCTCGTGGAGTACGGCTACGGCAGGCTCGCCCGCGCGATCACGTTCTTCGTCGACGTCATGACCGGCATCCCGTCGATCGTCGCGGGCCTGTTCGCGATCTCGCTGTTCACGCTGATCCTCGGACCAGGTGCCCGCTTCGGCTTCATCGGAGCCGTCGCGTTGTCGGTGCTGATGATCCCGGTGGTCGTGCGCGCGACCGAGGAGATGCTCAAGATCGTCCCGAACGAGCTGCGCGAGGCGTCGTACGCGCTGGGCGTGCCGAAGTGGCGGACGATCATCAAGGTCGTGCTGCCCACGAGCATCGCCGGCATCGCCACGGGCATCACCCTGGCGATCGCCCGTGTCATCGGCGAGACGGCGCCGCTGCTCATCACCGTGGGCCTTGCCACCGGGGTGAACCTCAACCCGTTCGACGGCCGCATGGCCACGTTGCCGGTGTTCGCCTACTACTCCTACGCGACCCCCGGTATCCCCCGCGAAGCCTTCATCGACCGTGCGTGGACGGCGGTGCTCGTGCTGATCATCATCGTGATGAGCCTGAACCTGCTCGCCCGCGTCATCGCCCGCGTGTACGCCCCGAAGACCCGATAGGACGGCAAGTGGCCAAGCGCATCGAGGCTAAGAACCTCAACATCTACTACGGCTCGTTCCTCGCGGTGGAGGGAGTCGACATGGAGATCCGGCCGGCCAAGGTCACCGCGCTGATCGGCCCGTCGGGCTGCGGGAAGTCGACGTTCCTGCGGTCGATCAACCGCATGCACGAGGTCATCCCCGGGGCGCGGGTGTCGGGCAGGATCGAGCTGGACGGCACCGACCTGTACGGACCGGGCATCGACCCCGTCGGCGTCCGCCGCCAGGTGGGCATGGTGTTCCAGCGCCCCAACCCGTTCCCGACGATGTCGATCTACGAGAACGTCGTCGCCGGCCTGCGCCTCAACGGCCAGAAGATGCGCAAGGACGCCCTCGACGAGCTCGTCGAGCGGTCGCTGCGCGGGGCCAACCTGTGGAACGAGGTCAAGGACCGCCTCGAGAAGCCCGGCTCGGGCCTGTCCGGTGGCCAGCAGCAGCGGCTGTGCATCGCCCGCGCCATCGCCGTGCAGCCGGACGTGCTGCTCATGGACGAGCCGTGCTCCGCGCTCGACCCGATCTCCACGCTCGCCATCGAGGACCTGATCAACGAGCTGAAGTCCGAGTACACGATCGTCATCGTCACCCACAACATGCAGCAGGCCGCGCGGGTGAGCGACTACACCGGGTTCTTCAACATCGAGGGCACCGGCAAGCCGGGCAAGCTCGTCGAGATGGACGAGACCACCACGATCTTCTCCCAGCCCAAGCAGAAGGCCACCGAGGACTACGTCTCCGGCCGCTTCGGCTGATCCGTCCCGGGCCCTCGATCCCGGGGTGCCCGGGGTGCCCGGGGTGCCACCGCGCTACAGCGACAGCGCCTCGGGCTCGCTGCCCGTGACCGCCCACACGGTGAGGTGCGCGATCTTCACCGCGTGGTCGGCGAACCGCTCGTAGTAGCGCGCCAGGAGCGTGGCGTCCACGGCCGCCGTCACCCCGTGCGGCCAGCTCGGATGCATCATCACCGCGAACATCCGCCGGTGCAGCTCGTCCATCGCGTCGTCCTCGGAGTCCAGCTCCACGGCCAGGACGACGTTGCGGGTGCGCGCCACCTCCGCGGCCTTGCGGCCCAGGCCCACGGCGCAGCGGCCCATCTCGCGGAACGCCGGCGCCACCTCGGACGGCACGCAGGGCGTGCGGCGGACCGCGACCTCGGCGACGTGCTGCGCGAGCCGCGCCATCCGGTCCGCATCGCTGGTGGCGCGCAACGCGGCCACGACCGTGCGCAGGTCGCCCGCCACCGGGCTGTGGATCGCGAGCGTCTCCGACGCGATCCGCTCGGTCTCCTCGCGCAGCCGCGTGATCTCCGGATCGCCCTCGGCCACCTTCGCGGCCAGGCGTTCCCGCCCGTCGACGAGCGCCGTGGTGGCGTGGGCGAGCGCCGTCGAGGCGGTGGAGCACATGCCGGCGACGCACGCGCCGAGCTGGTCGAGCTGGGTGGCCAGCGGTGGGGCCGCCACCGCCGTCAGACGGCGAGCGGGCCCGGCATGCGGCCCGTCACCACGTAGACGATCCGGCGGGCCACCGCGACCGCGTGGTCGGCGTAGCGCTCGTAGAAGCGGGCGAGCAGCGTGATGTCGACGGCCGGCCCGACACCGTGGGACCAGTTGCGGTCCATCAGCACCGTGAACATGTGCCGGTGCAGGTCGTCCATCGCGTCGTCGTCGGCCTCGAGCTGGGTGGCGGCGTCGGCGTCGCGAGAGCGGATGACGGCCGCGGCCTTGTGCGCGAGTGCGACGCCGACCCGGCCCATCTCGGCGAAGTACGGCGTGACCTCGTCCGGCAGCACCAGGCTCGGGTGCCTACGCCGGGCGGCCTGCGCGACGTGCAGGGCGAGGTCGCCCATCCGCTCGATGTCCCCGGCGGCATGGATCGCGGACACCACGACCCGCAGGTCCGTCGCCACCGGCGCCTGCAGCGCGAGCAGTGCGAACGCCTGCTCCTCCGCGGCCGCACGCATCTCGTCCGTGCCGACGTCGTCGCTGATCACCTGTTCGGCGAGCTGCAGGTCGGCGTCGAGCAGTGCCTGCGTGGCGAGCTGCATCGCCTCGGCGACCCGGTCGCACATGTCGGCGAGCGTGTCCGCCAGTCGGTCCAGCTGGGCGAGATACACATCACGCATGCGAGGGAGCCTATGTCGTCCGTCCGGTGCGGGCAGCAGCGGAGCATGAATCCCGGATGAACGGTGAATGGCCGAAGCTGATCACGAGCAGGCCGATGCCGCGGTGGCGACCGCGGCGGCGGCCGGATCACCCGGCGCCCGGACGGCCTCGTCCGCGGTCCGGTCGAAGTCATCGCCCAGCGTCAGCTCCAGCACGCCGCTCGCCGAGGGCTCGGGCACCAGCGACGCCGCGGGCACGCTGGACTGCAGCAGTTCCGCGCCGGCCGCGCGGTCCGGTGAGTACGTGATCACGGTCGATCGCTCGGTGCTCGCCGCGTTGCCGATCTCGTCCACGCCGAAGCCCATGTCCGCGAGCCTGCCCGCCACGCCCCGGGCGAGCCCGTCGCGGCCGGACGCGTTGAAGACGTCCACCGTCACGTCGCCGGGGCCGGGCTGTGCCGTCCCCACCGCGCGGATCGCGGGTGCAGGCAGCGACGTGTCCTCACGGACCGCCTTGAACAGCGTGCTCGCCTCGGCCTCCCGCATCTCGCTGAACCCGCGGATGTTCGGGGTGGGCTGCACCGGCGTCGCGGCGTAGGTGATCCGGTCGGCTTCCAGGTCGTCGAGCGCGGACGCGATGCCCAGCAACCGGCCCAGGTCGACCTGGTCGGCCAGGATTGCCGACGGCAGCGTGCCGTGCAGCGACGTGACCTGCGGCAGCGCCAGCAGGCCCGGCACCGACAGTGTCCGGGACAGCACCGCCAGCAACTGCCCGTGGTCGCGCTCGATCCGGTCCTCGTCCGTCGCGGGGGCCGGGCCCGGCGGGCAGGGGTCGACCCCCACCGCGCGGGCCATCTCGGCCAGCCCGGTCCGGTCCACCGCCACGAACCGGGTGACCGCGAGTCCGGTCAGCTGCTGCACCGCCTTCGTGGTGCATCGCGGTCCGCCGACCTCGAACGCGCTGAGCAGCGTGGTGCGCACCTCGGCGGGCACCGTCTGGTCCCGGTACGTGCGCGTCTGCGGATCCCAGAGCTCACACGGCGGGCGGTTGATCTCCAGGTCCGCGGGGAGCGACAGCGCAACCACGCTGTCCGAGTCCCGGGGCACGTGCGCCACCACGAGGCTCGCGGCACCCGGGTTCGGGGCCGCTCCGGGCCGGGGGAAGTCGGTCGTCAGGACGACGACGTTCTCGTCGCCCGCCTGGCCGTCCGCGTTGCGGATCGCGGGGGACTGCGGGTCCAGCGCGTACGCCTGGGTGACCGCGGCGTCCAGCCAGGAGCGGGAGGCTGCGCCCGTGCCGGTGGAAACGACGATCAGGCCCGCGAGGACCGCGATGGTGATCTTCGCGATGCGGGGGGTGATGCCGAGCCTGCTGCCGACCCGGGCGGTGGCGCGGGTCAGGCCGCGGAGCCGGGCGCGCAGGCTGCGGGCCGCGCGCGCGGCGGCGCGTCCGCGGCGGGGAGTGGGCCCGTCGGCGTCGGGGGTTTCGCCATCCGGGTCGTCGCCCGGTTCGCTGTCGGGCGCGTCGCTCGCGGGTTCGTCGCTCTCGCTGCGGCGGGGGCTGGGATGGGGGCTGCTGTCGGGATCGCCGACGTCGGGGACCGCGTCGGTGTGGGGGCGTGCACCGCGGCCCGCATCGGTGGCGCGGCGCACGACGGGGCGCGCCCCGTCGGGGACGTCCGTGGATCCGGCGGCATCGTCGCTGGGAGCGCCGCCGGGAGCGCTGCCGGTTGCGGACGTGGCGTCGTGATGGGGCCCGGTCCGCCGGCGCTCGCGGGTCGCGAGCGCGTCGGTGGGGCTGTGGCTGGTGGGGCGGTGGCTGGTGGGGCTGTGGCTGGTGGGGCGGTGGTCCGCGATGGCACCGCCTGCGTCCCGGCTGGTGGCGGCGGACCGGCGGACGGCGTCGAGGGCGGGATCGGCCGGGGTGGTCCCGGCGGAGCCGGGCGGGGCGGGTTCGGTAGCGGCCGCGCGCCCGGACAGCTGCCCGGGCGCGCG
>JBFWRR010000059.1:0-36959 GCA_050248815.1 Pseudonocardia sp. | reverse complement strand
CGGAACACATGTGCGGATGTCGGCGCACACCGTCGGGTGGTGGCGCACACCGTCGGGTGGTGGCGCACACCGCCGGCGGGCTGTGCCAGGGACACCCGGTGTGTGCGGGCGCCGGAACACATGTGCGAGCGGCACCGGCGGGGGTCAGCACCGCCGCAGCACCGGGCGTCAGCGGCGCGTGGCGAGCGCGGCGGGGGAGACGCCCGCGAGGCTCCGCACCTCGCGGGAGAGGTGGGGTTGGTCGGCGTAACCGGCCCGCGCGGCGACCTCCGCGGGGGCGACCCCCGCGACCAGCAGCGCGCCGGCGCGGCGGAACCGCAGTACCCGGCGCAGGACCGCCGGCCCGTACCCGAACGCGGCGAGGCAGCGCCGATGCAGGGTGCGGCTCGTCCACCCGAGGGCGTCCGCGGTCTCGGTGGCGGAGGCACCGCTGCCGAGCCGGGCGGCAGCCGCGCGGATCGCGGGATCGGGCGGGGCGCCCGGGAGCACGGGCGCAAGCGCGGCGAGCACGTGCAGAGCGGTCACGTCGAGCGGGACGCGGCCGTCGGGCGTCGCCGGGCCCCGGGTTCCGCGCCGCTCCGCAACGACCGAAGCCCCACGGAAGAGCCGCTCCTCCACCGGCGGGGCGAGCCGGGGGAGGAGGGTCGCCAGGGGCACCCGGCGATCCCGCAGCTCCGCCGCGGGCACCCCGAGGAGCGCCGGCAGGACGCCCGGTGCGAACCGCAGGCCTGCCGCGGGTGACCCGGCCGACCGGACCGCCGGACGGGTCGCGGTGTCCGGGCCGGCGACCAGCAGCTGCGTGCCTGTCCAGACCAGGTCCATGCAACCGTCGGGCAGCACGTCGGTGACCCGGTCCGTGGCGGCCGCCTCGAACGTCCATCCGCATTCGACCAGCCCGCGCCAGCGCCCGGTGGGCAGATGCTCGCGGTAGCGCACGGAACCGACGGTAGGCCCGATGCCCATCCTGCGCGCGAACGGCACGTGCGGGAGGTAGATCCTCCCGGACGTGCCGTTCGCGCAACGGGACCCGAGCCGGGCCGCGCCGGGCAGAGCTGAGCGGCGCCGAGCAGGCCAGGGCCGGCGGGCTCAGCCCTGGCGCAGCACGCCCTGGATCTCCAGGTTGATCTGCACCTTCTCGCTCACGACCATCCCGCCGCCGTCCATCGGCATCTTGATGTCGACGCCGAACTCGCTGCGGTTGATGGTGGTCGAGGCCGAGAAGCCGGCGCGGGTGCCGCCGTAGGCGTCCGGGCCGAAGCCGGTCACCTCCAGGGCGAACGTGACAGGCCGGGTGACGCCCTTGATGGTCAGCTCGCCGTCGAGGGCGTAGTCGTCACCGTCGCGCCGGACCGCGGTGGAGCGGAAGGTCCACGTCGGGTGGTTGGCCACGTCGAAGAAGTCCGCGGAACGGATGTGGTCGTCGCGCTGCGGTGTGCCGGTGTCGATGGACGTCGCGTCGACCGATGCGGTGACCGCCGAGCCGGTGATGTCGTCGCCGGTCACGATCTCGCCGCTGACCTGGGCGAAGCGGCCGCGTACCTTGCTCACCATCATGTGCCGGACGGTGAAGGAGACGTCGGAGTGCACCGGGTCGATGTCCCAGGTCCCCGCGACATAGCCGGGGATCGACGTGTAGGTGGGAGCGGACATCGGAGGATCCTCCTCGTAGGTAGTTGAACTCTCAACTGAGAGCTACGATAGGAGGAACGCATTGAGTGCTCAACTATTCCTGGAGTGACGTGGACCATATCCGGTGGCTCACCGCCGACGAGCAGCGCACGTGGCGCAGCTTCCTGTCGGCGGGACGCCTCTTCTTCGACCTGCTGGACCGCCAGCTCCACCACGACGCCGGATTGCCGCACGCCTACTACGAGATCCTCGTCCGCCTCTCCGAGGCGCCGGACCGCACGCTGCGCATGAGCGAGCTCGCCGAGAGCTCGCTGTCCTCGCGCAGCCGCCTCTCCCACGCGGTGGCGCGGATGGAGGAGGCGGGCTGGGTGGAGCGCCACGCCTGCCCGACGGACCGGCGCGGCGCCTATGCCCATCTCACGGACGCGGGGCTCGCGCGGCTCGCCGAGGCCGCCCCGGGCCACGTCGAGGCGGTCCGGACCCACCTGTTCGACCAGCTCACCGTCGAGCAGCAGCACGCACTGCGGGAGATCAGCGAGAAGCTGCTGGCCCACCTCGGGGGCCCGCGGGTCCCCATGCCCCCGGCGTCGGACGGCTCACCCGGATCGGACGGTGCAACGGACTAGGCTCGGGACGTGACCGCGCATCGCATCATGGGCACCGAGGTCGAGTACGGGATCTCGGTCCCCGGCGACCCGACGGCGAATCCGGTGATCACCTCGACGCAGGTGGTGCTCGCCTACGCCGCCGCTGCGGAGATCCCGCGCTCGCGGCGTGCCCGCTGGGACTACGAGGTGGAGTCGCCGCTGCGCGACGCCCGGGGGTTCGACCTCTCCGCCCCGACCCTGCACACCCCCAACGACTCCGAGCTCGACGACCTCGGCGCCGCGAACGTCATCCTCACCAACGGCGCCCGCCTCTACGTCGACCACGCGCACCCGGAGTTCTCCACGCCCGAGGTCACCGTCCCGCGCGACGTCGTGATCTGGGACAAGGCGGGGGAGCGCGTCATGGAGGAGGCGGCCATGCGTTCGGCCACCGTCCCCGGTGCGCCGCGCATCCAGCTCTACAAGAACAACGTGGACGGCAAGGGCGCGAGCTACGGCAGCCACGAGAACTACCTCATGGCGCGCTCGACGACGTTCCCCTCGATCGTCGCAGGCCTCACGCCGTTCTTCGTCACCCGCCAGGTCGTGGCGGGATCGGGGCGGGTGGGCATCGGCGTCGCAGGCGACGAGGCGGGCTACCAGCTCGCCCAGCGGGCGGACTACATCGAGGTCGAGGTGGGGCTGGAGACCACCCTCAAGCGCGGCATCATCAACACCCGCGACGAGCCGCACGCGGACGCCGACAAGTACCGCCGCCTGCACGTCATCATCGGCGACGCGAACATGAGCGAGTACTCCACGCTGCTCAAGGTCGGCACCACCGCGATCGTGCTCGACATGATCGAGAAGGGCGTCCGGTTCGACGAGCTGCGCCTGTCCGAACCGGTGCGCTCCGTGCACCGGATCAGCCACGACCCGACGCTCAAGACGACCGTCGAGCTCGCCGACGGTCGCAAGCTCACCGGTCTGGACGTGCAGCGGGCCTACTTCGACAAGGCGCTCGCGCACGTCGGGGACGAGCCGGACGAGGCCACCGGCGAGGTGCTCACGCTCTGGGGCGAGGCGCTCGACGGACTGGCCCGCGATCCGATGGAGTGCGCGGACCGGCTGGACTGGCCCGCCAAGCTGCGCCTGCTGGAGGGCTACCGCGAACGCGACGGCCTGCAGTGGAGCTCGCCCCGGTTGCAGCTGGTGGACCTGCAGTACTCCGACGTGCGCATGTCCAAGGGGCTCTACAACCGGCTGGTCGCGCGCGGGTCGATGAAGCGGCTGGTCTGCGAGGACGACGTGCGGGACGCGATGCACCGCCCGCCGGAGGACACCCGCGCCTACTTCCGCGGGCGCTGCCTGGAGCGTTACCCGACGGAGGTCGCGGCGGCGTCGTGGGACTCGGTCATCTTCGATCTGGGCCGGGAGTCGCTGGTCCGGATCCCGACCCTCGAACCGCTGCGCGGCACCCGCCGCCACGTCGGTGAGCTGCTGGACAACTCCCGCACGGCCGAGGAGCTCGTCGAGGCTCTGACCAGGGGATGAGCAGCGCGACGGCCACCGGGCCGGGGTGTGCGGGGCCTCGATCGCGGGCTTTTGTCGGCCCGGATCGGTAATGTTCACCTGCAGCTCGTGGACGAGGAGGCAGCCATGTCGCAGGAGCAGACCAAGCGCCAGGGCGGTGGCGGCGGGGACGACGACGACGCCGCGGACGCCGCGGCGGCCGGCCAGGAACGCCGGGAGAAGCTCGGTGAGGACGTCGACACGATCCTCGACGAGATCGACGACGTCCTGGAGGAGAACGCCGAGGACTTCGTCCGCGCGTACGTGCAGAAGGGCGGCGAGTAACCTCTCGCCCACCACGGGAGCCGCGGCCGGCCGGCCGCGGCTCCCGTGCCATCACCGTGTCGCACGTCCGGTTCGGACGTCGGGGCCGCGCCCGGGATCGGGTGGCGGACCGGATGCCGCACCGCCGCCGTGTCGCGCAGGCCGTCTCCGGGCGCGCGTGCGGCATGATGCCGGCCACCCGGCCACCCGGCCGGACCGCAGGACCCCGCACCCCGCGGACCCCCGAGAGCGACCCCGAGACCGAGCACCCGGACCGATCCCGCCAGACCCCGGAACCCGGACCCTCGACGACAGACCGAGAGCCCGACCCGAGAGCCAGAGACCCCGAGAAGAGGCATCCACCCGACCATGGACCACTCGCAGGTCCCGCTGCCGAGCGGCCTGGGCGCGTACCTCGCGCCGGGCCCCTCGTCGTTCACCGACCTCGTCGCCGCCCACGCTCCCCATCTGCTGCCCGGGTGCCTGCCCGACGGAATCCCGCCCGGCGTGCTCGGCCATCCCACCTCGGGGCAGCCCGCTGAGGTCGTGCACGGCACCACCATCGTCGCGATGACCTTCGCCGAGGGCGTGGTGATCGCCGGCGACCGTCGCGCCACCCAGGGCAACCTCATCGCCCAGCGCGACATCGAGAAGGTCTTCATCACCGACTCCTACTCCGCGGTGGGCATCGCCGGTGTCGCGGGCATCGGCGTCGAGCTCGTGCGGCTGTTCGCCGTCGACCTGGAGCACTACGAGAAGATCGAGGGCGTGCCGCTGTCGTTGGACGGCAAGGCGAACAAGCTCTCGGGCATGGTCCGGGGCAACCTCGGCGCGGCGATGCAGGGCCTCACGGCGGTGCCGCTGTTCGCGGGCTACGACGTGGACGCGGCCGACCCGGCCGAGGCCGGGCGCATCGTGAGCTACGACATCACCGGCAGCCGGGCCGACGAGCGCCGCGGCTACCAGGCGATCGGGTCGGGCTCGCTGTTCGCGAAGGCGGCGTTGAAGAAGCGCTACGACCCCGCCGCCGACCTTCCCACCACGATCCGGACGGCCCTCGAGTCGCTGTACGACGCCGCGGACGACGACACCGCCACCGGCGGTCCGGACGTCCTGCGCCAGCTCTACCCGGTGGTCGTCAGCATCACCGGCGCCGAGGGCGCGGTGCGCCACACGGACGAGGAGATCGGCGCCGTCGTCGCCGAGATCGTCGCCGCGCGCGCCGACAAACCCGGGGGCTGAGCCGAATGACCCGCTCCCCCCACGTTGAGATCGTGACGACACTGGAGTCCGCGCCGTGACCATGCCGTTCTACTCCTCGGTCGACCAGCTGCTGCGCGACCGCTCGGAGCTCGCCCGCAAGGGCATCGCCCGCGGCCGCAGCGTCGTGGTGCTCACCTACGACGGCGGCGTGCTGTTCGTCGCGGAGAACCGCTCGGCGTCGCTGCGCAAGGTCTCGGAGATCTACGACCGCATCGGGTTCGCCGCGGTCGGGCGCTACAACGAGTTCGAGCAGCTGCGCACCGCGGGGATCCGCATGGCCGACGTCCGCGGGTACTCCTACGACCGCCGCGATGTCACCGGCCGGATGCTCGCCAACGCCTACGCGCAGGTGCTCGGCACGTCGTTCATCGAGCAGCAGAAGCCCTACGAGGTGGAGCTGTGCGTCGCCGAGGTCGGCACGGCGGCGGGCGCGGACCAGCTGTTCCGCATCACCTACGACGGCTCCATCACCGACGAGCCGAGCTTCGTGGTCATGGGCGGCACCACGGAGCCGATCAGCGCCAAGCTGCGCGAGACGTTCGAGGCGGGCCTGGAGCTCGGCGCTGCGATCTCCGTCGCGGTGAAGGGTCTGGAGACCGGCGGCGGTACCCCGGCGACCGGCACGACGGCGGCCAACGGCGGCACCTCGACGACGCGCACGCTGAGCGTCGAGGCACTGGAGGTGGCGGTGCTGGAGCGGTCACGACCGCGCCGCGCGTTCCGCCGCATCGCAGGCGCGGCGCTGCGCTCGCTCCTGCCCGCCGAGAACCGCGGCGCGAACGGCGACGGCGCCAAGGGCGAGGACGCTCCGGAGGCCTGAGGGGTCGTCGGTACCGACCGCCGCACCCTGGACGGCCCCGTCGTCGCAGACCTCCGAGACGGTTCGCAGGGGCTGCAGCCCCTGCGAACCGTTCGCGTGCCCTGCGAAGCCGCCCGGCGCCGCGCACCGCTTGACCTGCACCCCGGTCGAGGTTGCAGGGTGGTGCCATGAGCGTCGAGCTGAACCACACGATCGTCGCCACGCGCGACAAGCAGGCGGGGGCGCGGTTCCTCGCCGACGTACTCGGCCTGCCGCAGCCGCAGAACTTCGGTCCGTTCGCCGTCGTCACGACGGCCAACGGGGTGAGCATGGACTACATGGAGACCGACGAGGTCGTCAGCCAGCACTACGCGTTCCTGATCTCGGAGGACGAGTTCGACGCGGTCGCCGGGCGGTTGGCCGAGCGTGGCATCGAGACCTGGGCGGACCCGGGTCGCCGGCGGCCGGGCCACAACACCAACGACGGCGGTCGCGGGCTGTACTTCGACTCCCCGGAGGGGCACAACCTGGAGGTGCTCACCCGTCCCTACGGCAGCGGGGCGTGACACCGGACGAGCTCGCCGCGGCCGAGGACGCCGGCCGCCTGCCGCCGATGCTCCACTTCTGGCGCCCTGACCCCCAGCCGGACGGCCGGCCCGGACCGGGTTGCCTGAGCCAGTGGTGGCCCGCGCCGTTCACGGTGGACGGCGTGGCGTTCCCGACGGCGGAGCACTACATGATGTGGCGCAAGGCGCTGCTCTTCGGGGACGTGCGGGCCGCCGACGTGGTCCTCGCCGATCCGGACCCCGCGGCGGCGAAGGCGGCGGGCCGCGCCGTCGCCGGGTTCGAGGGCCCGACCTGGGTCGTGCACCGCTTCGACGTCGTGGTGGACGGCAACCGCGCCAAGTTCGCCGCGGACGCGGCGCTGCGCGGCTATCTCGTCGACACCGGCCACCGCGTCCTCGTGGAGGCGAGCCCCGACGACGCGGTGTGGGGGATCGGGCTCGCAGACGGCGAGCCGGACGCCGCCGTCCCGAGCCGGTGGCGCGGGTACAACCTGCTCGGGTTCGCCCTCATGCAGGTGCGTGACGAGCTGGCCGGCCGCTGAGCGGATGCTGGTCGGATGCTGCGGCGGGCCTTCGTCGAGAAGGTCGTCTGCCACGTCGTGCGCGACGACCGGCTCCTGGTGCGCCGCCGTGCCGACCTCCCGTACGAGGAGACCGGCTGCAGGTCCCGGCCGGACCGGTCCGCCCGGATGAGGCCCGACGTCCGGGGAACGCCATGACGGCCACGCCCCGCCGACCCGGGTTCACCTGCTTCTGGATCCCGCCGGCGGCCGGGCACGTCCTGTCCGGCGGGCAGGGCGCGCTGCTGGGAGTGCTCGCCGACGCCCTGGCCGGTCAGGAACGGTAGGTGCGCAGCTCCACCCCGGTGCCGTCGGGGTCACGCAGGTAGATGCCCTGCCCCTGGCCGCGCGCACCGAACAGGCTCTTCGGCCCGGACACGCCGTGGTTCTCGGCGAGCGCGGCGAGCTCGGCCACGGAGGCGTCCACGACGAACGCCAGGTGGTCGACGTTCGTGCCGGACCGCTCCCCGCGCTGGACGTCGACGATCGTCGCGTCGTCCACCCGCAGGGACGCGAACGGCACCTCGTCGCGCCGCCACTGGTCGAGGCGTTCGGTGCCCAGCCCGAGCACGTCGACGTACCAGGCGATGAGCCGCTCCGGATCGGGGCTGACGAGGACGACGTGGTCCATCCCGGTGACGCGCATCCCCCGTGTCTACCCCACGAACGGCCGATCGCGGCCCGTCCAGCGCCGCTCGTCGCGGCGGTAGACCGGGATGCGCGTGTCGGCCACGCGGAAGGTGAACCGTCCCGCGCTCTCCACCACCTCGCCGTCCGTGGCGAGCATGCCCGGGGTCGCGAGCTCGACGTCCAGCTCGGCGACCTCCATCTGCCGGTACACCCGGGTGCTGCCCAGCGCGCCCAACGCGAGCGCCCCGACCGCGCGCAGCCGGGAGAGGCGGACGTCCGCCCGCAGCCAGCGCACGTCGAGCAGCCCGGAGTCGAGCGTCGGCCGCCAGGCCGGCACCATCCCGCGGGGGTGGTACGGGCCGTTGCCGACGAAGAGCAGCCACACCTTGTGCCAGCGACCGTCGATCTTGATATCGACCGGTTCTGCGTCGCGCAGCGTCACGACGAGGGCGGCGACGAACGCCGGCCACTTGCCGACCCGGTGCTGCCAGCGTTCGCGCAGCCGGACGAGGTCCGGGTACGACCCGAGGCTCGCGGTGTTGAGGAAGCAGCGACGGCGGACCACGGCGTCCGACTCGGGATCGCGGCCGTGCCCGGGGTGGACGTCGACGAGCCCCAGGTCGACGGCCACCGCCTCGCCGGCCTCGGTGGCGTCCACCGCCTCCTGCAGGTCGTAGACGCCGACGTCGCGGGCGAAGTGGTTGAGCGTCCCGGTCGGGACGACCACCAGGGGGAGCCCGTAGCGGTTGGCGACCTCTGCCCCGGCGGCGACCGTACCGTCCCCGCCCGCCACGCCGAGGGCGCGCACGGCGCCGTCGCGGGCACGCACGGCGGCGTCGATCTGGGCGTCGAGGTCCGGGCCCGGGTGGGCGCGCATCACGACCGCGGCGGGCAGCGCGGTGGCGAGATCGTCGGCCGGGTCGTACAGAGGGTCGCCCGAACGCTGGTTGGAGACCAGGATCAGGCCCTCGCCGCGGGGCAGGACCGGGACGGTGTCGACGGGCCGGGCCAGCGCCTCGTCGGAGCGCCGTACCGGCCACCAGCGCCTCGTGGCCGCCGCGATCCCGGCGCCGACGGCCGCACCCGCGACGACGTCCGAGGCCCAGTGCACGCCCACGTGGACGCGCGAGTAGGCCACCGCGGCCGCGACCGGGGCGACCGCCGCCCCCAGCCGCGGGCTCTCCAGCGCCACGGCCGTGGCGAACGCCGCCGCCGATGCGGCGTGCCCGGACGGGAACGACGACGACGTGGGCGGCTTGGGCAACGTCTGGTAGGCGGGCAGCTCGGACGCGGCCGGGCGGCGGCGGGGCAGGAGCGGCTTCAACACCACGTTCGAGGTGAAGCTCGCCCCCGCGATGGCCGCCACGCCGCGCAGCGCGGCCTTGCGGCTCGCGCCGCGGCGGGCCGCGAACCCGGCGCCGATCGCGAGCCAGAGCAGGCTGTGGTTCGCGAGGCGCGAGAGCGTCTTCATCCCGTCGTTGAGCGGGCTGTGCGACCGTCGCGAGATCGCCCGGGTGATGGCGCGATCGGTCTCGTTGACCGGTTCCACGGTCTGCCGCAGCCAGGAGAGCACGGGTGCGACCCTACGGTGCGAACGCCGCTCCCGGCGGGCGGCACCGGCTGCGACAACCCCCATCTGCCGGACCCGCCGATCGTCCGGACGTGTCGGGATCGGCCTCTCACCGCATACGCTGGGAGGATGCAGCGGCGGATCTACGGCGTCGAGACCGAGTTCGGCGTCACGTGCACCTTCCACGGGCAGCGGCGGCTGTCCCCGGACGAGGTGGCGCGCTACCTCTTCCGCCGGGTGGTCTCGTGGGGCCGGTCCTCGAACGTCTTCCTGCGCAACGGCGCCCGGCTCTACCTGGACGTGGGCTCGCATCCCGAGTACGCGACGGCGGAGTGCGACTCGTTGGCCCAGCTCGTGGCCCACGACAAGGCGGGCGAGCGGATCCTCGAGGACCTGCTGGTCGACGCCGAGCGCCGGCTGGTGGACGAGGGCATCGGCGGTGACATCTACCTGTTCAAGAACAACACCGACTCCGCAGGGAACTCCTACGGCTGCCACGAGAACTACCTCGTCGCCCGCGCCGGTGAGTTCTCGCGCATCGCGGACGTCCTGCTGCCCTTCCTCGTCACCCGCCAGCTCATCTGCGGGGCCGGGAAGGTCCTGCAGACCCCCCGCGGCGCCGTGTTCTGCCTCTCGCAGCGCGCCGAGCACATCTGGGAGGGTGTGTCGTCGGCCACCACCCGGTCGCGCCCGATCATCAACACCCGCGACGAGCCGCACGCCGACGCCGAGCGCTACCGCCGCCTGCACGTCATCGTCGGCGACTCGAACATGTCCGAGGTCACCACCCTGCTCAAGGTGGGCTCGGCCACGCTCGTGCTGGAGATGATCGAGGCGGGCGTCCAGTTCCGGGACTTCACCCTGGACAACCCGATCCGCGCCATCCGCGAGATCAGCCACGACCTCACCGGACGGCGCACCGTGCGCCTCGCGGGCGGCCGCGAGGCCAGCGCCCTGGACATCCAGCGCGAGTACCACGCCCGCGCCGTCGAGCACGTCGCGCACCGGGGCGTGCAGGACCCGATCCTCAACCGCGTCGTGGAGCTGTGGGGGCGCACCCTCGACGCCGTCGAGCGGCAGAACCTCTCGCTCATCGACCGCGAGATCGACTGGGCGATCAAGCACCGGCTCATCGAGCGCTACCGGATGCGTCACGACCTGGACCTCGCGAGCTCCCGGATCGCCCAGCTCGACCTCGCCTACCACGACGTCCGGCGCGGGCGGGGCCTGTTCGACCTGCTCCAGCGCAAGAGCATGGTGGACCGGGTCACCGACGACGGCGAGATCGAGGCGGCCAAGGACACGCCGCCGCAGAGCACGCGCGCCAAGCTGCGCGGGGACTTCATCGCCGCCGCCCAGGCCGCCGGGCGCGACTTCACGGTGGACTGGGTCCACCTGAAGCTCAACGACCAGGCGCAGCGCACCGTGCTGTGCAAGGACCCGTTCCGGTCGGTGGACGAGCGGGTGGACCGGCTGATCGCCTCGCTGTAACCGTCCGTGTGGCGCGGGCTGGCCCGCGGTACGGCCCGCGGCATTGTGGCGCCAGAGTGCGCGGCCTGCGGCGTCGGCTACCCGCGGTGCACGACCGGCACCGCCGGGTCGCGGGTGTCGGGGGCGCGCCCCGAGGTGTGCACCCTGGGCGCCGCGTCGGCGCCGGTCCGGGCGTGACTGCTGACGCGCACGTCCCGTGGGTCTCCGTGGTCCCGGCGCCCCGCGGGCGTGACGTCCCGGGCGTCGGGCCGGCGCGCCGCGGGGTCGGGGTGCACATCGTGGGGTGGCGTGCACAGGGTGGGGCGTGTGCACGGGAACAGTCGGGTGTGCACCGCGCTGCGGGGTGTGCACGGCGTCGGCGGGGTGCGCCGCGGGGTCGGCGTGCACATCGTGGGGTGGCGTGCACAGGGTGGGGCGTGTGCACGGGAACGGCCGAGTGTGCACGGCGCGGCGGCCGACGTCGTCCCGCAGGCAGGACCCTCGTCGGCGCCCGGCTCTGCCACCCCCCGGGCCCAGCCACCCGCGACCCAGCCACCGCCGGGCTCCGGCCCGGGGCGGCGGGCGATCCGGTCTTCCGGCCCGCCGCCGCCCGCCCGCGCTACTCCTCGCCGCCCGCCTCGTGGATCGCCCGCAGCCGGGCCAACTCGTCGCGGGCCAGGGTCGCCGCCGGACCGTCGCTGTCCTGGCCCGGCTCGATCCCCAGCGCGCGCAGCAGCGCCCTCGCGGGAACCGACGGGTCGCCCGTGGCACCGAGCACCGGATGCAGGCCCTGCTCGGCCAGGTGGCTGAACACTATGTTCACCACCGTCCAGGGGTTGTACTTCTCGGTCCCCACCGGATGGGACATGCGCCTTCGCCTCCGCCTCGTACCCGTTCGCCCGTTGTGCGCAGTGACAAGCCTCACCGAACCAGCTCGCTGCCGAACCCTGTGCGCCCGCAGCCGTGACGTCAAGACCGGCGGGCGTCGCGATCTGAGACACCGGTTCGCGCGGTTCGCCACGGGCTCGGGGCGCCCGGTCGTACGATGCCGGGCGTGTCCTCCGCACGGGCCGAGCGTCTGGTGAACCTGGTGCTCTGCCTGCTGTCCACCCGGCAGTTCCTCACCGCCGAGCGGATCCGCGCGATCGTCCCCGGCTACGCGGACGCCGCCACGGACGAGGCGTTCTTCCGCATGTTCGAGCGGGACAAGAGCGAGCTGCGCGAGCTGGGGGTGCCGCTGGAGACGGGGCGCACGTCGAGCTTCGACACGGCGGACGGCTACCGGATCGCGCGCCAGGACTACGAGCTGGGCGACGTCGACCTCGAACCGGACGAGGCCGCCGCGGTGGCGCTCGCCGCGCGGCTGTGGGAGTCGCCGCAGCTGGCCGGGGCGGCGCGCGGGGCGCTCGTGAAGCTGCGCGCGGCGGGGGTGGAGGTCGACGAGGACGCGGGGGCGCGGGTGCAGCCGCGGGTGCGGGCCGTCGAGCCCGCGTTCGCGCCGCTGCTCACCGCGGTCCAGGCGGGCCGCGCCGTGACGTTCGGGCACCGCCGCGGCGGGGAGCCCGGCGAGCCGCAGCGGCGCACCGTCGAGCCCTGGGGTGTGGTCTCGTGGCGGGGCCGCTGGTACCTCGTGGGCCACGACCGCGACCGCGACGCCGTCCGCTGCTTCCGGCTCTCCCGGATCAGCGAGCCCGTGCGGGCGATCGGGCCGGCGGGGGCGGTCACGGTGCCGGAGGGCGTGGACCTGCTCGACCACGTCCGGCGCGGCTTCGAGCCGCCGCCCGTGGTCGACAAGGTGCGGGTGTGGGTGGCGGCTGGGCGGGCGCTGGGCCTGCGGCGGATCGGCCGCGTCGTCGGATCCCGCGAGTACGGCGGGCGCGCCGGGGACGAGCTGGAGATGGACCTGCGCCAGATCGAGACCGTGGCGCGCTGGCTCGCCGGGCACGGTCCGGACGTCGCCGTCCTGCACCCGGCCGAGCTGGCCGAGGCGGTGCGCCGCAACTGGGCCGGGGTGGCCGCGGCGCACGGGGTGGCCGTCGGGATCGACGCTGCGCACGCAGAGCGCCCCGGATGATCATGCTCAGGTCGTTCCCGACCGCCGGCGCGGGCCCGTGAGCGCCGGCGGGGTGACCGAGCGCCTGCCCCGGCTGCTCTCGTTGGTGCCCTACCTGCTCGCCCGGCCGGGCATCGCGCTGTCCGAGGCGGCCGCGGACTTCGGCACCACCGAACGGCAGTTGCGCCGGGACCTGGAGCTGCTGTGGATGTGCGGGCTGCCCGGCTACGGCCCGGGCGACCTCGTGGATCTGTCCTTCTCCGGCGACACCGTCACCGTCACCGAGGACGCGGGGATGCGCCGCCCGCTGCGGCTCACCACCGCGGAGGCCTCCGCGCTGCTCGTCGCGCTGCGCACGCTCGGCGCCGTCCCCGGCATGGTCGACACCGACGCCGTCCGCCGCGCCACCGCGAAGATCGAGCGGGCGGTCGGCGACGCGGGCCACGACGCCGCCGATCACATGGCCGTCGCGCTCACCCGCCAGGAGGCGGCCACCACCAGCACCGTCCGGCAGGCCCTTGACGACGGCCGCGCGCTGCGGATCGTCTACTACACCGCGGGCCGCGACGTCGTCAGCCGCCGCGTGGTTGACCCGATGCGCCTGCTGCTCGTCGAGGGCCGTGGCTACCTGGAGGCGTGGTGCCGCAGCGCCGAGGGCGTGCGGATGTTCCGGCTGGACCGGGTGGACGACGTGGAGGTGCTCGACGAGCCCGCCGCGCCGCCGCCGGACGTGGAACCCACCGACGTCTCCGCGGGGCTGTTCCGGCCCGCGCCCGAGCATCGCAGCGCCCTCCTGCTGCTGGAGCGCGAGGCCCGATGGGTGGCCGAGTACTACCCCGTGGACGAGGTCGTGGAGCAGGGCGACGGCCGGGTACGGGTGCTGCTGCGCTTCGCCGACCCCGCCTGGCTGGTGCGCCTCGTGCTGGGGCTCGGCGGGGGCGCGACGGTGCTGGAGCCCGCCGAGATGGTCACCGCGGTGGCGCGGCGGGCGGCAGCGGCGCTGGCGCTGACGGAAGCGGACTGACGGAACGGGAACGGGGAGCGGATGGACAGCGTGCTGTGGACGGCGGCCGGGCTGGTCGTGGCGGGGCTCGCCCTCCTGGCGTCCCTGGTGGCGGTGGTGCGGGTGCCGTGGCACCGGTTCGCCGACGCGCTCGCGGCCTTCCGGGCGAGCCTGCACCGCGGCCTCGCGCCGTTGCGGGCGGGTGTGCGGCGGCGCCACGACACGCCCGGTGCGTAGACTCGGCACGGACGCAACCCGACGGAAGGGCCCGACATGATCCCTGGTGGCTGGGAACTCATCGTCATCATCGGGGTGCTCATCCTGCTCTTCGGGGCCAAGCGGCTGCCCGAGATGGCCCGCTCGATCGGGCAGTCGGCCCGGGTGTTCAAGGGCGAGATGAAGGGCATGAAGGACGACGACAAGGGCGCCTCGACGCAGGCCCCGGCGCAGCCCCCGGCCGCACCGCAGGCGCTGCCGCCCGCCCAGGCCGATGCACCCCAGCAGCCGCCTACGAGCACCGCTCGGCCCGAGCAGCCGTCCTGATCCACCGAGGTGGTCCGCCTCCGGCTGCCCCGCTCCCGTCGGGCGCGCAACCCCGACGGGACGATGACGCTCACCGAGCACCTCTACGAGCTGCGCAACCGCCTCACGGTCTGCCTGATCGCGATCGCGATCACCACGGTGTTCGGGTTCATCTGGTTCGGCGTCCCGCTGTTCGGGTTCCCGTCGCTCGGCGACATCCTCAAGGGGCCGTACTGCGCGCTGCCCCCCGAGTCGCGCGCCTCCATCACCGCGGACGGCTCCTGCGTGCTGTTCGGCACCGCGCCGTTCGACCAGTTCAACCTGCGCCTCACCGTGGCCACCACGGTCGGTGTCGTGCTCGCCTGCCCGGTGTGGCTGCAGCAGCTGTGGGCGTTCATCACGCCCGGGCTCTACGCCAAGGAACGCCGCTATGCGATGACGTTCGTGCCGATCGGCGCGGTGCTGTTCGTCTCGGGCGCGGTGCTCGCCTACTTCGTCGTCACCCAGGCCCTGGCGTTCCTGCTCACCATCTCCGCGGGGGTGCAGGCCACCGCGCTGGGCGGGCGTGAGTACTTCGGCTTCATCCTCACCCTGCTGCTGATCTTCGGCGTGAGCTTCGAGCTGCCGCTGCTCGTCGTGATGCTCAACCTCGCGGGCGTCGTGAGCTACGAGAAGCTGCGCAAGGCCCGCCGTGGGCTGATCTTCGGGCTGTTCGTGTTCGCCGCGATCGCGACCCCGGGCCAGGACCCGTACTCGATGATCGCGCTCGCGCTGGCGCTCACGCTGCTGTTCGAGATCGCGATCCAGATCGCCCGGTTCAACGACAAGCGCAAGGCGCGCCGCCGGGCCGAGTCGGGCGTCGACTCATGGGATCCCGACCAGCCCTCGCCGATCGACACGAGCCCGAGCGCGATCGACACCGCCCCCTCCGAGCTGCCCCCGTTCGACACGGCGCCGGGCCCGGCGGCGGACGCAACCGGCACTGCGGCGCGCCGTACGGAGGACGCGACGTAGCCTGGGCGGGTGGCCAGCAGTACGCCCGTGCCGCCCGCGGAGGCCTACGCCGCCGCCCGCGCACGCGCCACCCGTCCGCAGCTCACCGAGTTCGCCGCCGGGTTCCCGTTCGACCTCGACGAGTTCCAGCGCACCGCCTGTGCCGCCCTGGAGGACGGGCACGGGGTTCTGGTGTGCGCACCGACCGGGGCCGGGAAGACGGTCGTGGGGGAGTTCGCCGTGCATCTCGCGCTCGCGGGCGGGCGCCGGTGCTTCTACACGACGCCGATCAAGGCGTTGTCCAACCAGAAGTTCCACGACCTGGTGGCCCGCCACGGCGCGCAGGCCGTCGGGCTGCTCACGGGGGACACCAGCATCAACGGTGACGCCCAGGTCGTGGTGATGACCACCGAGGTCCTCCGCAACATGATCTACGCGGACGGCTCCGGGGGTGGCGGGGGAGCAGCGGCGGCGCCGAGCCGCCTGCACCACCTCGGCTACGTCGTCATGGACGAGGTGCACTACCTCGCCGACCGCTTCCGCGGCGCGGTGTGGGAGGAGGTCATCCTGCAGCTGCCCGCGCACGTCCGGCTCGTGAGCCTCTCGGCGACGGTGAGCAACGCCGAGGAGTTCGGGGACTGGCTCGTGACCGTGCGCGGCGACACCACCGTCGTCGTGGACGAGCACCGGCCGGTGCCGCTGTGGCAGCACATGATGGTCGGCAGCCGGTTGCTGAACCTGTTCACCGAGAAGGACGGCGAGCTGCGCGTCGATCCCGATCTCGTCCGCCACACCTCGGACGTGGAGCGCCAGACCGCGGGCTGGGACCGCGGGCGCCGCGGTCGCCAGGTGACCAACCGGTTCCGGCCGCCGTCGCGGGTCACGGTGATCGACCGCCTCGAACGGGACGGGCTGCTGCCCGCGATCACGTTCGTGTTCAGCCGCGCGGGCTGCGACGCCGCGGTCGGCCAGTGCGTGCGCGCGGGCCTGCGGCTGACCACCGAGGAGCAGGCCGTCGAGATCCGCCGCATCGTGGACCGACGCACCGCGGACCTGCCGCAGGGCGATCTCGCGGTCCTCGGCTACTGGGAGTGGCGCGACGCGCTGGAGCGGGGCATCGCCGCCCACCACGCGGGAATGTTGCCCGCGTTCAAGGAGACCGTCGAGGACCTGTTCGTGCGCGGGCTGGTGCGCGCGGTGTTCGCCACCGAGACCCTCGCGCTCGGCATCAACATGCCCGCCCGCACCGTCGTCCTGGAGCGGCTGGTCAAGTTCAACGGGGAGTCCCACGCGGAGCTGACGCCGGGCGAGTACACACAGCTCACGGGCCGGGCGGGCCGGCGCGGCATCGACGTGGAGGGCCACGCCGTCGTCGTCTGGCAGCCGGGGGTGGCCCCCGCGCAGGTGGCGGGGCTCGCGTCCACCCGCACCTACCCGCTCACCAGCTCGTTCCGGCCCGGCTACAACATGGCCGTCAACCTCGTGCAGCGCCTCGGGCCCGCGGCGGCACGCGAGCTCCTGGAGCAGTCCTTCGGGCAGTTCCAGGCGGACCGCTCGGTGGTCGGGCTCGCGCGCCGGATCGAGCGCAACGGCGAGACCCTCGCCGGCTACCGCCGCTCGATGGAGTGCCACCTCGGGGACTTCGCCGAGTACGCCTCCCTGCGTCGCCGGGTCTCCGAGCGGGAGAAGGCGCTGAGCCGCCAGGGCAACGCCGCCCGGCGCGAGGAGGCCGCGGACTCACTGCGGGCGCTCAGACCGGGCGACGTCATCGCGGTGCCGTCCGGGCGGCGCTCGGGCCTGGCCGTCGTGCTCGACCCGGGGGTGTCCGCCGACGGCGACCCGCGCCCCCTGGTGCTCTCCGAGGACCGCTGGGCCGGGCGGCTGTCCGCCGCGGACTTCCCCACACCCGTCGAGCCGCTGGGCCGGATGCGCCTGCCCAAGCGCATCGACCACCGCTCGCCCCGCACGCGGCGCGACCTCGCGTCGAGCCTGCGCAACACCGGGATCCTCGCTCCCGAGTCGCCCCGGCGGCGCACCCGCGGTGCGGCCGCCGACGACCCGGAGCTCGCCACCCTGCGCAGGGCCCTGCGCGCACACCCGTGCCACGGTTGCACGGACCGTGAGGCCCATGCGCGGTGGGCCGAGCGCTACACCCGCCTGGAACGCGAGACCGACCAGCTGCGCGAGAAGGTGCGCGCCACCACGCACTCTCTCGCGCGCACGTTCGACCGCATCCGCGCCCTGCTCGCGGATCGCGGCTACCTCGCGGGTGGCGGCGGGGAACAGGTCGTGACGCCGCACGGGGAGCGGCTCGCGCGGCTCTGGGGCGAGTCGGACCTGCTCGCCGCGGAGTGCCTGCGTCACGGCGTCTGGGACGGCCTGGAGCCCGCGGAGCTGGCCGCGGTGGTCTCGGCGCTGGTGTACGAGTCGCGCCGCGACCACGGCCCCGTCCCGCGCGTGCCGCAGGGCGCGACCTCGGAGGCATTGGCGGCCACGGTGCGGCTCTGGGCCGGGTTGGAGGACGACGAGCGCCGCCACCGCGTGGACCGCACCCGTGAGCCCGATCTCGGGTTCGCGTGGCCCGTGCACCGGTGGGCGCGCGGCGAGCCGCTGTCGGCGGTGCTCACCGCGGCCGACCAGAACGGCATGGAGCTCTCGGCGGGTGATTTCGTGCGCTGGTGTCGCCAGGTGCTGGACCTGCTCGACCAGATCGCGGTCGTCGCGGGGCGCGGTAGCCCGGTCGGGCGGGCCGCAGCGGCCGCGGTGACGGCGATCCGGCGTGGCGTCGTCGCCGTGGGCGCAGCATGACCGGCATGATCGCGACGTGAGCACGGTCGCGATCCTCGAACCGGACGAGCTGCGCGCGGCGTACGACCTGTTCGCCGGCACGATCCTGTTCGGCCCGGCGACCGATGCGTCGTGGCCGCACGCATCCGCGCTCTACCCACCCGGCCGCGCGCTCGGGGTGCGCGAAGGCCACGATCTCGTCGCCACGGCGACGGCCTTCGGGTCCCGGCTTGCCGTACCGGGTGGGGCGCAGCTGCCGATGGCCGCCGTCACCCGGGTCGGGGTGCGGGCCGACCGCACCCGCCGCGGGCTGCTCACGGCGATGATGCACCACCAGCTGCGCGACGCCGCCGAGCGCGGCGAGGTGGTCGCGACGCTGCGCGCCAGCCAGTCGCGCATCTACGGACGCTTCGGCTACGGGGTCGCCACGCGCGGGCGCGGGGTGCGGGTGCGCCGCTCCGGGGCCGGATGGCGGGACGCGGCGCCCGGTGGCGGCACCGTGCGGCTGCTGTCCCGTGAGGACGTCCTGGACGTGCTGCCCGCCGTGCACGAGCGCCTCGCGCTGCGTCGTCCGGGTGGGATGACCCGCCCACCCGGGTGGTGGTCGACGATGCACGGCCGCGACGTCGCCGGTACCGACGTGCTGCTCGCCGCCGTGCACACCGGCCCGGACGGCGACGACGGCTACGCCGTCGCGACCCTCGCCGAGCCCCGCGAGGACTTCGAGCGCCGCCCGCTCGGCGTCTCGGACCTGCACGCCGCGGACGTGCAGGTCACCGCGGCGCTGTGGCGCTTCCTGCTCGACGTCGATCTCACCGGGGCGGTGGAGGCGCACCTGCGGCCCCTTGACGAGCCCCTGGAGCTGATGCTCGCCGACCGCCGGGACTGCGCGGTGACCTCGGCGGGCGACGAGACGTGGCTGCGGATCCTCGACGTCCCCGGGGCCCTGGCCGCCCTGCCGTGTGCGGGCGAGCCGGTCCGGCTCGGGGTGCGGGATGCGCTGTTCCCCGCCAACAGCGGCGTCTATCTCCTGGGCGACGGCCCGGCCCGGCACGTCGACGCTGCGCCCGAGCTCGAGTGCGACGTCGCGGCGCTCGCGATGGCCTACCTCGGCGACACCCCGCCGTCAGCGCTGGCGGCGACGGGGTGGTGGCGCGTGCACGACGCGGACGCCGTCACTCGCGCGGACCGGCTGCTCACGGGCGGTGTGCTTCCGTGGTGCGGTACGTACTTCTGAGTAACTTTCGGGTAACGGAGGTGAACACCGACGACTTCCCGGGCGTGAACCCGTCCGAACAGGCAACACACGGACGGGAAGGAGCCGGCCATGAGCACGATCACCATCGCCACTGCACTGACACATCGCGAGCGGGCTGTGCTCCGCGCGATCCACGCCGGGCGCTGCCTGGTGTCCGGGGTCGCGTCCGTCCGGCTCGTCGTGGACGGCGTCGGCTGCAGCGACCAGTTCGTCGGGCCGCGGCTCGTCGCGGCCGGTCTGGTCGCGCGACCCGGTCCCGGAATCGGTCCGGCCCGGCTGACACCGTCGGGCCGGGCGGCCCTGCAGGAACCGGTCGAACCGGTCGCGGCCTGACCCGTCGGCCCCCTCCGACACCGCCGGGTCGGCCCGTCAGACCTCGGTCTTGAGGATGCAGATGGCGAGGTGCGCGTCCTCGACCGCCTGCAGCGCCTCCGCGCCGAGGCCGGGGTCCGCCAGCGCCGCGGCCCGGGCGCTGTCGGCCTGCACGAGCTCGATGACGGCGTCGCGCGCGGCCCCGTCGCTTCCGGCGATCCGGCCCGCCTTGGCGGTCCTGCCGTCGAACTCGCCCACGACGGCGACGGTCACGACCGACGCCCCGCTGTCCGCCTCCGTCGCCCGCAGCCCTTCGCTGATCTTCGCGCGGCACTCGCCGAGCCTGCTCGTGACGTCGATCATGGTGAGCCCCTCGTGGTGGGTCGGCGTTCGGCGAAGCCACATCCTGCCTTCGGTGGCTGACCGGGCGGATGCGACAGAGGACACTCTCGCGTCGGCGTCGGTGCGAAGCCTGGCCGTCACACCTTCGGGATTCCTTCAGGTCCACCGTCCCGGCGCCCGCAGGGGGCGCACATGTTGTTCCGCATCCTCGGCCCGGTCCTGGTCGACGGGGCCGACGGGGCCGGGATCGCGCTGGGCGGGCCACGGCACCGGGCGCTGCTCGCGGCACTGCTGATCTCACCGGGTGACGTCGTCTCGATGGACCGGCTCGTCGAGGTGCTGTGGGGCGACGAACCGCCCGCTCGGGCCTCGGAGCTGGTGCACGTGCGCATCAGCGAGCTCCGCCGGGCGCTGCGCGACGGAGGTGGGGGTGAGCGCGAGCTGATCGTCACGCGCCGCCCCGGCTACCTCCTCGCGATCAGGAGCGGTGAGCTCGACGCTCACCGCTTCGCGCGCGCGGCCGTCGACGGGCGTCAGGCGCTCGAGGACGGGCGCCCGGACGACGCGGCGGCGCACCTCGCCGAGGCGCTGGGGTGGTGGCGCGGCCCCGCGCTCCCCGAGCTCGCCGAGCGCCCGCTCGCGAGCGCCGTGATCGCCCGCTGGGAGCACCTGCGCGAGCAGGCCGAGGCCGACCGCGTCGACGCCGAGATCGCCCGCGGTCGCCATCGCGACGTCCTCCCCGACCTGGAGGCGCTCGTCGCCGAGCATCCCCTCGACGAGCGCCACCGCGCCCGGCTCATGCTCGCGCTCTACCGCGACGGTCGTCAGGGCGACGCGCTCGCCGCCTACGACGGGATCGCTGCCCTGCTGCGCGACGAGCTCGGGATCGATCCCGGTGAGGAGCTGGAGCGCGTCCGCCTGGACGTGCTCCGCCACGACCCGGCGCTGCTCGGCCCGGCGAGTCGACGGCCGCGGCTCCCTCTGGCGCTGACCAGCTTCGTCGGGCGCCGGGCCGAGCTCGCGCACGTGGCGAGAAGCCTCCACGCGGCGCGCCTCGTGACCCTGCGCGGTGTCGGCGGGGCGGGCAAGAGCCGGCTCGCGGTGGAGGTCGCCCGCGCCGTCGCGCAGCGCTTCTCCGACGGCGCGCACCTCGTCGACCTCGCGCCCGTCGGGGAGCCGGCGCTGGTCAGCCCCACCATCGCGGCCACGCTCGGGGTCCGCGAGCGCCCTCGGGAGGCGCTCACCGAGACGCTCGTCCACCACCTCCGCGACGCACACGCCCTGCTCGTCCTCGACAACTGCGAGCACCTGCTGGACGAGGTCGCGCCGCTGGTCGCACGGCTGCTCGGGGTCGCCCGGGGGTTGCACGTGCTCGCCACGAGCCGCGAGCGGCTCGGTGTCACGGGGGAGACCGTGATCGCCGTGGAGGGGCTCGCCGTGGACGGGCTCGCGGTCGCCGAGGCGGAGGACGTCGTCGCGAGCCCCTCCGCCGGAGTCGCCGCGTCCCCGGCCGTCGCCGATGCCGTCCGCCTGTTCGTCGATCGCGCCGCCGCCGTGCAGCCCCGCTTCCGGCTCACCGCCGTCGACGGCCCTGCCGTCGCGGAGATCTGCCGTCGCCTCGACGGGCTCCCGCTGCCCATCGAGATCGCTGCAGCCCGCACCGCCGTGCTCGCCCCCGCGCAGATCGCGGGGCGGCTCGGCGACCGGTTCCGCCTCCTCGACGGCGGCGACCGCGCGGCCCTGCCCCGCCACCGCACCCTGCGGGCGGTGATCGACTGGAGCGTCGACCTGCTCGCTCCCGCCGAGCGCCGCGTCTTCACCCGTCTCGGGGTCTTCGCGGGCGGGTTCACCCTCGACGCCGCCGAGGCGGTCTGCGCGGAGGATGGGCGCACCGAGGAGCGGGTGGCCCGCCTCGTCGAGAAGTCCCTCGTGGTCGCCGACGCCGCGGGCCCGGAGTACCGCTACCGGCTCCTGGAGACGCTGCGCGCCTACGCCCTGGATGCGCTCGCCGATCGCGGCGACCTCGACGCGGTGCGTGCCGCGCACGCCGCGCACTACCGGGACCTGGCCGTCGCGGCGACGGACGGCATGCGCACCGACCGGACCGTCGCCTGGCTCGACCGGCTGCGGACCGAGCACGGCAACCTGCGGGCGGCGATGGAGTGGTCGCTCACCAGCGGGGAGGACGAGACCGCGGCCGTGATCGCGGGGGCGA
Organism: Pseudonocardia sp.; assembly: GCA_050248815.1. Taxonomy (GTDB): domain Bacteria; phylum Actinomycetota; class Actinomycetes; order Mycobacteriales; family Pseudonocardiaceae; genus Pseudonocardia. The sequence continues at coordinate 14,564 of JBFWRR010000059.1, read as the reverse complement.
CCCACAAGCTGTGGGAACTCGAGGCCCGCTACCAGGAGGGCCGGTCGTGGCTTCGCCGGGTGCTGGAGGAGGGCCGGTCCGTGCCGGACGCACCGCGCGCATGGGCGTCGTTCGCCGACGCGGTCCTCGCGTTCCTGGAGGGTGACGGCGACGGCACGGTCACCGGCTGCGCGCGCGCCGCCGCGTGGGGTGAGGCATGTGGCGATGCGGTCGTCGTGGCCCGGGCGCGGGCGCTGCAGGGGTTCTGGAACGTCGCGACGGGCGACGCGCCCCACGGCGCGGCGACGATCGCAGCGGCCGCGGAGGCAGCGCAGGAGCCGTGGGCCCGGGCGTGGGCGCTCTACTTCCGATCCAACGTGGCACTCGTCGCCGGGCAGTGGGCCGAGGCCGTCCGCGACTGCGAGCTCGTCCAGCAGCTGCTCGGCGAGCGCGGCGACCTGGAGTTGCGCGCGTGGGCCGACCTCGGCCTCGCCCAGGCCCGCCTCCAGCTCGGCGAGGAGCGGCGCGCCCTCGCCTGCTCGGTGCGGGCGATGCGGGTGTTCCGGGAGCTGCGGGTGGCGCGGGGGATCTGCTTCGCAGTGATCCCGTGCACCGTCCTGCTGGTGCGCCAGGGCGGCGGCGCGGCCGCCGCACGCCTGCTGGCGGGCGGCGAGGCGATCCGGGTCCGGAGCGGGACCATCACCACGCCCTTCATCGCCGCCTGGGTGGAGGAGGCCCTGGTGCTGCTGCGCACCCGGCTCACCCCGGAGGAGCTCGACACCGAGTGGCGGCGCGGCGAGGCGATGACGCTCGACGAGGTCGCCGAGGCTGCGCTGGCCGAGCTGGCCGAGCTGGCCTGCCTGCGTCGCGGCGAGGCCGCCGCTCGGTGACCGTCGCGGCGGACCTCGTCACGGATCGCGCCACCGCGCGGCTGGGCAGAGGGGCGGGAGGCCGGTCCGGATCGGTCGTGCCGGCGGCCGCCGAGGCCGTCAGGTCCCGGCTACCGCCAGGGCGGCGCGCAGCCGGTCCACGGACCCGGCGAGGCCCCACCGCTGCGCGAGCGCATCCAGAGCGTCCGGATCCGCGGGTCGCGCGGGCACGACGTCCGGGCGCCCCATCCGCACCGGGGCGTCCAGGGCCACCCGCACCACGGGCTCGACGACGGCGAGATAGCCGGCCGCCGCGGCGAGCTTCGCCCGCACCGGAGGGCTCAGCCGCTTGTCGGCCGGATCGGCGACGGCGGCGCGCAGCTCCGCCCAGGAACCGAACCGGCCCACGAGCGTGGCCGCGGTCTTCTCCCCGATCCCGGCGACCCCTGGCAGGCCGTCCGAGGGGTCGCCGCGCAGCATCGCCATCTCCGCGTACGCCTCCCCGGCGCGCTCGACGGGCACGCGGTACTTCACGGCCACCTCGGCGGGTCCGAGCGTCTCCGCCTTGGCCAGGCCGCGCCCGACGTAGACGAGCTTCACGGGGGTGGGCTCGTCGCGCACGCACTGCATGAGGTCGCGGTCCCCGCTCACCACCAGCACCGGGTCGACCTTCTCGCCGGCCGCGAGCGTGCCGATGACGTCGTCGGCCTCGTGGCCGTCCGCGCCCGCGGTGGCCAGGCCCGCGGCGGCCAGCACGTCGAGCAGGATCGGCACCTGCGGCGCGAGGGTGTCCGGCACCTCCTCCGGCACCCCGACGGGCGCGACCCCGGTCTGGTTGCCCGCCACCCGGTGGGCCTTGTACGACGGCAGCGCCTCCACGCGGAACGCCGGTCGCCAGTCCAGGTCCAGGCACGCGACGAGCCGGGCGGGGCGGCGTTCGGTGAGCAGGCGCGACACCATGTCGCAGAACCCGCGCACCGCGTTGACGGGCGTGCCGTCCGGTGCGGTGATCGACTCGGGGACGCCGTAGTAGGCGCGGAAGTACATGCTGGCGGCGTCGAGCAGCATCAACGGGCGGCCGGTGCTCACGCCGGACAGCGTGCCAGGCGTTCGTCCGGGCGGGGCGAATACCCTCTCCGCATGACCGCGTCCCCCGACCGTGCCGAGCCGTTCGGCGACCGCCTGCGCCGCGCGGGTGAGATCGCCGCGGAGCACGGCGTCGACCTGCTCGTCATCACCCCCGGCACGGACCTGCGCTACCTGGTGGGCGCCACCGGGGAGACCCATGAGCGGCTCACGTGCCTGCTCGTCCCCGCGGCGGGGCACCGGGCGCCGCCTGCGGTCGTCGTGCCGCTGCTCGAGGCGCCGGGCCTGGCCGGTCTCGGCCTGTCCGGCCTCGGCATCGAGACCGTCACGTGGACCGACGGCGAGGACCCGTACCTGCTGGTCAGCGACCTCGCCGGCGGCCCGCGGCGGATCGCCGTGACGGACTCGATGCCGGCGGTGCACGTGTTCGGGCTGCGCGACGCCTTCCCCGAGGTCGCCCAGGTGCTCGCCGGGCCGGTCCTGCGGGAGCTGCGGATGTGCAAGGACGCCGCGGAGATCGACGAGCTGCGCGCCGCCGGGGCCGCCATCGACCGGGTGCACGCCCGGATGGGGGAGTTCCTGCGGGTGGGGCGCACGGAGGCCGACGCCGGGGCCGACATCGCGCGCGCCCTCGTCGAGGAGGGGCACACCGGCGCCGCGTTCGTGATCGTCGCGTCGGGCCCGAACGGCGCGAGCCCCCACCACGACGTCTCGGACCGCGTCATGCAGCACGGCGACATGGTGGTCGTGGACATCGGCGGGCCCCTGCCCAGTGGCTACTACTCGGACTGCACCCGCACCTACGTGCTCGGCACCGAGCCCTCGCCGGAGGTCCGCAAGGCCTACGAGGCGCTCCAGGACGCCCAGGAGCGGGCCGTCCGCGCCGCGGGCCCGGGCGTGCCTGCCGAGCAGGTGGACGCCGCCGCGCGCACCGTGCTCACCGAGGCCGGCCTGGGGGAGTACTTCATCCACCGCACCGGGCACGGCATCGGCCTCGACGTCCACGAGCAGCCCTACATCGTCGGCGGCAACGACCTCGCCCTGCGCCCCGGGATGGCGTTCAGCGTCGAGCCGGGGGTGTACCTGGAGGGGGAGTGGGGTGCCCGGATCGAGGACATCGTCGTCGTCACGGCCGAGGGCTGCGAGCGGCTCAACCACCGGCCGCGGGACCTGCAGGTCCTCTGAGAGCGCGGGGTGTCGCGGCGGCGGCTCATCTCATCCGTCGGTCGCCATCATGCCTGCGGGGACCCCGGCGATCTCGACCTCGCGCCAGATCGCGCGCGAGCCCGGCAGCTCGTGGTAGCGCCGCAACCCGGCGATGCCGGCCAGCCAGCCTGCCCAGCCCGGGTACGGCGGGTTGGCTGGGTCGAACCCGCTGTGCATCATGGTGAGCCGCGTCCTGCCGTCCGAGCCGTCCAGCTCCCAGCTGGTGGTCTCGCCGTCGGCGAACCGCAGCGCCGCCCTGCGGCCCGGCTCGAACTCGACGAACCTGGCGCCCCCGGGGTCCAGGTCGAACCCGCCCATCGCGAAGCGGCCGCCGAGACGGGGTTCGATGTCCACGTTGGCGCCGAACCACCTGCGGAACACCGCCGGCCGGATCATCGAGTCGAACACCTCCTCCGGCGCCGCCTCGATGACGACCGACGCGTGCAGCTCGCTCGACGTGAAGTCGCACCTGGGGGTCAGCTCACGACCGGCCAGGTGGTCGGCGAGGTTCGCGATCGCCAGCGACCAGAACGTCTGCAGGGCGCCCCGGGCGCCGGCCTCGTCGGCCAGCACCTCCGCGAAGCTGGGCAGGTCGCTCTGGCTCAGCGTGACCAGCGTGCCCTCCTCGTCCTCGGCCAGCGCGAACTCCACCGTGGACTCCACCCCCTCCACGGTCCAGCCGAACCGGATGGTGCGCTCGTCCACGTACAGCACGCGCTGGTGCGCCTCGGCGCCGTCGGGCGTGGAGCGGCCCCAGAACTCGTACCTACCGGGGAGGTCGACCTCGGCGTGCTCGGTCAGCCACACCCGCAGCGCGGCCGGGTCGGTCAACGCCTCGTACACGACCGCCAACGGGGCCGGGACGGCTGCGCGCAGGCGCAGGTCAGGCTCGGTCATCGGGATCTCCCTTGGGGTAGCAGGCCACGGCCAGGCGGAACGCGTCGCCTTCGGCGCCGCCGTAGCGGGTGAACAGGTCCTGCAGCGTCTGCTGCAGCTCGTCGAGGAATGCCTTGCGCTGCTCCGGGCGTACCCGGATGTCCCCGGACACGCCGATCGACGGCAGATCGGGACGGCTGAGGTCGAGCGCGGCGATGTCCGCCTGCACGTCCTCCATCAGGTCGACGAGGTAGCCCAGGCTGAGCCGGTCGCGGGTCTGGCGCAGCCCGATCCGGCCCACCAGGCCCGGCGAGAGCCAGTAGGACCGGCCCGCCGCCTGGTAGATCCCCTCGTTGATCCCGCGCACCCGGCGCTCGGCCACCTGACGGACCAGGCCGGCCTCCAGCAGGCGCTTCACGTGGTAGTAGACCCGCTGCGGGGTCTGATCCAGCTCGACCGCCACCTCGGTGCACGACCGTGGCTCGGCGAGCCGCCGTAGCACGTCGATCCGCTGCGGCTTGAGCAGCGCCCCGGCTTGCTCCAGCCGGTCCAGGTAGACGATGTCTCGCATAGCGAAAATCAGTCTTTATGTAAAAGAAGTTCTTGTCAATGGCTGGCCGGCGTGCCTGCTCGTCGTCGGCCTGAACCGGCCGACCGGCCAGGTCAGGGGAACTTCAGGGGCGCCTCCGGACGTTCCCCGAGTGCGGCGCGGTCCGGGCGGACGCACAGTGGAGCCAGCCGGTAGTCACACCGGACGACAGACTCGAAGGAGCGCAGCGACGTTGGCCACCACCACCCTCACCCGATCCCGGCACGACAAGGTGATCGCCGGCGTCTGTGCCGGGATCGCCGAGCGGTTCGGCTGGAGCCCGTTCCTCGTGCGGCTGGCGTTCCTGCTCAGCTGCCTGCTGCCGGGACCGCAGTTCGTCATCTACATCGTGCTGTGGGTGATCATGCCGAAACGCCCCTACTGACCCGCGTGATCGGCGCGTGATCGACCACCTGCCGATCCGTTCCGACCGCCGGCCCCGGCACCCGTCACATTCGGGTGCCGGGGCCGGCCGGTGTCTGGCACCATGCTCATCGTGATCGACCGGACGGGCCGCCCCCTCGCGGGTGTGTGCTGTCCGGGGTGCTGTCGCAGCTGTCGTCACAGCTGTTGTCGCTGTCACAGCTGACCCCGGCCCCCGTCCGTCCCCGCCGTTCCACACGGCGCCGCACGTCTGCGATCACCTCATGCACGCCATGCCCGACCTGCGCGGTCACACCGTCGTCGCCCTGCACGCCCACCCGGACGACGAGGCGATCTTCACCGGGATCACCCTGCGCCGCCTCGCCGACGCGGGCGCCCGCACCGTCCTCGTGATGGCGACGGGCGGTGAGCTGGGCGGCTCCAGGGTCCCGCTCGCAGCCGGCGAGACCGTGTCGGCGCGCCGCACGGCCGAGCTGGAGGCGGCCGCGAAGCTGCTCGGCATCGCCCGGATCGTCCTGCTCGACCACCGCGACTCGGGGTTGCCCGGCTGGGCGGACGCCCGGCACACGCGCGCGCTCGTCGCCGCCGACCCGGTGGCACTCGCCCGGCGGGTGGCCGAGATCGTCGACGCCGAGGGGGCCGGAACCCTCGTCCACGACGACGAGCAGGGCATCTACGGCCACCCGGACCACGATGCCACCCACCGCATCGGCAGCCTCGCCGCGGAGCTGACGGGGGTCGCGTCCTACCAGATGACGATCGATCGCGAGCACCTGCACGTCAGCGCCCGGGACCGCCACCTCGTCCACGGCGCCGCCCGCGCGGCCGCCGTCCCGTTCGGTCGGGTGACCGCCGAGATCAGCCTCGCCGTCACCGGTTCGGCGGCGGACCTGGAGCGCAAGCGTGCCGCGATCACGGCCCATGCGAGCCAGGTGGCCCCCGAGGACGTGCCTGCGGAGGATTTCGACATCACCTACGGGTACGAGTGGTTCCGCCGCACCGGCGCCCCGGGCGTCCTGGACCTGCTCGGCAACGCGCACCTCACCGCCGGGACACTGCTCGCCCCCGCCCGGACGCCCGTGTCCGACACCGTGATGGCCGCGCCGTAGGCTCGGCGGTCGTGGCCGACGTGAGCACCGATCTCCACGACGGCGCAGCCGACCCGGCACCCCGTCCCGCGCCGCGCACCGGCCGGGCCGCCGTCGCGCTGGCACGCCCGCTCGGTGCCGTGACGGGCGGGGTGCTGCTGTACCTGAGCTTCCCGCCGCGCACCCTGTGGTGGCTCGCGATCCCCGCGTTCGCGCTGCTCGGCGCCGTGCTGCACGGGCGGCGGGCGCGGGTCGGGTTCTGCTGGGCGGCGTTGTTCGCGATGGCGTTCCTGCTGCCGCTGCTGGTGTGGACGGGCTCCTACGTCGGGCCGCTGCCCTGGATCGCGCTGTGCGTTGCGGAGGCCGTGTTCGTCGGTGCGGCGGGCGCCGGGATGGCGGTCGTGTCGCGGCTGCCCGCGGCGCCGGTCTGGATGGCCGCGGTGTGGGTCCTCGGGGAGGCCGTGCGCAGCCGCGTGCCGTTCGGCGGGTTCCCCTGGGGGCGGGCCGCGTTCGGGCAGGCGGACGGGCCGCTGCTGCCCGTGGCCGCACTGGGCGGGGCGCCGCTGCTGTCGTTCGTGACGGTCCTGACCGGCCTCGCGCTCGGTGTGGCGGCCCGGGAGCTGGCGCGCCCGCGGCCCGGCTCCCCGGCCCGCCCGCTTCAGGTCGCAGCGGGCTGCCTGGCAGGCGTCGTGGCGCTGACGGTCGCGGCCGTCGCGATCCCGCCGGCCGGCGCGCCGGTGGGGGAGGCGACGATCGCCGTGGTGCAGGGCAACGTCCCCCGGCTCGGACTGGACTTCAACGCCCAGCGCCGCGCCGTCCTCGACAACCATGTCCGGGTCACCGAGCAGCTCGCGGCGGAGGTCGCCTCGGGCCGCCTGCCGCAGCCGGACCTCGTCGTGTGGCCGGAGAACGCCAGCGACATCGACCCCCTGCGCAACCCCGACGCCGCCGCCGAGATCGACGCCGTTGCGCGGGCCGTCGGGGCGCCGATCCTCCTCGGCACCGTGTTGCGCAACCCGGACGGGCTGACGGCGTCGAACTCGGTGCTGGTCTGGGAGGGCGGCACCGGTGTGGTCGGGCGCACCGCCAAGCGGCGCGTCCAGCCGTTCGGCGAGTACCTGCCCTACCGGGAGTTCTTCCGCCTCTTCTCGACCTTCGCCGACCGCGCGGGGTTCTTCGTCCCCGGAGCGGGCACGGGTGTGGTGGACGCCGCGGGGCTGCGGGTCGGGGTCGCGATCTGCTGGGAGATCGCGTTCGACGACCTGGTCGCGGACAGCGTGGCCGCAGGCGCGACCGTCCTCGCCGTGCCGAGCAACAACGCCACCTTCGGCCTGTCCGAGATGACCTACCAACAACTCGCCATGTCGCGGGTACGCGCCGTCGAGCACGACCGGGCGGTCGTGGTCGCCACGACCAGCGGGGTGAGCGCGGTGATCGCCCCGGACGGCACGGTGGTCGCCCGGACGGGTCAGTTCGAGCCGGGGTTGCTGGTCGAACGAGTGCCGCTGAGGGCCACGACTACGCTGTCCACCTCGGTACGGGCGGTTCCCGAGTGGATCCTCGCCGTGACCGGGCTGGTCATGATCGGGATCGCGGTGCGGGCAGGCCGCGTGAGCGGGAGAGGTCGAGGGGAAGGTCGATGAGCGAGCGCACGGGGTCAGGGGCCGATCAGGAGGTCGCCCCGGGCGGTGTGCTGGTCGTCGTCCCCACCTACAACGAGCGGGAGAATCTCGAGCCGCTGCTCACCCGCCTGCACGCGGCCGTTCCCGGGGCGGACGTGCTGGTCGTGGACGACGCCAGCCCGGACGGCACCGGCGAGCTGGCGGACGCACTCGCGGCCGCCGATCCGCGCGTGCGGGTGCTGCACCGCCCGGGCAAGGCCGGCCTCGGTGCCGCGTACCTCGCGGGGTTCGCGGTCGCGCTCGGCGGCGAGCACGCGGTCGTCGTCGAGATGGACGCGGACGGATCGCACGCGCCCGAGGATCTCCCGGCGCTGCTGGCCGCCCTGGACTGCCCGGACGACCCCGCGGACGTCGTCCTCGGTTCGCGCTACGTGCCCGGCGGGCAGGTGGTGAACTGGGCGGCGCACCGGCGGCTGCTGTCCCGCGGCGGGAGCCTGTACGCGCGCCTCGCGCTCGGCGTCGGCATCCGGGACATGACGGGCGGCTACCGGGCGTTCCGTCGCCAGGTGCTGGAGGAGCTCGATCTCGACGACGTCGCCTCGCAGGGCTACTGCTTCCAGATCGACCTCGCGTGGCGGGCGGTCCAGGCGGGGTTCCGGGTGCGCGAGGTGCCGATCACGTTCGTGGAGCGTGAGCGCGGTGCGTCGAAGATGCACGGCGCGATCGTCGGCGAGGCGCTCTGGCGGGTCACCCGGTGGGGCGCCGAGCGGGTGCTGCGCCGCGGACCCTCGCGCAGCGCGCGGGCGGACACGAGTATCCGGCGCGGATGAGGCGCGCACACGAAGGACCGGGCCACCGCGAGCGGTGACCCGGTCCTTCGGGCGTTTCGGTGACCGGACGGTCAGGCGACCTCGCCCCGGCGCTCCCGGAGCAGTTCGAGGCGCTCGGTGAGCAGCACCTCCAGGTCGGCGACGCTGCGGCGCTCCAGCAGCATGTCCCAGTGGGTACGCGGCGGCTTCACCTTCTTCGCGGCGGGCTCGGTGCCGTCCGCCAGCTTGGAGATGCTTCCGTGGAGGCGGCACTCCCAGGTGTGTGGCGCCTCGGCGTCGTGGGAGAACGGCACATCGAAGTCGTGCCCACGGGGGCAGGTGTAGCGCATCGACTGCCGCGGCGCGAGGTCGTGGTTGCGGTCGGTCTCGTAGCTGACAGCCCCGAGCCGGCTGCCACGGAGCACGCGGTCTGCCATGGCGATCCCTCCCCTTCACGGCCGGAGGGGCTTCCTCCGACCCACGTACGATGGGTGTAACGTCTGAAGCGCAGACGCACATTCCCGTCCGTCTTCAGGACGCGCGTCCACCGGTGTCGGTACATCCTTGTCCGACACCGGCTCCTACTCGCCCCGGTTGGCCAGTGTCCCCTATCGGAGCCGTTGGCACACGTCGATGTGACGTGTCAGCCGAGTGTGAGCTGTATCACCGCCGGATGGGCGATTGTTCACGCCGGGGTTACGCGCCCGTTCGGTAGGCCGCCGGCGCCCGCAGCGGCAGGAGCAGGAGCAGCCCGGCGAGCAGCACGAGAAGGATCCCGGCGATGCCAGCTCGGTCGCTGCCGAACACCGTGCCGAACACGCCCACCAGCACGGGGGAGAGGAACGACACGGCCCGCCCGGTGGTGGCGTAGAGGCCGAACAGCTGCCCTTCCCGACCGGGCGGGCAGAGCCTCGCCAGGTAGGTGCGCGCCGACGCCTGCACCGGGCCGACGAACACGGTGAGCGCGGTGCCGAACACCCAGAACATCGTCGGACCCGACACGACCAGCAGCGTGACGCCGCACGCCAGCAGCCCGACCAGGGCCCACACGATGACCTGCTTCGGCCCGACGGCGTCGTCCAGCCTGCCCGCGACGAGCGCGCCGAGCGCGGCCGCGACGTTCGCCGCCACCCCGAACAGCAGGACGTCGCCCGGTGCGACGCCGTAGACGGTCACGGCGAGCACGGCGCCGAAGCTGAAGATGGCGGCGAGCCCGTCGCGGAAGACCGCGCTCGCGCCCAGGAAGTAGACGGTGTGCGGGGCGTCGCGGTAGAGCTCGCGCACGTCGCGCAGCAGCGCCCGGTACGCCTCGACGACCCCGGTGCGCGGCGGCCGCGTCGCGGGTGGCGGGTCGTCGGGGAAGGTGAGCAGCACGGGCAGCGCGAACACCGCGAACCACGCCGCGGCCAGCAGGATCGCGAGGCGGACGGCGAACCCGTCCTCGGTCGACACCCCGAGCAGCCCGCCACCGCCTGCCAGCAGGCCCACGTAGAGCGCCAGGAGCAGGACGATCCCGCCCAGGTAGCCCATGGCCCAGCCGAACCCGGACACCCGCCCGATGGTCGCCGGCGTGGACACCCGCGGCAGCAGCGCGTTGTAGGACACCTGCGCGAGCTCGGAGAACACCGCGCCCGCCGCCAGCAGGGCCAGGCCGAGCCAGAACCAGGTGGCCTCGTCGCGGACGGTGACCATGCCCGCCATCGCCGCGACCGTGAGCCCCGTCCAGACGCCGAGCCACCACCGGCGCCGCCCCGGGGCGTCCGAGCCGCGCCCGACGACGGGGGCCAGCACGGCGATGAGGAAGCCCGAGGCGCCCAGCCCGTAGCCGAGCCAGCTCTGTGCCGAGACCGGGCCGGGCAGCTGCGCCCCGACCGAGCCCACGAGATAGACCGAGAAGACGAACGTCACGGTCACCGCGTTGAACGCCGACGACCCCCAGTCCCACAGCGTCCAGGCGAACACCTGGCCGCGCGTCGCGGGGGCGGCCGTGGCGGTCACCGCGGCAGCGTAGCTCCGCACTGGCGGCGGGGTGCTCAGCCTCTCCAGCGGTCGCCCGCGGTGAGCAGGTCGCGCAGCAGGTCGGGGCGGTCCGACATCAGGCCGTCCACGCCGAGGTCGAGCAGCTCGCGCATCTCCGCCGGGTCGTCGATCGTCCACACGTGCACCTCGACGCCGCCGGCGTGGGCGGTGCGCAGCAGGGCCGCGTCGACCACGGTGAGCGGCCCGTAGCGGCGGGGCACCTGGGCGATGCGACCGCGGAACGGCGGTGTCGGGAGCGCGGCGAGCGGGCCGGGAAGGGCGTCGACCCAGGCGCGGGTGCGCAGCGCCGTCACCGATCGCCAACCCATCGAGGTGAACAACCGCGGTCCGCCGCGGCGGCGGGCCGCCCGCACCTGCGACTCGTCGCCCGAGGCCACGCACACGCGGTCCCAGGCGTCGAGCCGCTCGATGAGCGCGAGCACCGGGTCCACGGCGGCGTGGGCCTTCAGCTCGATCGTGACCCGGGTCCGCGGCAGGGTCGTGAGCACCTCGGCCAGCGTGGGCACGGCGTGTCGCCCGGCCACACGCAGCTCGGCGAGCGCCGCGGCGGGCAGCGCGGCGATCGGGCCGCGGCCGTCCGTGGTGCGGTCCAGGGTCACGTCGTGGTGGACCATCGCGACACCGTCCGCCGAGGCGTGCACGTCCAGCTCCAGGTAGCCGAACCCCTCCTCCACCGCCCGGACGAAGCCCGCGAGGGTGTTCTCGCAGCCGGCCAGATCCCCGACGTGCCAACCCCGGTGGGCGTACGCCCGGGGGTAGGGGCCCTCGAGGTAGGGATGGCGGGTCACCTCGCAGAGCGTGCCACCCGGGTGTCACATGTGGACAGCCGCCGGACGGCCGTACCGTGAACGGTCGGCGGCCCGTGGAGGTCAGTGACGGGGCAACCGCCGGGGCTCGCCGAGCACGCCCGCCATGAGGTCGCCGTGCGCGGCGATGCGACCCGGCAGGTCCGCCGCCGTGAACACGAGGTCCTCGGGCCTGCGGCAGGCGGCCACCTCGTCCCAGGTGAGCGGTGTCGCCACCGTGGGCCGCGCGCGCCCGCGCAGCGAGTAGCTCGCGATCGTGGTCTTGTACGGGTTGTTCTGGCTCCAGTCCACGAACACCTTGCCGCGGCGGCGGACCTTCGCCATGACGGCCGTCACCCGCTTCGGGTCGTCGCGGGCGAGCTCCTCGGCCAGCGCCTTCGCGAACTCCGAGGTCCGCTCCGGGGCCGGGACCCGCACGGGCAGGTAGAGCTGCATGCCCTTGCCCCCGCTGGTGCGCGGCCAGGCGAGCAGGTCGTCCGCGGTGAGCCGCTCCGCGATCCGCAGCGCGACGCGCGCGCAGTCCACGACGGTGGTGCCCTCCCCGGGGTCGAGGTCGAAGACGACGAGGTCCGGGTTCTGCCGGGCGTCGCCGCCGTCCCCACCCGGTCCGACCCGCCACTGCGGCACGTGCAGCTCCAGCGCGGCGAGGTTCGCCGCCCAGGCCAGGCCCTCCGCGTCGTCGATCAGCGGGAAGTCCGCCGTCTCGGAGCGGCCGCCCGGCGTGCCGACGCGCGCCGTGCGGATCCAGGACGGGGCGTGGCGCGAGACGTCCTTCTCGAAGAACGACGGCTTCTCCACGCCGTCGGGCCAGCGCACCATCGTCACGGGCCGGTCGCGCAGGTGCGGCAGCATCACCTCGGCGACGGCCAGGTAGTAGGCGAGGACGTCGGACTTGGTGGTGCCGGTGAGCGGGTAGAGGACCTTGCGCGGGTTGGTGAGCTTCGCCCGGCCCACCTTCGGCGCGGGCCCCGGCGCGGCGGGTGCCGGGTCGGGGTCGCCGACCAGCACCCAGGCCGCGGCGTCGTAGGGCGCGTCGCCCCGCTTCGCGACCACCCCCGGCAGGCCCTGCTCCCGGGCGGCGGCGAGGACGGCACCGCCGGCGTCGGCGAACGCGGGCGCCACCCGCCAATGCGGTCCGGACAGCGGCAGCCCCACCAGCAGCTCGTGACGCTGCGTGAACGGAAGCGTGGTCGTGTCCTGCCCGTCGAGGTACAGGAGGTCGCCGATCCACAGGTCCGCGGTGCGCAGCGGCGAGCCCGCGAGCTCCGCGTCGAGCAGCACCTGCGTGGCGCCGAGCTGCGGGCCGAGCCCGCGCAGCTGGGGCACGTCCGCGGTGAGGTCGGCGCCGTCCGCGTCGAGGATCTCCGCCCGGCCGCCGTCCACCCGCACGACGACGCGGCGGCCGCCGAAGCGGATCTGCTGCCACCAGCCCGGGCCCTCCGGCAGCGCGCCCGGCGCCGGCTCGGCCGGGCGGGCAGTGTGGGGGAGCGGGACGCGGCCCTCCTCCGCCGGGCCGGAGCGGCGCACGATCCACCCATCGCGGCGCTCCCGGTCGCTGCGCACGAAGACGTACCGGCCACGGGCCCGCTGCCCGTGCAGGACCACCGCGACCTCGCGATCGGTCCACTTCTCGGTCTCGTAGCGGCCGCTGTCCCAGATCGTCATTCGGCCGCCGCCGTACTCGCCCGCCGGGATCTCACCGGAGAACTCCAGGTACTCCAGCGGGTGGTCCTCGGTGTGCACGGCGAGCCGCACCGTCCCCGGATCCGTCGGCAGCCCCTTCGGCACCGCGAACGAGACGAGCACCCCGTCGCGTTCGAACCGCACGTCCCAGTGCAGGGCGCGGGCGTGATGCTCCTGGACGACGAACCGGTCGCCCGGCCCGGTGCTCCCCGGATCGTCCTGCGGCACCGGTTCCGGCGTGCGCCGTGGATCGCGCTTGCGGCGGTACTCGTCGAGCGGCACGCCCCGAGCCTAGAAGTCGGTGACGCGGTCGGGGTCGCGGTATTGCGCAGCGTCTCCGACGGGTGAGAGCATAGCCTGGCCTGAAGTTAGGGGACGCTCATGTACGCCTGCATCTGCGCCGCCGTCACGGACGTCGAGCTGCGCACCTGCATCCGCGCAGGGGCCCGCACGCTCGACGACGTGACCGACGTCTGCGGTGCCGGTGGCGGATGCGGCACGTGCCACGACCGGATCGAGATCCATCTCGCCGCGGCGAACGCCCCTTCCGAGATCGCGGAGATGCCGCTCTCGGCATGAGCGCGGACCAAGGTCAGCAAGGCCGAGCTACGCCCTGAGCAGGGCATCCTTGGCAGACAGCCGGGATCGATCTCGTATACCGTCGCCCGGGTCAACCCGAACGTACCGACCCACCACGAGGTACACATGAAAGGCGATCCCGAGATCATCGCGTTGCTCAACGAGCAGCTGACGAGCGAACTCACCGCCATCAACCAGTACTTCCTGCACGCCAAGATGCAGGGCAACTGGGGCTACACCAAGCTCGCGGACTACACGCGCGACGAGTCCATCGACGAGATGAAGCACGCGGAGAAGATCACCGATCGGATCCTCTTCCTCGAGGGCCTGCCCAACTACCAGCGCCTGGGCACCCTCAAGATCGGCCAGACGATCCGCGAGCAGTTCGAGGCCGATCTCGGGATCGAGCTCTCCGTCGTCGAGCGCCTGCGACCGGCGATCAAGGTCTGCCGCGAGAAGGGCGACACCACGACGGCCAACCTCTTCGAGGAGATCCTCGCCGACGAAGAGCACCACATCGACTACCTCGAGACGAACCTGGCGCTCATGGACGCGCTGGGCGAGCAGCTGTTCCTGGCCCAGCTCGTGCACCAGCCGCCGAAGCCGGGCTGATCCGCCGACCTGTCCCACGCTCCCCGGAGACCTAGGATCGGCGAGGTCCGCACAGGTCTTCCGGGGAGCGTGGATGAGCGGTGACGCGTTCGGCCCGTACCGCCTGGAGGCCCGCCTGGGCCGCGGCGCCATGGGGGAGGTGTGGCGTGCGGTCGACACCAGCCAGGGCAACCGCGTCGTCGCGCTCAAGCTCCTGGGCGCCTGGCTCGGCGGCGACGAGGACTTCGCCCGCCGCTTCCGCAACGAGTCCGGCCTGGCCGCGCGGCTGAGCGGGCCGAACATCATCCCGATCCACCGCTACGGCGAGATCGACGGCCGCCTCTACATCGACATGCC
>JBFWRR010000058.1:0-37980 GCA_050248815.1 Pseudonocardia sp. | reverse complement strand
CGACGAGCCGGAGCCGGACGACGAGCCGGAGCCGGACGACGAGCCGGAGCGGCCGCGCCGCAAGCGGCGGGCACCGGCGGCGACGGGGGCAGGGCGCAGGGCGAGCGGCACGGCGCGCAAGGCGACCGGTACGGCACGCCGCGCGGCGTCCGCCGGATCACGACGGAGCAGTGGTGATGACTGACACGACGAAGGTCACGAACGCGGCGTCCGGCACGAGCAGCGCGCTGCCCACCGATGCGCTGAAGGACGCCGGTCAGCGGTTGCTCGGCCTGCTGGTGCAGCGCGCGGCGGACTCCGCGCTGGAACGGGTCGAGAACATGTCGAGCCGGCTCACCGGCGTCGCGGAGAACGGTGGCCAGCTGCTCGGGTCACGCTCCGGCCGCGGCGGCTCCGACGAGGCCGACGACCCGGGGGGTTCGGAGAACGGCGACGGCGGTGAAGGCAAGCAGGGCCTGCTCTCACGCATCGGGTCGGCGGTCGGCGGCGTGAAGGACAAGGTCGCGGAGGCCGTCGGCGGCGGCGGCGGTGGCGGTGGCCAGGGCAAGAAGCTGAAGGTCACCAACATCGTCGAGGAGCAGGACGTCGGGCTACCGGTGCGCACCACGTACGACCTGTGGACGCAGTTCTCCGACTTCCCCGGGTTCATGAAGAAGCTGGAGACGGTGGAGCAGGCCTCCGACGAGAAGACGAACTGGACCGCGAAGGTCTTCTGGTCGCGGCGCACCTGGGAGGCGACGATCGTCGAGCAGGTGCCCGACTCGCACATCGTGTGGAAGTCCACCGGCGCCAAGGGCCATGTCGACGGAGCCGTCGCGTTCACCGCGCTCGGTCCGAACCTGACCCGCGTGCTGCTGGTGCTCGAGTACTGGCCGAAGGGCTTCTTCGAGCAGACCGGCAACATCTGGCGGGCCCAGGGACGGCGCGCGCGGCTGGAGTTCAAGCACTTCCGGCGCCACGCGATGACCAATGCGCTGCTGCGGCAGGACGAGATCGAGGGCTGGCGCGGCGAGATCCGCGACAGCGAGGTCGTGAAGACCCACGAGGAGGCCCTCGAGGAGGAGCAGCGGCAGGACTCCGAGGACCGGGACGCCGGCGCGCAGGGCGAGCCGGACACCGAGCCCGACGAGGCCGCACCGGACGAGGACGGGCCCGACGATGCGTCCGAGACCAACGCGGAGGAGGCCCGCGCGGACGACGAGGACGTCTACGACGACGCGGACGAGCCGGACGACGAGACCGACGACGTCTACGACGAGGCCGACGACGGCTATGACGACGAGGCCGACGACCAGGACTACGACGACGCCGACGACACAGACGAGAGCGACGACCGCTACGTCGACGACGAGGAGGACCTCGACGATGCCCGGCACGCCGACGAGGACGCCGAGGACCGCGAGGACGACGAGCGGACCGGCTCGGTGAACGGCCGGAGCAGGCGCCGTGAGCCCGCTGGGGCACGGTCGCGCCGAGGCGGTGGGCGATGACGGTCGCAACCCAGCGGCAGGGCGACGGTCACGTCGAACGGTCCGGCGGGGGCGGCTCGAGCAGCCTCGCCGACGTCGTCGAGCTGATCCTCGACAAGGGCCTGGTCATCGACGTGTTCGTCCGGGTCTCGCTGGTGGGGATCGAGATCCTCACGGTGGACGCCCGCATCGTCGTCGCCAGCGTCGACACGTACCTGCGGTTCGCCGAGGCGACCAACCGCCTGGACCTGTATGCCAAGGGCGGCAAGGACCTGCCCGGGCTCGTGCAGGGCATGACCGAGGGCGGCGCCAAGGGCAAGACCGCCGGGGTGCTGGACGCCGCCGCGGAGAAGGTCGACGAGCTGCTCACCCGGCACAGAGACGACGAGCCCGAGGACGAGCCCGAGCCGCGCAGGCGGCCGCGCCAGCGGCCCCGGGAGCGTGCGGAATGACCACACCCACCTACGTCTACGGCCTGGTCCCGGCGGGCGCCGAGGTGCCGACGGACCTGCGCGGCATGGGCCCGTCCGGCCGGATCTCGACCGTCCGGCACGGCAGGGTCGCCGCCCTCGTGAGCGACGTCCCCGAGGACCGGCCGCTGGGCACCCGCGACGACCTTGTCGCGCACGAGACCGTCGTGGACACCGTCGCCGCCCGCACGACGATCCTGCCCATGCGCTTCCCGGCGGTGGTGCGGGAGCAGGGCGTGGTCGAGGAGTTGCTGGCGCCGCACGAGGAGTACATCGCGCGGGCGTTGGAGACCCTCGAGGGCCTCCAGCAGTTCACGCTGAAGGGCACCTACGACGAGGCCACCGTCCTTCGCGAGGTGCTGGAGGCCGACGAGGAGATCGCGGAGCTGCGCGCGCGGGTGGCCGAGCTGCCCGAGGACGCCGCCTACTACGACCGGGTACGCCTCGGCGAACTCGTCGTTGCGGCGCTGGAGGCGAAGCGCGAGGTCGATGCCGGAGGCATCCTCGAGCGGCTGACGCCGTCGGTCGCCGATGTGGTGACGCACCCGCCCACCAGCCCCGAGCAGGTCCTCAGCGTGGCGCTGCTCGTGGACCGGGAGCGGACGGCGGATTTCGAGAACGCGGTCGAGGACCTCGGCCGGGGGCTCGCAGGCCGGATACATCTGCGGTTGCTGGGCCCGCTCGCGCCGTACGACTTCGTCCCCGAGGAGTGACGACGTGGGACTGATCACGGGTCTGCTCGCGCTGCCGGTCACCGGACCGGTCCGCGGGGTCCTCTGGCTGGCGGAGCAGATCCGTGAACAGGCCGAGGACCGCTACTACGACCCCGTGCGGATCCGGGCCGACCTCGAACGCGTCGACGAGGCCCGGCGCAGCGGAGAGCTGTCGGACCAGGAGGCCACCAATCGGGAGAACGAGCTGCTGCAACGACTGATGACCCGCCGGAGCTGACGGGGCGGGCGCAGCGACTGAGAACGGAGAACCGTGACACGCGAGGAAGCGGCCGGCGACACCGGCGCCCGCCGGGGGCGCGGTGCGAGCCGGCCACCGGAGCGCCGGCACAATGGGCGGCTCCCCACCGCCGAGGCGGCCCGCGCGGCCGCGGCGGCGGTCTCGGAGCTGACCGGGCGCCGGAGCGAGACGGTCGTCTCCGTGGACCGCCACGAGAGCGGTTGGAAGGTCGGCGTCGAGGTGGTCGAGAGCTCTCGGATCCCCGACACGAACGACATCCTCGCGCTGTACGTCGTCGTCCTCGACGCCGACGGCGAACTGGTGTCGTACCGCCGGACCCGCCGCTACGTCCGGGGCCGGATCGCGCAGGAGGGCCGATGACCTCCGGCTACCCCGTCCCCGGGCGCGCGCGAACGCCGCAGCACCGGCAGGAGTCGACGAACCTCGCCGACATCCTCGAGCGCGTTCTCGACAAGGGCATCGTCATCGCCGGGGACGTCCGGGTGAACCTGCTCGACATCGAGCTGCTCACGATCAAGATCCGGCTCCTGGTCGCGTCCGTGGACAAGGCCAGGGAGATGGGGATCGACTGGTGGGAGCACGATCCGACGCTGAGTTCCGGGCAGCGCGACCTCACGGTGGAGAACCGGGCGCTGCGCGAGCGGATCGGCGAGCTGGAGTCCTCCCGCAACGGCTCCTCCCGCGACTCGGAGCGCGGTGATGACGGCTGACGTGCTGCTGTACCTGTACGCGGTCGGCGACGACCGGCTCGACCCGGCCGGGATCTCCGGCATCGGGGACGCGCCGGTGCGGGTCGTGGTGCAGGGACAGCTCGCGGCGGTCGTCGGCGAGGTCGGTGCGCAGGAGTTCGCCGAGGAGCCGCTCGCGGCGAACCTCGGCGAGCTGGCGTGGTTGGAGAAGGTGGCCCGCGCGCACCACCGCGTCGTCGCTGCGCTCGCCGACCGGCACCCGGTGGTGCCGGTGCGGCTCGCGACGGTCTTCACCGGCGAGCAGACGGTGCGGGCCCTGCTGCGGGCCCGTCGCGCCGACATCGTCGGTGTGCTCGACCGGATCCGGGGACGCGTGGAGTGGGGCGTGAAGGCGTTCGCGGCCGAGCGCGCGAACGGTGAGCCCGTGCCGCCCGCCGATGTGGGACCCGACGTGGGCCCCGGCGCCGCCTACCTCATGCGCAGGCGGGCCGAACGCGACCGGCGGGCCCGCGGCGCGCAGGAGGCCGCAGCACGGGCCGACGAACTGCACGTCGCGCTCTCCCGGCACGCCGTCGACGCGCGCCGCCACCCGCCGCAGGATCCGCGCCTGAGCGGTCGACCGGAGACCATGGTGCTCAACGCGGCCTACCTCGTCGAGCAGTCCGGGAACACCGCCTTCCAGCGCGAACTGCAGCGCTGCGACGCAAGCCTCGTCGTCGAGGGGACGGGGCCCTGGGCGCCGTACTCGTTCGCCACCCTGGACACACCGGAGACCCTGGAGACGCCGTGACGCTCGCCCGCCCGGACGACGACGTCGCGCTGGTCGACCTGCTCGACCGGCTGCTCGCGGGCGGCGTCGTCCTCACCGGCGACGTCACGCTCTCCCTGGCCGGGGTGGACCTCGTGCACGTCTCGCTGCGGGCGCTGATCAGCTCCGTGCAGACGCTGGCGCAGCGATGAACGGCGAGCGGATCGCGATGGATCCGGAGTCGGTCGGCCGCGACCTGGGGCGGCTCGTGCTGACGATCGTCGAGCTGCTGCGCCAGCTCATGGAGCGCCAGGCGCTACGGCGCATCGACGTCGGCGACCTCCCCGACGAGACCGTCGAACGGCTCGGGCTGGGCCTGATGCGTCTGGAGGAGGCCATGGCCGAGCTGCGGGAGCACTTCGGGCTGCGCCCGGAGGACCTGAACATCGACCTCGGTCCCCTGGGAAGCCTGGTGGACCCGCAGCCCTGACCGGGCCGCCGCCTCGTCAGCCGCGCCGCGCGATGCGGGCGCTGAGGCCGTCGAGGGCCCCCGCGAGCAGCAGGAGGCACGCGTCGCCGACGGACACCGGGGCGGTCCCGTTGCGCGCCGGGCCGGCGGGGGCGGGCTCTGCCGCGGGGCCCCGCGTGGGGCCCGGGGACGGCACGACGCCGTCCGGCACGCTCGGCCCGTCCTGCCCGTCCAGGGGGGCGGCGCCGTCCCCCGGGCGCGCCGGGCGCGCGGTGCGGGCGGCCGCACGCCGGGGCCGCGCCGACCGCCCGCGGGAACGCGCGGTGGCGGCGTAGTCGGCGAGGATCGCGCGCAGTCGGGCCGCGTTCTCGTCGGACAGGTCGATCTCGTAGGACCGGCCGTCCAGCCCGAATCGGACGGTGCCCGAGGCGGGCGATCCGTCGAGATCGTCGACGAGCGTCGTGCGCGTGTGCTTCACCATCGGCCCCATCCGTCACCGCACCGGGCCAGCGTACGGCCGCAGCCCCTGTGCGGCATCCGCGAGCGGTCCCGGCCGGGCTGGCGTGGCTCGCGGGTTCGCGCTAGGCAGGCCGGATGAGCGTGATGACGGGGATCGTGCTGCCCGGCGGACGCGCCGTGCGGCACGTGGAGGTGCCGGTCCCGGAGCCCGGCCACGGGCAGGTGCTGCTGGCGGTGCGGGCGTCGTCGATCTGCGGCAGCGACATCCGGGCGATCTACCGCGAGCATCTCGGCACCGGGGCGGAGGCCTACCGGGGGGTGATCGCGGGGCACGAACCGGCCGGGGAGGTCGTCGCCGTCGGGCCGGGCTGCCGCAGGCTCGCCGTCGGGGACCGCGTCGCGGTGTACCACATCGCGGGCTGCGGGCGCTGCGACGAGTGCACGGCCGGCTACATGATCGGGTGCGTGAGCCCGGCCCGGGCCGCGTACGGCTGGCAGCGCGACGGCGGCCACGCCGAGTTCCTGCTGGCCGAGGAGGTGACGTGCCTGCCGCTGCCGCCGTCGCTGTCCTTCGTCGACGGTGCGCTGGCGACGTGCGGGTTCGGCACGGCGGACGAGGGGTTGCGGCGGCTGGCCGTCTCGGGGCGCGACCGGTTGCTCGTCACCGGGCTCGGGCCGGTCGGGCTCGCCGCGGCGATGCTGGGGCGGGCGCTGGGTGCCACGCCCGTGATCGGCGTGGACGTCGTCGCGGCGCGCCGGGAGCAGGCGCTGGCGCTCGGGTTGGTCGACCACGCCGTCGAGGCCGGCCCGGATGCCGCCGCGGAGATCGCGGCACTCACCGACGGGGAAGGCTGCGACGCCGCGATCGACTGCTCCGGGGCCGCCGCGGCGCGGCTGCTCGCGCTGGAGACCCTGCGCCGGTGGGGCCGGTGCTGTTTCGTCGGCGAGGGCGGCACGGTCTCGTTCGCGGTGTCGGAACTCCTGATCCACAAGCAGGCCACGCTGCACGGATCGTGGGTGACCTCGCTGCCGCACATGGCCGAGCTGCTCGCCCGGCTCGCGGCCTGGGACCTGCACCCCGAGCGGATCGTCACGCACCGCTATCAACTGGACACGGCCGCGGCCGCCTACGAGGTCGCCGACGGCGGCGCGGGCGGAAAGGTGACCCTCATCGGATCGTGACCGAGCCTCGACCGCGGGGACTGTAGATGGCAGCCTCGGGCCATGGCGAAGGGCGCGAAGAAGCCGGCACGGATCCCCCGGGCGATCTACGAGGAGGCCCTGTGGAAGCTGCAGGTGGAACTCGTGGAGATGCAGGAGTGGGTGCGCACCACGGGGGTCCGGCTCGTGGTCGTCTTCGAGGGGCGCGACGCCGCGGGCAAGGGCGGGACGATCCAGCGCGTCGCCGAGTACCTCAACCCGCGGATCTGCCGCATCGTCGCGCTTCCCGCGCCGACGGAGCGCCAGCGCACGCAGTGGTACTTCCAGCGCTACGTCGAGCACCTCCCGGCGGCCGGCGAGATCGTGCTGTTCGACCGCAGCTGGTACAACCGCGCAGGCGTCGAGCGGGTGATGGGGTTCGCCACCCCCGACGAGTACGCCCGGTTCCTGCGCCAGTGCCCGCTGTTCGAGCAGATGCTGATCGAGGACGGGATCCTGCTGCGGAAGTACTGGTTCTCGGTCAGCGACGCCGAGCAGGAGAACCGCTTCCGGGGCCGGCTGGACGATCCGCTCAAGCGCTGGAAGCTCTCGCCGATGGACCTGGAGTCCATCACCCGCTGGGAGGAGTACTCCCGTGCGAAGGACGAGATGTTCATCCACACCGACACCCCGGACGCGCCGTGGATGGTCGTCGAGGCCGAGGACAAGCGCCGCGCCCGGCTGAACATGATCGCCCACCTGCTGTCCAGCGTGCCCTGGACGCGGGTCGAGCGCCCCGAGATCTCCCTGCCGGAGCGACCCCCGCCACGCGGCTACCGCCGCCCGCCGCGGGACCGGTACACGGCGGTTCCCGATCATGCGGGAGCCCTCCTGCGCCAACGCGACGTGGCGGCCTCGTAGGGCGACGTCACGCGTGGGCGTCCGGCTCGCCGAGATCGGCGAGCGCGGACGCGAGCGTGTCGTGCAGGGCGAACAGGCCCGCGGACCCGATCAGCTCGATCACCCGCCGCACCGGGCGTGACACCGCCACGAGGACGAGCCGGCAGTCGGCGGCCAGCGCGTCCTGGCGGGTGCTCAGCAGGGCGTCCACGCCCGCCGACGCCATGAACCACACCCCCGCCAGGTCGACGGCGAGTACCCGCGGCCGGCACCGCAGGATCTCGCGGGTGGCGGCCGACAGCTGGGGAGCCGTCGCCATGTCGAGCTCGTCGACGACGACGAGCAGGTGCACCCCGGGGCTGGGAGAGCGCGAGGACGCGACGACCGATCGGCCGGCGTCCCACGGGTCGGGTGCGGGCACAGGTGCCTCCGGCCGATGGCAGGTGGGAGGTCCGCACCGGCGAATGGAGGTGGCTCGAGCCCGCTCCTTGAGCCCGCCGGTGTCGGTACAGACCTGTACGGCGCGGACGTTACTCCGCGCGCGCCCCGCGCGCGAGACGCGCGCGTCCACGGCGGGGACAGCGGGGACGGCGGTGACGCTCGCTACCGTGTGCCCGACGTCCCGACGAGGAGGCGGGCGGGCATCAGCCGAGCAGCGTGCGCATCTGCGCGATCTCGGCCGTCTGCTCGTCGATGATCTTCTGGGCGAGCGCCTTCGCGTCCGGGTTGAGCCCGCTCGTGACCTCGGTCTGCGCCATCTGCACCGCACCCTCGTGATGGACGATCATCAGCTGCAGGAACAGCCGGTCGAACTCGGCACCGCTGGCCTGCTGGAGCTGCTGCAGCTGGGCGGCGGTGAGCATCCCGGGCATCGGCGCGGCGGCGGCCTGAGCGCTCCCGTGGTCCATCCCGGTGGCCGCCACCCCCCAGGAGCTCAGCATCTCGCGCAGCTGCGCGAGCTCCGCCTCCTGCGTTTGGGAGATCGTCTCGGCGAGCTGCACGACCTGCTCGCTCGCGCCCTTGGCCTCGACCCCCTCGGTCATCGCGAGGGCCTGCTCGTGGTGCGGGATCATCCCCTGCGCGAAGGCGACGTCGGCGTCGTTGTGCACGGTGTCGTGCTCGTCGGCCGCCAGCTGGGGCGCCGTCGGGTTCGGCGTCAACGGCGCCTCGGGGTTGCCCACCGCACGCTCGCTGGGGGTGCAGCCGGTGAGGGCCAGGGCGGCGGCGATGGCCGCGACGGCGACGGCGAGGTTGGAGGTCTTCATGGGATGGCTCCTGTCGGGGACGGTCGGGTCGGCGGGGACCGGCGCTCTTCCGCGCCGGAGGCCGATCAGGCCCTCGTGACGCAGAGTCGCTCGAGGCGTCTACGGACGGGTGGCGGGCGCCCCGCGGGGGCCCCGCGGCGCGCTCGCCGGACCGCGCGGCCGGCCACCCGATCGAGGTGCGGACCCGCCGCCGGCGCGATCCCGGCTGCGGCCAGCACGACGGACGCGACGAGCAGCACGAGGCGCCCGACCGGTCCGTTTCGCACGGCCAGACGTTACCGCGCAGGTGGTCCGCCATCCGTCACCGGTTGATACCTATACCCCCTATATGCATCTTGGCAGCGTGGGTACCGCCGTGAAGCTCGCCGCGTACGCCGCCGCCGTCCTCCTGCTGGCGGTCGGGGCGTTCGCCCTGGGATCCGCGCTCGGACCGGCCGTGGTGCCGGCGGCGGATGCGCCCCCGCCCGCGCACGCCGGCGGCGAGGCCGGGAGCCACCCCGGAAGCCCGGCTGCACGCCCGGCCGGGCGTGCAGCCGACGCGGCCCCGCCGGCCGGGCTCGCCTCCAGCGCGAAGGGCTACACGCTCGCCCTCCTCACCCCGACCCTGCCTGCGGCCGCTCCCGCCGGTCTCGCCTTCCGCATCACCGGCCCGGACGGCGCCGCCGTCACCCGCTTCGACCTCGCGCACGACCGCCGGATGCACCTGATCCTCGTCCGCACCGACACCGCCGGCTTCCAGCATCTGCATCCCGAGATGGACCCGGACGGAACGTGGCGCACCCCCGTCACCCTGCTCGCGGGCGGCACCTACCGGGCGTTCGCCGACTTCGTTCCGGAGGGCGGCGCCCCGGTCACGCTCGGCGTCCTGCTCTCCGCCCCCGGGCCGTTCGCGCCGATCGCCCCTGCGCCGAGCCGCGTCGCGACCGTCGACGGCTACGAGGTGCATCTCGACGGGGAGCTCACCCCGGGCGGCGAAGCGCCGCTGACCCTCACGGTCATGCGCGAGGGCAGGCCCGTCACCGACCTGCAGCCCTACCTCGGCTCGTACGGCCATCTCGTGGCCCTGCGCGCCGGGGACCTCGCCTACCTGCACGTCCACCCCGACGGGGCACCCACCCCGGGCCCGGAGATCCGGTTCGTGGCGGAGGTGCCGTCGGCGGACACGTACCGGCTCTTCCTCGACTTCGCCCACGCCGGCACCGTGCGGACGGCCGAGTTCACCGTGCCGACGACCGGGTCCGCGACGGCCCACGTCGACGACGGACACGGCCACTGACCCCTCGGAACCGTCACGTTCGGTAATTGTTTGAGGCGCCTACCGTGGCGGGTCCGGGGTCGAGACTACTCACCGTTGCCATCGGCGTAGCTGCGGGCCCAGGATGACCACGTGACCGAAGTGGACGTGTTGATCGCAGGTGCCGGGCCCGTCGGGCTCACGGCGGCCGTCGAACTGCGGCGGCGCGGCGTCGGGTGCCGCGTGATCGACCGGCTGGCGTCGCCCATGCCCTATGCCAAGGCCGTCGGCATCCAGCCCCGCCGCTGGAGCTGTGGGAGTCGGCGGGCGTGCTCGCCCGCGCGCTCGACGCCGCGACCCCGATGTTCGGACAGCTCGTCTTCGTCAACGGGCAGCAGGTCGGCCGCATGGAGATGACGCTGCCACCCCAGGTGCCCTACGGCTTCGTCGCGCTCCCCCAGTACGAGACCGAGCGGCTGCTCGCCGAGCGTCCGCACGAGCTCGGTGGACACATCGAGCGCGGTGTGGAGCTGGCCACCTTCGAGCAGGACATCGACGGGGTCACGGCCGTGCTGCGCGGCCCGGACGACGAGTCGCAGGTGCGGGCGGGCCATCTGGTCGGCTGCGACGGCGCGCACAGCATCGTGCGCAAGGGCCTCGGGCTGACCTTCGAGGGCGGCGCGTTCGAGGAGCAGTACATGCTCGGCGACGTCGACGTGGACTGGCACCAACCCGCGGGCTACGGCATCCGCTCGATGCACCAGGTCGACGGCCGGACCGACGACGCGTTCGTCGCCATCCCGCTGCCGGGACTGCGCCGGTACCGGATGTCGATGCTGGTGCCCGAGGAGCTCGCGGCGCCGGCCGGCGGCGTCGAGCACGGGTTCACGGGCGGGCCCGCGCCGCAGCTGCGGCACATCCAGGCGGTGCTGGACCGGCTCGCCCCCGAACCCACGCGGGCGTCGCGGGTGCGGTGGTCGTCGGTGTTCCGGATCAGCCACCGGATCGTGGACTCGTACGGCCGCGGGCGGGTGTTCGTGGCGGGCGACGCCGCGCACATCCATCCGCCGACGGGCGCGCAGGGCATGAACACCGGCATCCAGGACGCCGTCGACCTCGCCTGGCGGCTCGCGATCGCCGCGACGGGCCGGGCCGCGGACGGCCTGCTCGACAGTTACGACGCCGAACGCCGCCCGGTGGGCGAGGAGGTCGTCAGCCGCACCGTCCGGCACGCCCGGGAGGGGTTCGACGCCGAGGACCCGGAGACGGTGATCCTTCGGGAGGCCCAGCTGCTGGTCGCCTACCCCGACAGCCCGATCGTCGGCGAGGGCGCCGACACCGAGGCGCTCAAGGGCGGCCCGCGGGCCGGGGCGCGCGCCCCGGACTGCCGCGGGCTGCGCCGCCCATCCGTCGCGTTCGGGGTGCGACTCCACGAGGTCCTCGACGGGCGGGGGCACACCCTGCTGCTCTACGCCGACGACCTCGCGCAGCTGCCCGACCTCACGGCCGGGGCGGCCGCGGCCGTCGCGGCGGCCGGGGACCTGATCGACGTGCGGCTCGTCCTGGTCGGCGAGTCCGACATCCCGGACGAGGTGGGCGACGGACTGCTCGACGGGGTGTCGATCCCCGTCGTCCGCGACGCGGCGGGCGAGTTCCGGGCGGCCTACGGCGCCGTAGGAGGCTGCTGCTACGTCGTGCGCCCCGACGGCCAGATCGGGTTCCGCGCCGGCCGCGCCCGCGCCGACGAGCTGACCGCGCACCTCGCGGCGGTCGTCACGCCCGCACCGGGCTGACCGCCAGGACCTGCTCGACCCTGCCCCAAGCACTGCCCCAGCACTGCCCCCGCTCTGCCCCGGCCGGCGACGCGCCGCCGGCCCCGGACCGACAACGACGTCACTGAGGGGAGCCCCACGTGGCCCGGCGCTGGACACCCACGATCGCCCTGCTCGTACTGGTGGTGAGCGGCTGCACGAGCGGCCCGGGCAGCAGCCCCGGGGCCGCGAACGAGCCCCCGCCCGCGGCGCCCGCCGCGCCCGCGGACGTCACCGGTCCCGCCGAGCTCACCAAGGCGCTGCTCGCCATCGAGAACGTGCCGCGCTACCAGCAGGCCGACTGGGGCTACGCCGTCATCGACCAGGCCAGCGGCGAAACCCTCGCCGCCCAGAACCCGCTGTCGATGTTCGACGCCGGCTCGACGATGAAGACGTTCGCCGTGTCCGCGGCGCTCGACGCCTACGGGAACGACTACGTCTTCCGCACGCCGGTCTACCGGGCCGGGACGCAGGCGGGCGACACCCTGAACGGCAACCTCGTCCTCGTCGGTTCCGGTGACCTGAGCTTCGGGCTGCGCAAGGAGCCCGACGGCGGGCTCTCCTACGAGAACCTGCCCGCGCTCGACCACAGCTACGCCACCACCGGGTTCCCCGGAGCCGTCGAGCCGAAGGGCGACCCGCTGAGCGCGCTCGACGAGCTGGCGGCGTCGGTGAAGGCCGCGGGCATCACCCGGGTCAACGGCGACGTGGTGATCGACGACCGGCTGTTCACCCCGCACGAGTTCCCCGACGGCCTCGTCTCGCCGATCTGGGTCAACGAGAACCTCATCGACATCGAGGTCACGCCCGGTGCCGCCGCGGGCGGGGCGACGACGATCGACTGGCGGCCCCGGACGGCGACCTACACCGTCGAGACCAAGGCGACCACGGTCGCAGCGGACGGGGACACCGCCCTGACCGTCATCGAGCCCATCCCCGGCCACCTCGTCGTGACCGGCACGATCGCCGCCGGCGCCCCCGCGCTGGTGGTCCAGGAGATCACCGACCCGTCGGCGTTCGCCCGCACGGCGTTCATCGAGGCGCTCCAGCGGGCGGGCGTCACCGTGACCGCCACCCCCACCGGTCCCAACCCCGCCGCGCTGCTGCCCGCCAAGGACAGCTACCCCGCGGCGGACAAGCTCGGCGAGCACGTCTCGGCGAACCTCGCGGCGTACGTCACGCTGATCATGAAGGTCAGCTACAACCGCGGCGCCGATCTCATGACCTGCCTGGCGGCGGTCAAGGCCGGCAGCACCGACTGCGAGCAGGGACTGGCGAGCGAGGTCAAGACCGCCACGGCGCTCGGCGTCTCGCAGGACCAGGTGTTCCCCTTCGACGGCGCCGGTTCCGACGACCGCAGCCGTGTCACGCCGACCGCGCTCACCACCTTCTACAAGGCCGCCACCGGTGCGCCCTACGGGACGGTGCTCGCCGACTCGCTCCCGATCCTCGGCAAGGACGGGACACTCGCCAACGTCCTGACGGACTCCCCCGCGGCCGGCAAGATCAGGATGAAGACGGGCAACCGCGTCGTGGGCACCGAGGCCGGCCAGATCATCGTGCTCGGCAACAGCCTCGCCGGATACATCGAGGCCAAGAGCGGACGCAAGCTCGTGTTCATGGTCGGGGTCGGCAACGTCCCGCTCGCGACGGCCGCCGAGTTCCCGCAGATCACGGCGGACCAGGCGCAGATGGCCGTCACGATCCAGCAGGCGTTCTGAGCGAGCGCCGGAACGGCGCCCCGGGCCGTCGATCCACCCCAGAACAGTCCGGGTGCTGCGCGAGTCGTTCGGCGACCCCGTGAGCGGGCCCGGCGGTCGCCAGATCCTGCTCGCCGACCCCGACTGCAACCTGATCGAGCCCTTCCAACCGGCCGACCGGCCCGCCACGACCTGGGCAGGCCTTCACACCGTCGGGTTCGCCGGTTACGGGGTGATGCGCCGCCAGAAGTCGTCGAACTCGAGTGAGTCGAAGAATGCGACGACGCGGTGGACGGCACCGTCGGCGTAGAGGGCGCGGACCTTCGGCACGAGCGGGGTGGCGAGCCGGGCGTTGAACGGCCGGATGACCCGCTCGAGGAACTCGGCCCTGCTGGTGTAGGTGCCCGCCGCGACGCTCTGCCCGACGACGGTCCAGACGGCGTCCTCGGCGAGGAGGTCGAAGACGTTCCCCGGCTGTCCGGCGGCCCACGCCTCGAACGCGGCGGCGATGATCCTCTTGTTGTCCCGGCTGCTCATGCGGCTCCTCACCGGTCAGCGGATACGGGTGTGACCCGGTGTGCGGGCAGCGGCGGCGTCGCTCCATGCGCGCCCGACGGTCATCCTTGCGAGGTGATGCGGCCGGTCCTGCCCGTCGCCAGAGTCGCGGCATCCGGCGAGATGACCATCAGCGCCGGCCCGTCCCAGGAGGGAACACTCATGGCTGTCGGCGAAGCACCCGTGCTCGAGACCTTGGCCGAGATCAACGTAGCGTCCATGTCCCGCGTCGAGCTCGACCCGGCGACGCTGCTGCTGGTGAGGATCGCCGCCCTCGCCGCCGTGGACGCGCCCGCGGCGTCGTACCTGATGCACGTCGGTCCGGCGGTGGAGTCGGGCGTGGGCGTCGAGCAGGTTCAGGACGTGCTGGTCGCGGTCGCCCCGATCGTCGGGGCACCCCGGGTCCTCGCCGCCGCAGGGAAGATCACCGAAGCCCTCGGCGTCGCGATCGCGGTCGCCGAGGCCGTTGCGGAGGCCGACGCGGAGACCGCCGACGTCTGACACCGGGGGCGAGGACCGGCGGGGTCCTCAGAACAGTTCGAAGTACTCCCGGTGCTCCCACTCGGTGACCGATGCCGCGTACTCGTCCGGGTCGTCCTGCTCGGCGAGGTGCGCGGCGTACCGGTCGACCTCGCTGCGCTTCATCCGCACCAGGTAGTCGATGAACCGGTCGCCGAACTCGGCGCGGAAGAACTCGTCGGCCTCCAACGCGGTGAGCGCGTCGGCGAGGCTGGTCGGCAGCTGCTCGACGTCGGCGGCGTAGGGGTCGTCGCTCATCGGCCCCGGGTCGGTCTTGTGCAGCACGCCGTCGAGGCCGGCGGCGGCCTGCGCGGCGATGTAGAGGTAGGGATTGGCGGACGGTTCGCCCACCCGGTTCTCCACGTGCGAGGACGGGTCGTCCGGGGCGCTGATCACCCGCATCATCGCGGCGCGGTTGTCGAACCCCCACGTCAGCCTGTCCGGGGCGAGCGAGTAGGGCCGGCGCCGCCGGTAGCCGTTGACACTCGGGGTGGCGAACGCCGACGCGGCCACGCCGTGCGCGAGCGAGCCGCCCACGTAGTGCCTGCCCAGCTCCGAGAGCGGCTCGCCCTCGCCGGGGACCATGAGGTTCTCGCCGGTGCGCCGGTCGGTCAGGGACGAGTGCAGATGCCAGCCGCTGGCGTAGAAGCCGGGGACGGCGGGCGTGCACATGAACGAGGCGAGGTGGCCGTGGCGTCGCGCGACCTGCTTGACGGCCTGGCGCATGAGCAGCACCCCGTCCGCGGCGGCCATCCCCTCCAGCACGTCGAAGGTCGTCTCGATCTGGCTGGGCGCCCACTCGTCGTCCATCGAGCGCAGCGGGAGGCCGAGCGCGACGAGGGCCTTGCGGATCGGCCGCAGCACGTCGTCGATCTCGTCGAGGTGGGACTCGAGCAGGTAGCTGTAGCCGCGGGCGACCGGCGCGACCCTCGGCGGATCGCCGGGCATCCCCGGGGCACCGAGCGAGCCGGACTCCAGCATCGTGTCGAGGACCCGGGTCAGGTACCACTCGATCTCGATGCCGGCGTGGAACCGGTAGCCGGCTTCGTGCACGCGGTCGAGGGTGCGGCGCAGGATCGTGCGCGGGGAGAACGGGAACGGCGACCCGTCGCGCATGTACAGGTCGCACAGCACCCAGCCGGTCTCGGGCGCCCACGGCAGGACCCGGAACGTGGCCGGGTCCGGGACCATGGTGACGTTCGGGCTGCCGGAGAGCGCCGGGAGGTCGAACCCGCCTCCGGGCGAGAAGGGGTTGAACACGATCGCGTTGGCGGTGTCGAAGAAGTATGGCGCCATCGTGATCTCCACCCCGCTCTCCAGCGCGGAGAGGTAGCTGTGCGCGGTCAGCGCCTTGCCGCGGACGAGGCCGTGCTGGTCCGGCCACACCAGCCGGACCACCTCGAGGCCGAGCTGTTCGACGGTGGCGCGGGTCTGCTCCGCGGCCTCCCGCTGCCGATCGGAGAGCAGGCCGTGCCGGGCGGTGAACGAGGTCCCACTCGTCATCGAGGTCCTCCAGGGGTGTCGGGTTCGAGGGTGGCGCGAGGTCGTACGTCGTGGTCGATCCAGCCGCCGATCAGGGTGTCGGCGCTGCGCCAGGCCGTCTCCCGGTTCCGGTGCGCGCGGGCGACCATCTCCTCCGGGTCGACGCCGGCGGCCACCAGGACGTCGTGCTGGAAGGCGGCCAGGGCCGCGACTCCCTCCGGGGAGATCTCGGGGTGGAACTGGATGCCCAGCGCGATGCCGAGCCGGAAGGCCTGCGGGTAGCGGTCGGACGTGGCGAGCAGCTCGGCCCCGGGCGGGAGCCGGAAGCTGTCGCGGTGGTAGGAGAAGTAGGTGCCGGAGCGGCCGGCGAGCACCCGGTCGTCGATCCCGGCGGCCACGGTGACCTCGATCTCGCCGCACTCCAGGCCGTCGCCGCCGGGGATCGCCGCACCGCCGACGACGTTGGCCAGCAGCTGCGCGCCGAGGCAGATGCCGAGCACCGGCCGACCGGCGGCGAGGGCCGCGGCGAGGAAGTCCTCCTCGGCGGCCAGGTAGGGCTCGCGGTCGTCGCCGTGGGCGTCCTGCGGCCCGCCGAGGCAGACGACCCCGGCGAGGGCGGTCGGGGCCGGAAGCAGCTCGCCCGCGTACGGACCCAGCAGGACCGCGGGTACGCCCCTGGCGGCGAGCAGCGCCTCGGTCCAGCGGGTGTCGGTCCGGCCGTGATGGACGACGATCGCGACGGGCTTCACGACACCCGCCGTTCGAGCTCGACCTGCCAGGGCCGCCAGTGGTCGACGCCGGCGAGCGCGCCGAACAGCCGCTCGACGTCCGCGCGGTCGGCGGCGACCCACTCCGGTCCCGGCCACATCTCGTACGGCGCGGGATCCCAGAACCGGGCGCCCTTCAGCGCCGTGACCACCGGCTCCAGGGCGCGCAGCTCGCCTTCGAGCCGGTGGACCCGATCTCGCAGCAGCCGCAGCTCGGCGCGCAGCCGACCGGTCACTTCGCGGTCGTCGGTTGGCTCAGGTGGGGAGGCCATGGCTAGAAGACCACGGTGAGGTTCTCGTGGCCGTGCTCGGAGTCGATGAGGTTGACCTGCTTGAGCTGGATCCGCCACCGGTCGTCCGCACGCACCAGCACGTGGCCGTACCAGCCGACGTAGGCCTTCTGCTGCCCGGCCCGGAGCTCCTGGACGTGGAAGTTCGAGCGCACCCGCCTTCGCTCGCGGTCCGGCTCGTCGAGCAGCTCGACGTTGGTGATCAGGCGGCGGGTGCGCGACTGCGGGATCTGGCAGAAGGCGAGCCCGGTGCGCAGCCAGTACACCCGGTCGGTGAGGCGGCGCCGGTCGTCGAAGGCGTGCGAGACCTCGTGGCGGGGGTCGCCGCCGCCCGGCGTCACCGGCACCCAGTACAGGCAGGTCGCGGTGTACAACTCCAGCCACTCGTTGAAGCGGGCCTCGTCGAGCAGCCGCGCCTCCCGGTACAGGACGGCCTGGGTCTGCGCGAGGGTCTCCGCGTCGGCGGCGGGCCACTCGTCGCTCCACGACCCGGCGAGCTCGGCGAGCTCGGCGTAGTAGGCGGGGTCGACGTGGTAGGACCAGGCCGATGTGTCGGCGGTGTCGGCGGTGTCGGCGGTGTCGGCGGTGTCGGCGGTGTCGGCGGTGTCGGCGGTGTCGGCGGTGTCGGCCGAGGTCATGACGTCTCCCCCAGGCTCATCAGGCGCAGCCATTCGGAGAAGTAACCGCGCATGTGCAGCTCGTCGGTGACCGGGCCGCTCACCACGCCGTCGGCGTCGGTCTTCTGCCGCTCGGGCAGCCCGTAGCCGCGGTTCATCAGCACCCACTCGACCTCGGGCACCGACAGCCCCCGCTGGGCCTCCTCGAAGTTCGCCTGGTCGTCGGGCTCGCCGAAGGCCGGGAAGTCCTCCTGGGTCCGCATCCGCAGGACGTTCACCTCGTCGGGCACGCCGCCGACCGTGGTGGCGTGCCAGGTGAGCTGCGTGCGGTCCACGGCGAGCGGCTCGATCACCTGGACCTGGTTCCCGATGACCAGCAGGTTGGGGAAGATGTTGAGGTTGATCTGGGAGCCGACGGTGAGGTCGAGCAGCCGGTCCGCGTCGTCGCCGTGGCGCTCGCGGATCATCCGTTCGTAGGCCTCGCGACCGGGCTGCACCCGCTGGTTGCGCCAGAAGTCCCCGGGCTCGGCGTAGTTTGGCCGCTGGTCGATGAAGGTGTGGCCGTTGCCGAGGTACTGCACGTACATCGGCCCGTCGTCGGGGCCGCGGCCGAAGTAGGCCATGTCTCGGGGCTCGCCGAGCCGGGCGGCCACCTTCAGCAGGGAGCGGTGGGAGAACGCCGGGTGGTAGCCGTCGCCGGCGTTGTCGTAGGCGAGCTTCCAGTTGCCGCGGTAGACCATCCGGTGCGCGGCGCTGCGCAGCCGGACGTCACCACCGGGGGCCCGGTCGATCCAGGAGTCCAGCAGTGGCCGGGCGGCGCCCAGGTGCTCGACGAGCGGGCGTGCGTGCTCGTCGAGGTGGCCGAAGATGAAGCCGCGGTAGCTCTCCACCCGCGGTACCTGGCCGAGGTCGAAGTCGGACTTGCAGAACTCCGGCCCGTAGCCGTCCGGCCAGGGCACGCCGACCAGCTCGCCGGTGTTCCGGAACGTCCACCCGTGGTACGGACACTGGAAGCTGCGGGCGCGGCCGGACTCCTCCCGGCAGATCGTCGCGGCACGGTGCGTGCACCGGTTGAACAGCGCGTGCAGCCGTCCGTCCCGGTCCCGGGTGATCACGATCGGGCGCAGCCCGAGGTGCCCGGTGCGGAAGTCGTTCGGCTCCGGGATCTGGCTCTCGTGGGCCAGGTACACCCAGGTCCGGCCGAAGACCTGCTGCATCTCGCGACGGAAGATCTCGTCGTCGACGTACACCGTACGGTGCACCCGGTCCGGGCGGACGAGGTCCTCGAGGCGGGGTGGGAGACCTGAGGTCATCGCGGCCGCTCCCTTCCCATTTCCGTATTCCGTATACGAAACACGGTTCATCGTGGCCTACCTCACGTCCGGGCGCAAGCCCGTTCAGGCCTTGTCGTGTGCCTCTCGGCCCGCCCCGATGTGCCGGCGCATCATGGCGGCTGCCGGGCCGGCACCGGCGCGAAGGGCGTCCACGAGCTCGTGATGTTCCTGCAGGTGAGCGGTGCCGTTGGCGGCGAGCTGATGGAACTGTTCGAAGATCTGCAGCGCTTTCGCGCGCTCCCACACGCTGTCGAACAGCTCGACCAGGACCGGGTTCCCGGTCGCCTCGACCACCGACCGGTGCACGCTCCGGTTGAGCGCGTACGCCTCCGCGGCGTCGGCCGCCCCCTTCTCGGTCGCCGCGCACACGGCCCGCTCGACATGCCGCACCGCCGTCTCGCCCAGCTCGGCGACGCGGGCGGCGGCGTACACCTCGATCGCGAGCCGGGACTCGTACAGGTGCGCGAGGTCGTCGGCGGCGACGGCCCGCACGACGTAGCCCTTGCGCCCTGTCGGTTCGACGAGGCCCTCCCGCTCCAGCCGGCGCAGGGCGTCGCGCACAGGGGTGCGGCTGATGTCCAGCCGCTCGGCGAGCGCGTCCATCACCAGCCGGGAACCCGGCGGCAGATCACCTCGCAGCATCGCCTCGCTGATGCGGCGGTAGGCCTCCTCGGCAAGGGGCGTCACGGTGCGCCCGATGGGCTGGAGCACCATTCGCCTCGACCTCCGCTCGACTGTCCGATCCATCGTAATGACATGTCGATCGCCGCCGGCCGGGGCGATTGCGAGTCACCGGGTCACGGCCGCGGCGGGCCGGATCTCGGCGTCGACGACGAACTTGCACCTGAGGGGATTCGAATCCTCGGTCCGCGTCGACCGCCGCCGGGAGGAACCGGACGCGGATGCGGTCGTCGAGAGGTGCCTGGATCTGACTCAGGTTCGCCGGCAGGATCGGTGCGAGGACCTTAGGATCGACCTCCGCGCCGCGGACGTGCACCCGGCTCGGCCAGCGCTCATTGCTTCGAGCCGACAGCTCGCCGAGTCCCGTGTCCGCCGACACCCGATCCTGCTCGCGAGCGGCGGCCAACACGATCATGCCGGCTGCCCCGGCAGGTCCGAGCTCGACGACGGAGACGGCATCGTGACCGGCAGCGCACAGGGAGCCCGATGATCTTACGAGCGGGTGTTGAGACAGTTCAGAGTGGGTGGAGCTGAGGGGATTCGAACCCCTGACCCCTTGACTGCCAGTCAAGTGCGCTACCAGCTGCGCCACAGCCCCGTACGGGAGAGAAAGCTACACGATCCGCCCGCTCCGCCGTCGACCGGGTCGGGCGGATCGTGTGGCGGCCGTCAGCCGATGATGCCGGCCAGCCAGCCCGCGCTGGCGACGGAGACCTTCTTGCCGCCGACCGCGACCGTCGGCGTGCCGAACGCGCCGTTGGTCTGCAGGTTCGGGTCCGAGATGGCCTTCTTCGTCTGGGCGCCGATGTCGGCGGCGTGCGGGCCACCGGTGACGCACTTGTCGAACCCGGCGGGAGCGCCGAGCTCGGTGCCGAACGCGACGAGCTGGGCGTCGGACAGGCCTGGGCCGCCCTCGGCGGGCTGGTTGGCGAACAGCTTGTCGTGGTAGGCGGGGAAGATGCCGGCCTGCGCGGCGCAGAGCGCGGCGTTGGCGGCGCGGGTGGAGTAGCCGGGCGGGCTGCTGAGGCTGTTGAGGAAGCCCAGCGGGTGGTAGCGGACAGCGATCTTGCCCTCGTTGAGGGCGGTGGTGATGTCGTCGTGGTCGCGGTCGTTGAAGATCTTGCAGGCGGGGCAGAGGTAGTCCTCGTAGATGTCGAGGGTGACTGGCGCCGAGGTGTTGCCCATCGTGATCACTCCCGCGTTCGCCGCGACGGCGTAGGAGGGCGTGACCGCGCCCGCCGTACCGCCGCCGCTGCGGTTGAGGAGGAAGAACCCCAGACCGACGACGACCGCGAGGCCGATGACCGCCGCGACGTACACCGTGGGCGAGGTCTTGCGCGCCTTCGGCGGCGGCGTGATGCCGGCGGCCCGCATCCGGTCGGCTGCGGCCTCCCGACGGCGGCGCTCGGCGTCGCGCGAAGATTCACTCATCGGTGATCTTTCCTCTCTACCGCGGCTGCCCGAGCCGCGAGTCCAACGCGAACAGGGTGCGCGGCCGCACGGCGAGCCAGGCCGCCATCAGCAGGAAGCCGGTGTCGCGCAGCAACTCCTGCACGTACCGCGTCTGCCCCGGCGCGACCTGCCCGCCACCGCCGAAGCAGCCGCAGTCGATGGTGAGCCCGCGCGCCCACGCCTGCGCAACACCGGCCATGAACGCGAGCACGAGCATCCCCGACAGGACGGCGACGAGCCGCGTGCCCAGCCCGGCGAGCAGCAGCAGTCCGAGCGCGATCTCCACCCAGGGCAGCAACGCGGCGACGATCTCCACCCCGGCGGGCGGGAGGACGGAGTAGGCGTGGACGGCGACGGTGGTCTGGAGCGGGTCGGCCGCCTTGAGGCCACCGGAGATCAACCAGACGGCCGCGAGGCCCAGCCGGACGAGAGTGCCGACCACATCGAGGACGCGGGTGCGGCGGCCCTGGACCTGTGCGACGACCACGGTGTCACCCATGCCGCTCATCACCCTTTCAGCGTATCGACCAGGTATGGCCACGGCACCGAGGGGCCGGTGACGGAAGGCTCCCCGACCTGCAGGTGAGGCTTCCTTGAGTCCGGTGTGGACGCCGCGGCCGGGCTACCGTGGAGCCATGAGCGAGCCTGCCCACGACGTTACCCACCATCATTCGGACGTCTCCGGCGGCTGGTTGCGGGCCGCCGTCTTCGGCGCCATGGACGGTCTCGTCACGACGATCGGGATCGTCGCGGGCGTCGGTGGCGGCGGCGCGGACCGCCATCTGATCATCCTGACGGGGATGGCGGGCGTGGTTGCGGGGGCGTTCTCGATGGCGCTGGGCGAGTTCGCGTCGGTGGGGGCGCAGAACGAGGCCGTCGGCCGCGAGGTCCGGGTGGAGCGCGACGAGATCCGCCGCCACCCGGAGGCCGAGAAGGCCGAGCTCGCCCAGGCGTACCGGGACATGGGTCTCAGCGCGAAGACGGCGCGAACGGTGGCCGAGGAGGTGCACGCGAAGCCGGACCTGGCCGTCCGCGTGCACATCACCCAGGAGCTGGGCCTGGACCCGGACGACCAGCCCTCGCCCTGGACGGCCGCGGTGTCGTCGTTCCTCTGCTTCGCGGTCGGCGGGCTGCTGCCGCTGCTCCCGTTCCTGCTGGGCTCGGCGTCGCTCGCGATGGGGTTGACGGTCGGCGCGGTGGGGCTGTTCGTGCTGGGGGCCGTGACGTCGCGGTTCACGACGCGGCCGTGGTGGTTCGCCGGGTTGCGCCAGCTGTCGTTCGGCGCCATCGCAGCAGCGGCGACGTACGTGGTCGGGGCTCTGATCGGGGTGAGCGCGGCAGGCTGACCGGCGGCGCCGGGCCCGGGTGGTACCCGGTCCGGGGTGGTGTCCGGGTCGGTGCGGCGTCGCTTCGCAGACCCGGGAACCTCGCACACCGGCTCGACCTCACACACCCGGCTCGACCTCACAGACGCCGGGCACGCCTCGCAGGCCCCCCGGCTCGACCTCACAGACCCCGGGAACCCCTCGCAGACGCTGCAGCCCCTGCGAACCGCACCGGGGCCCTGCGACGCCACACCACGGCACGCCAACGGGCGGCGGCGCGGGGTCAAGTCCCGCGGGAGGCGGCGCGGGAGGCGGCGGCGCACTGACGCAGGCCGGACACGGCGGCGGCGCCCGACCGCCCCGGTCCGCCTCACAGACCCCGGGCACGCCTCGCAAACCCCTGGCTCGGCCTCACAGACCCCAGGCACGCCTCGCAGACGCTGCAGCCCCTGCGAACCGCACCGGGGCCCTGCGAAGCCACACCACGGCGCGCCAGCGGGTCACCGCGGGCGGGGCGCGGTCACCGCGGGCGGGGCGCGGTCACCGCGGGCGGGGCGCGATCACCGCGGGCGGGGCGCGATCACCGCGGGCGGCGGCGCGGCCGCGCGGCGGCGGCGGGGCGGTCAGCGGCGGGCGGCGGGGCGGTCAGCGGCGGGCGGCGGCGGAGAGCGCGAGCGGGGTTCACCGCTGATGCGGCGCCGCCGGCCCCTCCGCGACGGCGCACTCGGCGACGCATTCCTCGCCCGCGTGCGTGCCGCGGCCCGGCAGCGTCTCGGGCGCACGCACCCACACCAGCAGCGCCACCAGCGACACCGCGCCGGTGACGGCGAAGGCCGCCCCGAACCCGAGCGACTCCGCGAGCGCACCCGCGAGGATCGGGCCGATGATCGCGCCGAGGTCGGCCGCCATCTGGAACCCGGCGAGGACGGTGCCGCCACGCGCCTTCGAACCGATGACGTCGGCGACGGCGGCCTGCATCGGCGGGTTGAGAAGCCCGCTGCCGAGCCCGGCGACCAGGCTCGTCACGAGGAACGGCACCGGTGAGCCGACGAACCCGAGCACGCCGGTCGCCGCACCGGTCACCGCCAGCCCGACGAGGACGGGCGGGCGGCGGCCGCGTCGGTCGGCGATCCGGCCCGCGACGACGAGCGTCGCGGCGTTGCCGGCGGCGAACGCGGTGAGCGCCACGCCCGCCCACGCCGGGGGCTGATCCAGCGCCTCGACGACGAGCAGCGGCACGAGCGCCACCCGCACCCCGAAGACCGCCCAGCCGTTGCTGAACCCGGCCACCAGCGCCGCGCGGTATGCCGGGTGGCGCAGCGCCGTGCGGAACCGTGCGGGCGCGACGGCGTCCCCGCCCGCGGAGACCGGCAGTCCGGTCCGCCCGCGCAGCAGCGGCCCGCTCACCAGGATGACGAGCACCAGCATCACCGCGTAGACCAGGAACGGCGCCCGCAGGCTGACCGCGACGAGCCCACCGCCGAGCAGGGGCCCCGCGATGTTGCCCAGCAGGAACCCCGTCGCCCATGCGCCCGACGCCCTGCCGCGCATCCTCGGCGGCGAGAGCCGGGCGATCAGCGAGAACGCCGAGATCGTGAAGCAGGTGGAGCCGATGCCGGCGAGGCCGCGCAGCGCGAGCAGGTGCCAGTACTCGGTGGCGAAGGCGCACGCCCCGGTGGTGACGGCGACGACGCCGAGCCCCCACAGGTAGACGGGGACCTCGCCGAGCCATGTGACGACCCGCCCGCCCACGGGGGCGAACACCAGCCGGGAGAACGCGAAGATGCTGATCACCAGCGAGGCGGCGGTGATGCCGACGTCGAACCCGCGGACGAAGTTCGGCAGCGTGGGCGCGACGAGCCCGTAGCCCAGGGCGATCATGAACGCGCCGCCGACCAGCACCCAGATCTCGCGCGGCAACCGGTCGCGCACACCGGTTCCGGTGCCCGCGACGACGTTCACGCTCCGCGACGCTACGTGGCGGCGCGGTGCTCTGACGAGCCGGACGGGGACACTGTGAAAAGCTCCACCCGGAACAACTGGGAGGTCCCTGACGTGACGGCCGAGCCGCTGGAGTCCTCCAGCCTGGTCGACCTGGCCGTGCGGCGGCTGCGCGGGGAGATCCTCAGCGGGGCGCTGCGGCCCGGCGAGCGGCTCGTGGAGGAGCAGCTCACGCGCCGGTTCGGCACCAGCCGCGCGCCGTTGCGCGAGGCCCTGCGCCTGCTGGGCCAGCAGGGTCTGGTGGAGCACCTGCCGCGGCGCGGCGTGCGGGTCGTGGAGCTGTCCGGCCGCGACATCGCCGAGCTGTTCGGCCTGCGCGACGTCCTGGAGCAGTACGCGGTGCGCCGGGCACTCGCCGACGGACCGCCCGCGGACCTGTCGGGCCTGACGGCCGCGCTGGAGCGGATGGCGGGGGCCACCGGCGACGCCGTCGAGAGCGCGGTGGCCCACCGCGAGTTCCACACCGCGCTCGTCGCGCTGGCCGGGCATCACCACCTGATGCGCACCTACGAGCCGATCCTGCTGCAGTTGCAGCTCTACATGGCCACGAACCTGCGTCGGGAGGCGGCGCAGCGCGCGCCGCAGGAGGCGGTGGCGCGCCATCGCAGGCTCGTCGACGCGGTCGCGTCGGGGGACGTCGCCGCCGCGCTGGCCGCGCTCGACACCCACGGTGCGCGCACCTACCTGGCCCCGGAGCTCGCCCCGTGAGGATCGGCGAGCTGGCCGCGGCGTACGCGGCGGGCCGCGATCCGCACGACGTGGTCGAGGACGTGCTGGCCCGCATCGACGGCCGGGACGGGGTGTGGATCTCCCGGTTCGACGCCGCGGCCCTGCATGCACGGGCCGACAAGCTCCTCGCGAACGGTACGCGGGGCCCGCTGTGGGGCGTGCCGTTCGCG
This sequence comes from Pseudonocardia sp., assembly GCA_050248815.1. Lineage (GTDB taxonomy): Bacteria > Actinomycetota > Actinomycetes > Mycobacteriales > Pseudonocardiaceae > Pseudonocardia. The sequence goes on along the minus strand of JBFWRR010000058.1, from coordinate 12,732 downwards.
GTGAAGGACAACATCGACGTCGCGGGCCTGCCGACGACGGCGGCGTGCCCGGCCTTCGCCCACGATCCCGCGGCCGACGCGAGCAGCGTCGCGCGACTGCTGGCGGCGGGCGCGATCGCGGTCGGGAAGGTCAACCTGGACCAGTTCGCCACCGGCCTCAACGGGACCCGGTCGCCGTACGGGGCCCCGGAGAGCGTGTTCGGCAAGGACCTGATCTCCGGTGGCTCCAGCTCCGGCTCCGCCGTGGCGGTCGCGGCGGGCCAGGTCGCGTTCGCGCTCGGCACGGACACGGCGGGCTCGGGCCGGGTACCCGCGGCGATGAACGGCATCGTCGGGCTCAAGCCGACGCGCGGTCTCGTGGGCGCGACCGGGATGCTGCCCGCCTGCCGGTCGCTGGACTGCGTCACGGTCTTCACCCGCGATCTCGACGACGCCGAGGCGGTGCTCGCGGTCCTCGCCGGGCCCGATCCGGACGATCCGTGGTCGCGCACCGGTACGCAGCTCCCCGCCGGGCTGCGACTGGCCGTGCCCGAGGAGCTGGAACTGGACGCGGCGTTCTGGGACGTGTTCGGCATCGTCGCCGCCACGGCCGCCGAGCGCGCGGACGACGTGCACCCCACGTCCGTCGCCCCGATGTGCGAGGCGGGCGACCTGCTCTACTCCGGACCCTGGGTCGCCGAGCGCCTCGCCGGGCTCGCCCCGTTCCTCGCCGAGCACGCCGACGACGTCCTGCCCGTGGTGCGCGGCATCGTCGAGCAGGGCGCCCGCTTCGACGCCGTGGACTGCTTCCGCGCCCGCCACCGCCTCCAGGAGCTGCGGGCCTGGACGCGCCGGCTGTGGGAGCACGCGGACGTCCTGCTGCTGCCCACCACCCCCACCGCGTTCACCCGCGCGGAGATCCGGGAGGACCCGGTGGGCCGCAACCTCGTCCTGGGCCGCTACACCCAGTTCGGGAACCTGCTGGACCTCGCGGCCGTCGCCGTGCCGGGCGGCGTGACCCCGGACGGGCGCCCCGTCGGGGTCACGCTGCTCGGCCCGGCGTTCTCCGAGCAGCGACTGCTCGACGCGGCGCGTCGCCTGATCCCCTGATCTGCGCGCAACGAGCGGCGCGTTCGTTCAACTCGGTCGGACGAACGCGCCGCTCGTCCGGGTGCGGCCGGACACGGAACGCGACGGCGGTCACACGTCTGTAACCGGCCGAGACCGCGTTCGACACCAAACGGTCGACAATCGACACAATGACCTCCGATACGACGACAGCGCCGGACACCGCGCCGACCGTCCGGGCGACCGGCTCGGCCCGCATCGGTCCGGTCGCGGCGAACCCCTACCAGTGGCCATTCGACGGCAGCGTCAGCACGGAGCACGTCGCGCTGATCTGCATCGACTGGCAGGTCGACTTCTGCGGGCCCGGCGGCTACGTCGACCGCATGGGCTACGACATCTCGCTCACCCGGGCCGGCCTGCCGGCCACCGCCGCCGTGCTGGCCCTCGCCCGCGCGACCGGGATGCTCGTCGTCCACACCCGCGAGGGTCACGCACCCGACCTCTCGGACCTGCCCGCCAACAAGCGCTGGCGCTCGGCCCGGATCGGCGCCGAGATCGGCTCGGTGGGCCCGGCCGGGCGGATCCTCGTCCGGGGCGAGCCCGGCTGGGAGATCGTCCCCGAGGTGGCGCCGATCCCCGGCGAGGTGCTCGTCGACAAGCCCGGCAAGGGCGCCTTCTACGCCACCAATCTCGATCTCGTGCTCCGCACCCGCGCGATCACGCACATCATCCTCACCGGGATCACCACCGACGTCTGCGTGCACACCACCATGCGCGAGGCGAACGACCGCGGCTACGAGTGCCTGATCCTCGCCGACTGCACCGGCGCCACCGACCCGGCCAACCACGACGCCGCCCTGCACATGGTGACCATGCAGGGCGGGGTCTTCGGCTGCGTGGCCACCTCGAGGGCCGTCATCGCCGCCACCGCGAAGGAGGAGACCCCGTGACGACCGTTCCCGCACAGCCGTACCCGTTCACGTTCGACCTGGCCGCCACCGCGCTGGTGATCATCGACATGCAGCGCGACTTCGTCGAGCCCGGCGGCTTCGGCGAGACGCTCGGCAACGACGTGTCGCTGCTGCAGAGCGTCGTCCCGCCGTTGCAGAAGGTCCTCACCGCGGCGCGTGAGGCGGGCATGACCGTCATCCACACCCGGGAGGGCCACGTCCCGGACCTGTCGGACTGCCCGCCCGCCAAGCTGAACCGCGGGGAGCCCACCCTGCGCATCGGGGCACCCGGCCCCAAGGGCCGCATCCTCGTCCGCGGCGAGTACGGCCACGACATCATCGACGACCTGGCTCCCGCGCCCGGCGAGCTGGTGATCGACAAGCCCGGGAAGGGCTCGTTCCACGGCACGAGCCTCGGCGAGGAGCTGGCCGCGCGCGGCATCACGAGCCTCGTCGTCACCGGCGTGACCACCGAGGTGTGCGTGCACACCACCGTCCGGGAGGCCAACGACCGCGGCTACGAGTGCCTCGTGCTCGCGGACTGCGTCGGCTCCTACTTCCCCGAGTTCCAGCGCGTCGGCCTGGCCATGATCGCCGCGCAGGGCGGGATCTTCGGCTGGGTCGCCCCGAGTGAGGAATTCCTGTCCGCGCTCACCCTTCAGGAGGTCACGTCGTGAGCACACCCGCGAAGGAGACCGAGTTCACGCTCCCCTGGTGGGTGGGCGGCGACACCAACGCGTTCTTCGGCCTGGGGTTCAACACCTTGGTCAACGTGCTGGTGCTCTCCGGGCTCTGCATCGGGGTGGTGAAGATCCCCGGCACCGAGGTGTTCGGGGTGATCCTGCCGGCGCTGGGCATCCAACTGCTGATCGGCAACGTCTACTACACCTACCTCGCCCGCCGACTCGCCCGCCGCGAGGGCCGCACCGACGTCTGCGCGATGCCCTACGGGCCGTCCGTGCCGCACATGTTCATCGTCGTCTTCGTGATCATGCTGCCGATCGCGCTCACGACCGGAAACCCGCTGCTGGCCTGGACGGCGGGGCTCGCCTGGTCGTTCATCATCGGCGTCATCGTGCTGATCGGCGCGTTCGTCGGCCCGTACATCCGCCGCTACACCCCGCAGGCGGCCCTGCTCGGCACGCTCGCGGGCATCTCGATCGCGTTCATCTCGATGCGCCCGGCCGCCCAGATGTGGGAGGCACTGTGGATCGCCTTCCCCGTGATGGTGATCATCCTCATCGGCTTCTTCACCGGGCTCAAGCTGCCGGGCAACATCCCCGTCGGCCTCGCGGCGCTGCTCGTCGGCACGGCCATCGGCTGGATCGGCGGCTACATGTCCGTGCCCGACGTGGTGCAGGCCGCCGGCGACGTCGCGATCTCACTGCCGACCATGGACGTCGGACGGCTCGTCGACGGCCTGTCCAACATCGGCCCGCTGCTCGCCACCGCCATCCCGCTCGGCATCTACAACTTCACCGAGGGCATGGCCAACATCGAGAGCGCGGCCGCGGCGGGCGACGAGTACAACATGCGCGCCGTGCTCGGCGCGGACGGCGTCGGTGCCATCGTCGGCTCGGCGCTGGGTAGCCCGTTCCCGCCCGCGGTCTACATCGGCCACCCCGGCTGGAAGGCGGCCGGTGGCCGGACGACCTACTCGCTCGCGTCCGGCGTCTTCATCGCGATCATGTGCTTCCTCGGCATGTTCTCGCTGCTCGGAGCCCTGCTGCCGCTGCCGGCCATCGTGCCGATCCTGCTCTACATCGGCCTCTTGATCGGCGCGCAGGCCTTCCAGGAGGTGCCGAAGGCGCATGCCGTCGCGGTGGTCTTCGCGATCATCCCGAACATCGCCTCGTGGGCCTCGGGGCTCATGACGAACTCCGTGCTCGCCGCCGGGAGCACCCCGGCGCAGGTCGGCGAGGAGGGCTTCGCGAACAACGGCCTCGTCTACCACGGGATGGTGCTGCTCGGCGGCGGCGCGGTCCTCGCCGGCATGGTGCTGGGTGCGATCGTGGCGTTCATCATCGACAGGCGCTTCCTCGCCGCGGCGGTCTACTCGTTCGTCGGTGCAGCGCTGAGCTTCGTCGGGCTCATCCACGCCGAGCAGGTCGGCTGGAACGTCGGCGGGCAGGTGGCGCTGGGCTACGCCTTCGGCGGGCTGATCCTGCTCGCGTTCGGGTTCACCCGCCGCGGCGAGCCCGAGCCCGCCGAGGAACCGGAACCGGTCGCCGCGGACCTCGTGCCGGACGCGCCGGCAGCGCCGTCGCAGACGACCGAGGAGAGCAAGCCGGTCGCCGTCGCGCCCTCGGTGGACGGCCGTCCGGCGACGGCATGAGGACCGGGTGAGAACGCGAGCACCCGTCGAGCTGGACCGCCCGGACGTCGTCGAGGACGTCCGGGCGGTGTTCGACGCCTACGAGAAGGCCCTGGCCGACGGCGACGTGGCCGTCCTGACCGAGCTGTTCTGGGACGACCCCCGTTGCGTGCGCTACGGCGTGGCGGACCGCCAGCACGGCGCCGACGAGATCGCGGCCTGGCGCCGCGCGCATCCGTCGGTCCCGCCGGGCCGGGAGCTGCGGGAGACGCAGGTCCTTGCCGTCGACGACCGCACCGCCGTGGTCACCACGCTGTTCGGCTACCCGGACGGGCTCGCCGAGGGTCGCCAGACCCAGGTGTGGGTGCGGTTCGCCGAAGGCTGGCGGATCGTGTCGGCGCACGTGTCGGAGATCCCGGTCGGCCGACCTCGCGCTGGGCCGGTACCGCTGCGCCCGGGGCCACCGTGCACACCCTGATGCACCGGGCACACCGTCGGGTTGCCGTGCACACGCCCCGCCGCCTGCACGGCAACGCGGCGGTGTGCACGCTGCCCGACGCGGTGCCTGACGAGGGGGCGTCGGCGTGCCGAACGCGGAGGCGATCCGCGCCCGCCGGCGCGGGCGCTCCCAGAGCCCCTCACGCCAGCTCGGTCACCTCGTAGGTATGCCCCGCGGCCCGCAGCCGCTCGATCAGGACGTCCCCGATCCCGGTGGCCGGTGTGAGCGAGCCCGCGCGGTCCGGGAGCTCGTCGCAGGCCAGGGCGAGGCCGCTCTCCCCCAGCATCACGGCGGTGGCCGCGTATCCGGGATCACCCGGACCGGCCACCGTGGCGCGGTAGCGGCGGCCGCTCTCGGTCGTCGCGTCGAGCACCGAGCGGAACCAGCCCTTGGCCCGGGCCTCGGCGCTGGGGCCGGCGCCGGGGGCGGGCAGCACGCGGTCCAGGAGCGGGCGGATCCGCGGCTGCGAGAACGCCGCGAAGAACCCGGCGAGCCCGGCCGTCACGCCGACGGCGGTGGCGGCGCCGAGCGGCCCACGACCGGTCCCCATCACCTCGCCGTAGCGCAGCGACCGCCCGTACGCCCAGTCCTGCAGCGCGTTGCTGCGGCGCACGATCCGGGTGTTGTACGGGGCCATGATGAACGTGGCCGTCCAGCGCCCGTCCGGGGTGCGCGAGGGCGCGACCATGTCGCGCGGCTGCGTCGGCGCGGGCTCGGCCGCACGGTCCGGGCTGAGTGCGTGCGGATCACCGGCGACGCGGCGCTTGCGCGGATCGCGGTGGAGCTCCTCCATCTGGGCGCGCATCGAGTCGATCGTGCCGCCGCTCAGGCCGCCGCGCGCCGTCGCGACCAGCTGGACGTCGCGCAGCCCGCCCGCGCCGTCGGCGAGTGCGCGCCGGTGCAGCATCAGCACCCCGAGATCGGAGGGGATCGAGTCGTAGCCGCAGGAGTGCACGATCCGGGCGCCGCTCGCGCGGGCCGCGACGTCGCAGCGGTCGATGGCGTCGCGGACGAACAGCACCTCGCCGGTGAGGTCGGCGTAGTGGGTGCCCGCCGCCGCGCACGCCTCCACCAGCGCCATCCCGTAGCGGCCGTACGGGCCGACGGTCGTCACCACCGCGCTCGTCGACCCGGCGAGCTCGGCGAGCGCCGCGAGATCGGTGCTGTCCGCGACGACCAGCGGCCAGTCGGCGGCGGCTCCGGGCAGGCGCGCCCGCAACGCCTCCAGCTTCTCCTTCGACCGGCCGCCGAGCGCGATCCGCGCCTGCGACGGGGCGTGGGCGGCGAGGTACTGCGCGGTCAGGGCACCGACGAAGCCGGTGGCCCCGTAGACGACGAGATCGTGCTGCGTGCCGGGCATCGCCCCATTGTTCACACCATCGTTGTTCACACCATCGCGCGGCGGCGCCGGTCACGCCGCGACGGCCGCGTCCGCCCGGGCGAGCGCGATCACACGCGCGACGTCGTCGCGGCGCAGCGCACCCGCGTAGTCCGGGGCGGGATCCCGCCCGGCGGGCACCGGCCGGGCGTGCGCGAGCCGGGTCCGCGCCCGCTGCAGCGCGCTGTTCACGGCCGCCGGGGTCGTGTCGAGCAGCCGGGCCGTCTCGGCGGCGGGGACGTCGAGGATGCCGCGCAGGACGAGCACGGCCCGCTGGCGTCCCGGCAACACCCGCATGACCCCACCGAGGGCCGTCGCGAGCGCCTCGCCGGCCTCCGCGACCGCGTCCGGCTCCTGGTCGGGCGGCGCGGGCAGCGCGGCGTCCTCGTCGAGGGTGACGACGGGCCGGTCGCGGCGCAGCTCGTCGAGACAGGTGTGGGTGGCGATCCGGTAGAGCCACGTCCGGGGGCTCGCCCGTCCTCCGAAGCCGTCGCGCGCCCGCCAGGCCCGCAGCAGCGTCTCCTGGACGGCGTCCTCGGCCCGCTCCGGGGAGCGCAGCATCCGCAGGCAGTGCCGGTAGAGGGCGCGGCGGTGCGCCCCGACCAGGGCGGTGAAGGCCCGCTCGTCGAGCAGCGCCGCCGGGCCGGTCACCGGGTCACCCCGCCCGCGAACGCCGCGGCCACCACCGCCACCGCGTCCTCACCCGGGCCCACCGTCACGACCGCGCGCAACGGGGGCCAGCCCTCGCGCGCCGCGAGCTCCGCCACGCGGGTCGCACACACCCCGTCGCCGAGCCCGACGACCGCCACCCGTGCCGGGTCGGCGCCGAGCTCGGCGGCGTGGTCGGCGGCCCAGGCGAGCGCCGCGTACGCCTCGGCGACGTGCGCGGCCGGCACCGCGAGGACGGCGGCGGCCAGCGCGTGCGAGAGGGCGGCGGCGAGGGCGGTGTCCTCCCGGGCCACGAGCAGGACGACGAGGCCGCGTGGGATCGGAGCAGGGCCGCCCTGCCGCGGCCCCCGGTGCCCCGGGGTGCCCGCAGGCGGCCGGTGCAACCGGGCTCGCGGCGCGGGCGGGCGCAGTCGGATGTCGGCACCGGGTGAGGGCTCGTAGGGCATGCACCGACCGTCGCGCGGGCGGGGGCGGGAAGGGAAAGACCGATCATGCATGGCGGTCGTGCACGCAACGCATCACCATCGCGGCGCCCGGCCCGCGATGATGGTCGCCATGACGCGCACCCCCGACGACGACGGCGCCCGCGGCCGGGTGCTCGTGCTGCCCCCCGCACCGGACGCCATCGAGCTGCGCCACCTGCGGGCCTTCGTGGCGGTGGCGGAGGAGCTCAACTTCGGACGCGCCGCGGCGCGGCTCTACCTGTCGCAGCCGGCGCTGTCCCGCCAGATCCGGGCGCTGGAACGGCTCGTCGGCTGCGACCTGCTGCGCCGCACCACCCACCGCGTCGAGCTCACCCTCGCCGGGGACGCCCTGCTCGAACGGACACGTCGGCTCCTGGCCGATCTCGACGACGCGGTGCACTCCACGCGCTCGGTCGGCGGCGACCTCGAACGGCGCCTCGCCGCGGCGTGGGAGCCGATCAACGACCTGACGGCCGCGGGTCCGGACCTGCAGAGGCTGCGCGACGCGGGCGAGCAGCTGCACGGCCGCTTCGCCCCGCCCGACGGGATCACGACGCGCCCGGTGATCGCGGGCGGCGTGCCGTGCCTGCTCCTCGCGCCCCGGGCCGAGCTCACCCCGTCGCTGCTGCTGCTGCACGGCGGCGGCTTCGTCATGGGGTCGGCGTTCGGCTACCGCCATCTCGCCGGGGCGCTGGCTGCCACCGCGGACGCGTGTGTGGTGGTGCCGGACTACCGCCTCGCCCCCGAGCACCCGTTCCCCGCCGCGCTCGAGGACGTCCTGCGCGCCTACGTGTGGATGCTCGACGCCGGGGTCCCGCCGGACGAGATCGTCGTGGCGGGGGACTCGGCGGGCGGCGGGCTCGTCCTGTCGCTGGTGACGTCCCTGGTGCGGCAGGGCCTGCCGGCACCCGGTGCGACGATGCTGCTCTGCCCCGGCATCGACCTGTCCTACGAGGAGGACATCGACCTGCCCACCGAACCGCAGCCGGCGGTCGGGATGACGCAGCTGCGCGCGTTCGCCGCGGCGTACCTGGGCGAGACCTCGCCGCAGGACGAGCTCGTCAACGCCCTGCGGGCGGATCTCAGCGGCTACCCGCCGATGCTCGTACAGGCCGGGACCGGCGACGTCCTGGGCCGGGACGCGCAGCGCATCGTCGAGCACGCGCGGGCCCACGGCGTGGACGTGCAGTTCGAGCTGTACCCGGTGACGACCCACGACTTCCACGTGTTCTGGTCGTTCCTGCCGGAGGCCTCCGAGGCGATGGACCAGGCGGGGGCGTTCGTCCGGCGGATCCGCGAGGAGGCGGGCCGGGCCCGCGGAGCGGGCTGACCGGTCCCGGGTGTCCGCGGGGCCCCCGCACGGCGCCCGACGAGGGCGATCCCATACCATCGAACCTGCCCGATACGCGTGTGCCGAACGACGGACGGCGCCGGATCGCCCGGACGGGTCGACTACTGGCCGACCCGATGGATACTGTTGCGCCAAGCGGGTGTCGGTGAGCGACGAGCGGTGACTTTCCGAGTTCAGTTCGCCACGGTTGGCGTCCGTGACTCTCGACGACTCCCTGACCGGAACCCGCACCCACCGGCCGGGCTCGGCCGGGGAGCACATCCTCCAGTGCGCGTACGGCACGACGGAACGCGCCGATCGCTTCTACACCGACCAGGTCCGCGACCGTCTGCTCCCGTCCATGATGGAGTTCGTCGGTCGCATGGAGATGGTGTTCGTGGCGAGCGCCGACGGCAACGGCGAATGCGACGCCAGCCTGCGCGCCGGACCGGCGGGGTTCGTCCACGTCCTCGACGAGCGTCATCTCGCCTACCCCGAGTACCGCGGCAACGGGGTCCACGCGAGCCTGGGCAACATCAGCGAGAATCCGCACGTCGGCCTGCTCATGATCGACTTCGTCCGCGACCTCATCGGCCTGCACGTCAACGGGCCTGCCCGGATCGTGGAGGACGTGGAGTTGCGCGCCCTGCACCCCGACCTGCCGATACCCGCGTCCCCCGGACGCACGCCCGAGCGGTGGGTCGTCGTCGAGGTCGAGGAAGCCTACGTGCACTGCCGCAAGCACATCCCGCGCATGATGCCGGTGCCGCACCGCCGCTCCTGGGGCACCGACGACGTGCGCCGCAAGGGCGGCGACTACTTCGGGGCCGCCGCCGAGCCGAAGCCGTGGACCACGGGCTGACGATCCCCCGGGCGCCGTCCCGGGTTCGACGCCGGCCCCGCCCTGGCGCTCAGGTCGTCAGGCGGATCAGCCCGGCCGACTCGCCGTACTCGATCAGCGCCAGGTAGCGCGGGTGGTCCGGCCCGAGGGCCTCTGCGGCGGCGGTGAGCGTCGCGGAGACGATCCGGTGCGCGGCCGCGGCGTCGCCCGCGACGGCGAGGGCGGCGGCGAGCCCGATCCGCGAGGTCAGCGTGTCCTCGTGGACCGCGCCCAGGGTCCGGCTGCGCCGGACGACGACGTCCTTGGCGAGCGCGAGCGCCGCGTCCGCGTCACCCGCCAGCCGATGGGCGACGGCCTCGGCGCTGCGCGCGTTCAGCGTCTCGGGATGGTCCGGCCCGTACACCTTCTCCCGGGCCGCGACGGCCGCGGCGAGCTCCCGCAGCCCCCTGCGGCCGTCGCCCGCGAGGAAGCGGGCGACCGCGAGGTTGCCCGCGGCCCGCAGGGTGTCGGGGTGGTCGCCGCCGAGGACGTCCACGCAGGTCTTCAGGGCCTGGTCGAACATCCGGACGGCCGCCGGGGCGTCGCCCTCGTGGAGCAGTTCGGCCCCCGCCGCGTTGGCCCGCTCCGCCTCCCGCACCTGCGGCGGGCCATCGTCCTCCGCGGGTGGCCGCTGCCGGGGTATCCGGACGTCGTCGTGCGGGATCTGCGGTGGCATGGGCGCCTCGGAGGGGTGGGACGGGGCAGAGGTCATGGCCGGGACCCGGCCGTCATGATCCGGTCAGCTCACGTTCGATCCTGGCGAGTTCGACGTCGCTGCCCGCCTCCCGGACCGGGCCGGTGAACCACTTCCGGGCCGACACCAGGTACCAGCCGCCGAACAGGACCAGCGCCCCGACGACCGTGATCGGCGAGAAGTTCACGACCTCCCAGTCGAACTCCGCGGCCCACGGCACCCCGTTCGGGGACACCGGCAGGACGCCGACGAGGCAGATGAACCCGATCCAGACCACCGCGAGCGGGGAGATCCACCGATAGTGCCTGCCCAGGCTCCATGCGCCCGCCTCGAAGCGGTGTGCCGCGCGGATCCGCAGGATGATCGGCAGCGCGAAGGCGATGTTCAGGCCGATCACCGCGATCGAGGTGGCCACCAGGTAGGCCACGAGGCTGAACAGGCTCGGGACCATGATCAGCCAGGCGGCCGCACCGATCGCCAGCACCGCGTGCACCGGCACCCGGTTGCGGGCGACCCGCCGCCAGACCGGCGAGAAGGGCACGGCCCGGTCCCGGGAGAAGGCGAACAGCATCCGCGAGGCCGAGGTGACCGAGGCCGTGCCGCAGAAGAACTGCGCGACGACGGCGACCAGCAGCAGGAACTCGGCCCAGGCGTCGTTCATCGACTCGGCCCAGATGTAGACCACGGCGTTCGCGCCCGCGTCGGCGGTGCCCTGCACGTCGGGCACGGCGAAGGTGATGGCGACGAGCAGGATGAACCCGAAGAAGACCGACATGACCACGGACATGACCATGCCGACGGCCGCCGCCCGGGACGCGTGCCGCGTCTCCTCGCTCATGTGTGCGGACGCGTCGTAGCCGGTGATGGTGTACGCCGCCATGATCAGGCCGAGCATGAAGACGAACGCGAAGCCCACGCCGCTGAACCCCGAGTTGTCGATGGTCTGGGTGAACACGAACTCGGCGGACTGGTGGTCGGGCACGACGGTGAGAACGACCACGATGAGGGCGACGCCCACCATGTGCCACCAGGCCGAGACCGTGTTGAGCAGGGCGAGCACGTCGATGCTGAGCAGGTTGAGCGCGATGTGCAGCGCCACGATGACCGTGAAGACGATGAAGATCGTCGAGGTCTCGGTGTCGAAGAGGGTGGGGAACCACAGGTTCAGCAGAGCCGTCGTGAAGGTCGCGGCGCCGTAGTCGATGGCTGCGGTCACCGAGATCTGCCCGACGAGGTTGAACCAGCCGGTGAACCAGCCCCACGCGGCACCACCGAGCTTCGAGGACCAGAAGTACAGGGCGCCCGCGGTGGGCATCGACGACGCGATCTCCCCCATCGCCATCGCGACCAGGATCGAGAAGGCCCCCACGAGCAGCCAGCCCCAGGTGATGACCACCGGGCCGCCGTAGTTGAAGGCGATGTAGTACGACGTCAGGCAGCCGGCCAGGATCGAGATGATCGTGAAGGAGATCGCGAAGTTGGAGAAGCCGCCCATCTCCCGGTAGAGCACCTGCGCATAGCCCAGGCGATGCAGGATCGCCTCGTCGGAGGCGACACCCCCGCGATCGTCGTCGTTTCGCATCACGACTCCTCCGAGCTCCATCCGTGACCGGTCGGCTCGCCGGTCGGCGCCGACGGGACGGGGCCCGCTGCTGGACCCCACTGCTGGCTCCCCGACGGACGCGGCAGGAGCATCTGCGGCACGAGGCGGTTCTCGGAGCCGTCCTCGGCGGGGAGCGGTCGAGCGATCCGGGATCTCGGGGAGCTTCCGTTCCGTCCGTGGGTGGTCCCGCCCCTGGGGTGGTCCGCCCGTGCCGGGGGCAGACGCTAGCGCATGTCTCACGGAGGGTAGTCAGATCACCATCAACGTCACCCGACCAGCGGTGCGCCTGACGGTTTACTTGTGCCCTAAAGGGGGTACAGCCCCACCTCGACGAGGACGCCCGGTCCGCGAACGCGGGACGGCCTCACTCGTTCACCGCTCCCCGCAGCGGCGGGCGGGTGAGGCCGCAGCTCCTCCGTGCTGCCGATCCCGTCCTGCACGGCTTCCGCCCGGCACCGCCGCGCGGCCTCGGACCGGACGATGGCTTCGGGGTGCTCCCACCGGCTCCGGCGCCGGTGCGGTGTCGTCGCGACCGTTCACCGGCGGCCGCGTGGTTCGGACTCGAGCACCGTGAGCCGCGCGGCGTAGGACTCCCGGGCCGCGGCGACGCCGTCACGGTCGTAGGTGCGCAGCGCGCGGCGTTCCTCGGCACATGCCGCCCGCTCGGCGCGCCAGGTCTGGATCTGCGCGTGGTCGGGATCGGCGGCCCGCTCCGCGGCGTCGATGAGCGAGGAGCAGCAGGCGATGACGTGGCCGATCGCCTCCTGCGCCGCCTCGAAGGCCGTGGCCGCGGCCGAATCCCAGGTGCGCGGTTGCAGCCGGGCCAGGAGCTCGTCCGCGCCGGCCGGGGGTTGCCCGGGCGCTGCTGTCGCGTCGTCGGTCACCATGAGGTCCCCCTTTCTGA
>JBFWRR010000057.1:31428-40150 GCA_050248815.1 Pseudonocardia sp. | reverse complement strand
CAAGGGCATCTTCTACGTCCAGCGCGAGCTGAACGAGCGGTTCACGACCGTCTTCACCTGATCCCGCGCGACCGGCGGTCACACCGGGCGGGCGCATGATCCGTTTCGTTCTCGAAACGGGCGTCCGTCCGGATGTGACACGTTTGGTCCTGTCCTGCGGGTGGGCGGGGTCACGAGACTCGTCCCGGCCAGCACCGCCCGGGCCCGGAGGACACCATGCCGTACACCATCGACCGCATCGATCCCGCCCGCACCGCCGTGATCGTCGTCGACATGCAGAACGACTTCGTCGCCGACGGCGCGGCGCTGCAGTCGAAACAGGCCAACGCGATGGTCGAGGAACTGGCGCAGACCCTCGACTTCGCCCGCTCGCACGGGATGAAGGTCGTCTACACCGCCCACGTCCACCGCCCGGACGGCTCGGACATGGGCATGTACGACGACCTGTACCCGCCGATCGCGGACCGCGCCGCCCTGGTCGACGGCACCGAGGGGGTGGAGATCTACCCGGCGCTCGCTCCGAAGCCGGGCGAGCACGTCGTGAAGAAGCACCGCTACAGCGGGTTCTTCGCCACCGACCTGGACCTGATGCTGCGCGAGTGGGGCGTGGACACCGTGGTCGTCACCGGGACGACGACGGAGAACTGCTGCCACGCGACGGCGCGCGACGCGATGTTCCACAACTACCGCGTCGCGTTCCTCTCCGACGCCACCGGCACGTTCGACTACCCCGACCTGGGCCACGGCGCGCTCGCCGCCGACGAGGTGCACCGCGCGACGCTCGCGATCCTCGCCTTCTCCACCGCCCACGTCATGACCGCGGCGCAGTTCCGGGACCTGGTGGGCTGACGGCCTCGCCCGTCCGCACGGCCTTGACGTGCGCCCAGTGCGCCCGCTCGGCCGCGTCGAGGGCGTCCGCGTCGGTGCCCCACGAGGCCGGGTCCCAGACCCCCGAGCGCCGCAGCGAGGCGCCGCAGTGCAGGAACAGCGTCTCGACGGTGACGACCACCGCCGCGGCCGGCACGCGGCCGTCCGGGCCGGCGAGCCCGGCGGTCAGCTCCGGGTCGGTGACGATCTCGGCCCGGCCCTCGACCCGCAGCAGCGTCTCGTGGCCGGGGACGAGGAACAGCAGCCCGGCGTGCGGGTTCTCGACGAGATGGCGCATCGAGTCGATCAGCCGGTTGCCGGGCAGGTCCGGCAGCGCCAGCCGGTGCGCGTCCAGCACCCGCACGAAGCCGGGGTGCCCGCCGCGCGGTGACACGGTGGGCACCCCGTCGCGGCCGGTTGTGGCGAGCATGACCAGCGGGGACATCCCGATCACCGCCTGCACGCCGGGGTCGAGGGCGGCCATCTTCTTGCCCGCGACGAGCGGGTGCGGGGCGGGGTAGAGGGCCGCGAGCTCCTCGGCCGTGCGGATCACTGTGCTCGCGGCGGCCGCGCCCGGCCCGGGTTCTGGCACGCCGTCGAACCTAGCGGATGACCTCCCGCGGGCCGGCGCGCAGCGCCGCGATCACCGGGTGCTCCCGGCCATCGCGGCCGTGTCGGTGATCCGGAAGCCCGCGTAGCCGCTGTCGCGACACTCGGCGTACTTCTGCCGGTAGAGCGGCAGCCCGCCGGGGTAGTTGAGGCTCTGGATCGCCTTGCCCGGGATGTTCGCGCCCATGTACCAGGACTTCGCCAGGGGGAACAGCGTCGGCGCGACCAGCTCGGCGACGTGCGCACTCCACGCCTCGTCGGCCTCGGCTGCGGCCTCGAAGCGGGGCCCGCCGCGGTGCAGCAGGTGGTCGAGGGTCTCGACGACCATCTCGCCCTGGATCTCGGCGCAGGTGGGCCCGTTGCAGAACCCCGAGGGGCTCTGCGGGCCGTAGAGGAAGAGCATGTTCGGGAAGCCGGACGTGGCGATGCCCAGGTGCGCGGACACCCCGTCGGCCCATTTGTCGCGCAGCAGGGTGCCGTCGGCGCCGCGCAGGTCCATCCGGGTCAGCCCGCCGGAGACCGAGTCGAAGCCGGTGGCGAGCGCGATGACGTCGAACTCCCGCTCGGTGCCGTCGGCGGTGCGGATGCCGCGCTCGGTGACCGCCTCGACCGGGGTCTCGCGCAGGTCGACGAGATCGACGTTGTCCTGGTTGAACACGTCGTAGTAGTTCTGCTCCAGCGACGGGCGCTTCACGCCGAACGGGTGGATCGGGTCGGTGGGCGCGAGCCTCTCGGCGAGGCGCGGGTCGGTGATGCGGGCGCGCACCTTGTCGCGCCAGAAGGCGTAGGCGTAGTCGTTGGCGCGCCGGTCGAACAGCGTGTCCTGGTAGACCGCCAGCCAGAACCGGAAGCCGCCCGCTGCCCACAGCTTCTCGTAGCCGGCGGTGCGCTCCTCGTCGCTCAGGTCCACCGCGTTGACCGGGATGAAGTCGAAGTCGAACCCGGCGAACGTCTCGGCGCGGCTGGCGAACCGCGCGGGCAGGCCCTCCTTGATCTCGACCCAGTCCGCGTCGGTGAGGGTGCGCTGGCCCATCGGCATCGCGAGGTTGGGCGTGCGCTGGAACACCACGACCTCGGCGGCCTCGCCCGCCGCCTCCTGGACGACCTGCACACCGCTCGCGCCCGTCCCGATGACGGCGACGCGCCTGCCGGCGAGCTCGACGCCCTCCTGGGGCCACAGCCCGGTGTGGTGGCACTGCCCGCGGAACGTCTCGAGCCCGGGCAGCGGCGGGACGTAGGGCTTGGACGCGAATCCGAGGCAGGGAACCAGGTACCGCGCCCGGGTCGTCGAGCCGTCGGAGGCGCGGACGACCCACTGGTTGCGGGGGGCATCGAACTCGGCCGACTCGACCCGCGTGCCGAACCGGACGTCCTTCGAGATGTCGAGCCTGCGGTCGACGTAGGCGAAGTACTCGCGCATCTCCCGCCAGCCCGGGTAGAGCTGCGAGAACTCCCAGTCCCGCCACAGGTCCTTGTACGAGAACTGGTACAGCGGGCCCTCGGTGTCGACGCGGGCGCCGGGGTAACAGTTCCAGTGCCAGATCCCGCCGAGGCCGGACCCGGCCTCGAAGACCTGGACGGAATGTCCGAGGTCGCGCAGCCGGTCCAGCTGGTAGATCCCGGCGAAGCCGGCTCCGACGACGAGGACGTCGAGCTCGGTCTCGGTGGTGGTCATGCTCGCTCCTTCCCTGCGGGGCGGCGGGAAGTGTGGGCGGGCGGTGAGCACATTCACTGTCCGAGTTCGCGACAGCGCGGACGGTGTCGCGTTTTCGGACAGTCGGCGGCACAGGCGCGCCTACCATGGGACACCTGGCCTCGTCGAGGATGAACACCTGGCCTCGTCGAGGATGAGGAGGCGGCCGTGGCGTCGAGCGCGAGACAGTCGTTGCGCGAGGCGCGCGAGCGGATCCTCGACACCGGCCCGGGCATCGACCCCGGCATCGACCCGGGCATCGACGACCAGCGGTCCCGGGCGTTCCGTACCGAGATCCTCTCGTCGTGGCGCCGGTGCCAGGTCGTCGGCATCGCGCCCACCAGCGAGGATCTGCCCTACCACGCGGAGGTGGAGCGTCCGCAGCGGCTGCTGCGGGCGGCCGGGCCCGTCGTCGACCGGCTCGCAGCCCAGCTCGGCGGTGGCTCGGTCTCGATCCTCCTGGCCGACTCCGAGGCGCGCATCATCGACCGCCGGGCGGACGGTCGCGCGCTGGGCGCCGCCCTGGACCGGGCCCTGGTCTCCCCGGGTTTCCTCTACGCCGAGGAGTTCGCGGGTACCAACGGCATCGGCAGCGCCCTGGAGGAGCGCAGGCCGTTCGTGGTGTCCGGATCGGAGCACTTCCGGGACAACCTGCAGGAGTTCACCTGCATCGGTTCGCCGGTGCGCCACCCGGTCACCGGTGCCGTCGAGGGTGTGCTCGACGTGACCTGCCGGGTCGCCGACTCCCATGAGCTGCTCAAGCCGCTGGTGCTGGCGGCGGTGCGCGAGATCGAGTCGCGGATCTACGCCGACGCCTCGCGGCGCGAGCAGATGCTCCTGGAACGGTTCCTGCGCGCGGGCCGCGGCCCCTCGGCTGCCGTCCTGTCGCTCAACGAGGACGTCGTCATCGCGAACACGGCGGCGTCGTCCCTGCTCGACACATCGGACCAGGCGATGCTCTGGGACTGGGCGTGCCGCATGCTCGGCACCCGCGACGAGTGCGTGAGTGAGATCCGCCTCGCCCGCGAGGTCGTCGTGCAGGCCCGCGCGACGCGGGTGGGCGAGCCCGGCGCGATGGCGGGCGTGCTCGTCGAGTTGCGCCCGCGCGAGTCCCGCCCGGCGCGGCGGCTGAGCACGCCCCGCGGGCAGGCGGGCGAGCGGTGCGCCGGGGTGGACGACGCCGCCGCGTTGCCCGGCCGCAGTGTGGCCGCCGAGCGGATGCGGGCCGACGTCGCCGCCGCCGTGCACGCCCCGGGCCCGCTGCTCGTGTGCGGGGAGGCCGGCAGCGGGAAGCTGCACGTCGCGATGCACGTCCACTGCGCGCGCGTGGGCCGGGGAGGGCCGACACCGGTGGTGCTCGACGCGCTTCTGGCCCAGGACGACCCCCGCGCCTGGAGCGTCGCGCTCACCGCGGCGCTCGCGCGCGGCGCGGTGGTGCTGCGCCACCTCGACCAGCTCGTCCCCACGCTGGCGGCGCGCGTCGAGAGCATCGTGGACGCGGCCCCGCCGACCCGGGTGGTCGCGACGGCCCGCACCCGCGGCGGCGACGGCCCGGCATCGCGGATCCTCGACCACTTCCCGACGTCGATCACGGTCCCGCCGTTGCGCTACCGCAGCGCGGACATCGCCGATCTCGCGCCGCTGCTGATCGCCGCGCGTTCCCGCCACCGGCCGGTGCCGCGGCTGCGGCCCGCGACCCTGCGCACGCTCACCGGCCTGGACTGGCCCGGCAACGTGCGCGAGCTCGAGGCGGTGCTCGCCACGGCCGCGCTGCGCAGCATGGGCTCCGACATCGGCCACGAGCACCTGCCGGCCGAGTACCGCTCCGCCGGCGACCGCAGCGGAAGCTCGTCGCTGCGGCGCGCCGAGCGCGACGCCGTGCTGGAGGCGCTGGCCGAGACCGGCGGGAACAAGCTGGCCGCGGCCGAGCGGCTCGGCATCGCGCGCTCCACCCTCTACCGCAAGATGCGCGCGCTCGGGATCGACGGCAACCACCTGCCGGGTGCGGTCGCGCCGCGGTAGCGGCCGTCGAGTTCTCCCGAACCGCCACGGACGGGCCACCGTGGCGGTCATGATCCACCCGTGCAGCCCAGGACCGTGCCCGGTCGGCCCGTCGCGTTCCGCGGTTCGGTGGCGGTGGCGGCGGGCCTCGTCACCGCGGACCGGCTGCGTGGCCCTGCCTTCCGCAGGACCTTCCCGGATCGTGTACGTCCGCGCCGACGCCACCCTCGACCTGCCGCTGCGCTCGCTCGCCGCGTACCGGCTCGTCGAGGGGCGTGGGGTGCTCCGGGGTACTGCACGGCGATCGTCCTCGGCGCGGACCGCGCCCCGCCTCGCGGCGTGCCCGCGCAGGTGACGGTGCCGGGCGGCGGGCAGCGGCGCCGTCCGGGGTTGCGCGTGCACGGCGACCGGCTGCATCCGGGGGAGGTCACGCGGCTCGACGGCGTGGCGGTGACGACGTCCCTGCGGACGGCGTTCGATCTCGCGTGCCGTCTCGATCCCGACGAGGCCGTCGTCGCGGTCGACCGGCCGGCGAACGAGCACCGGTTCCACCCGGACCTGCTGCTGAACTTCGGCGCCCGCTACCGGGGTCGGCGCGGCGTCGCGCGGCTCGCGGAGGTGCTGTGCCGGGCCGAGCGGTTCGCCGGATCGCCGATGGAGACCAGGATGCGGCTCGTGGTCGTCGCGGGCGGGCTGCCGCGGCCGCAGGTGCAGTGGGTGGTGCAGGACGTCGTCGCCCGGACGGGGTACTGGCTGGATCTCGCGTGGCCGCGGGCGCGGGTCGGTGCCGAGTTCGACGGTGGGGTGCACCTGGACCCGGCCCGGGTGCGCAGCGACATCGCCCGGCACACCCGGCTGGTCGACCTGGGCCGGCGGGTCTACCGCTACACCGCCTACACCGCCGCCGACGTGCTCCGCTCGCCCCGGGCGGATCGTCGCCGACCTGCGCCGCGTGCTGGGAGAGCAGCCGAGATGAACATGAGCGGGGTTCCGGGCGCTCCGGACCCCGCTGGTGTTCCTCTCGGCCGTCGGAGCGGGGAGGCGGGGTGGCGGACCGATCGCTCCCGCGGTTCGATGGGTACGATCGCAACGGGACTACGCAAAGGAGCGGCGATGCCGACTCGCACTGCCCGCACGGAGTGGACCGGGGGCCTGCAGGACGGTTCCGGCCAGGTCGAGCTGACGAGCTCGGGGGTCGGAACCTACGAGGTGTCGTTCCCGAAGCGGGCCGCCGACGACGCCGATGGCACGACGAGCCCCGAGGAGCTGATCGCGGCCGCGCACTCGTCGTGCTTCGCGATGCAGCTCTCCGCACTGATCGCCGAGGCGGGCGGGACGCCGCAGGCCCTGGAGGTGAAGGCGGACGTCTCCCTCGGCCCGGACCCGGCGGGCGGGTTCCGGCTGACCGGCATCGCGCTGACCCTGCGCGGTGAGGTCGAGGGGCTCGACTCGGACGGGTTCCTCAAGGCGGCCGAGGCCGCGAAGGCGAGCTGCCCGGTCAGCAAGGCGCTCACGGGGGTGGAGATCACCCTGGACGCAGCGCTGGAGACCTGAGCCGTCCGGCCCACGGCTCCCGGGCGCCCCGTCGTCCGGGAGCCGGGCCGGCCGGTGGCCGCTCCGGCCGTGACGGCCGGGTGCCCGCGGGTCGGATCCGACGGGTCCGCCGCGCCGGGCAGCGGGCGTTCCGGCCGCGCTGGGCCGGGGGGCCGCTCCGACCGGACCGGACCGGACCGGGTGCCCGGGGGTCACACCTCCACGGGGCCCGCCCCGCCCGACGGCGCGGGCTTCCCGCTGCGCAGCATGAGCGCGAGCGCCGCCCCGACCACGGCGAGGATCGCGCTCACGAAGAACCCGTTGTCGTAGGTGACGGTCGCGGCAGCCGCCTCCAGCTGCTGGTAGGCCGGCAGCAGCCCGGCCGCGCCGTGCGCCTGCGCCGCCGCGACCTGGGGGAGCGCGTCCGCCCCCTCGTGCAGCAGGCCGCTCCAGTCGCTGGTGAGCTGCGCCTGCGCGGCCACGTTGAGGGCCCCGAAGATCGCCACCGAGACCGCGCCGACGACGCGCTGCACGATGTTGTTCATCGCGCTGCCCGAGGCCGTCAGCGCCGCGGTGAGCGACGAGACCCCGGCCGTCATCATCGGCATCATCGCCAGGCCGATCCCGCAGTTGCGGATCGCCATCCACAGCTCGATGTCCCCACGTGGGGTCGACGTCGTCATCCCGGCGAGCAGGTAGGAGCCGTAGGCGATGACCAGCAGCCCCACGACGACCGGCCATCGCGGCCCGATCGCGTCGTAGATCCGCCCCGCGAGCGGCATCAGCACCACCATGACCAGCGCGGCGGGCAGCAGCGTGAGCCCGGACTCCAACGCCGTCTCGTGCTGCACGATCTGCAGGTACTGCGGGATGAAGTAGAGCCCGGTGAACAGCGCCGTCATCGCGATCCCGATGAGGATCAGCGAGAGCGTGTACGGCCACGTCCGCAGGATCCGCAGGTCTATGAGGGGGTGGTCGACCTCCAGTTCGATCACGACGAACAGCGCGAGGGAGAGCACGCCGGAGACGAGCAGGATGAGCACGCGATAGCCCGTCCAGCCCCAGTCCTCGCCCTTGGAGAACGCGAGCAGCAGCGCGAACAGGCCGTACGCCGCCGTGACGAAGCCCCACGCGTCCAGGCGCGGCCAGCTCGTCGGGCGGAGCCGGGGGAAGACGGCGAGTGCGGCGGCGGCGCCCGCGATCCCGATCGGCACGTTGATGAAGAAGATCAGCCGCCAGTCCACCTGGTCGACGAGCCAGCCGCCGAGCGTGGGCCCGATCGCGGGCGCGACGATCACGCCGAGCCCGTAGAGGCCCATCGCGGCGCCGATGCGTTCGCGGGGCACGATCTGGTAGACCATCGTCAGCGTCACCACCGGCAGGATCCCGCCCGGGACTGCCTGCAGGATGCGGAACGCGACGATGCTCTCGAGGCTCCACGCGAGCCCGCACAACGCCGAGGCCAGCGCGAACCCGGCCAGGCAGACGATGTAGAGCGTCGTCTGCCCCAGCCGCAGGCCCAGCCAGCCGGACAGCGGTACGACCACGCCGAGCGCGAGGCTGTAGCCGGTGACGACCCACGCGATGCTCTCCGCGGTGGCGCCGAGCTCGGTCTGCATCGTCGGGATCGCGACGTTGACGATGCTCGCGTCGAGCACCGACATGAAGGTGCCGACGATGAGGACGCACATCGGCAGCACCCAGTTGGCCTGCGGGGTGGGGGTGGCCGGGGCAGGCGCTGACGGGGCCGGGGGTGCGGGGATCGGAGTGGCCGGCGGCGCTGCGACGGGGTGGGCGGCGGCAGGGGGCGCCGCGGCCGGGTGTGCGGTCGGCGACGTGCCCGGAGCGTCCGGCGCGCCCGTGGGCGCGTCGGGTGGCGTGGCGGGCCGGCCGGGCGGTGCGTCGGGCGCGACGGGGTCGGTGGGAGCGCCGGGGCGCCCGGCGGCGTGCTCGGTGCCCGCCCCGGTCACAGCGCGTCCACCGTGGCTGCTCCGGACGGTCCGGCTGATCCGGCGGCCG
>JBFWRR010000057.1:25764-31328 GCA_050248815.1 Pseudonocardia sp. | reverse complement strand
CGGTCCGGCTGATCCGGCGGCCGCCCCGGTCGGCCCGGCGGCCGGCCAGGGCGGCCCGGCTGATCCAGCGGCTGCTCCGGGAGCCGATCCGGCGGCTGATCCGGTGGGGGACCGGCCGGGCGCCAGCAGGATGCCGGCGACGGCGTCGGTGAGCGCGTGGCCGACGAGCGCCCAGTCGGCGGGTACCCCCGTGGCGGCGGCGGTGGCCTCCTGCTCGGCGCAGGTGTGGACGATCGCGAGGCGCACCATGCGGCTGCGCAGCGCGGCCTCCTCCGGCGGCAGGTCCGGGGCGTGCGACCAGGCTGCGGCGAGACCCTCCTGGAAGTGCGGGGTGAGCCGCAGGTCGGCATGGATCTCGGCGCTCATCGCGGGATCGGTGGAGAGCTGGGCGAGGAAGCGGGCGTACCAGCTCGGTGTGCCCAGCGTCGCGAGGTGCTCGGTGAAGGGCAGCACCAGGCTCGCGACGTGGTCGTGCGGATCGGTGGAGCCGCGGGCGGCCTCGACGCGCTCCTGGGTGCTGCGCGCGATGGGGGCGGTGTGCGAGCGCACGATGGCCCGGACGAGGTCGATGCGGGTGCCGACGTGGTAGGCGAGCGCGGAGTTGTTGGCCTGCCCGGCCGCCTCGACGATCCGGCGGTTCGAGACGCCGCCGAGGCCACGCTCGGCGAAGAGCCGCTCGGCGGTGCGCAGCAGCAGCTCGCGCGTGGCCTCGGCCTGTTCGCGGCGGCTCCGCGGGGGTGCGCTGCTCGACATGGGACCTCGTAAGAAAGACGTCTGTCTTACAAGGGAGCCTACCCCCGGGCGGGCCGGACCGGCCCCGCCCACGGCCAGGTCGTCGGGCGCTGAGCACCTCGCATCGGTCACCGGGGGGTGGCAGGGGCGGACGACGGGTGGTGTGCTCGCAGCATGGCATCCCACGACGTCGTGATCTGCGAGCCGCTGCGTACCCCCGTGGGCGGGTTCGGCGGGGCCCTGCGCACCGTGCCCGTGCACACCCTCGCCGCCGCCGTCGTCCGGGCGCTCGTGGAGCGCACCGGCCTCGGACCGGACGCGGTCGACGAGGTGATCCTCGGCCACGCCTACCCGACGTCGGACGCGCCCGCGATCGGCCGGGTCGCCGCGCTCGACGGTGGGCTGCCGGTCACGGTCACCGGCCAGCAGGTCGACCGCCGCTGCGGCTCCGGGCTGCAGGCCGTGCTCACCGCCGCGTTGCAGGTGCGGGCCGGGATCAGCGACGTCGTGCTGGCGGGCGGCGCGGAGTCGATGTCGTCGGCGCCGTTCTACTCCGCCGACATGCGGTGGGGCACGAAGCCCGGACCGGGCGTGCTGCTGCACGACGGCCTGACCCGCGGGCGGGTCACGGCGGGCGGCGAACGCTTCCCGGTGCCCGGCGGGATGCTGGAGACCGCGGAGAACCTCCGCCGCGAGTACCGCATCGTCCGCGAGGAGCAGGACGCGCTCGCCGTCCGGTCGCACGCGCGGGCGGCCGCGGCGCAGGAGGCCGGGCTGTTCGCCGACGAGATCGTCCCGGTGACGGTCCCGGGGCGCAGGGGAGACACCGTGGTGGACCGCGACGAGCACATCCGCCCCGGGACCACCGCCGAGAAGCTCGCGACGCTGCGGCCCGTCCGGCTCGCGCAGGACCCCGAGGCCACCGTCACCGCGGGCAACGCGTCCGGCCAGAACGACGGCGCGGCGCTGTGCGTCGTCACGACCCGGGCGCGGGCGGAGGAGCTGGGCCTGCGCCCGCTGGTGCGGCTCGTGTCGTGGGCGCTCGCGGGGGTGCCGCCCGCGACGATGGGCATCGGGCCCGTCCCGGCCACGGCGCTCGCGCTGGAGCGCGCCGGGCTGGCGCTCGCCGACGTCGACCTCGTCGAGCTGAACGAGGCGTTCGCCGCTCAGGTGCTCGCCGTGCTGCGCGAGTGGAAGTTCGGCGATGCCGACCTGGACCGGCTCAACGTGCTCGGCTCGGGGATCGCGCTGGGCCACCCCGTGGGGGCCACCGGCGCGCGGATCCTCGCCACGCTCGCGCGTGAGATGGTGCGCCGCGAGGCCCGCTACGGGCTGGAGACGATGTGCATCGGCGGCGGTCAGGGCCTCGCGGCGGTGTTCGAGCTGGCGTAGGGCCCGGGGCGGTCCCCGGCCTGCGCGGCCGCCAGGAGGGCGGCGACCTCGCCCGCCACCACCGGCCGCGGATTCGCGTACGGCACCGCCAGCACCTGCGCCACCACCTCGGGCAGCCCGTCGTCGGCCATCCCGATCGCGGCGAGCGACGTCGGTGCCCCGAGGCGCTCGGCGAGGTCGCGCAGGGCACCTGCCGGGTCCGGGCCGAGGACCCGGCGCAACGCCGCGTCCGCCTCCGGCGCGCAGGGCAGGTTGTAGGCGAGGACGTGCGGCAGGACGACGGTGTGCACGTCGGCATGCGGCAGGTCGAACGTCCCGCCGAGGACGTGGCAGAGCTTGTGGTGCAGGGACATCGTCGTGGCACCGAGCACCGCGCCGCACAGCCACGCGCCCCGCAGCGCCGCGTCCCACGAGCCCGCGCCGTCCGCGACCCCGGGCAGCGCGTCCACGAGCAGCCGAACGCCCTCCTGCGCCATGAGCCCCACGATCGGCGACGCGTCCGGCGCGTAGAGCCCCTCGACGGCGTGCGCCATCGCGTTGAAGCTGCTCGTGACGGCCAGCCGCGGCGGCAGCGACGCCACGAGGTCCGGGTCGTAGACGACGCTGCGCGGTAGCACCGCCGCGTCGCGCCCGGTGCGCTTGATCCCGCCCTCGGTGAGACCCCAGATCGGCGTCATCTCCGAGCCGGCGAACGTCGTCGGCACGGCGATCACCGGCAGGCCGTGGCGCAGCGCCACCGCCTTGCCCAGCCCGATCGTCGACCCGCCGCCGACGGCGATGCACCCGTCCGCGCCCAGCTCCGCCGCCCGTTCCGAGGCTGCGTCGGCCACCTCGGCCGGGACATGCATCCGGGCCCGGGCGAACACCTCGGCGACCCGCTCGCCCAGTGGGGCCACCACCCGCTCCGCCGTCGCGACGTGCCCGGGCGTGCAGAGGACGAGCACGCGGTGCAGCCCCAGCCGGGCGATCTCGTCGCCGAGCTCGGCCGATGATCCCGGGCCGAACACCACCCGCATCGGCAACGCCTCGTAGGTGAACCTCATCGCCTGCCGTCCTGATCCGTCCACGATCGTGACCGGTACATCGCGCTCGCGCCCGAGCGTCCTGTACCCGCGGTGGTGATCATGATGATGACGCGGCCGTCCGCGCCCGCTCCGCCACGAGGTCCGCGAGCTCGTCCGGGCGCGACAGCAGCGGGACGTGCCCGCACGCCCACTCGACGGCGCGGGTCGCGCGCCGCGCCATCGCCCGCTGCAGGTCCGGGTGCACCACCCGGTCCTGCGTGCACACCACGTACGTGGACGGCACGGTGCGCCACGCGATCTGCTCGGGCACCCCGCGGAACACCGACCGGTCCACCGGGCGCAGGTGCCCCGCCGCCTGCTCGGCGATCTCCGGCGCGACGTCGTGGTGGAGCAGCTCGCCGACGAGCGCGGGATCCAGGGCGACCCGCGCGCCGTCGAGCCGCAACGCGTCGCCGAGCCGCGTCGGCGGGAACTCCTCGCCGGGCACGGCTCGGCTCACCGACTCGCCGTCGTCGAGCTGGAACGCCGCGACGTACACCAGCTCGCGCACCAGCGGGTGCGTCCCCGCACCGGTGACGACCGCACCCCCGTAGGAGTGCCCGACGAGCACCACCGGCCCGCCGACGGCGTCGATCGCCGCGCCCGCCGCTGCCGTGTCGGCCGCCAGGTCGGTGAGGGGCAGCTCGGCGGCGACCCAGGTGAGTCCGCGCCGGTCGAGCTCGGCGCCGACGGCCTCCCAGCAGCGCCCGTCGTGCCACAAACCGTGCACCAGGACCGCCGCTGCCGGTTCGCCCATCGTCACCTCCCGGGATCGACGGGGACGTTACGCGCCAGGCGGCGAGTCGGTCGCCCCGCCGGTGCGGGGTCGTTGGCCCCTGCCGCGGCGCCGCCCGCGAGGGCACCGTCGGAGGTGCCGGCCGATGGCCGACCGGCGGGCCGACGGGAGGAGTCGTCATGGACGCGCAGGAGCCCCGCCCCGGCGGGGTGGTCGTCGGAGTGGACGGATCGACGCCGTCCCGCGCCGCACTGGAGTTCGCCTACCGCGATGCGGCGCGCCGCGGCGTGCCGCTGCGGGTCGTGGCCGCCTACAGCCCCCCGGAGTACACCCAGATCTGGTTGGAGACGAGCGTCGGCGAGGATCTCGCCACGTACGGCGAGACCACCGAGAAGGTCCGCGTCGCGGCGCAGGGCATGGTGGACGACGTGCGGGCCGGTCTGGCGGGCGAGGCCGCCCCGCCGTCGTTGACGGTCGAGGCCGTGGCGGGCCTCCCGGCCCGGACGCTCGTCGGGCTGTCGGTGGGAGCCGACCTGCTCGTCGTGGGCAGCCGCGGCCACGGCGGGTTCGCGAGCATGATGCTGGGCTCGGTGAGCCTGCAGACCGTGCTGCACGCCCGCTGCCCGGTGACCGTCGTCCACTCCCCGGCCGCGGCGCAGGAGAAGAACGAGGAGCAGGACGGGGAGCGGGCCGAGGACGTCGGCCTCGACCCGATGGTCACCGTGCCCCTGCTGTGACGGTCGCGGATCGGCGCCGCAGCGTCCGCCGCCTGCAGCGCTACCTCATCAACCCGCCGCTGCGGGTGGCCGTGCGGCTCGGGCTCGTCCCGGGGCACGTGCTCGTGGAGACGACGGGTCGGCGGACCGGGCGGCGCAGGCGCACCGTCGTCGGTGCGGGGATCGAGGGCCGCAACGTCTGGGTGGTCGCCGAGCAGGGACCACACGCCGGTTGGGTGGCCAATCTCCTGGCACAGCCGCGGGTGCGGGTGTTCACCGGCGGGCGCTGGCGGCCCGGCTCCGCCCGCCTGGTCGACGACGACGACCCGCAGGCCCGCCTCGACGGGTTCGGGCGGCCGGGTCACGCGCGCGCGGTCCGCCGGTTCGGCACGGACCTGCGGACCGTCCTGATCGAACTCGACGGCCCCTGACGGGCCGCCCCGAGGACAGGAGGTGCACCGTGCGGGTGCGCGACGTCATGACCAGCCCGGTGATCACCGTGCGGCCGGACACCCCGGTGCAGGCCGCCGCGGCCCTGCTGGCCGCCCACGGCTTCACGGCGGCGCCGGTCGCGGGCCCGGACCACCGGGTCGTCGGCATCGTCACCGAGGCCGACCTCGTCCGGGGCCGGATCGTCCCCGACGGCTGGACGGTCGAGGCGCTGCCCGAGGCGGCCGTCGGGGGCGTGATGACCCCGCAGCCGCTCACGGCCGGACCGGGCGACGACCTGGCGGACCTGGTCGCGACGATGCTCGACCGCGGCGTCCGGTCGGTCCCCGTCGTGGAGGAGGGCGTGCTGGTCGGGATCGTGAGCCGCCGCGACGTCCTGCGTTGCGTCGCGCGGGGGGAGCTGACCGGCGCGGACGTGCGGCACCGCCGCGACAACGCGCGGTAGCGACGCCGGTCGGCCCTGGCGGCTCTGTG
>JBFWRR010000057.1:1685-25664 GCA_050248815.1 Pseudonocardia sp. | reverse complement strand
GTCGGCTCTGTGGGCCCTGTCGGCCCTGTCGGCGCTCGGCGGCTCGGTCGGCTCCGCCGACACGCGGCGGCCCCCACCGGATCCGGTGGGGGCCGCCGCATGGGGAGCCGTCACCTGCCGTCACATCTTGGCGGCGGCCTTCTTGATCGCCGCCCGGATGCGCGGGTAGGTGCCGCAGCGGCAGATGTTGCGCAGCGTGTCGAGGTCGTCGTCGGTGATGTCCCCGCCGTTGCGTTGCACCTTCCGCACCAGCGCCACGGCCGCCATGATCTGGCCGGGTTGGCAGTAGCCGCACTGCGCGACGTCCAGGTCCAGCCAGGCCTCCTGCATCGGGTGCAACTCGTCGCCGTCGGCGAGGCCCTCGATGGTGGTGATCTCGTCGTCGGCGGAGATGGCGCCCACGGGCACGGCGCACGGGTTGAACGCCTTGCCGTTGATGTGGCTGGTGCACGCCTTGCAGACGTTGATGCCGCAGCCGTACTTCGGGCCCGTGACGCCGAGCAGGTCGCGCAGCACCCAGAGCAGCCGCACGTCGTCGGGGCAGTCGACGTCGACCCGCTTTCCGTTCAGCGTGAAGGTGTGGTTCGTCACGGCTGCTCCTAGAAGGTGTATTCGAGACCGTTGGTGGGCGCGGGCGGCAGCGGCGGCTCGAGCGACTTGACCTCGAAGCCCAGCGGGTCGTTGTGGCTGATCGGGAAATAGGTGGGCACGGTGCCGGTGGCGCGGCCGTAGGCGCACGCGATGGCGGCCGCCGATGCCGCGACACCGGCCTCGCCCGCGCCGGGGACCTCCCCGTTCGGGTCCGGCGGCAGGATGATCACCTCGACCTTCGGCGGGACGTTCCACTGCCGCGTGTAGAAGTAGTCGTCCCAACTGCCCTCGAGGTTGATGCCGTCCTTGACGTGCAGGCTGCCCGTGAGGACCTGCGCGATCGCGTCCATGAGCCCGCCCATGATCTGGGCCTTCATCCCGCTGGGGTTGATGCAGAGCTTGCCCGGGATCAGCACGTAGGTCGCGCGGGTGACACGCGGGCCGGTGCGGGCCTGGCGGATCTTGCGGTCGACCGTGGCGGGCCGGCAGTCGATCTCGACCAGCGCGGCCATCGTGTTCTTGTACTCCTCGTGGACGGCGATGCCCTGGGCCATCCCGTCGGGCAGCGACCGGCCCCAGTCACCCGCGTCGGCGACCTTGTCCAGCACGGTGCGCTGCTGGTCGGTCTTGAGCCGGGCCCGGCGGAACTCGTAGGGGTCCTCGCCGAGCTTGGCCGCGAGCTGGTCCGTGGTGAGCTCCTGCGCGATCCGCACGTCGGGGGAGTAGACGTTGCGCACCGAGCTGGTGTTGAACTCCAGCGGCACCTCGTTGATCAGCTGCGCCGTGACCCCGTAGTTGTAGGAGGTCTTCGCGGTGAGCGTGAAGATCGACTCGGCGACGGAGAGGTTCGCGAGCGGCCCGCCGGTCCTGACGATGCGCGAGGAGATCGCGTCGCCGAAGCCGTGACGGTAGTCGGTCTCGACGCTGGTGTGGTTCTGCTGGTAGCTCACGACGTCGGTGCCGACGACGCCCGCCTTCACCGTCGAGGTGCACATGGGGTGCACGCGGCCGTGGCGCGAGTCGTCGGTGCGGTGCCACATGAGCTTGACCGGATGGCCGAACGCCTTCGACGCCTCGGCCGCCTCCGTGGCGGGATCGTTGAACAGGTGGCGCCCGAAGGAGCCGCCACCCTCCGTCACGTGCACGGTGACCGAGGTCAGCGGCAGGCCCAGGAGCTTCGCGATCATCTCCTGGGCGGTGATCGGGTTCTTGAGCGGCGACCAGATCTCGGCCCGGTCGGAGCGCACGTCCGCGACCGCGCAGTTGGTCTCGAGCGGGCTGCCGCTGCGGAAGGCGAAGACGTACTCGGTCTGGACGAACTCCGCGCCGGGCAGGTCCGGCGGGATGGGCAGCGTGGCGGCCCGCAGCTTGTCCAGCACGGTGGCATCGCTCTCGCGGGCGACCGAGCCCGCGTTCCAGTCGACCTCGAGCGCGCGGATGGCGTCGATGCACTGGCCGAACGTGTCGGCGCACACGGCCACCCCGGTGCTGATCTTCTTGACCCCGTGCACGCCGGGCATGCCCGCCACGGTGTCGGCGTTGCGGATCCGCTTCACCGTGCCGCGGATCGTCGGCGGGCGGCAGACCATCGTCGGCCTCGCACCCGGCACGTCGAGGTCCATCGTGAAGACCTTCTTGCCGGTGACCGCGGCGCGGGCGTCGATCCGGGTGACGGGCGTGCCGACGAGCGTGAAGTCCGACTCGGGCTTGAGCGGCGGGGCCTCGACCAGGCGGTTCTCCGAGCTCGCCGCGGGCCCCGCCAGCTCGCCGTAGGACAGGACGGTCCCCGCCGGGCCGGTGACGAGGCCCTGGCGGCTGGTCAGCCTGCTGACGTTCTCCTCCATGAGCGCGGCGGCGGCCGAGAGCAGCTGGCCCTTCGCGATCGCCGCGGCCACCCGGATCGGGGTGTACATCGCGTGGATGGTGTTCGAGCCGCCGGTGATCTGGTTGAACACCAGCTCGGGCCGGGCGTCGGCGAGGGTGACCTTCACCTTCTCCAGCGGGAGGTCCATCTCCTCGGCGATGATCATGGCCACTGCGGTGGTGATGCCCTGGCCGTTCTCGGACCGGGGCAGGTCGAACGACACCGTGCCGTCGGGGTGGACGACGATCGAGATGAGGTTCGCGGTGGGGGCCGCGGAGTCGGTGAGCGCGTCGCTCAGGTCGTAGACGTCCGCCGGCTGCGGGGGCGAGGGGACGGCGGCGGCGGCGGTGGTGGGGAAGAGCTGGTCGTACCCGGCGCGGACCGCGACGGCGAGCGTCGGGGCGGCGACCAGGAAGCCCAGGAAACGACGGCGACCGGGATCGGGGAGGTCCGGCTTCGCCTTCGTTGCGGTGCGGCAGTGAACCGGCATCGGCGTCCTCTCGGGAACTGTCTCGCGCAACAGGTCGTGGTGCGACTGTCGGGGCGGCAAACGACTGGATCGCCGACCGGTTGCTGCGGGCCGTTGGCGGTCGTCGTGCTTCTGTCGCGCTGCCGGTTCGGCCAGGTCGGCCGGTCATGCGTGTGGGTGAACGAGAACGATGATCATCCGATCGGGCTGTGACGGCCGGCACCCTCCAGGACCGGATCCCGGCGAATGTCACTCGTTCGTGCGGGATTGCGGCCGTGCGTTCGCGCTACCCCCGTGCGGGGGTAGCGCGGCCGGCCCGATCGGCGTCGGTGTCGGGCCCGGCGTCGGTGTCGGGGTCGGTGCGGACGAGGACGACGATGAGCGTGCGCGGCCCGTGGACCCCCTCGACCCGCTCCAGCTCGATGTCGCTCGTGGCCGACGGGCCGCTGATCAAAGTGATCGGGCGGGTCGGGGCGAGCCGGGCGAGCAGCTCGGGCACCGTCGCGACGACCTGGTCCGCCCGGACCACGCAGACGTGGACGTCGGGGACGAGGCTCAGGGCCCGCCGGCCCTGGTCCGGGGAGGCGTCCAGCGCGACGGTGCCGGTCTCGGCGCACGCGCCCACGCACGCCGTGACGACGGCGGCGTAGCCGTCCAGCTCGGTGGGGCTCTGGCCCCGGTCGGGCACCCCGTCCGGACACCAGCCGGCGGGCAGGTCCGGCGGGACGACCACCGGCCCGGTGACACCGGCGAGCGCCTGCCCGACGGCGGCCGGGATCCCGCCGGTGTCGGTGTCGAGGACGGTGGCGCGGTAGTCGACGAGGCGGTCGCGCAGCAGGTCCAGCAGCGCGGGCGCGCCGGGCCGGGGCTCGCCCGCGGTGCGATATCCGCGTGGGGGCTCGGGTGCTGCGACGGCGCCGCCTGCCGCGGCGGCGTCGCCTGGGCCGGTGACGGCCGCGGAGGTGCGACCGGAGACGGGCCCGGCCGTGGCCCGGCCGCCTGCCGCGGCCGCGGCGGCGTTGGCCGCGCGGATCCGGGCGAGCACCTCCGAGCGCGCGCTCACCGCCCGCGCTCCCGTGCCCACCACTCGCGGAAGGTCTGGGCGGGCGGGCGGGGGGCGTCGCGGGCGGCCGTCCACGCCGAGAGCGGCGGGGGCAGCGTCGAGATGCGGCCGTCGCGCCCGAGCACGCGCCCGGCGCGGGCGGCCCGCCCCGCCGCGGCGAACCGGCCGGGCGAGGACATGACCCACGAGGCGGCGGCCATCGCGGCGGCCTCCGGGGTGGGGATGCCGCCGCGACGGGCGTCGACGTGGGCGGCGCGCAGCCGCACCAGGAGCGACGGGATGTCGATCCGGACGGGGCAGACGTCGAAGCACGCCCCGCACAGAGAGGACGCGTAGGGCAGGCTCGCGTTGTCCTCCACCCCGGTGAGCTGCGGGGAGAGCACGGCGCCGATCGGGCCCGGGTACACCGATCCGTACGCGTGCCCGCCGGTGCGTTCGTAGACGGGGCAGACGTTCATGCAGGCCGAGCACTTGATGCAGTGCAGGGCGTCGCGGCCGATCTCGTCGGCGAGCGCGGCGGTGCGGCCGTTGTCGAGCAGGACGAGATGGAACGCCTGCGGCCCGTCCCCGGGCGTGACGCCGGTCCATGCCGAGGTGTAGGGGTTCATCCGTTCCCCGGTGGAGGAGCGGGGCAGCAGCTGCAGGAACACCTCCAGGTCGCGCCAGGTGGGCACGACCTTCTCGATGCCCATGACGGAGATCAGCGTCTGCGGCAGGGTGAGGCACATCCGGCCGTTGCCCTCGGACTCCACGACGAGCAGCGTGCCCGTCTCCGCGACGCCGAAGTTGGCCCCGGAGATCGCGACCTTCGCCCGCAGGAAGAGCCTGCGCAGGTGCGCCCGGGCGGCCATCGCCAGGTGGCGCGGCTCGGCGGTGAGCGCGCGGTCCACGTCGGGCATCTCGCGCAGGAAGATCTCGCGGATCTCGGCGCGGTTGCGGTGGATCGCGGGCACGAGGATGTGGCTGGGCTGGTCGCCGCCGAGCTGGACGATGAGCTCGGCGAGGTCGGTCTCGTATGCGGTGATCCCGGCCGTCTCCAGCGCCTCGTTGAGCCCGATCTCCTGGGTGGCCATGGACTTGACCTTGACGACCTCGCGCTCGCCGGTGGCCGCGACCAGCTGGGTGACGATCCGGTTCGCCTCGTGCGCGTCGCGGGCCCAGTGCACCACGCCCCCGCGCGCGGTGACCTCGCGCTCCAGGTGTTCCAGGTGGGTGTCCAGCCGCGCCATGGTGGCGCGCTTGATCGCCTCGCCCGCGTACCGCAGCTCCTCCCAGTCGGTGAGCTCGTCGACCACCGCAGCCCGCTTGGTGCGGATGGTGCGGGTGGCGTGGCCGAGGTTGGCGCGCAGCTGCGCATCCTGCAGCGCGTCGTGCGCGGCCTGCGGGAACGGCCGCTCGCCGCGCAGGTGGCCGACACCGCGTGGCGCGGGCACGCCCAGGAAGGTGGTCATGCGGCTTCCTCCTGCGAGGCGAGGATCTCGGCCAGGTGCACGGCGCGGGTACCCGCCCGCAGCCGCGTGAGCCCCCCGCCGATGTGCATGAGGCACGAGGAGTCGCCCGCGGTGGCGACCTCGGCACCGGTGTCCAGGACGTGGCGCATCTTGTCCGCGAGCATCGCCGTCGACGTCTCGGCGTTCTTCAGTGCGAACGTGCCGCCGAACCCGCAGCACTGGTCCGCGCCGGGCAGCTCCAGCAGGGTCATGCCCCGCACGTGGCGCAGCAGCCGCAGCGGCTTGTCGCCGACATGCAGCATCCGCAGCGAGTGGCAGGTGGGGTGGTAGGTGACGCGGTGCGGGTAGTAGGCGCCCACGTCCTCGACGCCGAGCACGTCCACGAGCAGCTCGCAGAGCTCGTAGGTGCGGGCCGCGAGCGCCTCGGCGCGCCGGGCGAGCGCCTCGTCCCCGGCCCGGCGGGCGACCATCGCGTGCTGGTGGCGCACCGAGCCCACGCAGGACCCGGACGGCGCGACGACCACCTCGCAGGACTCGAAGACCTCGACGTGGTGGCGCACCAGCGGCAGCGCCTCGCGCAGGTAGCCGGTGTTGACGTGCATCTGCCCGCAGCAGGTCTGGGCGGCGGGGAACTCGACGCGGTGCCCCAGCCGCTCCAGCACCCGCACCGTGGCCCGCCCGACGTCCGGGAACAGCGCGTCGGCCAGGCACGTGACGAACAGCGCGATCCTCATGCGACGCCTCCCGTGACCTCTCCGGCGACCTCTCCGGCGACCTCTCCGGCGACCCCGCCGAGGGTGCGCGGCCGGGTGGAAGCCCGCACGACCAGCTCCGGGGAGAACACCACCTGGCGATGCTCGTGCATCCCGGGCTCGCGCGCCTCCTCGAGCAGCATCCGGGCGGCGGTGCGGCCCAGCAGGTGGCGCGGCTGGGCGACGGAGGTGAGCGGGACGGCGGCCGCGGCGGCGTACTCGATGTCGTCGTAGCCGACGATGGCGAGGTCCTGTGGCACGCGCAGGCCCAACCGGATCGCCTGCTGCAGCAGGCCGAGCGCCAGCAGGTCGTTCGCGCAGAACGCTGCGGTCGGTCGCCTGCGCGCGGGCAGGCCGGCGAGCCGCTCACCCGCGCGCCTGCCCTCCGCGACGTCCAGGGCGCGGGTCTCCAGGACCGTCAGCGCGTCCGCGTCCCCGCCGGCCCGGGCGAGGGCGCGGCGGGTGCCGGCGAGGCGGTCGGCGACCTGGGGCAGCGAGACCGGCCCGCCCACGAAGGCGACGCGGCGGTGCCCGTTGTCCCACAGGTGGGTGACGGCGAACTCGCCGCCGAGGACGTCGTCCACGGCCACCGAGCAGTGCCGTTCGCTGCGGGCGTCGACGAGCACGACGGGGGTGCCGCGGCGGGGGAGCGCGAGGAGGCGCTCGTCGTCCGGGTCGACCGGGGTGATGAGCACGCCCTCGACCCGCTGCTCCTCGAGCAGGTCCAGGTAGGCCGCCTGGCGGCGGGGGTCCTGGCCGCTGTTGCAGAGGAACACGGCCAGGCCCGCGGCGTCGGCGGCCTCCTGGACGCCGCGCTCGACGTCGGTGAAGAAGGGGTTGGCGGTGTCGAGGGCGACGTAGGCGAGCGTGCGGCTGTTGCCCCCGCGCAGCTGGCGGGCGGACTCGTTGCGCACGAAGCCGAGCTCGTCGATGGCGGCGAGCACGCGCGCGCGGGTGCGCTCCGCGACGCGCTCGGGCCGGTTGAGCACATTCGAGACCGTGCCCAGCGAGACCCGCGCGTGTGCGGCGACGTCCTTCATGCTCGGCGTGCCTGCCACCGATGGCTCCGTTCGTTCGTGCCGACCCGGGCATCATGCCGCAGGGGATTGAAACGTACCACTAGTCGTTCGGGTGCTGGCGGAAGCTGAAGGAGAAATCATGGAGGAAGGACTTGTGAAACCTTTCAAAACATCGTAGCGTCCTGCGTCACATCGCCGGGCCGCGCACCGCACGTCGCGGCGTCGAAGACCCGGACCCTGATCACCGACCCGGCCCGAGAGGCCGCTGACAACGGAGTCGCACATGCGCCGTGCCCGCAGGACGACCGCCGCGCTCGCGATCGGGGCCGCGGCCCTCGTCGCCCTCACCGCGTGCACCCAGAAGAGCCAGTCCGACCAGGGCGCCGCCGCGGGCGGCACCGCCACCGACAAGATCACGGTCGCGTTCGTGCCGAAGTTGCAGGGCGTGCCCTACTTCGAGGCCATGAACGCGGGCGGCCAGGCAGCCGCCGAGGCCCTCGGCAACGTCGAGTGGCGCTACCAGGGTCCCACCCAGGCCGACGCGGCCGCCCAGGCCGACATCGTGCGCTCGTTCATCCAGCAGAAGGTCGACACGCTCATCGTCGCGCCGAACGACCCCGACTCGATGGCCCCGCTGCTGCAGCAGGCCAGGGACGCCGGCATCCACGTCGCCACCGCCGACACCGACGCCCCGAGCTCGGCGCGCGAGGTGTTCGTCAACCAGGCGACCGCGCAGGGCATCGGCGAGGCGCTCACCGACTCACTGCTCACCGCGATGGGCGGCAGCGGCAAGTACGCGATCGTCTCCTGCGGCCAGACCGCCGAGAACCTCAACTCCTGGATCGAGGTCCAGAAGGCCTACACCGCCCAGAAGTACCCTCGGGCACAGATCGTCGACGTCGTCTACGCGGGCGAGGACCAGGCCAAGGCCACCCAGATGGCCACGGACCTCATGAACGCGCACCCGGACCTCACCGGGCTGGTCGGCGAGTGCACCTCGTCGGCCCCCGGCGTCGCGCAGGCCGTTCAGGACGCGGGCCGGGTCGGGCAGGTGTTCACGGTCGGGCTGGGCACCCCGCAGTCCATGAAGCCCTACCTGGACAACAAGTCCTCCTCCGCCGCGATCCTCTGGGACGTCGAGAACCTCGGCTACCTGACGGCGTGGGCGGGCGCGCAGATCGCCGAGGGCAAGCCGTTCGCCCCGACCAACGACGTGAGCCCGGATCTGACCGCGGTCGAGTACGACGCCGGCGGCAAGACCCTGCTGCTCGGCCCGCCGCTGGCGATCACCGACGCCAACGTGGGCCAGTTCAACTACTGAGGACGGCCGGCCGGTCCGGCGGGGATCCCGCCGGACCGGCCGCGCTCCACCCGGGAACCACGGAGTGCGACGACATGGGCACGACATGAGCATCGACCAGCAGGCCCCGCCCGCCCCGGTGGAGCACGACGTGCCCCGGCTGCGGCTGACCGGGATCGCCAAGCGCTACGGGGCCGTCCAGGCCATCAGCCACGCCGACATCGCCGTGCACGCCGGGCGCGTGCACGCCCTCGTGGGGGAGAACGGCGCGGGCAAGTCCACGCTGATCAAGATCGTGGCCGGTGCGGAGAGCGCCGACGCGGGCACCGTCGAGTTCGAGGGGCGCCCCACCGCCATCGGCAGCACCGGCGCGGCCATCGCGCTGGGCATCGCCACCGTCTACCAGGAACCGCAGCTGTTCGCGGAGCTGAGCGTCGCCGAGAACGTGTTCGTCGGCCGCGAGATCCGCCGTGGCGGGCGCATCGCCTGGGCCGAGCAGAACGCCAGGGTGGTCGAGCTGCTGGAGCTGATCGGCCTGCCCGCCCGGTACGCGACGGTGCCGGTGGGGGAGCTCTCGATCGCCGAGCAGCAGCAGGTGTCGATCGCGAAGGCCCTCGCGGGCGACGCGTCGGTGCTGATCCTCGACGAGCCGTCGGCCATCCTCACCGACGCCGAGATCGAGGTCCTGTTCGGCGTGGTCCGCAGGCTCACCGCGGCGGGCGTCGCCGTCGTCTACATCTCCCATCGCCTCGACGAGCTGTTCCGCATCGCCGACGAGGTCACCGTCATGCGCGACGGGCGCACCATCGGCACGCATCCCATCGGCGAGCTGTCGGTGCGCCGGATCGCCGAGCTCATGGTCGGCGGGATCCTCTCCGACGCGCGCCCGCACCGCGAGGTGCCCGGCGGCGACCCCGTCCTGGTGCTCGACGGGCTGGGCCGCGAGGGGCGGTTCCACGACGTGCACGTCCAGGTCCGGCCAGGGGAGATCGTCTGCCTGTACGGGCTGGTCGGCTCGGGGGCCTCGGAGATCGCCGCGTGCGTCTACGGGATCGACCGGCCGACGTCCGGGCGGATGCTGCTGCGCGGCGGCGAGGTCACCCCGGGCTCGCCGGGGGAGGCACAGAAGCTGGGCATCGCGCTGCTGCCCGCCAACCGCAAGCTCGAGGGGATGTTCGGCTTCCAGTCGATCGCGTTCAACATCTCCGCGGGCCACCTGCGGCTGCTGTCGCGGTTCGGGATGTTCATGGACCGGGCCCGGGAGCGGGCGGTCGCCCTCGACATGATCAAGCGGTTGAACGTGCGCACCCCGCACGAGCGCCAGCCCATCGACGCCATGTCCGGCGGCAACGCCCAGAAGGTGGTGCTCGCCCGCCAGCTCGTCGAGCGGCCCGAGGTGCTGGTCCTCGCCGAGCCCACCCAGGGCGTCGACGTCGGGGCCAAGGAGGAGATCCACCGCATCGTCACCGAGCTGGCCGACGGCGGAACGGCCGTACTGGTCGTGACCTCGGACCTGCCGGAAGCGCTGCGCATCGCCGACCGGCTGCAGGTGGTGCGCGGCGGCACGACAACCGTCGAGTTCGGCCCGGACGCCACCCAGGTCGACGTGCTCGCCGCGGCGGCGGGGGCGGCCGACGTGGCGACGGCGGCGGGGCGGGACATCGCGGCCGGACCGGGCGACCCGGCGCCGCACGCCGCGGCGCGGAAGGAGGAGCGGTCGTGACGACCACCCTGACCCGCCCGGACCCGGGGCCGCCCGCGGGTGAACCCCACCCGCCCGCCCGGGCCCGCCACCGCATCCTGCCCCCACCGGTGACCGGCCAGGAGCTGGTCCTGATCGGCGTGATCGCCGTGATCTGGGCCGGGCTCGCGGCGTGGACGCCCGCGTTCCTCACGGCGGGCTCGATCCAGCCCCTGCTCGTGGCGACGGCGCCGATCGCGCTGATCGGCGTCGGCATGACGATCGTCATCATCACCGGCGGGATCGACGTCTCCGTCGGCGCGGCGATCATGGTTTGCGCGGTACTCACCGCGAAGGCGCTGGTCGCGGGCGTGCCGGCACCGCTCGCGGTGCTGCTGTCCGTGCTGGTGGGTGCCGCGCTCGGGGCCGTGAACGGCGTGCTCATCGCCTACGGGCGGGTGCACGCGATCATCATCACCTTCGGCACGGCCAATCTGTTCCTGTTCCTCGGCCTGCAGATCTTCGGCTCGCGCACCGTCAACGCCATCCCGTCGGCGTTCGAGATCTTCGGCCGCGGCGAGGCCGGGCGCACGCTCGGCGTCCCGCACGCCTTCGCGATCACGGTGCTCGTCGTCGCGCTGGCCTGGTGGTACCTGCGCCACACCGCGGGCGGGCGGGCTTTCTACGCGATCGGCGGCAACCCGCACGCCGCCCGGCTGGTGGGTGTGCGGGTCCAGCGGCGGGTCCTGCTGGCCTACCTGGTCACCGGACTGCTCGTGGGGCTCGGCGCCTGCTTCGTCATCGCGCAGGGCACCTCGACGCTCGACCAGTCCGTCGGCACCGGCAAGGAGCTGGCGATCATCGCGGCCGTCGTCATCGGCGGGACGTCGATCATGGGCGGGCGCGGCTCGGTGCTCGGCACGCTGCTGGGCGCCCTGCTGGTCCAGTCCGTCACGTCCGGGGTCACGCAGCTGGGCTGGAGCTCGCAGCTGTCGGACCTGTTCGTCGGGATCTTCATCATCGTGGCGGTCGGCACCGACCTGCTGCGCGAGCGCGCGAGGAGGAGGGCATGACCAACCCCGCCCCCACCCCCACTCCCACTCCCACTCCCACCGCCACCACCACCGCCACCACCGTTCCCGCGCCGGCCCCGGCCGGGTCGGCGCCGTCGGAGACCACGGGCGCCCGCGTCCTGCGCGTGCTGCTCACGCAGCGGATCGCGCTGCTCGCGGTGCTCGTCGTCGTGGTCGTCGTCTGGTTCCTCGTCCTCGACGCGGGCGGCTACCTCACCGCGGCCTACGACTTCGACTACATGTCGGCGACGCTGATCAACGCGGTGCCGCTGGCGATGCTCGGGCTGGCCGAGCTGCTGGTGATCGTCTCCGGCCGGGGCGGGATCGACCTGTCGGTCGGCGCGATCGTCTCGCTCGCCGGGATGGTCTTCGGCTTCACCTACGGTGTGTGGGGCTGGCCGCTGTGGCTCGCGATCCTCGCCACCGCGGGGTTCGGGGCGCTCTGCGGCGCGCTCAACGGGTTCCTCGTCGCCCACGTCGGCTTCCCGGCGCTGATCGCCACCCTCGCCACGTTCTACGCCTACAAGTCGCTGGCGATCGTGGTGAACGACCAGAGCCCGATCAGCACCGCGCCGATCCAGGGGCTGTTCTCGATCAGCCGTTCCGTCGAGCTGCCGCTGTTCGGGCGCTACGTGCCCGACGTCCCGCTGGGGCTGTTCACCTTCCTGCTACCCACCGTCGTGGTCGTGTGGCTGCTGGTGGCCCGCGCCACCTACGGGCGGCGGCTCTACGGGATCGGCACCAACGACGTCGCCGCCCGCTGGGCGGGGCTGCCGGTGCGCCGTACCCGCTTCGGCGCCTACACCTGCGCCGGGCTGATCTCCGGGCTGGTCGCCGTCGTCACGGTGGCGCAGTTCGCCTCCGCCCGTCCCGACGCGGGTGTGACCGGCAACGGGATGGCGCTGCCCGCGATCACGATCGCGGTCCTCGGCGGCGTGGCGATCACCGGTGGCATCGGGCGGGTCGCGGGCGTGGTGCTCGCGACGCTGCTGGTCGTCTGGCTCAACGCCGGGATCCTGCTGGCCTTCGAGGGCAACGCGGGCGCGCAGTTCCAGCTGCTCGCGCTGGGCGCGGTGCTGGTGTTCGCCGCGCTGCTCAACGGGCTGACCACGCGCCGCTACGGCGGCACCCGGTGACCCCGCACTCCGAGACGAGGACCGACATGACCCCACTCGAGGAGCTCGACGGCTTCACGATCGAGGTGCCCAGCTGGGCGTACGGCAACTCCGGCACCCGGTTCAAGGTGTTCTCCACCCCCGGCGTGCCCCGCGACCCCTTCGAGAAGATCGACGACGCCGCGCAGGTGCACGCCCTGACCGGGCTCGCGCCCCGGGTGTCGCTGCACATCCCGTGGGACCGCGTGGCCGACTTCGGGGCGCTCGCCACGCACGCCAAGGAACGCGGCGTGCGGATCGGCGCGATCAACTCCAACCTGTTCCAGGACGAGGACTACCGCCTCGGCTCGCTCACCCACGCCGACGCGCGGGTGCGGGCCAAGGCCGTCGCGCACCACGTCGAGTGCGTCCAGGTGATGCGCGAGGTCGGCTCCACCGACCTCAAGCTGTGGCTGCCCGACGGCACCAACTACGCCGGGCAGGACTCGCTGCGCGCCCGCCAGGACCGCCTCGCGGACTCGCTGCGGCAGATCTACGCCGCGCTCGACGAGGACCAGCGGCTGCTGCTGGAGTACAAGTTCTTCGAGCCCTACTTCTACGCCACCGACATCCCGGACTGGGGCACGTCGCTGCTGCACTGCCAGGCGCTCGGGGAGCGTGCGCA
The DNA here is from genome assembly GCA_050248815.1 of Pseudonocardia sp. Classification (GTDB taxonomy): domain Bacteria; phylum Actinomycetota; class Actinomycetes; order Mycobacteriales; family Pseudonocardiaceae; genus Pseudonocardia. The sequence continues at coordinate 12,622 of JBFWRR010000057.1, read as the reverse complement.
GGTGGTGCTCGACACCGGCCACCACGCGCCCGGCACCAACATCGAGTTCATCGTGGTGCAGCTGCTGCGGGCGGGGCGGCTCGGCGCGTTCGACTTCAACTCCCGCTACTACGCCGACGACGACCTCATCGTCGGCTCGGCCGACCCGTTCCAGCTGTTCCGGATCATGGCCGAGATCGTGGACGCCGGCGCGCACCGCCCGTTGTCGGGCGTCAACTTCATGCTCGACCAGTGCCACAACATCGAGGAGAAGATCCCCGGCCAGATCCGCTCCGTGCTCAACGTCGAGCGGGCGCTGGCCAAGGCCCTGCTGGTCGACCGCGCCGCGCTGGCCGCCGCGCAGGAGGCGGGGGACGTCCTGGGCGCCCACGGGGTGCTGATGGACGCGTACGAGACCGATGTCCGGCCGGTACTCGCGGACCGCCGGGAGGCACGCGGGCTGCCGCGCGACCCGATGGCGGCCTTCGCGGCGTCGGGCTACGGACCGACCACCGCCGCCGGGCGCGTCGGCGGCACCCCGGCGAGCTGGGGAACCTGAGAGGCTGGAATGAACGAGGCTGCGATGAACGAGACCGTCGACGACACCGTCACCGAACTGGTGGCCCGCTCCAACCGGCTGGGCGCCGATCCGCGCAACACCAACTACGCAGGCGGCAACACCTCCGCCAAGGGTTCGGAGACCGACCCGGTCACCGGCGAGCCGGTCGAGCTGGTCTGGGTCAAGGGCTCCGGCGGCGACCTCGGCACGCTGACCCCGGCCGGGCTCGCCGTGCTGCGGCTGGACCGGGTCCGCGCGCTCGTCGACGTCTACCCGGGCGTCGAGCGCGAGGACGAGATGGTCGCCGCGTTCGACTTCTGCCTGCACGGGCGCGGCGGCGCGGCGCCGTCGATCGACACCGCGATGCACGGCCTCGTCGGCGCCCCGCACGTGGACCACCTGCACCCGGACTCCGGGATCGCCCTGGCCACCGCGGCGGACGGGGAGAACCTCACCAAGGAGTGCTTCGGCGACCGCGTCGTGTGGGTGCCGTGGCGGCGCCCCGGGTTCCAGCTGGGCCTGGACATCGCCGCGATCCGCGAGGCCAACCCGCAGGCGATCGGGGTGATCCTCGGCGGTCACGGCATCACCGCCTGGGGCGGGAGCAGCCGGGAGTGCGAGGCGCACTCGCTGGAGATCATCCGGACGGCCACCGAGTTCCTGGCCGAGCGCGGGGTCGCCGAGCCGTTCGGCGCCGTCGTACCCGGCCGTGAGCCGCTGCCCGAGGCGGCGCGGCGGGCGAAGGCGGCGGCGATCTTCCCGACGATCCGGGGGCTCGCGTCGACCGACCACCGGCAGGTCGGGCACTTCACCGACTCCGCCGCCGTCCTCGACCTCCTCGCCCGCGAGAAGCTCACCCCGCTCGCCGAGCTGGGCACCTCCTGCCCGGACCACTTCCTGCGCACCAAGGTGAAGCCGCTGGTCGTGGACCTGCCCGCGACCGCGTCGGTGGAGGAGACGGTGGCGCGGCTGCGCGAGCTGCACGCCGCCTACCGCGAGGACTACCGGGCGTACTACGACCGGCACGCCACGGCGGACTCGCCCGCGATGCGCGGCGCCGACCCGGCGATCGTGCTGGTGCCCGGCGTGGGGATGTTCTCCTTCGGCCGGGACAAGCAGACCGCCCGGGTGGCGGGGGAGTTCTACGTCAACGCGATCAACGTGATGCGCGGCGCGGAGGCGGTGTCGAGCTACGCGCCGATCCCGGAGTCGGAGAAGTTCCGCATCGAGTACTGGGCGCTGGAGGAGGCCAAGCTCGCCCGGATGCCGGCGCCCGCGCCGCTCGCCACCCGGGTCGCGCTGGTCACCGGAGCGGCGTCGGGGATCGGGAGGGCGATCGCGCAGCGGCTCGCCGCCGAGGGCGCGTGCGTCGTCGTCGCCGATCTCGACGAGGCCCGCGCGGTCGAGGTCGCCGCCGGGATCGGGAACGCGGACCGGGCGATCGGGGTGGCCGCCGACGTGTCCGACGAGGCCGACGTGGAGCGGGCCTTCGCCTCGGCAGCGCTCGCCTTCGGCGGGGTGGACCTCGTGGTGAACAGCGCCGGCCTGTCGATCTCCAAGCCGCTGCTGGACACCACCGTCGCGGACTGGGACCTCCAGCACGACGTCATGGCGAAGGGCTCGTTCCTCGTCTCCCGGGCCGCCGCCCGCGTCATGATCGACCAGGGGATCGGCGGCGACATCGTCTACATCTCCTCGAAGAACTCCCTGTTCGCCGGGCCGGACAACGTCGCGTACGGGGCCGCCAAGGCCGACCAGGCCCACCAGGTGCGATTGCTCGCCGCCGAGCTGGGCCCGCACGGGATCCGGGTCAACGGCGTCAACCCGGACGGCGTCGTGCGCGGCTCGGGGATCTTCGCGGGCGGCTGGGGCGCCCAGCGCGCAGAGGTCTACGGCGTTCCGGAGGAGGAGCTGGGCGCCTACTACGCCAAGCGCACCCTGCTGGGGCGCGAGGTGCTTCCGGAGCACGTCGCCGCCGCGGTGTACGCGATCACCGGGGGAGACCTGTCGCAGACGACGGGCCTGCACGTGCCGGTCGACTCCGGCGTGGCCGCCGCCTTCCTGAGGTGAGCGTCCGATGAGGGTCGCGGCCGTCGATCTCGGGGCGTCCAGCGGCCGGGTGATGGCTGTCGACGTGACGCCCGCGGGGGTGGGCCTCACCGAGGTGCACCGGTTCGGCAACGGGCCGGTGCGCCTGGGCGCCACGCTGCACTGGGACGTCCTGGCGCTCTACCGGGGCGTGCTCGACGGACTGCGCGCCGCCGGGTCGACCGGGCCGGTCGCGTCGGTCGGGATCGACTCGTGGGCGGTCGACCACGGGCTGCTCGACGCCACCGGGGCGCTGCTGGGCAACCCGGTGCACTACCGCGACGCCCGCACCCGGGGTGTCCCGGACGCCGTGCACGCGCTCGTGCCCGCCGCCGAGCTGTACGCCACGACCGGCGTGCAGGTGCTGGCCTTCAACACGATCTACCAGCTCGCCGCGGCCGCGGGGACGCCGCAGCTGGGCGCGGCGCAGCAGCTGCTGCTGATCCCGGACCTGCTCGGGTACTGGCTGACGGGCACCCGGGTCGCCGAGGTCACCAACGCCTCCACCACCGGGCTGCTCGACGTGCGCGCCCGCGCCTGGTCCACCGAGGTCATGAAGCGCGCCGGGATCGAGCCGGGTCTGTTCGCGCCGCTGGTCGAGGCGGGCGCGCGGGTGGGGGAGCTCGCAGGGCACGTGCTCGCCGCGACGGGGCTGCCCGGCCCGGTGCCGCTGGTCGCCGTCGGGTCGCACGACACCGCATCGGCCGTCGTCGGGATCCCGGCGGCGACCGAACGGTTCGCCTACGTCGCCACCGGTACGTGGTCGCTCGTGGGCGTCGAGCTGGCCGCGCCCGTGCTCACCGAGGCGAGCCGCGCCGCCAACTTCTCCAACGAGCTCGGCGTGGACGGCACGGTGCGCTACCTGCGCAACGTCATGGGCCTGTGGCTGTTGCAGGAGTGTCTGCGGGCCTGGGGCGACCCGGAGCTCGGGCCGCTGCTCGACGCCGCGGCCGGGGAACCCGGCCTGGCCGCGGTGGTCGACGCGGGTGACCCGGAGTTCCTCCCGCCCGGCGACATGCCCGCCCGGATCGCCGCGGCCTGCGCCCGCACCGGGCAGCGCCCGCCCGCGACCCGGGCCGCCATCGTGCGATGCATCCTCGACAGCCTCGCGCTGGCCCACCGGCGCATCGTCCGCGAGGCGGTGGCGCTCTCGGGGCGAGACGTCGACGTCGTGCACGTCGTCGGCGGTGGGGCCCGCAACGCGCTGCTGTGCCGGCTCACCGCGGACGCCTGCGGCCTGCCCGTCGTCGCCGGTCCGGTGGAGGCCGCCGCGTACGGCAACGCGCTCGTCCAGGCGCGGGCGCTCGGCGTGCTTCCCGGTGGGCTCGCCGAGCTCCGCGGGGTGCTCCGGACGGGGATCGACCTCGCCCGCTACGAGCCGGTCGGGTCGGAGGCTGCCTGGGACGAGGCGGCGGCCCGGCTGGGCTGACACGCTGTCGCGCGGGTCGCGACGATCCCACCGCTCGAACCATCGCTCGAACCCCATCGCTCGAACCCACGTGCCATCGCGCGCGGGTGTGTGCGGCCGCTCGCGGATGTGTGCCGCTGTCCGCGGGTGCGGTCGCTCGAACATGTGTGCCGGCGCGTGCGGGGGTGTGTGCCACCGGGCGCGACTCCGTCCCGCCGCCCGTGCGGGTGTCGGGTGCCGCGCCGGGGGCTCGCACATGCCCGGGGGTGCTCGCACACGACCCGCGGTGCTCGCGCACACCGCAGGCCATGTGTGCCATCGCGCGCGGGTGTGTGCGGCCGCTCGAACATGTGTGCCACGTCGAGCAGACGAGCCCGCCGCCGGGCCGGACGCGGCCACCCGACAGATCCCGCGGGAGGCCCGCGGATCGGCTCGGCTCAGCCGGCGGCCCGCGCGGCAGCCGCGACCCGCACCGCGCGATGCCAGGCCGAGACGGCCTGCTCCACCGACCGCTCGACCGGTTGCTCCGTGTCGATGGGCGTCGCCCGCGGCCACGGGTCCTCCGCCGCGGCCATCGCCGCCGCGATCGCCGGGGTGGCCTCCGAAGGGGTCGGGCCCCGGCTCAGGATCCGGGTGGCGGCGACCGCGGGCGCGGCCGTGCAGCGCAGCTCCACCAGGTCGGCGCCGTGTTCCTCGGCGAGCCGTGCCGCGGCGGCACGTTCCCCGGCATCGGTCCACGAGGCGTCGAGGACGACCGACTCGCCCCGGGCGAGCAGCAGCGCTGCGCGTTCGCGCAGCGCCTCGTACGTGCGGTGGACGCGCTGCGGGGTGTAGCGCCCCTCCCGGAAGCGGGCGGGCTCCGGGCGCGGTGATCGCGCGGCCGGCGGGGAGCCGTCGTCCCCGTGCGGCGGTCCCGGCTCGGGCATCTGCGCGCGCAGCGCGTCGGTCGCCAGCAGCGTCGCACCGAACCGGTCGGCGAGCCTGCCCGCGAGCGTCGACTTCCCGGTCCCGGGCAGGCCGCCCACCAGCACCAGCCGCACCGCGCCCTCGCGCAGGTGCCGCAGCGCCACGAGCGCGAGCAGCCGGGCCTCCCCGGCGGCCTGCGGGTCGCCCTGGTCGTGGCGCAGGCAGGCGACCTTCAGCCGCACGACGGCCCGGTAGGCCACGTAGTGGTGCACGAGCGAGGCGGGTGCCGGGTCCCCGGAGAACCCCGCGTACGCGTCGAGCAGCAGGGTGGCGAGATCGGCGCGGCCCAGCCGTTCGAGGTCCATAGCGAGGAAGGCGACGTCGTCGAGCACGTCGACGTGACGCAGCCGGTCGTCGAACTCCAGGCAGTCCAGGACGCGGGGCCCGTCGTCGAGGCAGTAGATGTCGTCGGCGAGCAGGTCGCCGTGCCCGTCGACGACGTGGCCGTCCGCCGCGCGGCCTGCGAACAGCGGCCCCCGGCCCGCGAGGAAGCCCATCGCCAGCCGGGCGAGCTCGTCGAGCGTCGCCGGGTCGAGCAGGCGCCCGCGGAACGGTTCCAGCTCCGCCAGGTTGTCCGACCACCGCCGCGTGAGGGCGGGCGCGTCGCCGTCGGCGGAGATCGCGGCGCTGCGCCGGGCGCCGGCGTGGAAGACGGCGACGAGCCGCGCGAGGCGGCGCAGCGCCGCCCCCACGGGGGCGCCGTCGCGGACCAGCGTGCTGAGCCTGCGCGCCGCGGGCATGCGGCGCATGACCAGCAGCGGCTCACCTGCCGCGGTGGGGACCGCGGTCCCCGGCTCGTGCACGGGCCCGATCTCCGACAGCCCGAGGTAGACGTCCGGGGCGAGCCTGCGGTTGAGCTCCAGCTCGCGCACCAGCGCGTCGTGGCGCCGCTCCCGTGTCGAGAAGTCGCAGTACGGGGTGCGGACGGATTTCTTGATCTTGTATGCGCGATCGCCGTGCAGGAGGACCAGGCCGATGTGGGTCTCGAGTACCGCGGCCCGTTCCGCGAGGGCGTGCGTCACCGGGCGGCCTGCGCGGCCGGCTCGGGGCGCACGACCTGGACGGGTACGGGCGACAGGCGCAGCACCTCGCGGCTCGTCGAGCCGAACAGCAGCCGGGCCGTCGTGCTGTGCCGGTGCGTCCCGACGACGACGAGACGGGCCGTGCGGGCGGCCTCCAGCACGGCGTCGCGCGGGTTGTGCTCGCCCAGCCGGTACTCGACGGGCACGCCCGGATGGGTGTCGCGCCACGGCGCGAGCGCGGCGGCGAGCGCGTCGCGGTCCGTGCCCCCGGCGTGCACGACCACGAGCCCGGACCCGTGGCGTGCGGCGTCCTCGAACGCCGCCGTGAGCGCTGCGGCGTCGTCAGCGGTGGTGTGGACCCCGACGACCACGGGCGCACCCGGCCGGTGCTGCGCCGTCCCGCGGACCACCACGACGGGGCAGGACACGTCGGCGCTGACGGCGGGCGTGATCGATCCGAGCACCGGTGCCACCGGCGACTCGGTCGGGATCAGGCCGAGGACCAGCAGGCTCGCGTCGCGCGCCGCCGAGGTGAGAGCGTCCCGGGCGGGGAGTGCCGAGAGCAGGGTGCGGGACTCGGCCGCGGGGACCTGGCGCCGCACGACCGTGCGGGCGCGGTCCACGATCCCCCGCGCGTGGCGCCGGCCCGCGGCGTCGGCGGGGTTCGCCGCGTACGGCGCGGCATGCAGGATCCGCACGGGCACGCCGCGCACGGCGGCCTCCCCCGCCGCCCACACCGCGGCGTGCAGGGCGGTGTCCGTGCCGTCCACGCCCACGACCACCGCGCCCGGTTCGACGACACCGTCCGCGGCGTCCGGTTCCATCCACTCGGTCACGATGTCCTCCTCCGCCGACGCCTCCGTGCCCAGCCTGCCCCTTCCGGCGGGGGCCTGCTACGGGGCCAAGGTCCCGGCGGTGCGGGGCGGGAGGGCCCCGCGCACACCGTCAGACGCGGCCGGTGAGCAGCACGGACCGCAGAGGCCGACGCGGCGTCGGCGGCAGGGGCTCGGCTCCGGGCGCGGGCCGTCCCACGCGCAGGACGATCTGCGGGTCCTCGGGCGCCCCGAGCACCTCGACCCGCACCGCGCGGCGGCCCTGCCCGGTCTCCAGACCCTGGCTGAGCGGGGTCGTCGACATCCCGGCCGCGGTCGCGGCGAGCAGGATCGCGCTGGTCGCCTCGCCCGCGCGGAGGCTGTCGAGCGGGGTGTCGCCCGCGGTCGCGACCACCAGCGCCACCGATCCGTCGCTCGTCGTGCCCTCTCCGGGAGGCTCCGGGACCGGGCGCAGGCGGCCATGGCCGAAGTCACGCAACGGCGCGGCCGCCGGGCTCACCGGCGGGTGGCGGGGCACGGACTCGGGGACGACGCCGTCGTGGCTGCCGGGATGGCGATGGGTCCAGTACCGCAGCTCGGCCGCATAGCCGGGGACGTCGCGTTGCCGCCGGGCGGACTGGACCAGCTCCGAGGCGAGCCGCTCCAGCGCGTCCCCCGCGAGCACCGTGACGGCGACCCCCGGCGCGCGGCCGCGCGCGGCGAGCGCCTCGAGCTCGTCGGCGGTCGGGGAGTCCTCGGCGAACCGCCGCCGGTCCGTGCGGCGGCGCAGGAGCGCCGGGTAGAGGGCACCCAGACCGGTGTCCGGCGGGGCGTCCGTGACGCGGACCGTCGCGAGGTGCGCGGGGTTCTCCGGATCGGGCAGGCGGGTGACCTCGGCCGCCAGGCCGCGGGCCGCCAGCGCGACCGTGAGGTGGTGCAGGGCCGCGCCGCAGCTCATGAGCAGGTCGCGCCGGTCGGGGTCGGTGGCGGTCAGGTGGCGGGTCCAGTCCGCGTGCAGCTCGACGGTGTGTCCGCGCAGCCGCCACCGCCAGGGCTGGGTGTTGTGCACCGACGGCGCCCGCAGCGCGTCCTCCACCGACTCCTCCACCATGGTGCGCACCGCGGTGTCGCCCGTCCCGCCGGTAGGTCCCGGGGCCGTCATGGCCGCCTCCCTCGATCGCGAGTGGGGGCCCCGCCCCCACCTGCGACCCAGCGTCGTCCCGGGCTCCGGTCGGCGGAAGAGGCGTCGGTCCCCCGGCCCGCGGGCCCTGTGCCCGGTGACCTTCGGCCCTGCCCGGCCGCGTTCCACCCCACGACACTGCGGGCCGTGCGCGCATGGCGGATCGAGACACCGGCCCCGATCGGCGAGCACCCGCTGCGGCCGGTGCAGCTGCCCGATCCCGAGCCGGGGCCGGGGGAGGTCCGGGTCCGGGTCAGCGCCTGCGGCGTGTGCCGCACCGACCTGCACCTGGCCGAGGGCGACCTGGTGCCGCGGCGGCCGGGGACGGTCCCGGGCCACGAGGTCGTGGGCACCGTGGACGCGCTCGGGCCCGGAACCTCGCGGTTCGCGGTGGGCGACCGGATCGGGATCGCCTGGCTGCGGGGCACCTGCGGGCGTTGCCGCTGGTGTCGCACCGGGCGGGAGAACCTGTGCCCGGACGCCGCCTTCACCGGCTGGGACGCCGACGGCGGATACGCCGAGCACGCCGTCGTGCCCGAGGCGTTCGCCTACCGCCTGCCGGGCGAACTGCCCGACGCGCAGGCCGCGCCCCTGCTGTGCGCCGGGATCGTCGGGTACCGCGCCCTGCGCCGTGCCGAGCTCCCGCCCGGCGGGCGGCTGGGCATCTACGGCTTCGGCGCGTCCGCGCACGTCGTGGCGCAGGTGGCGATCGCGCAGGGGGCCACCGTGCACGTCCTGACCCGGTCGGCGGACGCCCGCGCGCTGGCCCTCGAGCTCGGTGCGGCATCCGCAGGCGCCGCCGATGCCGCACCCCCGGAGCCGCTCGACGCCGCGGTGCTGTTCGCGCCGGTCGGCACCCTCGTCCCGGTCGCGATGCGGGCCCTGGACCAGGGCGGGACGCTCGCCGTCGCCGGAATCCACCTCACCGACATCCCGCCGATGGTCTACTCCGACGAGCTCTTCCGGGAGAAGCAGCTGCGCAGCGTCACCGCCAACACCCGGGCCGACGGCGAGGAGTTCCTCCGCCTGGCCGCGACGCTGCGGCTGCGACCCCGGGTGGACGTCCGACCGCTGGACGGGGCGGACCGGGCGCTCGCCGATCTGGCCGCGGACCGCGTCACCGGCGCGGCGGTGCTCGTCCCCTGAACCGGGCCGTTCGCCGGGGGCCGCCGGGCCGTGCGGCCGCGGCGCCCGCACGCGCCGGCGGGCAGCGTGGGGGCATGGGAGCCGTGCACCGGTTGCGGCCCGCGGATCTCGCGAACCTGTGGGCCGAGGGGCCGGGCGCGCCGTCGCAGATCGCGCTGGTCGCCGAGTTCGACCCCGGGCCCCTGACGGCTGCGGACGGCCGCCCGGACCTGCCACGGATCCGCGCGGAGCTGGCACGGCGGGCCGCCCGGATCCCCGCGCTGGGGCAGCACGTGCGGTGGACCCGGCCGGGCGAGGGATTGCCGGTCTGGGTCGACGATCCGGCGGCCGACCCCGCCGTGCGGATCGGCACCGCGACCCTGCCGGAGGGCACCGGCCTCGTGCAGTGGTGCGCGGACCGCATCGTCGTCCCGCTCGATCGGGACGGGCCGCTGTGGCGCGCGGAGATCGTGGGCGGCCTGCCGGGCGGCAGGTTCGGGCTCCTGATGGTGCTGCACCACGTCCTCGCGGACGGGCTCGCCGGGGTGGCGCTCACCGCCCGGCTGCTCGATCCCGAGCCCGGTCCGGTGCCAGGTCCGGCGCTCGCCTCCGATGCCGGGCCCGATCCGGCACCCTCCGCCGGGCCCGATCCGGCACCCGACACCGGGCCCGACAGGTCCGACGCGGCTCCCGCCGGGCCCACTGCCCGGGAGCTGATCGCCGATGCCTGGCGCGCAAGGCTGCACTCCGCACGCGCCGCCCCCGGCCGCCTCCCGCGGCTGCCCGCCCGGCTGCGCCGCGCGCTCCGAAGTGCTGCAACGACGGCGGACGAGCTGCGGCACCGGGCCCCGCGGACCTGCCTGCCACGCCACCTGGGCGCCCATCGCCGCCTCGTGGCCGTCCGGGTTCCGCTCGACGAGGTGCGCGCCGCCGGGCACGCCCGCGGTGCCACGGTGAACGACGTCGTGCTCGCCGCCGTCGCGGCCGGGCTGCGGGCGCACGTCACCGCTCGCGGCGATCGGGTCGAGGACCTGACCCTGCCCGTGTCGATGCCGGTCGCGCGCGGCGGCGGGCGTCGCGGCGGGATGGTCGTCGTGGGCCTGCCGGTCGGGGAGCCGGACCCCGGGCGTCGGCTCCGCGCGATCACCGCGGCGACCTCGGCGGCGAAGCGGCGCCTGCACGACGGCGAGGGCGATCTCTTCGACGTCCTGCGCCTGCCCGTTCCGCTGGCGCGCGTGGCCGTCCGGTGGCTGCGCGGGCGCGCCGCGCGCCACATCAGCCTGTTCGTGACCGACGTGCCGGGCCCGCCGCAGCCACTGTGGCTGGCCGGGGCCCGGATGGTCGACGCGGTCGGGGTGGCGCCGCTGTCGGCCGATGTCGCGCTCGGGGTGACCGTCCTGTCCTATGCCGGCACGCTGGCGCTCACGGTGAACGCGGACGGCGCGGTCGGCAGCCTGGACGTGCTGGCCCGGGGGATCGCCGGCGAGCTGGAGCGCCTCGGCGCCCGGCACGGCGGCGATGCCACGACGGCCGCCGTGTCCGGCTGACCAGCGGCGGCGGGAGACGGGACGTTGGTCCCTGCCCGCCACCGCAGGCACCGGGCATCCTCGGGATGACGGTCGCCGACCTCCACTCGTCGCTGGGGAGCGGACGGGTGGATCCCAGCCGGGCCGGTGCTCTCGGGGGAGCGCCGGCCCGGCGCCGTCCCCGACACGGCACCACCCCGGCGTCCGTCCGCCCTTGTCCGCAGCCACGTGCTGGCACGTGCCCGTGACGTCCGGGCAGCGCCCGCTGCCGC
>JBFWRR010000057.1:0-1585 GCA_050248815.1 Pseudonocardia sp. | reverse complement strand
GCCGCCCACAGCCGCCCACAGCCGCGGCCGCCGACCCGGCCGGGCGTCGCGCGGGTTCGTACGACCCGGGATCGCGCCGTCCCGGGGTCCCGCGCGGTGCGGGCCGAACGCCCCTGTCCACGACCCGCCGCCCGGTGTGTCCTGAGCGGGTGGAACACGCGACCGAAGCGTCGCCCGCGGGCCCCCGGAGCCTCGAACCGATCCCCCGCGGCCGATGCCTGGAGCTACTCGCGACCGTGCCGATCGGGCGGGTCGTCTTCACCGAGGACGCGCTGCCCGCGGTGCACCCGGTGAACTTCGCGCTGTCGGGGGAGGACGTGATCGTCCGGACCGCCGCGGGGCACAAGCTCGCCGCGGCCCGCCGCGGCGATCTCCTGGCCTTCCAGGCCGATCACATCGACGAGGACAGCCGCACCGGCTGGAGCGTGCTCGTCATCGGCCGGGCCTCCGTGGTCACCGACGTCGACGAGCTCGTCGCCACGATCGACCTGTCCCGGCGGCCGTGGGCGCCGGGCCGCGGGGGGCACGTCATCCGGATCGCGGGCGAACGGATCACCGGTCGGCGCCTCCTCCTCGGCGGGTCGCCCGCGTGACGGCGCAGGGCGGCCTGGCGATGCCCGTCAGCCGCCGCGCCCTGCTCGTGGACGGCACGTCCGTCTTCGTCCGGCCGCTCGGCCCGTGGGACCGGCAGGCGATCGAGCGCCTGCACCGCGAGCTCCCGCCGCGCGACCGCCACATGCGCTTCGGGACCGCCGCGGGGCGCGGCCCCGGCCGGGTCGCTCAGACGGCCGCCGGACCGGGCAGCATCGCCGTCGGGGCGTTCCGCGGCGAGCGGCTGGTGGGCGTCGCCTACGCGCGGCGCGGCGCTGGGCACCCCGATCCCGAGATCGCGGTCGCCGTCGCGCACCGCGAGCAGGCGCGCGGGATCGCCTCGCTGCTGCTGGAGCACCTGGTGTCGGCGGCGCGTGTCGCGGGCGCCCGCCGGCTCACGGCCGAGGTGCTCGCCGACAACCACGACATGCTGCGTGTCATCACCGACTCGGGCCTGCCCGTCTCCCGGCGGGCCGAGGGCGACATGCTCCACCTCACGCTCGACCTGCCCGCCGTCGACGGGCTCGACGGGGCGGGTGAGCGCTATCTCGACGCGATGCTCGACCGCGAGGAGCGGGCCACCGCCGCGAGCCTGCGCCCGGTCCTCGCGCCGCGCTCGGTGGCCGTGATCGGCGCGGGCAGGCGACCCGACTCCGTGGGCCGGGCACTGCTGCGGCGCATCGTCGAGTCGGGTTTCCAGGGCCCCGTGTTCGTCGTGCACCCGCATGCCGCGGCGGTTGCGGGGCTGCCCACCTGCCGCTCGGTCGCGGACCTGCCCCCCGACGTCGACCTGGCGGTGCTGTCCGTCCCCGGCGCTGCCGTGCCCGGGCTGGTGCGGGAGTGCGGCGAGCACGGGATCCGGGCGGTCCTGGTCGTGAGCGCGGGCGTGGACGGCTCGCCGGGCGGGGAGCTGGCGGCGGCCGTCGAGGAGTTCGGCCTGCGCCTGGTCGGCCCGAACTGCCTGGGGCTGGTCGACACCGATCCCGCGGTGTCG
>JBFWRR010000056.1:0-42456 GCA_050248815.1 Pseudonocardia sp. | reverse complement strand
CCGGGTTCGCCCTCGCAGAACAGGGGGCGGTTCATCCGGATCGCGAGGAACGCCGCGGTGGCCAGTCCCTCGTCGGCGAGGTAGCCGGTGGCGCGCAGCGCCGCGGCCAACGCCGCGGGCGAGTCGGTGGCGGCCTCGGCGTCGGGCTGGTGGCGGTCGTTCACCTGTCCAGTCTGACGAACGCGGGGGCGCACTGCCAGCCGCGGCAGGCAACGCGCGAGGTGCCCGGATGGTTCACCGGAATGACGCACGTCACACGAGCGGATGCAACCAGGCGACAATACTTCCAAAATGAATGTAAAGAGTTCGTTGTGATCGGCGTGTGATCGAGTACTCCGTGACCTGGGGATTTTTCCCGATGTTCGAACGTGTTCGAAATACCGCGTGACCCTGCTCACCGGCGCTCGTGTTGACGATTCGCCGGATCGGGCTCGTACCGTTCGTCGTGATCGCGCCGCTGCGATCGGAAAGACATCCGGAACCGTCACGCCGGGCCCTGCCTCGCGGTTCCGGTCCGTTGAGATGGAAGAAGAGGCAGGGATGAGCAAGCCGATCTCGGATGGATCACGATCTATTTGAGAATGGCGAGGGCCGATCTGGAGCCTCCGGGCACCGCAGGTCGCAGGCGTCCGGCTCGTACGGTGTGGACAGGAGAATAGCGACATGACATCTCGACCTTCCCCGCGCAAGGGCCGAGGTATCGCCCGTATCGCAGTGGTCGGCGCCATCATGCTGTCCGCCCCGCTCGCCGTCGCCGGAACCGCCAGTGCAGCTCCGTCCTCCACCTGGGACAAGCTCGCCAGGTGTGAGAGCGGTGGCAACTGGAAGATCAATACCGGCAACGGTTACTACGGTGGTCTGCAGTTCAACCCCCGCACGTGGAAGGCGCACGGCGGTAGCGGCATGCCCCACAAGGCGAGCAGGTCCGAGCAGATCCGCGTCGCCGAGAAGGTCCTCAGGACTCAGGGCTGGCGGGCGTGGCCGGCCTGCTCGAAGAAGCTCGGCCTGCGCTGACCGTCGGGAGCGACACCTCCGAGGCGCGAACGGCCCCCTCGTACGCATGCTGCGTAGGAGGGGGCCGTTCGGTGCGGCAGGTGCCGGAGCCGCCTGCGACGCCGGGCCGGCGGGATCAGGTCGAGTTGACCCACTCGTCGGTGCCGTCGGCGAACACCTGGTGCTTCCACACCGGCAACAGCCGCTTGACCTCCTCCACCAGTTCGGCGCAGGTGGCGAACGCCTCCCGGCGGTGGTCCGCGGCCACGGCGCAGGCCAGCGCCACGTCCCCGATGCCCAGATCGCCCACCCGGTGGCTCACCGCGATCGCCCGCACACCCGCTGCCCGGGCGGCCACGTCCGCCGCCACCTCGGCGACGACCCGTCCGGCGCTCGGATGCGCGCTGTAGGTCAACCCCGTCACGCCCTTGCCGCCGTCGTGGTCGCGTACCACGCCGGCGAACGTCACGACCGCGCCCGCCGCCGCCCGCTCCACGAGCGCCGCGTGCTCGGCGACGTCCAGGGGCTCCTCGCCGACCGCCGCCCTCAGCACGTCCGCCATCAGTGGTCTCCTCCGCGCAACTGGTCGACGGCGTGGTCCAGCACCCCGTCGAGGACCGCCAGACCGTCCCGAACTCCCCCTGTCGATCCGGGTAGGTTCACGACCAGCGTCCGGCCCGCGACGCCGGCCACGCCGCGTGAGAGCACCGCCGTCGGCACCGCGGGCGCACCCTTCGCGCGGATCGCGTCGGCGAGCCCCGTCACCTCGTAGTCGAGGACGGCGCGCGTGACGTCCGGGGTGGCGTCGGTGGGGGAGATGCCCGTGCCGCCCGTGGTGATCACGACGTCCGCCCGCTGCGCGACGGCCGCGCGCAGGGCCTCGCCGACAGGCTCGCCGTCGGGCACCACCGCCGCGTCGGGCGTCTCGTAGCCGCGCTCGCGCAGCCAGGCGACGATCAGCGGGCCGCCGCGGTCCGGGTAGACGCCCGCCGCGGCCCGGTTCGAGGCGGTGACCACGCGGGCGGTGCGCGGCGCGCTCACGAGCGCTCCGCGGGCCGCGTCCAGGTGCCGGTCTTGCCGCCCTCCTTGCGCTCGACGCGGACGTCGGTGAGCACGGCGGCCGGATCGACGGCCTTCACCATGTCGTGCAGCGTGAGCCCCGCGACCGCGACGGCGGTGAGCGCCTCCATCTCCACCCCCGTGCGGTCCGTGGTCTTCACGGTGGCCCGGATGCCGATCTCGGCGCCGTCCGGCTCCAGGTCCAGCACCACCCCCGAGAGCGCGATCGGGTGGCACAGCGGCACGAGGTCCGGGGTGCGCTTGGCGCCCATGATCCCCGCGATGCGGGCCGTCGCGAGCGCGTCCCCCTTCGGCAGCCCGTCGCGGCGCAGCAGTTCCACGACCTCGGCCGTGGTGCGCAGCCGTCCCGTCGCCACGGCCACCCGGGCGGTGGCCTCCTTGCCGGTGACGTCGACCATCCGGGCGGCCCCCGCGGCGTCGACGTGGGTGAGTTCCACGCGCAGACCCTACGTCGGCCCGTCACGCCCCGCGGAACCGCGCGAGGCTCTCCGGGGTGTCCGCGTCGTCCGGGGTGGCGACGTCCCCGCACTCGACGGCGAGCACCGCGTGGGTGCGCAGGTACTCCCGGGCGCCCGCGTCCCCCGTGGCGCTCTCCCGCACGCCGGGCCAGTGATCGCGCCCGAGCAGCACGGGATGGCCGGGGCGGCCGTCGTAGGCGGCGCGGGCGAGGGTCTGCGGGCCCTGCGCGGCGGCGACCAGCCGCGCCACCGCCGTCGCCGTGACCCCCGGCAGGTCCACGAGGTGCACCAGGGCGGCGTCCTCCGCGAGGGCGTCCAGCCCGGCGCGCAGCGACGCGCCCATGCCCTCGGCCCAGCCGTCCGCGACCACCGCGGTGGCGTCCGCCGGCAGCAGCGGCGCCACCTCGTCCGCCGCGGCGCCGAGGACGACGACGAGCGGGGCGCAGCCGCCGTCGCGCAGCACCCGCAGGGCACGGCGCACCAGCGGCTCGCCCTCCAGTTCGACCAGCGCCTTGGGGCGCCCGAACCGCCTGCCCGCGCCCGCGGCGAGCAGCAGCCCCGTGACCGCTGTCAGCGGTTGATCACCGTGTGCGGGTGCTCGTAGGGCACCTCGTCGACCGGGAACTCGATCTCGCCGAACGGGGACGAGGCGCCCTGCAGCTGGCTCACGATCTCGCTGACGGGGTGCTCGCCGCCCGGCAGGTCCTCCGGCCAGGTCGGGTCGATCCGAGCGGGGTTGACGGGCTTGGCCACCGTGCGTGCCTCCTCGATCCGAGACGATGTGGCACGAGTATCCCGCACCGGACCCCGCTCGTGCCCGGCGGCTACCGTGGACGTTCTATGCACACCCCGCTGGTCGACTGGCTGCGCGCGCAGGACGACACCGCGCTCGCCACGCTGCTCGCCCGGCGCCCGGATCTCGCCGTCCCCCCGCCCGGGGATCTCACCGTGCTCGCCACCCGGGCGGCCGTGCGCGCGTCCGTCGTGCGGGCCTGCGACGACCTCGACACCGTCACGCTGGCCGTCCTGGAAGCCCTCGTCGTCGCGGACGCGGATGCTGCACCCGTCCCGCTCCCGCAGCTGCGTCACCTGCTCGGCCCGGACGTCCCTGCCTGTGCGGTCACCGAAGCGCTGTCCCGGCTGCGGGAACGGGCGCTGGCCTGGGGCGACGACGACGCGCTCATGGTCGTGCCCGCCGTGCGCGATGCGGTACCCCGCTTCCCCGGCGGCCTCGGCCGCGCCGCCGGCGGCCCCGCGGGCTCCAGCGCGCTGCCCGGCCTGCTCGCCGATGTGGACGAGGACGAGCGCCGCGTCCTGCAGGCCCTCGCCGCGGGCCCGCCGATCGGGCGCAGCCGCGGGGACCCCGCCGGACCCGTCGGGCGGCTGCTCGCCCGGGGGCTGCTGCTGCGCGTGGACGCCGAGACCGTCGAGCTGCCCCGCCAGGTCGGCCTCGCCCTGCGCGGCGAGCGCCCGCTGGGCCCGCTCGCGGTCACCCCGCCCGACCTCGCGCCGCGCGAGCGTGGCGCGGACGTCGTGGACGGCACCGCCGCCGACGCGGCGCTTCGGCTGCTGCGCCAGGTCGAGACCCTGATCGGGTTCTGGGGCGACGCTCCGCCGCCCGTGCTGCGCTCCGGCGGGCTCGGAGTGCGCGAGCTGCGCCGGGCGGCTCGCGAGATCGGGGCGGAGGACAGCGCCGCCGCGCTCGTCGTCGAGCTGGCGGTGGCGGCGGACCTGGTGGGTGCCAGCGAGAACACCGCCTCGGAGTGGGTGCCCACCACCGCCGCGGACGGATGGCTCGCGGGTGGGCCCGAGGTGCGGTGGGCGCTGCTCGCCCGCACCTGGCTGGACCTTCCGCGGCTGCCCGGGCTCGTCGGTCGCCGGGACGACGCGGGCCGGGCCGTCGCGGCGCTGTCGGACGGCGTGCGCAGGCCGCTGGCCGGGCGGGACCGCCGCCGGATCCTCGACGCGCTCGCGGAGCTGCCGCCCGGCACCGCCGCAGGCTCGGTCGCCGCGCTCGCGGACGTGCTGGCCTGGCGCGCCCCACGCCGTGGGGGGCGGCTGCGCGACGAGGTCGTCGCCTGGACGCTGGGCGAGGCCACCACGATCGGCGTCGTCGCGCTGGACGCCCTCTCCGGCCCCGGGCGGGCCCTGCTCACCGCCCCCGACACGATCCCGGCCGCGATGCGTGCCGCCCTGCCCCCGCCCGTCGAGCACGTGCTGTTGCAGGCCGATCTCACGGCCGTCGCCCCCGGCCGCCTGGACCCCGAGCTCGCGCGCGAGCTGGACCTGCTGGCCGACGTCGAGTCCGCGGGTGGGGCCACCGTCTACCGCTTCACCGAGAGCAGCGTCCGGCGCGCCCTCGACGCCGGCCGGACCGCCGCCGACCTGCACACCCTTCTCACCCGCCGCTCCGCCACGCCAGTGCCGCAGGCCCTCACCTACCTCGTCGACGACGTCGCCCGCCGCCACGGCCGGCTGCGCGGCGGCATCGCGGGCTCCTTCCTGCGCTCCGACGACGACGTCCTGCTCACCGAGGTCCTCGCCCATCCCGAGGCCCGCGCGCTGGAACTGCGCCGCATCGCGCCGACCGTCGTCGTCTCCCCGCTCCCGCTCGGGGAGGTGCTCGCCGGGCTGCGGGGCGCCGGGTTCAGCCCCGCCGCGGAGGACGACGCGGGTGCCGTCCTGGACCTCGGCGGGCGGGGGCGGCGCATCGAGCCCCGCCGCCGCGCCACCAGCCGGCCCGGCCCGCCGGCTCCGGACGCCGC
Organism: Pseudonocardia sp.; assembly: GCA_050248815.1. Lineage (GTDB taxonomy): Bacteria > Actinomycetota > Actinomycetes > Mycobacteriales > Pseudonocardiaceae > Pseudonocardia. The sequence continues at coordinate 37,160 of JBFWRR010000056.1, read as the reverse complement.
CCAGCTCGCGGGCCTCGTGGCACGCATGCGGTCGGGGGACGTCCTCGCCGAGGTCCGGCACACCGCGGGCCCGCCCCTGCGCGGGGACGGCTCCGCCGTCGAGGCCCTCCGCGAGGCCGCGCAGGCCCGCCGCGCCGTCTGGATCGGGTTCGTCGACGCGCGCGGCACGCTGGGGGAGATGCTGCTGGAGCCACTGCAGATCGGCGGCGGCGTCGTCGAGGGCCGCGACGGTGTGGACGGTGCGGTGCACCGCGTGCCGCTGCACCGCATCACCTCGATCGCACCCGTCGAGGACTCCGTTTGACCGTCGCGCACCGCGCCTGTCACGGTGGAGGGCGTGACCGTCGGGATCCAGCAGCTCATGTGGGAGATCGAGCGGATCCATGACGCGTTCGACCGGGCGGTGCACGTCGACGGCGACCTCGACGCCGCGCTGGCGCTGCTCACCGAGGACGCCACCCTGATCCACCTGCCCGCGGGGACGGGCGGGGCCGGGCCGGACCTGCGCCGCCACCTCGCGCAGGACGTGCTCGGCCACCTTCCGGCGGACTTCGCGGTCAAGCGGATCAGCCGCACCACCGACAAGGTCCGCGTGGTGGACGAGAACGTCGTCACCTTCACCCACGACCGCGAGCTGGCGTGGCTGCTGCCCGGCGTGGTGCCCACGCACCGCCGCGCCGAGGTGCTCGCGATCTCCGTGACGGCGTTCCGCCACGCGCGGGTGAACGCGCACCGCACGGAGAGCAGGCTCTGCGCCCGGCGCACGCTGTGGGACCAGCAGGGCCTCGCGGCCCAGCTCGGCCTCTAGAGCCGGCGCAGGCCGGAGAGCACCCGCTCCATCAGCGCCAGGTCCGGGCCGTTGCCCGTGCTGCCCGCCGTCTGGTGCACCTTCACCAGGCCCATCCCCGCCATGTCACCCAGCAGCACCCGGGCCACCCCCAGCGGGATCGACAGCAGCGCCGCCACCTCCGCCACCGACCGCGTCTGCTCGCACAGCTGCGCCACCGACCGGTGCTCCACCGTCAGCATCACCATCTGCTCACGCCCGCGCTGGCTGGTCGACAGCAGCGTCTCGATCGCCAGGTCCAGACCGGGCCTCGTGCGGCCACGGGTCCACGCGTACGGCCGCACCGCCGACGCGCCCTCCGTGACGGGCTGTTCGTCCTCCTCCTCGACCTGCCGCGGCAAGGGGAACTCGATCGGTGCCGGCGCGGGCGCCCGCTCCGGCACCGGCGCGGTCATCCAGGCAGGCTGGTCCTCCGGCGGCTCCTCCTCGGCACGCCACCACCCCCGCCGCCGCTTCTTCCCCGCACGGTGGGAGTCGAAGCTGAACGCGTTCACGACGTCGGCGAAGTTGGGCTCAGGACCGGTGGGGTCCTCGCCGTGACCGGAGGTCATCCCGGATTCACCTACCTCTCCGTAAGCCGGAACGGGTTTCAGGCGCCGAACGAACCTTGCAGCTCGGCCCGCAATTCTGGCGTGAGCAGCTGGCCGACACGATCGACCAGCAGGGTCATCTCGTAGCCGATCAGACCGATGTCGCAGGTCGGAGCGGCGAGCACGGCGAGGCACGAACCATCACTGATCGACATGAGCAGCACGATCCCGCGGTCCATCTCGACGACCGTCTGCACGACGCCGCCCGCGTCGAAGCAGCGCGCCGCACCCTGGGTGAGGCTGATCAGCCCCGACGCGACGGCTGCCAGCTGGTCCGCGCGGTCCCGCGGCAGCCGGTCCGATCCGGTGAGCAGGAGGCCGTCGGCCGACACGACGATCGCGTGTGCGACCCCCGGCACACGCTCGGCGAAGTTGTTGACCAGCCACCCGAAGCTGTTCGGGTTCGCGGGCGCGGGGTTCACCTGGGCTCCTCTGGGGTGGTCGTACGAGCTGCTGCCGCGGTGGTACGGCAGACGGGGTTGGAACGGTCGAACGCGGGCTGGGCGGCGTACTCCACGGGGTCGCGACCCAGCGACTGGGTGACGGCCGGGACCTCGCGCAGCAGCGCGAGCTTCCCGTCCCTCACCTGGAGAAGATAGTTGTTGGCGATCACCTGGCGGTTCGCGTCGAGCCGTACGGGGCCCTGCGGCGTGTCCATCGCGAGCGAGGACAGCGCCGCCCGGAACGCACGCTGCTCGCCGGTCACGTCGCCGTCCGCCTCCTCGACCGCGGCGAGCGTCGCCTTCATCGCCACGTAGTAGAGGACGTCCGCGACTCCCGGCGCCGGGGCGTCGGGGAAGTGCTCCCGCATGCTCTCCGCGTAGTCGCGGTAGGGCCGGGCGGTGGGTAGCGCCGCCACCGGTCCGGCGGTGACGGCGTCCTCCAGCCGGTCTCCGAGCTCGTCGAGCGCCGCCGCGTCGAGCGTGAGGCTGCCCGCGAGGACGGGCAGGTTCGCGCCGTCCGTGTGCGCGTCCAGCTCGCGCAGGAAACCCACGGCGTCCTTGCCGTCCAGTGCGAGGAAGACCGCATCGGCATCCGCCGGAACCTGGTCGACGTAGGCGGCGAAGTCGGTGGTGCCCCGCGGGATCCACAACCGCTTCACCACCGACCGCTGCGGGCCGCAGAACTCGGTGAGGAACCCGCCGACCTGGTCGTACGGGTAGGCGTCGTCCTCCGCGACCGTCACGATCCGGTCGTAACGTGCTGCGGCGTACTCGCCGAGCCCCGCCGTCCACTGGGCGCCGTCGGTGGAGAAGCGGAACACATTCGGCTCGGGGTCGCGAAGCGTCATGTTCTGCACCGCGGACATGCCGTTGACCAGCGTGACGTCCGGGACACCCGCGATGTAGTTCTTCAGCGCGAGGCCCTCGTCGCCCCACATCGGGCCGACGATCACGTCCGCCCCACGCAGCTCCACCAGCCGCCGCGCCGCGCTCACCGCGACGTCCGGGGACGCCGGATCCGAGCTCTCCACGAACAGCTGCACCGGCTTGCCCGCCACCCGGGCGCCGCGCACCGCGTCCAGCGGACCGTTGCCGACGAGCGTGCCACCCGCCTCCAGCAGTGCGAGTTTCGCTCCCCGGTTGGCGGCCTCGCCGAGGGCGGCGTGGGGCCCGGACAGTGCGGACAGCAGCCCGATCCGGATGACGTCCGGGTCGTCCGGGACCGGTGGTTGCCCGCTCCCGCCGCAGCCCGCGAGCAGGACCGTCGCGGCGGCACACACGCCCGCGACGACACGACGGCACCGCCTCACCGCACCCCCGAGCGCATCCAGTGCCGCATCGCGTGCTCGACCAGTGCGATCAACGTCTGCTTCACCGACTCGCGGTTGCGCGCGTCGCAGCCGAACATGGGCACGCTCGGATCGATCGACATCGCCTCGCGGACGTCCTCGACACGGTGGGCGAGGATCCCGTCGAAGCAGTTCAGCCCGACGAGGTAGGGCAGTCCGCGATCCTCGAAGAAGTCGATCGCCGCGAACGAGTCCGCCAGCCTGCGGGTGTCGACCAGCACCACGGCGCCGATCGCACCGCGCACCAGGTCGTCCCACATGAACCAGAAACGGTCCTGACCGGGCGTACCGAACAGGTACAGGATCAGATCCTGGTCCAGCGAGACGCGTCCGAAGTCCATCGCGACCGTCGTCGTGCGCTTGTTCGGCACGGCCGAGAGGTCGTCGTGGCCCGCGCTCGCCTCCGTCATCACGGCCTCGGTGGTGAGCGGCACGATCTCCGAGACGGACCCGACGAACGTGGTCTTGCCGACGCCGAAACCACCCGCGACGACGATCTTCGCCGACGTGGTGGCGGCCGTCGCGATCGGACGCTGGGTCGAATCGACTGGATGCACTCCAGGCTCCGTTCAGGTTCCTAGCGGGCGAACGAGCCCTGCAGCTCGGCGCGCAGCTCGGGGGTCAGGAGCTGGCCGACCCGGTCGACCAGCAGGGTCATCTCGTATCCGACGAGGCCGATGTCGCAGTTCGGCGCCGCCAGGATCGCGAGGCAGCTGCCGTCGCTGATCGACATCAGGGCCACGATGCCGTGGTCCATCTCGACGATGGTCTGCACGACGCCACCGGCGTCGAAGCAGCGGGCCGCACCGTTGGTGAGGCTCACCACCCCCGAGGCGATGGCGGCGAGCTGGTCCGCCCGGTCCCGCGGGAGGCGCGCCGATGCCGTGAGCAGCAGCCCGTCCGCGGACACCACGATGGCGTGCGCCACCCCGGGTACCCGGTCGGCGAAGTCGGTGACCAGCCAGCCGAAGCTGCTCAGGTCTGGTCGGGTCACGAGCCCTCCTCATCGCGGCGGCCGTTGTTGCCCGGGGCGAACACCGGCGCCTTCCCTGCCTCGGCCGTTGCGGCCTCGGTCGTGGCCGCCATCCTGCGCAGCCGTGCCTCCCGGCCCTGCCGCACGCCGTCCTGGTAGCTCGCGAGGCGGTCCCGGATTGCCTCCGCGGTGCGCGCCGCCACTGCGGGCTGGGCGGTCCCGGGGGGGCCGGGACGGCCTGCAGCGGCCGCGGGCTGCGGGGCCGGGCCCGCAGCACCCGGGACGAGCCGCGCGCGCGGTCGACGCTTCGGCAACCCGGCGGGGGTCAGCTCCTCCCCGACGACCTCGGCCGCGGCGGCCGAGGCCCGCCAGCCGTCGTCTGCGGCAGTCGCGAACTCGGCAGGTGCAGTGGGTGCAGTGGGTGCTGGGGGTGGTGCGTGTACTGCGGGTGCTGTGGGTTCCGGTGCCTCCGTGGCCGCGTGCGGGACGGTCCGCGCCGGCGGTAGGGGCGGGACGCCGCCGGGCAGCGGGTCGACCCTCGGTTCCGGTGGGGCCTCGTAGGGCACCGGGCGATCGTCGCGGAACCACGCGGAGGCGATCTCCTCGAAGATCGGGGTCGTCTCCGCGGCGTCGCTGCCGCGCGGAGGCACGGTGCCGAACGAGATCGGCGCCTCCGTCACGCGGCCACCGTGGAGCGCGTCCGCCGGGGGCCGCGCGCTCTCCTGCCGCCCGGGGTCCGCGACAGGTCGATCCGTCGCCGCGCTCCTCGGCGCCGGGTGGGACGCCGGCGAGCCGGTCGTGGGCATCCCGGGGCCGGGGCCACCGGGTGTGCGGGTGCCGGGTGCCTGAGGGCCGGGGCCGCCGGGTGCGCGGGTGCCGGGCGCCTGAGGGCCGGGGCCGGGTGCGCCGGGGGTCCGGGGCGCGGTGGGCCGGGGGCCCGGCCACGAACCCGGGCGGCCGCCGGGGCGGGCGGCCGGACCGGGCGGCGGCACGGGGGGCCAGGAGCCCTGCTGCGGACCCGCGATGCCGTTCGGCGGCGGGGTCCGCTCCGGCCCGCCGGGCCGCGAACGCCAGGCCGGCCGGCCGGGCCGAGGCGGACGGACGGGAAGGCGGGGCTGGGAGTCCTGAGGAACCGGCTGCCATGGCGGTGTCCCCGGGGATCCGGGAACGGGCGCGTCCCCGTCAGGGGTGCTGCCGGGCCGGGGTGGGGTTCCGGTGTGCAGCGCATGGGCAGGTATGCCGGCGGCGGTGCCCGGCGACACCGGGCGGGCCCCCGGTCGGTCCGGCCCGGCCTGGCCGGGCTGCGTCCCCGGTGCGGGCGGCGTGTCGGGCCGCAGCGCATGAGCGGGACCACCGTCGGGCGTGCCGGGCGGTGAGGGCGCGCCGGACGGGGGCCCGGGACGGCCGGCGTCCCGGGCCGCGGGCCCTGGGCGGGGCCGCGAGGTCGGCTCGCCGGGCCGGGCAGCGGTGCCGGGCGCCGCGGCGGGCGGGTCGTCGTCGGCCCGGGCGGCCGGGCCATCCGTTGAGCCGACCGGCGCCCGGCCGGAGCCCGCCTCGCTCGGGTCCGCACCGGTCGGGCCCGGATCGTCGGCGGCGACCGGGGTCGCGCCGCTCACGGGGCGGGACGGGCTCGACGGGTCATCACCGGCGGGACCCGGAGATGCAGTGCCGGGTGCGGTGGTGCCGGAGGTGTCCGAGGTCTCGGAGGTGTCCGAAGTGCCTGAAGTGTCCGAAGCTGCCGGGGGCTTCTGGGTCCCGGCCGCCCCCGTGGGCCCGCCGGGTTGCCCTGCGCCGCTCGAGCCTGCCGGTTCGCCCGCCTCCGGGCCGTCGGTGGGGACGTCGGTGGAGTTGTCGGTGGAGTTGTCGGTGGAGTTGTCGGTGGGGTCGTCCGGACGGGCCGGGGCGGTGGACGTACCCGGCCGTGACCCCGTGGGGTCGCCCGGCCGGTCGGCGGCGGCATCGGCTGGCTGCGGCTCGTCGGTGCGAGCGGTGGTGCCGGTCGGTCCGCCCCATCGGGACGTGGCGGTGACGGGCCCACCCGGCCGGTCGGTGGTGCGGTCGCCCGGCTGCCCGTCGGTGCGGCCCGCCGCGCCGGTGGGTTCGCCGGGCCCCGTCGAGTGGGTGGGGTCACCCGTCCAGGTGGGACCCTCCGGCCGTCCTGCACCGGCACGCCAGGCCGCGATCAGGCTGCCGGGAGCACCTGGTCGGACCGCGCCGGGAGCAGCGGGACCGCCCGTCCCGGGGGTGTCGTCGGTCTTGCCGGTGTCGCCGGTCTCGGCCTTGCTGTCGGTGCTGTCGGTGCTGTCGGTGCTGTCGGTGCTGTCGGTGCCGTCGGTGGTGGCCTGCTCGCCGCCGGGGCCCGCGGCCGCGTCGGGAGGCTGCGTTCCCGCCTGCTGGCCGGACGGACCGTCGGCCCGCTCGCCCGATTCCTCCGATCCTGTGCCGGGCGGGGTACCGCGCTCGGCGGACGTGCCGGGACCACCCGCAGAACCGTCCGCGGGCTTCTGCGGGGTGTCCGTTCCGGAGCCCTTACGGTCGACATCGTCGCCCGTGGGGTGATCCGATCCGGGCCGAGGTCGCGAGGCGGGCCTCTGGGCGAGGAACGCCTCGGTCACGGGGACCTGCGGGTCGCCCGGCGCGGGTCGGCCGCCGTGCGGGGAGCCCGCGGGCAGCGGGGACCCGGTGACCGGCGCCGACGACCGATCGCCGAGCAGCGCCTCGCCGGGACGCCGGACGGGCAGGCCCCCGCCTGCCGAGCCCGGAGCCTGCAGGCCCGTGGGGAACGCTCCGGAGCGCTCGCCGTCGGGGCCCGCCGGGCCGTCCTGGGGCCGGACGTCGCCGGGCCGCGCGGCGTCGCCGGGCGCCCCCGGACCGCTCCGGTCGGTACCGGGCACCGCCCCTGCGCGATCCACGTCGTCCGGGGGCCGGACGAACGGCCCCGACTGCTCGGCGCGGCCGTTCGGGCTCGGCCGCGGCGCGAACGCCCCGGAACTCCCGGACGGGTCGAAGAGATCGCTCGGCGTGCGCGGGGAGCCGGAGGGCCGGGGAGTGTGCTGCGGGCCGGACCGTTCGACGCCGGGCGCCGCGGGGGGCACCTGGCCGAGCATCTGCCCGGGACGGCGCACCGGGAGGTCGGGCGTCGAGCCGGCGTCCGACCCCGGCGCGCCCAGACCGACCGAGTCGGGCGGGGAGCCGTTGCGGCCGTGGTCCGGCCCGACGCCGTTCGGCGCGCCACGCAGACCGTTGACCGGGGCCGTCGGAGCGCCGTTCGGGCCGGGGCGTGGGCTGGGGGGACCGGGCAGGGGCCCACCGGGGCTCCCGGGCGGGGCGTCACCGCCGGCGACGAGCGCCGACAGCGGAGCGGGACGCTGCCCGGCCCGGCCGCCGCGCGGCGGCGAGGGGAGGAACTCACCGGCGGCGGGCGGCGGCGGTGTGACCGGGGCGGGCAGTGCTGCGGGCAGTGCGGGCAGTGCGGGCGGGGCGGGCGGTGTGCTCACCGCGGTGCCGCCGGTGTCGGCGCCGGAGGCGGCCGTGACCAGGTAGCCGGGCACGGTGACGGAGGCCGTGGTGCCCCCGGAGCCGCCACCGAGCCGGACCCCGAGACCGTGCCGGGCGGCCAGCCGGCCGACCACGAACAGGCCCATCCGCCGGGACACCGAGACGTCCACGGCGGTGGGTCGGGCGAGGCGCTCGTTGGCGGCGTCGATCTCCTCGCCGCTCATGCCGACGCCGCGGTCCAGGATCTCGACGAGGATCGCGCCGTCCGACGTCCGCTGGCTGGACATGACGACCTGGGTGTCCGGCGGGGAGAAGTTCGTCGCGTTGTCGACCAGCTCGGCGAGCAGGTGGACGATGTCGCTCGCGGCGCGTCCGGCGATCGTGGCGTCCGGCGGGGACTGCACGACCACCCGCTGGTACTGCTCGACCTCCGAGACGGCGGCACGCAGGACGTCCACGACCGGGACGGGCTGGGTGGCCCGCTTGGAGAGGTCGGTGCCGGAGAGGACCAGCAGGTTCTCGGAGTTGCGCCGCATCCGGGTGGCGAGGCTGTCCAGCTGGAACAGGTTGGCGAGCTGGTCGGGATCCTGCTCGTTGCTCTCCAGCTCCTCGATCAGCTTGAGCTGGCGCTCGGCGAGCGCCTGGCTGCGGCGGGAGAGGTTGGCGAACATGTTGGAGACGTTGGCCTGCAGCGTGGCCTGCTCGGCGGCGAGGCGGACGGCCTGGCTGTGCACCGCGTCGAACGCGCGGGCCACCTGGCCGATCTCCTCGTGGGTCGTGACCGGCACGGGTGTGACGTCGACGTCCGGGATCGCGCCGTCACGCATGCTCTGGACGGCGCTGGGCAGCTTGCGGTCGGCGACGTCGAGCGCGGCGGTCCGCAGCGTCCGCAGCGAGCTGATGAGCGACTTGGCGACGAGGTAGACGACCGCGGCGCCCAGCAGGATCGCGAACAGCAGGATCACGCTGTTGATGCCGGCCAGGTTGCTGGCGGCCTCCTTCTGGGTGGCGGTGACCTCGCGCAGCTCGGCCCGTGCACCGGAGGCGGCCGAGTCGATCTCGGACAGGACGGCCGCCGACGCCGCGTTCCAGGAGTCGGGGGCGACGTCGAGCGGCAGGTTCGCGCGCCCGCGGTCCACGACGCTCTGCTTGAGCTGCTCGCGGGTGGCGGCCACCGAGCCCGCGAAGCCGGTGTAGCGCGCCTGCTGCTCGTCGTTCAGCACGGACCGGACGGTGGCGGTGGCCCTGGCGAGCCGCACGTCCGCGGCGCCCAGCGCGTCCGCCTGCGCGGCGGAGAGGGTGCCGTCGGCGAGCGCCGCGGCGATCACGGCCTGCTGCGCGGCGACCTGCTCGCGGGCCTCGCCGAGCGCGCCGACGGCCTGGGCGAGCCCGCTGGTCTGCGGGTCTGTGAGCTGACGGGTCAGCGCGGTGTCGAACACGAGCAGCGGCTCGACGACGACCTGGTACTGGGCCTGCAGGTCGGTGGCGTCGTTCGCGCCGGTGAGGACCTGGCGGCGCAGCTGGGTGAGGCGGAAGTAGGTGTTCTCGACCTGGCGCAGGGCGCCCACGGATGCGGCGTCGAGATCGGACTGGTCGCCGAGCAGCGCGGTGGCGTCGGTGTGGGCCTGGTCGGTGGCGGCCGTGGCCGCCTCGAACGGGGCGCGGTCCGTTCGGTCGCGGACCGCGACGAACTCGACGGCGGCCAGCCGCTCCTCCTGCAGCCGGGTGGCGAGCGTGGCGTAGTGCTCCTGGACGGCCGCGATCCGGTTGATCCGGTCGAAGTCCGACGCCACCGCGCTCTGGTCGACCACGCGCAGCACACCGAGAACGAGGGCGAACAGCGCGGGCACCGCGATGACCGCCACGAGCTTGACCGGCAGGGGCCAGCTTCGTGGCTGGATCCGTTCGGACCAGGAGGCCCTCGGTTGTGGGCTGTTCACGGGCGCGTCCCCTCGCTGTCGTGCTGTAACGGGGTGCCGGGCGCCGACGCCCCGTTCGGCGACGATCCGAGGAACTCTGACATGCCCACGTCGCGGCAGGTGAAGCCGTGAACGTCGGACCGACACCGCGCTGCGGCGAACGGTCGGGGTGTGCGGGGAACGGTGGCGGGGAGCCGCACGGTGGGCATCGGGAGAGGTGTCGGATCTCGTGTCATTCCTGTGGTCGCCCGTGTGGCTCGACACGCGCCCACGTTGCGGGCAGGTGCCGCGTGGACCCGGTAGGGTCTCCCACGAGCAGTCTTGTGTTTGAGCGTGCCTGGTTCGGGATTCAGCAGTGTAGTCAGGCGCCCCCGCCACCCCCGTCGCCGAGGTCGCCCTCACCTGCCTGCGGCAGGCTGTCGGTGTCGTGCGATAGGGAGAACACGTGCCAGAAGGACCCCTGATCGTCCAGTCCGACAAGACGCTGCTGCTCGAGGTGGACCACCCCGACGCGGCGGCCGCGCGCATGGCCGTCGCCCCGTTCGCAGAGCTGGAGCGGGCGCCCGAGCACGTCCACACCTACCGCGTCACGCCGCTGGCGCTCTGGAACGCCCGCGCGGCGGGGCACGACGCCGAGCAGGTCGTGGACGCGTTGGTGCGCTACTCGCGCTACGCCGTGCCGCAACCGCTGCTGGTGGACGTCGTGGACACCATGGGGCGCTACGGCCGCCTGCAGCTCACGAACTCGCCCGTGCACGGGCTGGTCCTCGCGACCACGGACCGGGCGGTGCTGGAGGAGGTGCTGCGCAACAGGAAGATCGCCCCGTTGCTCGGCGCGCGGATCGACGACGACACCGTCGTCGTGCACCCGTCGGAGCGTGGCCATCTCAAGCAGGCGCTGCTCAAGGTCGGGTGGCCCGCGGAGGATCTCGCGGGCTACGTCGACGGCGAGGCGCACCCGATCGCCCTGCGCGAGGACGGGTGGCACCTGCGCGACTACCAGCGGGCGGCGGTCGAGGGGTTCTGGGCGGGCGGGTCGGGGGTCGTCGTGCTGCCGTGCGGGGCGGGCAAGACGCTCGTCGGCGCGGCCGCGATGGCGCAGGCGGGGGCCACGACGCTGATCCTCGTCACGAACACCGTTGCGGGCCGGCAGTGGCGTCGCGAGCTGCTCGCGCGCACGTCGCTCACGGAGAACGAGATCGGCGAGTACTCCGGCGAGCGCAAGGAGATCCGGCCCGTCACGATCGCGACCTACCAGGTGATCACGCGGCGCACCAAGGGCGAGTACCGCCACCTGGAGCTGTTCGACTCGCGGGACTGGGGCCTGGTGATCTACGACGAGGTGCACCTGCTGCCTGCCCCGGTGTTCCGGATGACGGCCGATCTGCAGTCGCGCCGCCGCCTGGGTCTCACGGCAACGCTGGTGCGCGAGGACGGGCGGGAGGGCGACGTCTTCTCCCTGATCGGCCCGAAGCGCTACGACGCGCCGTGGCGCGACATCGAGGCGCAGGGCTGGATCGCGCCGGCGGAGTGCATCGAGGTGCGGGTGACGCTCACGGACGACGAGCGGATGGGCTACGCCGTCGCGGACGCCGACGAGCGCTACCGGATGGCGTCCACGGCGCGTACGAAGCTGAACGTGGTGCGCAACGTGCTGGCCCGCCACCCCGGGGAGCCCGCCTTGGTCATCGGTGCCTACCTGGACCAGCTGGAGGAACTCGGCGAGGCGCTCGACGCGCCGATCGTGCAGGGCTCGACGAAGAACCGGGAGCGCGAGGAGCTGTTCGACCGGTTCCGCCGTGGCGAGATCCCGGTGCTGGTGGTGTCGAAGGTCGCGAACTTCTCCGTCGACCTGCCGGAGGCCAGTGTCGCGGTGCAGGTGTCGGGGACGTTCGGGTCGCGCCAGGAGGAGGCGCAGCGGCTCGGCAGGTTGCTGCGTCCGAAGGGGGACGGACGTCAGGCGCACTTCTACTCGGTGGTCTCGCGCGACACCGTCGACGCGGACTACGCCCTGCACCGCCAGCGGTTCCTCGCCGAGCAGGGCTACGCCTACCGGATCGTGGACGCGGACGACCTGCTCGGGCCGGCGCTGCCGGACGTCGGCTGACGGACGAGCTGGGCCCGGTCGGCCGGCTCGGACCTGCACGGGCCCGCGCTGATCGGGACTGACCGGGACTGACCGGGACTGACCGGCGCTCGGCCGTTCGGGCCCGTCGCATCCTGTGCTGCCGGACGCGGCCGTGCGGGGCGGGCCTCGGCACGCTCGGTGACGAGCGGGAGGTTGGGATCGACGATGCGTCACGAGTCGCTCCATCGAGATGCCCTCGATCGGGGCACGGTATTGCCCCGGGGCCAGTGAGGATGCACACAATGACGCAACCCCTGGCACCGAGGAGTGACGTGGCACTGCTGCTCAGCACGATCGCGGTCGGTCTCGTCGTCTGGACCGCCCTCGCTCTGGGTACCGCACTGGTGCTGGGTCGGATGTGTGCGCACCGTGACCGGCAGGTGTGCCGCCGGGAGACGACGCCTGCACATCTGCATCCGGAGGTGCCGTTGCGCGCGGCGTATGTGCGATCGTCGACGGATGCCGTCGAGCGATCGGGCAGCTGAGCGGCGCGCCCTCGAGCAGGCCCACCTGCTCGACGCTCTCCTCGCGGACGGGGAGGGCCTCGTCGCGGTCCTGGACCGGGTGCTCGCGCTGCGGGGCGCCGCGCAGGTCGTGCGGGACGCGACGGGAGCCGACATCGGGTTCGTCGCGGACCTGGAGAGCCCGCACCATCTCGTCATCCGCTGGCTCTCCGGCCACCGCACGGACGCGCTGCGCGACCTCGTCGTCCCCGAGGGGCGCGGCATCGGTGGGCGGGTGCTGTCGCTCGGCCGCCCGGTGCGGGTGAGCGACTACGTCACCTCCCCCGCGATCACCCACCACTACGACACCCACGTCAGCCGGGAGGCGCTCTCGGCGATGGCCGCCGTCCCCGTGCCGCGTGCGGACGGCACCGGCACCGCCGCCATCGCGTATGCGGCGCTGCGCGGGCCGGGGGAGTTCGGCGACGACGCCGTGCGCGCCATGGAGGGCGTGGCCCGCGAGGCGTCGCGGGCCCTGCTGCTCGCCGAACGCGCCGACGCCGCGCGCTACGACGCCGTCGCCGCGGAGCGCCGCCGGATGCAGACCTCCCTGCACGACTCCGTCGGCGCGATGCTGTTCTCCATCGGTGCGCAGGTCCGCGACCTGCGCACGGAGCTGCCCGACAACCCGCTGCTCGCCACCCGGCTCGGGCGGCTGGAGTCGGACGTGTCGGCGGCGTCGCGCGCGCTGCGTGAGGCGCTGCTCGCGCTGTCGGAGACCAGCCCCGAGCGGGCCCTGCCGATCGAGCTCGCCGAGCACTGCCGCAGCTTCGCGGCCCGTACGGGAATCCAGGCCCGGTTCGTGCAGCTCTGCGACGTGGCTCCGCTCGACGTGGAACGTACGGGCCTGCTCGTCGGAGCCGTCCGCGAGGGGCTGCTCAACGTCGAGAAGCACACGCGGGGAACCGGAACCGTGGTGGTCAGCCTCGGCGAGGTGGACGGCGGCGTGCAGGTCGCGGTCGCCGACGACGGCTGCGTCCTCGACGCTCCCGAACACGCGGACGGCGGTGGCCTCGGGATCCGGCTGCTCGCCGAGCGTGCCGCGCGCCTCGGGGGCCGGGTGAGCCTCGTTCACGACGAGGACGGTGGCGCCACCCTGCGGATGCTGCTCCCGGGCCCGGCGGGCAGCCCGTGAGCCGGCCCGGCACACATCGTGTGGCGGCGGCGCACACCGTCTGCGGGGTGTGCGACCGTTCTGCGGTGTGTGCGCCGGGAACCCACCCGTGACCACCGCGCGCGTCATGGTCGTCGACGACCATCCCGTCGTCCGGGACGGGGTGGTGCTCCTTCTGCGCGGCGACCCGGGCCTCACCGTCGTCGGGTCCGCCGAGAGCGGCCGCATCGCCCTCGAACGCGCCCCCGAGCTGCGCCCGGACATCGTGCTGCTGGACCTGCGCCTGCCCGACATGCTCGCCCCCGAGGTCGTCGCCGGGCTACGCGAGCGCTGCCCCGCCGCGCGCGTCGTCGTCTTCACCGCGCACGGCGACCACCACGGGGTGCGGGCCGCGCTCGATGCGGGGGCACACGGCGCACTGCTGAAGGACGCCGCGGCCACCGACCTCGTCGCGGCGCTGCGCAGCGTGCTACGTGGCGAGCGGGTGGCCGATCCGCGGATGAGCACGGACCCGGCCGACCGCCAGGCGGCGCTCGCCCGCAGCGGCCTCACCCGCCGCGAGTACGAGGTGCTGCGGCTCGCCGCTCAGGGCCGCACCAACCCCGAGATCGCGAAGACCACCGGGCTCGCCCGCAACACGGTGAAGACCTACCTGCAGGCCGCCCTGCACAAGCTGGGTGCGCGCAACCGCGTCGAGGCCATCGGGAAGGCCAGCGAGGCGGGGCTGCTGTAACCCGGCAGCTCGCGCTGGTCGCGAGTCGCGGTCACTCAGCCGTGGTGCTCCTCGTGGCGGATGGCGTGGCGCACCTCGCGGAACCGGTGTGTCTCCACCGCGATCATCGCGCACAGCAGCACGGCGAGCAGGGCGAGCGAGGCCATCGCCGGCAGGAACCAGGCCACCGGGATCAGCAGGATCAGCAGGGCCACCGTCACGACGCGCGCGACGCTCACCTGCCGCGTCAGGTACCACTTGAACCCGATGTGCCCCGCCAGGTAGAGGGCCGTCCCGCCGTAGAGCGCCACCAGTGACACGCCGTACAGCGGGTCGGTGAGCTCGTGCCCGTCGTGGCCCGCGATGTAGTTCATCGCCTTCTTCAGCCCCAGCGCCATCATCACGATGCCGACGATCATCGGCAGGTGCAGGAACGAGTAGCCGCCGCGGGCGAGGCGGACCTGCTCCTCGCCCTCCGCCGCCGCCAGCGCCCGTTCCGCGACCATCGCCGTCACATCGAAGTAGGCCCACCACAGCGCGCCGACCGCGGCCAGCCCGAGTGCCGAGGCCGCCACGATCGGCCAGGAGACCGGCAGGTCGACGACCCCCACGCCGATGGAGACGATGCTTTCGCCCAGGGCGACGATGACGATGAGGCCGTGCCGCTCGGCGAAGTGTCCCGGTGCGCGCAACCGCCATTGGTCGCCCGAGACCAGCGTGCCGACGAGGTCGCCGAGCAACGCGACGATCCACAGCACCGTCTGCGTCACGCCCTCGGTCTGGGACGCGACGAGCAGCATGACCGTGCCCCAGGCCGTCGGCACCGCGAAGCGCACGAGCTGGGAGCGCAGCTGCGGGTCGTCGCGGCTGGCCAGCCAGAACATCCCCATGTGGATGGTCCGCACGCCGAAGTAGCACGCCGCGAACACCGCGGGCCCGTACAGCCCGCCGGGCAGGTCCACGAACGCCTCGGGGATCGTCAGCGCGGCGACGAACATGACCGCCATCGCCAGGAACATCCCGACCCGCACGACGCCCTCGTCGGCCTTCACGATGTTGCACAGCCACGCCCAGCCGACCCACGTCCACCACAGCACGATGACGATCAGCGCGCCGCGCAGCACGTTCTCCCCGGTCGGCGCGCCCTCGCCATGGGCCATCCAGCCGGTGACCTCGGTCAGCGCGAACACGAAGACCAGGTCGAAGAACAGCTCCAGCGTCGTCACCGAGCCCGATCGGTCGACCGCTTCCATCCGCCCCCGTCGCGGCATCACCATGCGGTGCATCGTGCCCGACGGGCCGTCCGGGCGTCGACGGTTCCCGATCGTGAACCGATGGGGCGCTATCGGGCCGATCCGTGGGCTTGACGTGCCACGATCTTGCTCGTGGTGGGGATGCGGGTGAATCTCGAGCTGCTGGCACACGCGGTGGGGGAGCTGGACGAGACTGCGCAGGGGCTGGAGCAGGAGGTGGCGAAATGGACGCCTCACCTCATCGACCGAGAGATCCGAGATCCCGGCCCCGACCCGGTGAGCATCCAGCTCGGGGCCAACATGCGGACGATGGCGGGCCGTGCGGGCGTCTGGCTCGCCGAGTTCGCGGCGCAGGTGCGCGCGGCGCACGCCGCGATGCAGGCGCAGCTGGAGTCCTACCGCGCGGTCGACGAGGAGATCGCGGGAAGGATGCGCCGCTCGTGAGCCGTCGCGCGTTCAGGACTGTCCTCGGAGCGGCCGCGTTGACCGTGCTCGCCGGCTGTGGCATGGGAGGAGGTGTCGTTCCGCGGTCCACCCCCGAACCTGCTCCCCAGTCGGGGTTCCCGGCCGACGTGCCGCAGGAGCTCCAGGTCAAGGAGCCGAAGGACGCACAGGGCATCCCTGCCTGTGATCTCCTCACTCGCGAGCAGCTCGTCGAGCTGGGCCTGGATCCTGCGACTGCCAAGCCCGAAAGCCGGATGCTCGCGGAGAGCTGCCTCTGGTACTACGCGGACGGATCGACTTTCGCCAGCGTCAGCATCTCGACCGACCCGACCGCGACGAAGCTGCCCGGCATGTACCGGCTCCACCACGCCGAAGCCGGCTTCGAGATCCTCGAGATCGCCGGGCATCCGGCACTTCGCTTCGACCTCGATCCCAGCATCCAGTGCGGCCTTGCGGTCGGTGCCGCCGACTTCCAGAACCTCGGCACGGACGGCTACTTCGACCGCAAGCCCCGCCCCGACATCTGCGCCCAGTCCCGGCGGATGGCCGAGATGATCCTGTCGAACCTTCCTCCGCTGATCGAGGAGGCGCGGTGACCTACCCGCCGACGTTCGTGCCCTTCCGCACGTGGAGCACCGAGGCGCTGGTCGCCATCGGTGCGGAGCTGCGCCCTGAGCTGCTCTCGACCGAGTCGGCGCGTTACGAACCCCTGGTCGCGGCGGTGACGCTGGCACAGGCACGGCTGAAGGGGCTGATCGCCACGGTCGGCACGGCGATGGAGGGAACCGCGGCGGAAGCGGCGGTGAACGAGATCGCGCGCCTCGAACGCCTTGCCGGGACGGGGCTCTCGCGGCGGCCCAGGCGCAGGGAAAGCTGCTCGAACACGAGGCCGATATCAGGGCCGCACGCGACGACCTGGAGTGGGTGCGGGCGGCCGAGAGCGTTGCGAAGGGGGCCGTCGCGGGCGTCTCGCAGTCGGACGCCGGCTCCGGCGTGATCGAGGATGCCGCGGGATGGTTCGCCGCGGACTACGCCCACCGCTACCAGGCGGCGTCGAACGAGCATTACCGCTGGTACCCGGCCTATGAACCGCCGGAGGTCTCGCCGGTCGCGGCCGCGGCAGCGGCGCCCGGCACCGGCGGTCCGGGCGCTGCGTCGGCGGCGGCTCCGGTGGTCCCGGCGCCCGGCGACGGACCCGGTCCGGGGCTCGGGGCCCTCCCGGGTCCGGGTGGCGTGTTCCCCGGACCGGTCGGCGGCGCGGGACCGGCCGATGGCCGCGGCACGGGGTCTGCGGTTCCGGGGACGCCGCCGGTCGGTGCGGTGCCCGGTCCCGGGGGAGCCGGCGTCCTGTGGGATCGGGGCTCGCGCGGCAGCCGGCCACCGGGAGTCGCGGCGTCCCGCCCGGTCCGGGGCGGACGGTCCGGACCGGCCAGGAGGGACGCACGCTGCCGGGCGGCGGGTCGCGCGGCGCCCTGCCCGGGCGGGAACGTCGGGGCAGCCTGCCGGCTCCCGGAACCCGCAGCGCACTTCCGGGCTTCGGCGGACGTGGCACGGTGCCCGGCCCCGGCGGCGGCCGCGTCCCCGACGTCGCGTGGCCCGGCCCGGGCGGCCGCGGCCCCGGCGGCGCACCGCCGGGCGGCGGGATCCTCTCCGGCGGAGCCGCCGACCCGTCCCGGCCGGACGCCTCCGCTCGCCCCGGCGGCGCCGGGCCGGGCAGCCGCGGCGCCGGCCTCGGTGGGATCCCGTTCGGCGCGGGCGTCGCCGGTGCAGGTCACGGCGACGAGGGCCGCGAGCGCCCGTCGTGGCTGCTCCAGGACGACCCGGAGTCGATCTGGTTCGCGGGCCTGCCGGAGCACTGCGCGCCCGTCATCGGCGACGAGCGCTGACGCCGCCGCCGGTCACGACCGCGGCCCCGCGTCCGGATGCTCCTCAGCCCGCGACGATCGCCCGGTTGAGCACGGCGATCAGCTCTGCGCGGGTGACGAGCCCCGCGAGCCGCCCCTCGCCGTCGACGACCGGCAGGTGCCGCAGCCCGCGGTCGGCCATCAGCGCGACCAGGCGCGCGACCGGGGTGTCCACGTCGACGGTCGTGACCGGGCTGCTCATCACGGTCGCCACCGCGTCGAGGTTGACGAGGTCGAGGTTGAACAGGTCGTACACGGTCACGATGCCGACGACGCGACGCTCGTCGTCGATCACCGGCAGGGCCTTGACGTGGTGCTGCTCCATGAGCAGGCGGGCCCGGTAGAGCGACTCCGTGGGACGCAGCGTGCGCACGTCGCGGACCATCACGTCGCCGCAGCGCAGCCGGCCCAGCCTGCGATCGAGAGCGAAGGTCTCGGCCTCGCGCAGCAGCGTGGCGACGTCGCCCGGGAGCACGTCGAGGCCCTGGTCGAGCTGTGCCATGGCGTCGCGGATGTCGTCGAGCTGGATGCCGACCCGTTGCGTCGGGGCCGACGCCGGGGGCGGCGCCGGGACGTGCGGGTACGGGCGGCCGGTGAGGTTGTTCACCAGCGTCCCGACCACGAGCAGGCACACCGTGTTGACGCCGACGGGCCACAACGCGAACAGGAACCCGTGCTCCACCACTGCGGGGGCGCCGACGGCGGCGAACAGCGCGCACGCCCCGCCGGGCGGGTGCACGCACCGCAGCAGCATCATCACGACGATCGCGACCGCGACGGCCACCGAGGCCGCGAGCGTGACGTCGGGGATCAGCCGCCCGGCGGTGACCCCGACGAGGGTGGACGCGGTGTTGCCCGCCAGCACCGGCCACGGCTGCGCCAGGGGGCTCGCGGGGGCGGCGAACAGCAGGACGGCCGTCGCGCCCATCGGCGCCACGATGTAGGGCAGCAGCGGCGGCCCGGGGACGAGCCGGGCGGTGAGCGCGGCGACCGCGATGCCGACGAGCGCGCCGAGCCCGCCGCGCAGGAGGTCGGCACGGCGGTAACCGACCGGTCCAGGCCGCAGCGACATCAGCACCGACGTCATCCAGGCGTGCACGGCCACCCCTTCCGGCGGGCCCTGGTCGTCGGGTCGCCCGCAGCCGGCCGACCCTACGGGCGTCGGGCCCCGGGCGCGAGCACCCTCCCACGCCGGGTGGGCGGGTCCCGGGCGGGGCGGCCGAGCCGGCCGGGTGGCGCCGCGCTACGAGCCGACGAGCGCGGGCCGCGAGCGCCTGCCGTTCCAGTTGGCGAGCCGCTCGGTGGGGCCGGCGTCGGGCGCGGGCTCGACGGCCGGGTCGAACGGGAACCCCTCGCGCGGGCCGGGCGGGAGGTAGCGGTGCGCGGCCGTGAGTGCGGCCTCGGCGAGATCGGCATCGACCTCGGACTCCTGCCCGGTGGCGACGGCCAGGTCCCAGGCGTGCACGACGGTCTCGTTGACGTAGCCCCACAGGGCGGCGCGGCCCGCGACCGTGCCCCACGGCACCTCGACGGGCGCGTCGAGGCGGGCGTCGTCGGACCACACCGTCCACATCCGCTCGGTGGCCGTGCGGTGGGCGTCGACCCAGCCGTCGTCGGCCACGCCGGTGACGAACGACGGCACGGAGAAGGGCGGCTCGCCCGCGCCGACCACCCGGGCGCGGTCGACGGTGGCGAGCAGGTGGCTCAGCAGCGTGCGGACGTCGAACTCGGTGCACGGGGTCGGGTCGTCGAGCTGCTCGGGGCGGACGGCGGCCGTCAGCGCCCGGACGTGGACGAGCGCGCGGTCGTAGAACGGGCGGGGATCGGTGTTCTCGGTCATGGCCCCACCCTGGCGCCCAAAGACGACACGTGCTGTCATGTTTTCTTGGCAACCTGGTCCGGTGCGCGCCGATCGCCTGCTGTCCCTCGTGCTCCTGCTGCGCCATCGCGGCCGGATGTCGGCGGCGGAGCTCGCGCGCGAGCTGGAGTGCTCGACGCGCACGGTGCTGCGCGACGTCGAGGCGCTCTCGGCGGCGGGCATCCCGGTCTACGCCGAGCGGGGCCGGACGGGCGGGTTCGCGTTGCTGGCGGGCTGGTCGACCGATCTCACCGGGCTCACGCTCGATGAGGCCCGCGCACTGCTGGTGGCGGGTGCGCGGCCGGGGGTGGGCCCGGAGCTGGCGGCGGCGATGCGCAAGGTGGTGGCGGCGCTGCCCGCGGCGCAGCGCGAGGTCGCGACCACGGCCGCCGAGCGCGTGCTCGTCAGCCCCGAGCGGATGCTCGGCACCGCCGACCCGGAGGACGGCGCCGCGCGGGCGCGCCTGCTCGCCGTCCAGCGGGCGGTGTTCGGGCGGCGCCGGTTGCGGCTGCGCTACGCGGCCCGGGGCGAGGAGCCGCGTTGGCGCACGGTCGACCCGGTCGGACTGGTCGAGGCCGCGGGCCGCTGGTACCTGCTCGCCACCCGCGACGGCGAGGAGCGCACGTACCGGCTCTCGCGGGTGCAGCAGGTCGAGGAGCTCGACGAGCCTGCGGCGGGCGGACCGGTCGACCTGCGGCAGGCGTGGGTGGAGCGGCGGGAGCGCTTCCGCGCGAGCCTGCCGCGGCTGCGCGTGCGGCTGCGGATCCTGCCCGCTCGGCGGGCGGCGCTGGCCGCGGTGGCCCGGGACGTCGAGGTGCACGGGGCCGAGGCCGGCTGGGACGTCGTGACCTGCGACTTCGGCGACGTCCACCATGCAGCGGGGGTGCTGTGGCAGCTGTGCCCGGACGTCGAGGCGCTCGACCCGCCGCAGCTGCGGGTGGCGCTGGCCGAGCGGGCGGCGGCCACGGTGGCCCGCCACGAGCCGTGATCGCCGGCTGCGTGACCTGACGCGCACCGGTGCAGCTCATGTCATGGCTGGGAAGGTCCACCCCACCCCGGAGACGCCACAGGGGCGGCACCCCGGAGGAGTGCCGCCCCTGTGGAACCGGACTCAGAAGTCCATGCCGCCCATGTCGGGCGCGCCACCGGCCGGGGCCGGGGTCTTCTCCGGCTTGTCGGCGATGACGGCCTCGGTGGTGAGGAACAGGGCCGCGATCGACGCCGCGTTCTGCAGCGCCGAGCGGGTGACCTTGGCCGGGTCGATGATGCCGGCCTTGATCAGGTCCGTGTACTCACCGGTGGAGGCGTCGAGGCCCTCACCTGCGGGAAGCGAGCGGACCCGCTCCGCCACGACGCCGCCCTCGAGGCCGGCGTTGACGGCGATCTGCTTGAGCGGGGCCTCCAGCGCGACCTTGACGATGTTCGCGCCGGTGGCCTCGTCGCCGTCCAGGCCGAGGCCTGCGAAGACGCCGGCACCCGCCTGGATGAGGGCGACGCCGCCACCGGCGACGATGCCCTCCTCGACGGCCGCCTTGGCGTTGCGGACGGCGTCCTCGATGCGGTGCTTGCGCTCCTTGAGCTCCACCTCGGTGGCTGCACCGGCCTTGATGACCGCGACGCCGCCCGCGAGCTTGGCCAGGCGCTCCTGGAGCTTCTCGCGGTCGTAGTCGGAGTCGGTCTTCTCGATCTCGTTGCGGATCTGGTTGACCCGGCCCGCGATCTGGTCGGCGTCGCCCGCACCGTCGACGATGGTGGTCTCGTCCTTGGAGACGACGACCTTGCGGGCGCGGCCGAGCAGCGCCAGGTCCGCGTTCTCCAGCTTGAGGCCGACCTTCTCCGAGATGACCTCGCCGCCGGTCAGGATCGCCATGTCGGCGAGCATGGCCTCGCGGCGGTCACCGAAGCCCGGAGCCTTGACGGCGACGGACTTGAAGGTGCCGCGGATCTTGTTGACGACGAGGGTGGCCAGGGCCTCGCCCTCGACGTCCTCGGCGATCACGGCGAGCGGCTTGCCGGTCTGCATGACCTTCTCCAGCAGCGGGAGCAGGTCCTTGACCGTCGAGATCTTCGAGGAGACGAGCAGGACGTACGGGTCCTCGAGCTCGGCCTCCATGCGCTCGGCGTCGGTCACGAAGTAGGGCGAGATGTAGCCCTTGTCGAAGCGCATGCCCTCGGTGAGCTCGAGCTCGAGCCCGAAGGTCTGCGACTCCTCGACCGTGATGACGCCTTCCTTGCCGACCTTGTCCATGGCCTCGGCGATCAGGTCGCCGATGGCCTTGTCGGCGGCGGAGATCGACGCGGTTGCGGCGATCTGCTCCTTGGTCTCGACCTCCTTGGCGCTCTTCAGCAGCGCCTCGGAGACCGCCTCGACGGCCTTCTCGATGCCACGCTTGAGGGCCATCGGGTTCGCACCCGCGGCCACGTTGCGCAGGCCCTCACGGACCAGCGCCTGCGCCAGGACCGTCGCGGTGGTGGTGCCGTCACCCGCGATGTCGTCGGTCTTCTTGGCGACCTCCTTGACCAGCTCGGCCCCGATCTTCTCCCACGGGTCCTCGAGCTCGATCTCCTTGGCGATGCTCACACCATCGTTGGTGATGGTGGGGGCACCCCACTTCTTCTCCAGCACGACGTTGCGGCCGCGCGGGCCGAGCGTCACGCGGACGGCGTCGGCGAGGACGTTCATACCGCGCTCGAGCCCGCGGCGTGCCTCCTCGTCGAAAGCGATCATCTTCGCCATGGGGAAGTGTTCCTCCGTAGGGGGACGACTCGTCGGGTCCGCGCCCGCGACGGACGGCCGGCAACCCTGCGCCGGCCTCGCCGACCCGACACTGACGATCTGCTTGGCACTCGGAGCGTCCGAGTGCCAGTCGGATGCCACTGCCGGTTCTAGCACTCGGACCAGGGGAGTGCAAGCTCGCCGGCCGGGGTGCGCCCGGTGGGCCGTGCGGGGCGCCCTCCGGGCAGGATGGAGGGCCGTGACGAGTACCGCGAAGACCGCCCGGACCGTCGACGAGCACCGCGCGGCGGTCGCCGCGCTCGTCCGCCCGATGCCGGCGGAGGAGGTGCCGCTGGCCCGGGCGCTGGGCCGGGTGCTGGGCGCGGACGTGGTGGCCGCCGTGGCGCTGCCGTCGTTCGACAACTCCGCGATGGACGGCTACGCGGTGCGTGCGGCCGAGGTGGCGGGCGCGCCGGTGGAGCTGCCGGTGGCGGCGGACATCCCGGCCGGGCGCACGGACGTGCCGGTGCTGGAGCCGGGCAGCGTCCACCGGATCATGACGGGTGCGCCGCTGCCGACCGGCGCGGACGCCGTCGTCCAGGTGGAGCTCACCGACGGCGGGACGCAGCGGGTGCGGGTCGACCGGGCGGTCGCGGTGGGTACGGCGGTGCGCCGTGCGGGCGAGGACGTCCGGGTCGGGGACACCGTCCTCACGGCGGGCACGGTTCTCGGCCCACCGCAGATCGGGGTGGCGGCGGCCGTCGGACTCGCGACGCTGCCGGTGCGCCGCCGCCCGCACGTCCTGGTGCTGTCGACCGGCTCGGAGCTCGTCGCGCCGGGCACGCCGCTGCTGCCGGGGCAGATCTACGAGTCGAACGGGCCGATGCTGGCCGCGGCGGTCGAGGATGCCGGCGGGGCGGCGGAGCTGCTGCGGTTCGTCCCGGACGACGTCGAGGAGTTCACGCAGCGCCTGGCGGGCCGTCTCGGGCGCGGGGACGTGGACCTCGTGCTCACCTCGGGCGGGGTGAGCGCCGGCGCCTACGAGGTGGTGAAGGACGCGTTCACCGGCCGGGGCGTGGAGTTCGTGCGCGTCGCGATGCAGCCCGGCGGCCCGCAGGGGGCGGGGAGGTTCGGGGAGGTCGGTGTGGTGACCCTGCCCGGCAACCCGGTGAGCTCGCAGGTGTCGTTCGAGGTGTTCGTCCGCCCGGCACTGCGGGCTGCGCTCGGCCACCCGCACGTGCGGCGGCCCGTCGTCACCGCCACGCTCGCGGACGGGCTCACGTCGATCCCGGGCAAGCGGCAGTTCCGACGGGGTCTGCTGGACGCGGTGACCGGCGAGGTGCGCGAGATCGGCGGTCCCGCCTCGCACCTGCTCGGGTCGCTGGCCCGCGCGGAGTGTTTCGTCGTGCTCCCGGAGGAGGTCGCCGAGGTCGCGGCCGGTACGCCGGTCGAGGTCTGGCTGCTGGACGGGTGAATGCACCCGAGCGTAATGTGGCGCAGGTCACACACGGAACCTGCAACATCTGGCGTCGTCGGAGCGTCGTACCAGTTGAAGTGTTCGGCCGTTCGGTGCAGATTGGTGGCATCGTCGCCGGTGATCTGGACGAACGTAGGAGCACTGAGGATACTGTCGGCGTAGCTGGGTAGCCAGGTGCCGTAACAAGAAGGCCTACCGCCCGTCGCTGGGGAGCGGACGAGCGGTTCCACGGCCGGGGTCGTCGTCTCGGGGGATGACGGCCCCGGCCCTTTTTGTGCCCGGATCCTGGCGTTCGGGGCCCGGTCAGCACCCTCGATGACCGGCGGACCCGGCCGCGGCGGGCCGGGAAGTGCGCGTAGCGTAGCGGCCCGTGCGCCACGAGACGCCCCCGGCCGACCTCACCGGCGTGTCCCCTCCGGGGATCTCGCTGGACCACATGGCGAGGCTGGTCCGCGAGGCGATCCCCCCGATGCATCCCGGTGGCCGCCCGATCGTCGCCGCCGTCGGCGGGGCTGCGGCGGCGTTTCGCCTGGTGACGGGCCGGGGCGCGCTCGTCGGTGCGCTCGTCACCGCCGCCACCGCCGCGTTCTTCCGCAACCCGCGCCGGGTGCCCCCGCTCCGCGACGGCGTCGTCCTCGCACCGGCGGACGGCACGGTCGCGACGATCTCCGACGTGATCCCGCCGCCGGAGCTGGACCTCCCGCGCGAGAAGGCGCCGCGGGTCAGCGTCTTCCTCTCCGTGCTGGACGTGCACACCCAGCGCGTGCCGCTGGACTGCCGCGTCGTCGCGGTCGAGTACCGGCCCGGCGCGTTCCTCTCGGCCGACCTGGACAAGGCCAGCGAGGACAACGAGCGCAACGCCGTCCTGTTCGAGGCCGGGGACGGCACGCGGGTCGGGGTCGTCCAGATCGCGGGGCTCATCGCCCGGCGGATCGTGTGTGACGTCCATCCCGGCGCGGAGCTCGCCGCCGGTGAGACCTTCGGGCTCATCCGGTTCGGCTCGCGCGTCGACACCTACCTGCCGGCCGGATCGCGGGTCGCGGTCACGACGGGGCAGCGTGCCGTCGGCGGCGAGACGATCCTGGCCGAGCTGCCCTGACATGGCCGCCGGCTATCCCTCGCAGGTGCGGCTGCTGCCCAACGCCGTCACCGTCCTCGCTCTGTGCGCAGGGTTGTCGGCGGTGCAGTTCGCGCTCGCCGGCAACTTCGCGCTGTCCGTCGCCTCCGTCGGCGTCGCCGCGCTCTGTGACGCCCTCGACGGCCGGCTGGCGCGCCTGCTCGACGCCACCAGCCGCATCGGCGCCGAGCTGGACTCGCTGGCCGACCTCGTCTCCTTCGGCGTCTCGCCCGCGCTCATCCTCTACATCTGGCAGCGCGACGACGCGGGGCGCTTCGGCTGGATGGTGGCGCTCGTCTTCGCCGTGTGCATGGCGTTGCGGCTCGCCCGGTTCAACACGCTGATGGACGAGCCCGACCCGTACCCGTTCAGCAAGGAGTTCTTCGTCGGCGTCCCGGCGCCCGCGGCGGCGCTCGTCGCGGGCACCCCCCTCTACCTGTACCTGCACTTCGGGGAGGGCTGGTGGTCGTCCGCGCCGCTGGTCGGGGTGTGGGCGCTGATCGTCGCCGTGCTGATGGTGAGCCGCCTGCCCACCATGTCGCTGAAGTCGCTGCGGGTGCCGCCGCGGCTGATCGCCCCGCTGCTCGGCCTGGTCGCCGTCGCGGCCGCGGTGCTGTTCACCGCGCCCTTCCTCGGGCTCGCCACCGTTTCGGTCGCGTACGTGCTCTTCCTGCCGTACACGCTCCACCGGTACCGCTGGCTCGCCCGGCACCCTGAAGCCTGGGACGTGCCGATGCGCGAGCGCCGGGCCGTCGCCCGCGCCGCCCGTTCGGCACGCAGGCTCGGCCTGCGCCCGCCGCTGCGGCGCCGGGTCGCAGGCCGGGCCAGCGCGATGGCGCGGGCGGTCCGCCGTCGCGGCGACACCAACGGGACGCCGCTGGCCGGTGACGAGGCGCGCCGCCGGACGCGGCTGCGACGACGGCGGTGATCCCGTTGTGTGCGCATCCGGCGCGCGTGTGTGCGCATCCGGCGTGCGCATGTGCGCCTCCGATGCGCGCATGTGCGTCTTCTGGGCGTGGGTGCGCGGATCGCGTCCGAGTGCCGCCGGTGATCGGCCCCGGCGGCACGAGCCGCTAGCGTCGGCACCGTGACCACCCCGATGATCACGCTCGTGGCCCGCCTCGCCGCCTCTGCGGCCGACGCCCGCCGCGGCGTGGTCCGGCTGCACCCCGAGGTGCTCGACGCGCTCGGTCTCGAGGCGTGGGACGCCGCCAGCCTCACCGGCACCCGGGTGACGACGGCTCTCGCCGCGCCCGCCCCGGCCGGTGCCCCGCCGGGCCAGGCGACGTTCGACGATGTGACGCTGTCCAACGCCGGACTCACCGACGGCGCGGGGGTCGTGGTCGCGCCCGCCCGGGTGCAGCCCGCGCGGCAGGTGCTGCTCGCCGGGTCGAGGCTCGCCCGGGCGGCGCTGGCGCCGGAGACGGTGCGGCTCGCGCTGCTGGGCAAGGTCATCATGGTCGGGGACGCGGTGTCGCTCCTGCCGCAGGATCTCGAACCGGCAGCGGGACTGGACGTCCCGGCGGCCCGGGCGAGGCTGTCCGGGGCCGTCGGCAGCGCGTGGACGAGCGAACTGCTCACGGTGGCCGTCGCGGAACCCGAGGGCGCGGTGGCGGTCGTGCCGTCGACGGTCGTCGGCTGGCAGGGCGGGCCGGTGACCGGTTCCACGGCCCTGGCCCCCGCTTCCCGCGGGGCCGGGTGGGGCGACGGCGGTGGAACCGGGGGGCGCAGCGGGAGTGCCGTGCCCGGGCTGCGCGGGCGGAGCGCCGGTGAGAACGGCGGTCCGGGGACCGGTCGAGCCGGCGGCGGGGGCGGAGCCGGCCGTGCGGGTGACAGCGCGATCGGCGGGGGCGGTCCGGGCCAGGTGGCGGGCGACCTTCGGGCCGGTGAGGGCGGTCCCGGCCAGGCTGGGCGCGGCCCGTGGGTCGGCGGGGGCGGTCCGGGCCAGGCGGGGGGCCACGGGATCGGCGAGGGCGGTCCCGGGCGGGCGGAGGGCGGCCCTGGGTCCGGCCAGGCGGCCGGACCTGTCGACGGTCCGCAGACGGGTCCCGCGCCCGCCCTCGCGATCGACGAGCTGGTCGGCAACGTCGAGCAGGCCCGCCGCCTCGTCGAGTGGCTCGACCTCACGCTGCGCCGCCCCGAGCTGCTCGTCCGGCTCGGCGGCGAGGCCCGCCTCGGGGTGCTGCTCGTCGGCCCCGAAGGCGCGGGCAAGGCGACCCTCGTGCGCAGCGCCGCGGCGGCCGTCGAGGCCGCTGTCGTGGAGCTCGCCGCCCCCGCGGCCGCCGCGCTGGAGCCGGGTGCCGCGTCCGCCCGCGTCCACGAAGCCACCGCCGCCGCCCGGGCCGCCGCCCAGCGCGGGGTGCGGGCCGTCCTGCTCGTGACGGACGTCGAGGCGCTGCTGCCCTCGGCCGCGCCCACCCCGCTCGGCACGCTCGCGCTGGACGCGCTGCGCGCCGCGGTCGCGACCTCGGGTGTCGCGCTCGTCGCGACGTCGGCGGCGCCGGAATCGGTCGACGCGCGGCTGCGGGCCCCTGAGCTCGCGGACCGCGAGCTGAGCGTCGGGCTGCCCGACGCCCGTACCCGCGCGGAGCTGCTGCGCCGCCTGCTGGCCACCGTCCCCATCGCCGAGGGTGTCGATCTCGCCGCGATCGCCGACCGCACGCCCGGGTTCGTCGTCGCCGATCTCGCCGCCGTTCGTCGCGAGGCCGCGGTCCGCGCCGCGCTGCGTCACGCCGGGGGCACGGACGGCGCCCGCATCACGCAGCAGGACCTCCTGGACGCCGTCGCGTCCGTCCGGCCGATCTCGATGTCGACGGAGGCGACGCTCAACACCGGCGGCATCACGCTGGACCAGGTCGGCGACATGGCCGAGGTGAAGCAGGCGCTCACCGAGGCCGTGTTGTGGCCGCTGCAGTACCCGGACTCGTTCGCCCGCCTCGGCGTCGCCGCGCCGCGTGGCGTGCTCGTCTACGGCCCGCCCGGGTGCGGCAAGACGTTCCTGCTGCGCGCGCTCGCCGGGACCGGACGGCTCAACGTGCTCGCCGTGAAAGGCGCGGAGCTGCTCGACAAGTACGTGGGGGAGTCCGAGCGGGCCGTCCGGGAACTGTTCCGCCGCGCCGCCGACGCCGCGCCCGCGCTGGTGTTCCTCGACGAGGTGGACGCGCTCGCGCCGCGGCGCGGCCAGTCCTCCGACGCCGGGGTGACCGACCGGGTGGTCGCGGCCCTGCTCACCGAGCTGGACGGCGCGGAGCCGCTGCGCGACGTCGTGGTCGTCGGCGCCACGAACCGGC
Source organism: Pseudonocardia sp. (assembly GCA_050248815.1). Taxonomy (GTDB): domain Bacteria; phylum Actinomycetota; class Actinomycetes; order Mycobacteriales; family Pseudonocardiaceae; genus Pseudonocardia. The sequence continues at coordinate 9,025 of JBFWRR010000056.1, read as the reverse complement.
CCGATCTGATCGACCCGGCGCTGCTGCGGCCGGGACGGCTGGAGCGGCTCATCTACGTCCCGCCGCCGGACGCCGCCGCCCGCGCCGACATCCTGCGGGCCGCGGGGCGCAACACACCGCTGGCCCCCGACGTCGACCTGGACGCGCTGGGCGCCGAGCTGGAGGGCTACTCCGCCGCGGACTGCGCCGCCGTGCTCCGGGAGGCCGCGCTCACCGCGATGCGCGCCGACCGGGACGCCGCCGAGGTGACCGCGGCCCACCTCGCCGCGGCCCGCGAGGTGGTGCCGCCTTCGCTGGACCCGGTGCAGCTCATGACCCTCGAGGCGTACGCGGCGCGCCGGGCGCCGGACTAGCGTCGCGCGGGGGCTCGCGCAGCAGCGTGCGCGTCCACACGTCGCGGACCAGTGCGGCGTACTGCGCCGGGGTGCGCCCGCGCGTGGCGAGCAGCAGGAAGTACTCGGGGTCGTTCATGGACCACACCAGGTCCGCGACGGTGTCGTCGTCGAGCTCCTCGCGCAGCTCGCCGGTGCTGCGCAGGTCTGCGGCGAGCAGGCGCATGTTGCCCGCCCGGCGGGCACGCACCGCATCCCAGACCTCCCGGCAGGCGGGATCGGACGCCCCGGCGGTCCGCAGCGCGACGAGCAGCGGCACGGTGCGTGGCAGGACCTCGCCGAGCGCGGCGGCGTAGATCGCGATCTTGCCGGCCGCGGTGGGCTCCGCGCGCATCCGGCGCACGTACTCGCGGTCGGCGGCCGCCACCGGGCTGTCCGAACCGGCCAGCTCCATGTCGTGCACGGCCAGCAGCAGCTGCGGCTTGCGCCCGACGGTTGCGTAGAGGGTGTCGACCGAGACCCCGGCCCTCGCCGCGATCTCGGCGACGGCCGTGTCGGCGTATCCGCGCGAGGTGAACAGCTCGTGGGCCGCCCGCAGGACGGCGGCCCGTGTCCGTGCGGCGGCGGCGCGACGGCGCGTCCCGTCGTAGGGCCGCTTCTTCTTGACCGGCTCTCCCACGGCTCCTAGCCTAAATCAACCGAAGCAAGTTCGGATGAATTGGAGGCCGCCGATGCCTGCCGAGACCGTCGTCGTCCGCGAGCCCGGGTCCGGCCGCGGCACCTGGTCCATGGGCTCGTTGTTCGAACACCTGGTGGACCCGCCGCCCGGCTCGGACGGGATCGGCGTCGCGCTGATCACCCAGCCGCCGGGGATCGCCACCCCGCTGCACCGGCACACCCGCGAGTCGGAGGCCTTCTACGTGCTCGAGGGGTGCGTCGACTACCGCGCGGGCGACGAGCTGCACCGGCTCGCCGCAGGCTGGTTCATCCACCTGCCCGCGGGTGTGCCGCACGCCTTCCGGATCCGCGGCGACTCGCCCGCGCGGCTGCTCGCGATCGTCGATCCGGGCGGTCTGCTGCATCTCTACGACGAGGTCGGCGCGCCCGCCCCGCAGCTGCGGCTGCCCGGCGCGGACGGTCCGGCCCTGGAGGAGGAGATCCCCCGCTGGAATGCGGTCGCGCCCCGCTACGGGTTGGAGGTCGTGGGTCCGCCGATCCCGGAGTGACGCCCGCCCGGCCGCTCAGCCGCCGTACTCGCGGGTGACGATCACGACCAGGTTGTCGCCGCCGAACTGCAGCCCGCCGAACCCGGGCTTGGCCCGCATCCCGAACTCGCGCGCCAGTGACTCGGCGGCGGCCTCGCTGCCCGGCTGGTAGTACACGGTGCTCGTCGGGATGACCCCCGAGCTGTAGTTGCCCACCGCCGTGACCTGCCAGCCCGCGGCACGGAAGTCCGCGGCGGCCTGCTCGGCGAGGCCGCTGATCCGGCTGTTGTTGTAGACCCGCAGCGGTGCCTTGACCGGGGTGACCGTGTCGCCCGGCGTGCTCTCGGGCGTGTACGGCGCGATCGGCTCCTCGGCCGGGGCCGTGGTCGGCGCGGGCACCGGGGCCGGCGCCGGGAGCGGCGCCGGGAGCGGCGAAGGAGCGGCGGACGGGTCGACCGGCGGCGGCTCGACCGGGGCCGGCTCGACCGGGGCCGCGGAACTGGCGGACGCGAGCGTCTGGTCGCCCGCGGTGTCCCCGCCGGTGGCCAGGGTGAACAGGCCTCCCAGTGCGGCGACGACGGCGACCCCGACCAGCGCCAATCCGCCGATGCGCAGAGCCGACGATCCGCCGGACGGTGCGGGTGACGTCACGAGTAACCCCCTGGAAGCAGACACACGCCGTTACCGAGCGCGGATCATCGTGCGCCTACCAGGGCTCGATTCCCAGGCGACGCGCCGCACGGGTGCGGGCCCGACCCGATCGCAGTCGTCGGAGCCGCTTGACGAGCAGCGGGTCCGCCTCCAGGGCGGCGGGCTTGTCGAGGATGGCGTTGAGGATCTGGTAGTACCGCGTGGCCGACAGGTCGAACAGCTCGCGGACGGCCTGCTCCTTGGCCCCCGCGTACTTCCACCACTGGCGCTCGAACGCCAGGATCTCCTGCTCACGCAGGGTGAGCCCCTCGATCGCGCCCGTGGGGCGTTCGCGGCGGGGCTGCGTGGCGGACGGCATCGACGAACCTCCTCGCGACCGGCTCTCCGGCCCCCGTGCGCGGCCGTGAGAATCACACCGGTGTCATTCGAGGGCGATTGAACCACGGCGGTCCGACGAAACCGGGGTGCCGCAGCGGGAGAGGACCGGTTGGTGACGGACTAGAGTCCGGACGTGACCGTCCGCCCGATCCGCATCGTCGGCGATCCCGTCCTGCACGCTCCCACGAAGCCCGTGGCCGAGTTCGACGACACGCTGCGCACCCTCGTCGAGGACATGTTCGAGACGATGGCCGCCGCCGAGGGCGTGGGCCTTGCCGCCAACCAGGTGGGGGTCGACCTACGCCTGTTCGTCATGGACTGCCCCGACGAGGAGACCGGGCGGCGGGTCCGCGCCGTCGTCGTCAACCCGGTGCTGGAGACGTCACCGCGTCCGGAGTCGATGCCCGATCCCGAGGAGGACGAGGAGGGGTGCCTGTCCGTGCCCGGCGAGGCGTTCCCCACCGGCCGCGCGGAGTGGGCGCGGGTGACGGGCGTGGACGCGACCGGGCAACAGGTGACGGTGGAGGGTCGCGGGTTCCTCGCCCGGTGCCTGCAGCACGAGACCGACCACCTCGACGGCTTCGTCTACACGGACCGGCTGGTGGGCCGCAACCGCCGCGCGGCGCTGAAGGCGCTGCGACGCAACGGCTGGGGGAGGCCGGGGCTCTCGTGGGACCCGTCGACGCAGGACGCGGTGGAGGTCTGACGCGTACGCTCGAAATCCTGAAAGTGTGTAATCAGGAGGTCGGGCCGTGGAGGAGCTGGATGCCTACTCGCGCGCGGTGAGCGCCGTCGCCGCAGAGCTGACCGGCCGGGTGGCCGCGGTGCGGTCCGGTCGGGGCAGCGGCTCGGCGGTCGTCGTCGAGCCCGGGGTGCTGGTGACGAACGCGCACGTCGTCGGGGACTCCCACCGGGGCCGCGTCGAGTTCGTGGACGGTACGGGCGCGGACGTCACGGTGGGGGGTGCGGACCCGCTGTCGGACCTCGCCGTGCTGCGCGCCTCCCGCGACGCCCTTCCGGAGCCCGCCCGGCTCGGCGACGCCGACACCCTCGTGGTGGGCCAGCTCGTCGTCGCCGTCGGCAACCCGCTGGGTCTCGCCGGGTCCGTGACGGCCGGGGTGGTGAGCGCGCTCGGCCGGGCGCTGCCCACCCGCAGCGGGCGCGCCGCGCGCGTGGTCGAGGACGTCATCCAGACCGACGCCGCGCTGAACCCGGGCAACTCCGGCGGCGCCCTCGCCGACTCCACGGGGCGGGTCGTCGGGATCAACACCGCGGTCGCGGGCGTCGGCCTCGGGCTCGCCGTCCCCGTCAACGCCACGACGCGCCGGATCATCAGGGCACTGCTCGCCGACGGCCGCGTGCGCCGGGCCTATCTCGGCGTCGTCGGGAAGCCCGCACCGGTTCCCGCTGCCGTCGCGGACCGTCACGGCAGGCGCAGCGGCCTGCGGTTGGCCGAGGTGATCGCCGGGAGCCCGGCCGCGCGGGCGGGGCTGCGGGCGGGCGACCTCGTGCTCGACGTGGGTCGCAGGCCCGTCGAGAACGCCCAGGGTGTCCAGCGGCAGCTGTTCGCCGAGGCCATCGGCGTGCCGCTGCCCGTCACGGTCCTGCGCAACGGGGCGATGGTGGACGTCGTGGCGGTGCCGACCGAGCTGGGGTGACCAACCTGTGACGCGGCCCGCGCCCGAGATCGCGCCGAGCGGGCTCCCGGGGGGCGTGGGACCCCGCTGAGTGCCATCCGGGGCGCACGGACGGATCGAGGTCACCCCGCCGCTCGGCGGAACCGCTCGCCCCACTCCCGGGCGAGCTCGGTCAGCTCCGGCGGGCTGCGCACCTCGAAGTCGGCACCGACTCCGCCCAGCGCGAACAGGGGCCAGTCCAGGCTGTCCGTCGTCATCCGCAGCACGCAGTGGTCCGTGCCGGCCGTGCTCTCCGTGCTCCCCGTGCCGGCTGTGCGGGCGGGTCCGTCCGGGCCGTCCGCCGGGGTCACCTCCGCCCAGCGCCCGATCACCCCGCGGACCCGGTCGGCCGGCGCGTGCACCAGCACCTCGACGGTGTACGCGGCCGGGATGTTGCGCATCCCCGCCCGGACGAAGGCGGCCGCGTCGTCGGCGGGCAGCTCGCGCGGGCGGAACCGGGCACCGGTGCGGCGTGGCTCGGCGAGCCGGTCCAGGCGGAAGCTGCGCCAGTCGTGGCGGTGCAGGTCGTAGGCGACGAGATACCAGCGCCTGCCGAGCGGGACCAGCCGGTGCGGCTCGGCGAGGCGTTGTGTCCGGGCGCCGTCGGCCGCGATGTAGTCGAACTCCAGACGCTCGGCGTCGCGGCAGGCCTGCGCGACGACCGTGAGCGCGGCCGGGTCGACCGCCGGCCCGCCGCCGAAGGACACCGGCTCGGTGACCGCCCGCAGCGTCTCCACCCGCCTGCGCAGCTTCGGCGGCATCACCTGCACGATCTTCGCCAGCGCCCGCACCGACGACTCGGCGATGCCCGCGACCCCGCCCTGCGCCGCGGCCTGCAGCCCGATGGCGAGCGCGACGGCCTCCTCGTCGTCTACCACCAATGGCGGCAGCGCCGCACCGGCCGCGAGCTGGTAGCCGCCGTCCACCCCGCGCTGGGCCTCGACGGGGTAGCCGAGCTCGCGGAGCCGGTCGATGTCGCGGCGCAGCGTCCGCACGGACACGCCGAGCCGCTCGGCCAGCTCCGTGCCCGGCCAGTAGCGGTGGGTCTGCAGCAGGGACAGCAGCCGCAGGGTTCGTCCCACCCCGCCGGCTCCGCCGGCTGCCGTCCCCCCGGTCCGGGAGCTGGTGTTGGCCATGGATCCGATTGTGCCGCCCATTGCGGACAGGAGCTGTCACCTGGGCCGCCTACCGTGGAGGCGTGATCGAGACGAGAGACCTCGTGAAGGACTTCCCGACCGGCAGGCGCACCGTGCACGCCGTGCGCGGGATCAGCCTGCGCATCGATCCCGGCGAGCTGGTCGCCGTCCTCGGACCGAACGGCGCGGGCAAGACCACCACGATGCGCATGCTCACCACGCTCATCGCCCCGACGTCCGGTGGCGCCACCGTCGCGGGCTGCGACGTCGTCGCCGATCCGGCCGGGGTGCGCAGGCGCATCGGCTACGTCGGGCAGGGCAACGGGGCGGGCCACAACCAGCGGGCCCGCGACGAGCTGGACACCCAGGGTCGGATCTACGGCCTCTCCCGGCGCGAGGCGCGGCGGCGCAGCGGTGAGCTGCTGGCGGCGTTCGACCTCGCCGAGCCGGCCGACCGCAAGGTCTCCGCGCTCTCCGGCGGGCAGCGTCGCCGCCTGGACGTCGCGATCGGGCTGGTGCACGCGCCGTCGCTGCTGTTCCTCGACGAGCCGTCCACGGGCCTCGATCCGCAGAACCGCGCCAACCTGTGGGACCACATCGCGCGCATGCGCGCCGAGCACGGCATGACGATCGTGCTCACCACCCACTACATGGACGAGGCCGACACGATGGCCGAGCGGGTCGTGGTCGTCGACCGCGGCCAGGTGATCGCCGACGACACCGCGGACGCCCTCAAGGCCAAGCTCGCGGGCGACCGGATCGAGGTCACCGCTGCCGATCCCGCCGCGCTCGCCCGGCTCGTGGCGAACCTGCCCGGCGCCCGCGACGTCACCGTGACCGGCGAGCGGGTGCATGCCCGCGTCGCGGACGGGCCTTCGGCGCTGCCCGAGCTCCTGCGTGCGGCGGGCGAGCTGCGGGTCGCCACTGCGCAGGTGCACCGGCCCACCCTCGACGACGTCTTCCTCACCCTCACCGGCCGCAGCCTGCGCGAGGCCGATGTGTCCGAGCCCGGGTCCGTGTCCGGGTCCGGGTCCGAGCACGTGTCCGGGTCCGGGACGCAGGAGGCCACCCGATGACCGCACCCGTCAGCTCGCCCCCCGTCGCCGGCTCCGGGGTGGCCGCGTTCGCCCGCGACACCGGCATCGTCGCGCAGCGGGAGCTGCGTCCCGTGCTGCGCGACCCGTTCTCCGTGATCTTCGGGCTGATCCAGCCGGTGGTGTTCCTGGCGCTGTTCGGCCCGCTGCTGGTCGGCTCGCTCGGTTCGCAGGCGGGCGCGCTCGGTGGGAGCGTGTGGCAGTGGTTCGTGCCGTCGATCCTCGTGATGACGGCACTCTTCGGTACCTCGACCGTGGGCGCGAACCTGCTCTGGGAGTTCCAGACCGGCGCCCACGAGCGGATGCTCGTCACCCCGCTGTCGCGGCCGTCCCTGCTGGTGGGGCGCTCGCTCAAGGAGATGGTCCCGCTCGCGGCGCAGGCCGTGGTGATCGTCGCGGTGATGACGCCGTTCGACTTCGAGCTCCATCTCGCGGGCGCGGTGCTCGGTCTGCTGCTGCTCGCCGTGTTCGGCGTGGGGCTCGGGTCGTTCAGCTACGCGCTCGCGATCGCGGTGCGCAAGCAGGACTGGATGTTCTGGGCGGTGCAGCAGACGTTGCTGTTCCCGCTGATGATCCTCTCCGGGATGCTCCTGCCGCTGCAGACCGGGCCGGGCTGGATGCGCACCGTCGCGGTGGCCAACCCGCTGGCCTACGTCGTGGACGCCGAGCGCGCGTTGTTCGCGGGCGAGCTCGCTTCGAGCACGGTGGCGTGGGGGTGGGTCGCCGCGCTGGTGACGGCCGCGGCGGGCCTCGCCGTCGGGATCCGGGTGATGGTCCGCTCCGCGGAGTAGCAGCCGCCGGGCAGGGCCGCCGGGTTGGAGCCGTCGGCAGGGGCCGCCGGGCCGCCGGGCAGGTCCGCCGGGCCGCGGCTCCGCGGTACCGCGAGTTGCGCATCTCGCCGGCGCGAGTTGCGCATCTCATCAGGACGAGATGCGCGTCTCATCAGGACGAGATGCGCGTTCCGTCAGCCCCGTCGCGGAGCAGGCCGTGCTCGACGGCGAAGAGCGCCGCGGCGCCCCGCGTCGACACGCCGATCTTGGCGTAGACGTGTTGGACGTGGTGGTCGGCGGTCTTCGGCGAGACGGTCAGCCGCCGCGCCACCTCCCGGGTCGTCAGGCCAAGGGCGAGCAGGCGCAGCACCTCCACCTCGCGGGCGGTGAGCCCCGCGGGGCGGCGGGGGCGGGCGCGCCGGTGACCCGCTGCGGCGAGCACCCGCTCCACGGCCTCGTCGTCCAGCCGGCCCGCGGCGGCCAGGGCACGCACCGCGGCCGCCGCGTCGGCGGGGGCGAGCGCGGCGCGGTGCGGGCGGTCCGAGCACAGCGCCTGGTAGACGTCGGCGGCGGCGAGCACCCGCTGCGCGTCGTCGAGCTGGGCCCCCGCGAGCCGCCGGTGATAGCCCGATCCGTCGAGGCGCTCGTGCGCAGCGGCGGCCGTGGCGGCCAGCGTCGCGGTGTACGGCACGCGGCGCAGCAGCTGGTCGGTGACGAGCGGGTGGGTCTCGACACGGTCGCGCTCGTCGCGGGTGAGGGGCCCCGGTTTGTCCCAGACGGTGTTCGGCACCGCCACGCGTCCGAGATCGTGCAGCAGCGCCGCGGCCTCCGCCTCCGGGCCGCACACCGCACCGACGAGCTCGGCCACCGCCCGCGAGTGGCCGCCGAACCACGGCGACTTCAGGTCGGCGAAGTCGGCGACGACGAGCAGCGCCTCGCGGGTCGCCGCGGCGTCCATCGGCACGCAGGTCGGGGCGAGCGCGAGCGCGGCGTCCCAGGGATCGACGGTGTCCGCCTCGGTCCACCAGCCCGCGGCGTGCGCGAGCGTGATGTCGGCGAGCTGCGGGTCGTAGGAGCGCCCCCGCCTGCGCCGGACGACGGCGAGCGCGGCGTCGATCCCCTCGATCCGCGCGAACACCTCCAGCTCCTGGGCGAGCTGCGCGATCCGCATCGGGCGGGGGATCGCCACGCCCTTCGCCCCGGTGGGCAGCCCCGCGCCGTTCCAGCGCTCGAAGTTCGCGGCGAGCGCGGTGCGCACCGCGTCGTCGAGGCCGAGGCGGGCGGCCAGGGCGTCCCCGACCTCGCAGGCCATCCTGAAGTTCAGCTCCGCGGCCTTGCGCCCGCCCGCGAGGACGGCGAGCATCGCGCGCAGCCGTCCGAGCCCGGACGTGCCCGGTCCCGCCCGCTCGAGCATCACGCCGAGGACCTCGACCGGGTTCGCGGCGTCCATCCGCAGCGACCGGGCCCGCAGCTCGATCTCGTCGCCGAACACGACGGCGGTGTCGTAGGCGTGGCCGGTGCAGCCGAGAAAGCGCAGCGCGGACGTCCACCAGGTGGTGGCGGGGTCCTCGCCGGCCGCGCGCGCGAGGTGCTGGCCCAGCACGGTGGCCCGCAGCTGGGCGCCCGGCGGCTGGCCGAACGCGTGGTCCTGCGCCGCGGCCAGCAGCGCCGCGACCTCCGCGCGGGTGACGGTCACGGCGGGACGATATGGGGAGTTCTCCCGACGCGGCCAGCGCCCGGTCGGCGGGATCGTTCGTGCATGACGAACACAGCCCTGACGAAC
>JBFWRR010000055.1:8541-42485 GCA_050248815.1 Pseudonocardia sp. | reverse complement strand
GCGCCGACCGCGGCGTGGGTGGCGAGATCCCAGAGATGGACGTCGTCGCCGAGCCCGCCGGAGACGATCACCGGGCGGCCGTCGAGCTGGGCGGTCGCGACGGCGAACACCTCCTTGCCCGAGCCCGTGATCGGCGTGCCGACGGCACTGCCCGAGCGCAGGTCCCACACCCGCACCGTCGCATCGTTCCCACCGGTGACGGCGACCGGCCGGCCGTCGAGGTCGGCGACCGCCACGTCCTGGATCGCCCCCGTGTGGCCGGTGAGCGGCGGGGTGAGCGGCGCGCCGGTGGCGAGGTCCCACTCCCGCACCGTGTTGTCGTAGGCGCCGGTGACCGCGACGGGGCGGCCGTCGAGGTCGGTGACGGCGAGGCCGCCCGCGGGGCCGTCGGAGACCTGGATCGGTTGCCCGACGGGTTCCTGGGTGGCGAGGTTCCAGCGGCGGAGAGAGCCGTCGAAGTCGGTGGACACGAGGACGGTCCGGCCGTCGACCTGCGTGGTTGCGACGTCCTCGAGGAAGTCGGTGTGGCCGACCAGCGGCGCACCGACGAGCTGGCCGGCCTGGACCCCGGTGAGGCTGACGACGCCGAACCCGATCCCGGCGGCGACGATCACGGCCAGCGTCATCGCGAGGCCCAGTCGCAGGCGGGATCTGCGCGCTCGCGCCGGTGTCGCGGCCGTGCGGGTGGTTCCGGGGGCGGGGATCGGTGGTGCGGTGTCCGGTGGCGCGGTGATCGGTCGCTCGGTGACCGGTGGCGTGGTGTCTGGCGGTGCGGGGACCGGTCGCTCGACCATCGGTGGCGCGGTGTCCGGTGGTGCGGTGACCGGTGGCGTGGTGTCTGGCGGTGCGGGGACCGGTCGCTCGACCATCGGTGGCGCGGTGTCCGCCGGCTCGGCGATCGGCCGCGCCTCCGGCACGGACAGCGTCGCGCTCGCGCCTGCCCGCGGTGAGGACGGCACCGGCCGCGGCGGGGCGGGTGCGAGCTGGAGCGCCGCCCGGGCGGCGGCAGCGAGCGCGCCCGCGGTGGCGAAGCGGTCCGAAGGGGCCTTCGCCAGCCCTCGGCACACGACGTCGTCGAGGCCGTGGGGCAGGTGCGGATCGCGGTCCGAGGGCCGCGGGGGCGGTGACGAGCTGTGGGCCTGCAGGAAGTACGCCAGCGGGTAGGCCCCCGTGGGCGGCACGAACGGGGCCCGGCCGGTGAGTGCCTCGCAGAGCACGGCGGCCAGCGAGTAGACGTCGCTGCGGCGGTCGCCCGCCCCGTCGAACCGCTCGGGGGCCATGTATGCGAGCGTTCCGGTGAGCGCACCGGTGGCGGACTTCGTCGCGTCGACGAGGTGCGCGATCCCGAAGTCGATGAGGTAGACGAAGTCGTCGTCACCGCTGCGGGTCACGACCACGTTGGACGGCTTGACGTCGCGGTGCAGGAGCCCTGCGTCGTGGGCGGCGTCGAGGGCCTGCGCGGTCTGCCCGACGACGTCCACCGCACGGTCCGGGGTGAGCGGCCCGGCCCGCAGCAGGGTCTCGAGATCGTCGCCTCGGATCAGCGCCATGTCGATGAAGAGCCGTCCGTCGATGTCGCCCCAGTCGTGGATCGGCACGACGTGGGGCGCGGAGATCCGGGCAGCGAGCTCGGCCTCCCGGCGGAAGCGGCGGGACAGGTCCGGATGGCCGGCGATCCCGGGCGGCAGGACCTTCAGCGCGACCTCGCGTCCCCTCCGGGTGTCGAACGCCCGCCAGACATCGCCCATGCCGCCACGGCCCAAGAGCGACATCAGCTGGTACGGGCCGAACGTCATCGTGGACACGCCCACCCCCGGTCGACGCCGTGACCGTAGGCGATGGGCTCCGCGCCTGGCCAGGGGAGCAGCACGGCGTACGGTGCGGGCGTCACGGAACCGTCATCGATCCCGGACCGTCGGCCCGACCGGCACCAGCTGCCCGTCCAGCGTCGGCACTCCGCTTCGTGGATCAGAGCGCTGGAACGATTCCGTCATCGATTCACGTAGGCTGCGCGGGTGCGCGCCCTCCGTCGCTTCACCGTCCGTGCCCACCTGCCCGCGTCGCTGGCGCCCCTGCAGACGCTGGCGACCAACCTGCGGTGGAGCTGGCACCCGCCCACCCAGGATCTCTTCGCCTCGCTGGACCCGCAGGCCTGGGAGCGGGCCGGGCACGACCCCGTCCGGCTGCTGGGAGAGCTCTCGACGGCCCGGCTCGCGGAGCTGGCCGAGGACGCGGAGACCATCGTCACGGTCCGCGAGCTCGCCGACGACCTGCAGGCCTACCTGAGCGAGCCGCGGTGGTACCAGGTCGAGCGCGAGGACGACGAGTCGCTACCCGACGCCGTCGCCTACTTCTCGATGGAGTTCGGGGTCACCGAGGTGCTGCCCAACTACTCGGGCGGGCTGGGCGTGCTCGCGGGCGACCACCTCAAGTCGGCGTCGGACCTCGGCGTGCCGTTGGTCGCGGTGGGGCTGCTCTACCAGTCCGGCTACTTTCGCCAGTCCCTCTCGCTGGACGGCTGGCAGCTCGAGACCTACCCGGTGCTGGATCCGCAGGGCCTGCCGCTGCAGCTGCTCACGAGCGAGGACGGCCGCCCGGCGCTGGTCGAGGTCGCGATGCCGGGTAGCCGCGTGCTGCGCGCCCGTGTGTGGCAGGCCGCGGTCGGGCGGGTCCCGCTGCTGCTGCTGGACTCCGACATCGAGGAGAACGAGCCCGACCTGCGCACCGTCACGGACCGTCTCTACGGCGGCGACCAGGACCACCGCATCAAGCAGGAGATCCTCGTCGGGATCGGCGGCGTGCGCGCGGTGCGCGCGTTCTGCGAGATCAGCGGCCACCCCGAGCCGGACGTCTTCCACACCAACGAGGGCCACGCGGGCTTCCTCGGCCTGGAACGCATCCGCGAGCTGCAGGACAGCGTGGGTCTGAGCTTCGACGAGGCCCTCACCGCCGTCCGTGCCGGTACGGTCTTCACCACCCACACGCCGGTCCCCGCCGGGATCGACCGCTTCCCGGTGGACATGGTGAAGCACTACTTCGCCGACGGCGGACGGCTCCTGCCGGGCGTGCCCGCGGACCGCGTCCTCGCGTTGGGTGCGGAGTCCGACCCCGGCATGTTCAACATGGCGCACATGGGGCTGCGCCTCGCCCAGCGCGCGAACGGCGTGTCGAAGCTGCACGGTCAGGTGTCGCGGGAGATGTTCGGTGGCCTGTGGGCAGGCTTCGACGCCGAGGAGGTGCCGATCGGTTCGGTCACGAACGGCGTCCACGGGCATACCTGGGAGGCCCGCGAGGTCACCGCCCTGCTGGGCGAGCCGGGACCGGGCGGCACCGACCCCGCCGGGCCGGTCTCGGACGAGATCCTCTGGGCGCTGCGCGGCACACTGCGGGCCCGACTCGTGGCCGAGGTGCGCAGGCGGGTGCGGGCCGCGTGGCTGCAGCGCGGGGCGTCCGCCCCCGAGCTGGGCTGGACCGACCACGTCTTCGACCCGGAGGTGCTCACCGTCGGCTTCGCCCGCCGGGTGCCCACCTACAAGCGGCTCACCCTGATGCTGCGCGACCGGGACCGGCTGCGCGACCTGCTGCTCGACCCGCACCGCCCCGTGCAGCTCGTCGTCGCCGGCAAGTCCCATCCGGCCGACGACGGCGGCAAGGCGCTCATCCAGGAGATCGTCCGGTTCGCCGACGACCCGGCCGTGCGCCACCGCATCGTCTTCCTGCCCGACTACGACATGTCGATGGCGCGCTACCTGTACTGGGGCTGCGACGTGTGGCTCAACAACCCGCTGCGCCCGCTGGAGGCGTGCGGCACCTCGGGGATGAAGTCGGCGCTCAACGGCGGGCTCAACCTCTCCATCCGCGACGGCTGGTGGGACGAGCTCTACGACGGCGGCAACGGCTGGGCGATCCCGACCGCGGACGGCATCGAGGACCACACCCGCCGCGACGACCTCGAGGCCAACGCCCTCTACGAGCTGCTCGCCACGCAGGTGGCGCCGGCGTTCTACACGCGCGACGGCGGCGTGCCGACGCGCTGGGTCGAGCTGGTGCGTCACACCCTGACTACGCTGCGCCCCCAGGTGCAGGCCAGCCGGATGGTGCGCGAGTACGTCGATGACTGGTACGTCCCCGCGGCCCGCGCCGCCACCGAGATCACCGCAGGCGGGTACGCGGCCGCCCGCGAGCTGGCCGCGTACCGGGCCACGCTCGCGGCCGCGTGGCCGCGCGTGCGGATCGGCGCGGTGGACGCCTCCGGGCTGCCGGACACGCCCGTCGTCGGCGCGCCGATGACGGTCCGCGCGGAGGTGCACCTCGCCGGGCTGGACCCGTCGGACGTGTGCGTCGAGGCCGCCATCGGGCGCGTCGACGAGGCGGACGAGCTGTCGGACGTCGTCGCCGTGCAGATGAAGCACATCGAGCGCACCGGGCCCGGCGGGGACGTCACCGCGGACCGGTTCGAGGCCGTCGTGCCGTTGCCGCAGGCGGGACTGGCCGGGTACACGGTGCGGGTGCTGCCGGCGCATCGACTGCTCGCCACCCCGGCAGAGCTGGGGAAGGTCGTGCTGGCGTGAGGTGACCGGGTGCGGGGTGGCCGGGTGCGGGGGTGACCCGGTGTCCCGGGCGCGGAGGTGACCGGGTGCGGGGTGGCCGGGTGCGGGGGTGACCCGGTGCGGGGGTGACCCGGTGTCCCGGGTGCACCGCCGCGCGACGTGCACACCATCGCGCACCGCGCCGTGCCCGGCATCCGATCCTCGCCGTGCACACCGTGCCGCGCCGTGCAGACCGTGCCGTGCCGTGCACACCGCGCCGCGCCGTGCAGACCGTGCCGTGCCGTGCACACCGTGCCGTGCCGTGCACACCGTGCCGTGCCGTGCACACCGTGCCGTGCCGTGCACATCGCGGCGTGGCCGTGCACACGGTTGGTCATGTGCACGGCCACCCGGGGGTGTGCACGGTGGCTCGAGGTGTGCACGGCCTGCACTGTGTCGTGCCGCGGTGTGCACGGCATCCGATCCGTGCCGTGCACACCGCGGTGCGCCGTGCACACCGTGCCGCGCCGTGCACACCGCGCTGCGCCGTGCACACCGCGGCGTGGCCGTGCACACGGTTGGTCATGTGCACGGCGACCCGAGGGTGTGCACGGTGACTCGAGGCGTGCACGGCGTGGGGGTCCGCCGCCGTGGTAGCCGCGCACCGCAGGCCTACATCGGCAACGGATGTCGCGGCTGGCGCCACGCGGGCCGTTCCGGGTGCTCGAACATGTGTGCGGTGCTGGCGCATGCCGGGGTGTCGTGGCACATGCCGCCGACGGTGTGTGCGGCGGTCGCGCGGTGTGTGCGATGGCCGCGGTGTGCGGCGGCCGGGTCAGCCGCAGCCGCACCCGCCGCAGCAGCCGCCGCTGCCGCGGGGTGGCGCCGGCATCCGGGCGGGCATCCCGCCGGACCGGACCCCGGCCAGGGCCACCGTCGACAGCAGCTTCACGGTGTCGTCGTGCCCGTCCGGGCAGGAGGCGGGATCACCCGAGGCGCTCATCGGCCGGTTGACCTCGAACGTCTGGTCGCATTCCCGGCAGCGGAACTCGTAACGGGGCACGTCCGAAGGGTACCTGCGCGTGGCCCGGTTGGACGGTGCGTGTGCGGGATCGGTGCGCCGACGGCTGCGGGCAGGTGGTGGACGCTGACCTCGCCCGGCGGACGCGCACCGATCAGGGCGGGAGGGGGAGCACCGCGATGACGGTGGCGCCGTCCGGGCCGGCGGAGACGTCGAGGGTGCCGCCGATCTGCTCCGCTCGTTCGCGCATGGACCGCAGGCCCACGCCGGGCGTCCAGGGCCCGGCGGAGCGGCCCGGATCGTGGACCGTCACGGCGAGCGCGCCGGGGCGCAGGTCCAACGCGACCTCGGCGGTCGCGACCCCGGCGTGGCGCGCCACGTTCGTCACCGCCTCGACGGCAACCCGATAGGCGACGACCTCCAGCGCCGCGGGCAGTTCGCCGAGGTCCTCCGCTGCGGTGACGTCAACCTGCAGCGGGCGGCCGTCCGCCGCGTGCAGTCGTGCCACCTGCTGACGGATCGCGCCCACCAGCCCGAGCTCGTCCAGGGCACGGGGGCGGAGGCCCTCGACGATCCGGCGGATCTCGGCGATGGCCTCGCCCGCGTCGGCGCGCAGGTCGCGGAGCAGCTCGATCGCCCGGTCCGGGTCGGTGCGGGCGAGGTTGGCGGCGGCGTCCGTGCTGTAGGCGATGCCGGTGAGGGTGGGTCCGAGGCCGTCGTGGAGATCGCGGCGCAACCGACGGCGCTCCTCCTCCAGCGCGACGACCGCGGCACGCCGCGACCTCCGCAGCTGCTCCCCGAGCCGGACGGCGTGCACAGCCTGTGCCAGTGGCGCCGCGACCAGTGCGAGGACCGACGCGGTGGCGGGGGTGAGGCGCAGTTGGTCCGGGCCCAGCGCGACGACCAGCTCGCCGACGCGGGCGCTCCCGGTGCGCAGCGCGATGACGGCGGTGCGCGGCTCACCGTCCGGCTCGCTCGCCGGCCACGGCGCGGGTCGGCCGGTCCCGGGCGCTGCGGTTCCGGGGGTGGCCGGAGCAGGCGTGGCCGGAGCGGCGGTGGCGGGTCCGGGCGCGGCAGGTCCGTGCGTTGCAGGCCCAGGGGTGGCGGGAGCGGGCGTGGCGGATCCCGGCGTGGTGGGAGCTGGCGTGGCGGGGGCAGGCGTGGCGGGGGCTGGCGCGCTGCCGGGGTCGCCCCCGAGCGCGCCCGCCTCGGCGACCACCCTTCCGTCTTCGCACAGCGCGAGCCACGGGACCCCGAGCGCCTGGCGCAGCGTGTCCAGCCACTCCCGTGGAGCGGAGCCTGCCGTGAGTTCGCCGCCGAGCCGGGACAGCGTCTCCACGGGATCAGGGCGGCCGCCGAAGAGCAGTTCGTCCATCGCCGCGCGCACCCGCACGAGCGTGGGACGGAACGCTGCGGCGACCGCGGCGACGAGCAGCCCCTGCACGGCTTTGCCCGGGGGCCGTCCGGCGAGCTCGAGCACCGCGACCGCACCGCCGTACACCGCGAGCACCAGGCAGAACATCACGGCATACACCGAGGCCGTACTGATCACGGCGCGCACATCGAGAACCCGGGGCGCGACGACGGCGACCGCCGCGGTGAGCGGGAGCAGCAGCCCCAACAGCGACACCGTCAGCGCGAGCGCCGCCTCCCCGACGGGGGCGGTCTCGGACACGAACAGGACGAGGAGCCCGCCGAGGACCGACGACGTCCCGCCGAGGATCAGCCACAGGAGGGCCCGCCGATCGTCGCCCGCGGTGAGCTCGAACTGCACCCAGCCGCCGACGAGCAGTGCGGTGGCCGTGACGATCCCGGCGGCCGTGAGCACGCCACCGGCACCGGCGAGGGCGGCGACACAGCCGGTGACACCCGCGCCGAGCATCGCGGTGTCGACGGCCCGCATCGCCGCCGCACCGCGCGTCCGGGGGACGACCCGGAGCAGACCGAGCGGGATCGCGAGCATCAGGGCGGCGGCGAGTGCGGCGTCCGCGATCCGGGGCAGGCCCGGGGAACGCAGCAGGGGAACGGCCGCGAGCAGCGCCCCCGCGACCAGGAACAGCGCGCCCGTCGGCCGCGCCCGGCCGAGGACCGCCGCACCCGCGGCGAGGAAACCGCCGCCCAGCACGAGCGGTGGGACGTCGATGGGCGCCGCTGCGCCCCTCCAGAGGGTGAGCAGGCCCACGACGAGGGGCGTACCCGCGCCTGCGAGCAGCGCCGCCCGGGCGCTCACGACGCCCTGCCGGCGGGCGCGACCGCGCGCTCCCAGCCGGGCGCAGCGCCGTCCGGGCGGGACTGCGGTGCTCGGGCGGGCCGGCCGCCGGGCTCCCGTCCGACGACGCCGTCTCGTGCGCCGTGTCGGTCTCGCCTGCCGCGGTCGATCCGCAGGTTCCGTGGGCTGTGGTCGGCTCGCGGGTCCCACGCGCCGTGGTCGAGCCGCGGGTCCCGCGCGCCGTGGTCGAGCCGCGCGTCCCGCGCGCCGCGACCGTCCCACCCGGTCACGGGCGCCCGTCCCGCCCCAGACCGGCCTCGCGGGCCCGCACGATCGCCTCCGCCCGGGTCGCGACGCCCAGCTTGGCGAAGGCCGCCGAGACGTGGTTGCCGACGGTCTTCGGAGCGAGGCCCAGCGCGGCGGCGATCACGCCGTTGCTCTCGCCTGCGGCGAGCCGGTCGAGGATCTCCCGCTCACGGGGCGTGAGCTGCGGGAACGGCGTCGGCGCCGGTGCCGACAGGCCGGCGAGCAGCCGCTGTGCCACGCCCGGCCCGACGACGACCTGCCCGGCCATCACCGACCGCAGGGCCGCCAGGATCTCGTCCTGCTCCGCGCCCTTGAGCAGATAGCCGCGGGCCCCGGCACGCATCGCGGAGAGCACGGTCTCGTCGTCGTCGAACATCGTCAGGACGAGCACCGCCACGGACGGCGCGGCCGCGAGGACACGGCGGGTGGCCTCGACGCCGTCCATCCCCGGCATCTGGACGTCCATCATGACGACGTCGGGCTTCGCGAGCTGCGCCTCCCGCACGGCGTCCGCGCCGGTGGCGGCCTCGCCGACGACCTCGATGCCCTCCAGGGAGCCGAGCAGGGCCCGCATCCCGCGGCGCACGACGGGGTGGTCGTCGGCGAGGAGCACGCGGATGGGCGTCATGGGGGAATGATGGCCCGGTCGGAGCCGTCCGGGACCGGGTGAGGTTCCCGGGTGGGCCGGGCGATCTCCCGGCCGGTCCGGGGGGCGGGCCCGATGTGTCGTGTGGCGGGCGCGCCCATCGTGTGCGCAACGGTGCCCCGTGGCGGGGCACCCCGACCTGGGAGTCCCGAATGACCACATCCACCGCGGCGCTCGGCCGCACGCAGCGGGCCGGCCTGGGGCTGGCCATGGTGCTGGGTGTGCTGGACGCGCTGAACCTGCTGCTGACCCCGCCGACGCCGCCGGGAGAAGCGGGTCCGCCGATCGAGGTGCTGATCGCCACCACCGTCCTGGGGGTGATCACGATCGCCGCCGTCGTCTGGGCGTGGCGGACCGGCAGCCGGGCGGGCGTGCGGATCGTCGCGGGCAGCCGGATCCTGTCGGCGCTCCTGGCGCTGCCCGCGTTCTTCGTCGAAGGCGTGCCCGCGGTCTTCGTGATCCTCGCCGCGGTCTTCGTGGTGCTCACCGTCGTGTGTGTGGCGATGGTGCTCGCCCGGCCCGGCCGCTGAGCGACCGCTCAGGGGATCGTGCGCCGCAGCAGCAGCAGCGACCGCGGCGCCATCTCCAGCGTCTTTCCCCCGTCGAGCACCCCGGTCGAGGCCGGGGTGCCGTCGGCGGTGGTCGAGTCCAGGGTGGGGACGAAACCGCCCGCAGGCAGCACCACTTCGCGAGGCTGCGAGCCGCCGTGCAGGAGCAGCAACCACCCGTCGTGGTCCGGGCTCGGGTCGTCGTGCACGTCGAGCAGCAGGCCGAGGGTGTGCAGTTCCTGGTCGTGCCAGTCGTGCCCGTAGAGGGTGCGCCCGTCGGGATGCCACCAGACGACGTCGCCCTCGGCGTAGAAGCGGTCTCGGTGCAGCGCGCGCGTGGAGCGGCGCACCGCGACCACCTGCGCGACGAACGTCGTGAGCGCCTTCGCCTCGTCCGTGTCGGCCCAGTCCACCCAGGACGTCTCGTCGTCGAGGCAGTAGGCGTTGTTGTTGCCGCGCTGCGTGCGCCACCGCTCGTCCCCGCCCAGCAGCATCGGGGTGCCGGTGGACAGCAGAAGGGTCGCGAGCATCGCGCGAGCCGTGGCCAGGCGGTGCGCGACGACCGTCGGATCGGTGGTCTCGCCCTCGACGCCGAAGTTCTGCGACCGGTTGTCGTCCGTGCCGTCGCGGTTGTCCTCGCCGTTGGCCTCGTTGTGTTTGCGCTCGTAGGAGACCAGGTCGCGCAGCGTGAACCCGTCGTGCGCGGTGACGAAGTTGATCGACGCCCACGGCCTGCGTCCCGAGAGCCGGTAGAGGTCGGAGCTGCCGGTGAGGCGGGAGGCGACCTCGCCGACGGTGCCGTGGCCGCGCCAGAAGTCGCGCACGGCGTCGCGGTAGCGGCCGTTCCACTCCGACCAGGCCACCCCGAACCCGCCCACGCGGTAGCCCTCGCCGGTGGCGTCCCACGGCTCGGCGATCAGCTTGCACCGTGAGAGCACCGGATCGCAGGCGATCGCGGTGAGCAGCGGTGCGTGCCGGTCGAAGGTGCCGGAGCGGGGCCTGCCGAGCACGCTCGCGAGATCGACGCGGAAGCCGTCCACGCCGTAGGCGGTGACCCAGTGGCGCAGGGCGTCGCACACCAGCCGGACCACGGTGGGCGACCCGGAGTCGAGGGTGTTGCCGGTGCCGGTGATGTCGGCGTCGTACCCGCCGCCGCCCAGGGAGTAGTAGGCGGGGGCGTCGAGACCGCGGTAGCACAGCGTGGTGCCCGCGACGCCGCCCTCGGCGGTGTGGTTGGGCACGACGTCGAGGATCACCTCGATGCCCGCGGTGTGCAGCGCCTCGACCATCGCCCGGAACTCGGCGACCTCGGCCCCCGGCACGCTCGCGAACCGGACGTCCGGGGCGAGGAAGCCGAGCGTCGAGTAGCCCCAGTAGTTGGCGCGCCCGCGTTCCAGGAGCGGCGGTTCGGTGGCGCTCGCCGCCACCGGCAGCAGCTCGACGGCCGTGACGCCGATCCGTGTGAGATGTTCGACGACGGCCGGGTGGACGAGCCCGAGGTAGGTGCCGCGCAGCGGCGGCGGGACCTCCGGGTGGCAGGCCGTGTAACCGCGTACGTGCAGCTCCGCGAGCACCGTCTCCGACCACGGCACGTCCGGGCGGGGGACGGTGACCGGTTCGTCCGGCGCGGTGACGACCGACAGCGGGACGTGGCCGAGCGAGTCCACGGTGCTCGGCTCGCCCGTCATCGGGTCGTCGATCCAGCCCCGGGCGGCGGCGAGGTTCGTGACGCGCCCGGACACCCGGCGGGTGTAGGGGTCGAGAAGGATCTTCGCCGGGTTGGCCCGCAGCCCCGCGAACGGCTGGTACGGGCCGTGCACGCGGTAGCCGTAGCGCTGGCCGGGGCGCACGCCGGGGACGTGCCCGTGCCAGACGCCGAACGTGTGCTCGGGCAGCTCCACCCGGCGCTCGGTGAGATCGCCGTCCGGGCCGTCGACGAGGCAGACCTCGACGGCCTCGGCACTCGCGGACGCGACGGCGAACCGCACCCCGTCCGTCCCGCCATGGGTGTCGACGTGGGCGCCCAACGGGAAGACCGGCACGGTGAGCCAGGATAGGGGCCGTGGCCGCAGCCGAACCGCCCACCGAGACCCTCCTCACCCGCGAGCCGGAGCCGGACCTGACCGACCTGGTGATCCGCATGGACGGCGTGTCCGTGCGCCGCGGCACCGCCACCCTGCTCGCCGGTGTGGACTGGGCCGTGGAGCTCGACGAACGGTGGGTGGTGCTCGGGCCCAACGGCGCGGGCAAGACCACCCTGCTGCGCCTGGCCGCTGCGGAGCTGCACCCCACCGAGGGCGTGGTGCACGTGCTCGGGGAGCGCCTGGGCCGGGTCAACGTGTTCGAGCTGCGCACCCGCATCGGGCTCTGTTCGGCCGCGCTCAGCCAGCGGGTGCCGGGCGACGAGACGGTGGGCGACGTCGTCGTCAGCGCGGGCTACGGCGTGCTCGGCCGGTGGCGGGAGCGCTACGACAGCGGCGACGTCGACCGCGCCGCGGCCCTGCTCGACGCCCTGGGCATGGCGGGGTTCGTCGGACGGTCGTTCGGCACGCTGTCCTCCGGCGAGCGCAAGCGCACGCTGATCGCGCGGGCCCTGATGACCGATCCCGAGCTGCTGCTGCTCGACGAGCCCGCCGCCGGGCTGGACCTGGGCGGCCGGGAGGACCTGCTCGCCCGGCTCACCACGCTCGCCGCCGACCCGGACGCCCCGGCGTCGGTGCTGGTCACCCACCACGTCGAGGAGATCCCGGCCGGCTACTCGCACGGGCTGCTGCTGCGCGAGGGCGGGGTCGTCGCGGCCGGGCTGCTCGACGACGTCGTGACCGACGAGTCGCTCTCGGAGACGTTCGGCCTCCCGCTGCGGGTGCGGAGCCGTCGCGGCCGGTTCACGGCGCAGCTGCGCTGACCGCCCGACGAACCTGCCGTTCGTTCGGGCAGGTTCGGTGCGGAGATCGCGGGCTAGGGTCACGAGCCGTGACCGAATTCGTGAGGCTCGAGGTCGACGGCGGTGTCGGGACGATCCGGCTGGACCGCCCCCCGATGAACGCGTTCAACCGCCAGGTTCAGGAAGAGCTGATGGAGTGCGCGCAGGAGGCCGCCCGGCGCGCGGACGTGCGCGCGGTGGTCGTCTTCGGCGGGGACAAGGTCTTCGCCGCGGGCGCCGACGTCAAGCAGATGGCGACCATGACCTACGCCGACATGGCGCCCGTCGCCCGGCGGCTCTCGGCATGCTTCGGCGCCGTCTCCGAGATCCCGAAGCCGACGGTCGCGGCGATCACCGGCTACGCCCTCGGCGGCGGGCTGGAGGTGGCGCTCGGCGCGGACCGGCGGGTGTGCGGGGACAACGCCAGGCTCGGCCAGCCGGAGATCCTGCTCGGCCTCATCCCTGGTGGTGGTGGCACGCAGCGGCTGGCCCGGCTGGTGGGGGCGCCGCGGGCCAAGGACCTGATCTACACGGGCCGGATGGTGGGCGCGTCCGAGGCGCTCGCGATGGGGCTGGTCGACGAGGTCGTCCCCGCGGACGACGTGTACGCGACGGCGCACCGGTGGGCCGAGCAGTTCGTCGAGGGGCCCGCGGCGGCGCTGGCCGCGGCGAAGAAGGCAATCGACGGCGGCCTGGACGTCGACCTGCGCACGGGCCTGGACCTGGAGTCCGAGGTGTTCGCCGCGCTCTTCGCCACCGAGGACGGGCGTCACGGGATGGCGTCGTTCGTGGAGAACGGGCCGGGGAAGGCGCAGTTCACGGGGCGCTGACCGGCCATGATCACCGTTCGGGTGCGGAATGCGACGGTCCGTGTCGCCGTTCGCGCCCATACGGTGATCATGACGGCCGGGTCAGCTCTGGAAAGGTGTCGACCATGACCGCCGACCCCCTCCCGAACCCGCACGCCTCGGCCGCGCAGGTCGAGGCGGCGCGCCGCGACCCGAAGCTCGCCAACGTGCTCTACCACGACTGGGAGGCCGGGTCCTACGACGAGAAGTGGTCGATCTCCTACGACGAGCGCTGCGTCTCCTACGCCGCGGACCGCTTCCGCCACGTCGCGGGCGAGGACGGCTGGCCCTACGGCCGCGCGCTGGAGCTGGGCTGCGGGACCGGGTTCTTCCTGCTCAACCTCATGCAGGCGGGCGTGGCCGCCTCCGGCTCGGTGACGGACCTGTCCCCGGGCATGGTGGCCGCGGCGCTGCGCAACGCCGAGGGTCTGCGCCTGCCGGTGGACGGCCGGGTAGCCGACGCCGAGCGCATCCCCTACGGGGACGCGACGTTCGACCTGGTGGTCGGGCACGCGGTGCTGCACCACATCCCGGACGTGGAGCAGGCGTTGCGCGAGGTGGTTCGGGTGCTGAAGCCGGGTGGCCGGTTCGTCTTCGCGGGGGAGCCGACGCGGGTCGGGGACGCCTACGCCCGCCGCCTCGGCGGGCTCACCTGGAAGGCCGTCACCACCGTGACGCGGCTACCCGTGCTGCGCGGGTGGCGGCGCCCGCAGGCGGAGCTGGACGAGTCGTCGCGGGCGGCGGCGCTGGAGGCCCTCGTCGACCAGCACGTCTTCGACCCGGAGGCGCTGGAGGCCACGGCCCGGCGCGCGGGTGCCGAGCGCGTCCGGGTGGTCACCGAGGAGCTGACGGCGGCGATGTTCGGGTGGCCGGTGCGCACGTTCGAGGCCGCGGTGCCGCCGGGGCGGCTCGGCATGGGCTGGGCGATGTTCGCCTACCGCGGCTGGCAGCGGCTCTCCGCTCTGGACCGGCGCCTGGCGCGGGTGGTCCCGCGGGCCTGGTTCTACAACGCGCTGGTGACCGGTACGCGCCCGTGACGTTCCCCGCGGGCGCGGTCGAGCAGCCTCTGGAGCCGCTGTGGCGGGGGCTCGTCGCCTACCGGGTGCTGACGCTGGTCAGCGCGGTCGTGGTCGCGGGGTTGTCGCTCGGTGGGTACGCCCGGCCGGGAGCGGCGGTGGCGGTCCTGGCGGTGATGGTCGCGTGGACCGCCGTCACGGGCTGGGGGTACGCGCTACGGCCGCTCGGTGGGCGCGCGGGAGCCAGTGCCGCGGGTGGCACCCGGAACGCCCGGGCCGCGGGTGGCGCCCGGAACACGCGGGCCGCAGGCGGCGAGCGGGTCGGGCGGGCGCTGGGCGGCGAACCGGCCGGCCGGGACCGGCGCGGCCTGCTGGCCGTCGCCGACCTCGCCGTCACCGTCGCGGTGATGGCCACGACACCGCTGGTGCAGACCCCGGCCCAGCTGGCCGCGGACGCACCCGTCATGGGCTCGATCTGGACGCCCGGTGCCGCGCTCGCGTGCGCGCTCGCGTTCGGCGTGCGGGGCGGCCTCGCCGGATCGGCGGTGCTCTCGGTCGCCCTCGTCGCGGTCTCGGCGGACCTGGACAACGAGCTCGGCGACATCCAGCTCGTCGTGCTCACCGCGCTCACCGTCGGGTTCGCGGCCACGGTGCTGCGCCGCTCGGCGGAGCGGGTACGGCGCGCGGTCGCGCAGGCCGCCGCGGCCGCCGAGCGGGAACGACTGGCGCGCGCCGTCCACGACGGGGTGCTGCAGGTCCTCGCCCACGTCAAGCGCCGGGGCACCCAGCTCGGCGGGGACGCCGCGGAGCTGGGCTCGCTCGCGGGCGAGCAGGAGATCGCGCTGCGCACGCTGCTCACCACCGGCCCCTCGGTCGCCGATGCGGACGGCCGCCGCGACCTCGGGGCGGCGCTGCGGGCTCTCGCGAGCGGCCGGGTCACCGTGGCCGCGCCCGCGCACCCCGTCACGCTGCCCGCACAGGAGGTCGAGGAGCTGGTGGCCGCGGTGGCCGCCGCGCTCGCCAACACCGCGCTGCACGCCGGGAAGGCCCGGTCCTGGGTGTTCCTGGAGGATGCCTGGGACACCGTCGAGATCAGCGTGCGCGACGACGGCCCCGGCATCCCCGAGGGCCGCCTCGCCGCCGCCGAGGCCGAGGGCCGCATCGGCGTCGCCCGATCCATCCGCGGCCGCGTCGCGGACCTCGGTGGCACGATCACGCTCGACACCGGGCCGGACCAGGGGACGGAATGGACGATCACGGTCGCGAAGAGATGACCGACGAGACGATCACGGTGATGGTGGTGGACGACCACCCCATCTGGCGCGAGGGCGTGGCCCGCGACCTGACCGAACGGGGAACGGCGGTCGTCGCCACGGCCCCGGACGCGGCCGCCGCCGTCCGGATCGCGACGGCCGTCCGGCCCCGCGTCGTGCTCATGGACCTCGATCTCGGCACCGGCTCGGGGGTCACCGCGATCCGCGAGATCCTCGCCGTCCTGCCGCAGACGCACATCCTCGTGCTCTCGGCGAGCGGCGAGCACGCGGACGTCCTGGAGGCGGTGAAGGCCGGTGCCACCGGATACCTGGTGAAGTCCGCGAGCGTGGAGCAGCTGCTCGACGCCGTGCGCCGCACCGCGGACGGCTACGCGGTGTTCACCCCGGGCCTGGCCGGGCTGGTGCTGGGGGAGTACCGGCGGATGGAGTCCGACGCCGCCGACACGGCGGCGCCCGCGCTCACCCCACGCGAGACCGAGGTGCTGCGACTGGTCGCGAAGGGGCTCACTGCGCGCCAGATCGGCGAGCGGCTGGTCGTGTCGCACCGCACGGTCGAGAGCCATGTCCAGTCCACGCTGCGCAAGCTCCAGCTGCACAACCGCGCCCAGCTCGTCCGGTACGCGATCGAGCGGGGTCTGGCCGACGACTGAGGTCCGCCCGGCCCGCCCGGCCCGCCCGCGCCTGCATCGGTCCGCCGCACGTTCGGGTGGACGTCCCGCCGCGGCGTGCCGGGATCGGCGAGGATCGCCGCGATGCGCGTGGTCACGGGCGCGACACCGGTCGCGGTGATGCTGGTGGACCCGGCCGAGCCGCACCTCGCGGAGCTTCTCGGCGCGGGTGGGTTCGCCGTCCACGTCTGCGGTCCCGGCGACCTCGTGCGGACGGCCACCACGCTCTGCCCGCACGTCGTGGTGATCGACCTCGACGGCACCGCGGGCACCGCGGCCGTCGAGACGCTCACCGCGACGCTGCCCCGCCTGCCGGTCCTCGCCCTGTCCTCCGCGGGGGGCGCCGCCGCCGTTCTCACCGCCGTCCGGGCGGGTGCCGCGGGGTACGCCCTGCGCGGCTCGCCGGCGTCGTGGCTGGTCGAGGCCGTCCGGCGGACCGCGGTGGGGGACGCCGTCTACTCGCCGGGGCTCGCCGCGTCCGTCCTGGAGCAGCACGCGGCGGGTGCGGTCGACGGGCCGGTGCGGCTCACGGAGCGCGAGTCGGACGTGCTGGCGCTGGTCGTCGCGGGCCGCACCGCGCGCCAGATCGCCACCCGCCTCACGCTCTCCCCGCGGACGGTGGAGAACCACGTGAACAACATGCTCCGCCGCTTCGACGTGCCCAACCGGGCCGCGCTCGTGCGCTACGCGATCGAGAACGGGCTGGCCTGAGCGGATCACCCGCCATGATCGCCAGGAATGCGGCAGCACGCTCGGATACGAGCGTCGTGTCCCACTCCTGGCGATCATGCTCGACGATCACCGGACGAGCCTGCGCAGGATCTCGGCGAGCACCGCGGGGGCACCGTCGACCGGGTCCACCGCGACGTCGACCTTCGGCCCGGCCCCGACCCCGACGGTCGCGCCGCGCGCCGGGCCGAGGTCGCAGGCCACCTGCAGCGCCATCGGCTCGGTGCGCAGCGTCCCCGGCACGATCGCCTCCAGCACGGCCACGGCGTCGTGCAGGGCGACGGCGTCGCGGCCGTAGCGGGCGCGGTGGGCGGCGCGGTAGTGGGTGAGCACCGAGGCGAGCCGGGCGAGGTCCGGGCCCGCCGCGGCCAGGGCGTCCAGCCACTCGGCGTCCGCCGGGCAGCGCAGGGTGAGGTCCAGGGGCACGAGCGTCACCGGGACGTCGGTCTGGGTGAGCACGCGGTGCGCGGCCTCGGGGTCGGAGTGGATGTTGAACTCGGCCACGCCGCTGGTGTTGCCCGCGCCGAGCGCCCCGCCCATGACGACGATCCGTTCGATCCGGTCCGTCAACTCGGGGAACCCGGCGAGCAGGACAGCGACGTTGGTGAGCGGGCCGATCGGGGCGATCGTGACGGGGCGCTCGGCGCCGCGCAGCACGTCCGCCATGAGCGCGACGGCACCGCGCGCGTCCGGCGGCGGCCCCTCGGGCAGCGTCGCGGCCTGCCCGCCGAGGCCGTCGTCGCCGTGCCAGGCCTCGGCGCGCTCGCGCTGCGGGTGCACCAGCGGGCGGGCCGCGCCGACGCCGACGGGGACGTCGCGACGGCCGGCGAGGGCGAGCACGCGGCGGGCGTTGCGGGTGGTCGACTCCAGCCCGACGTTGCCGAACACCGTCGTCACCGCGCACAGGTCGATCTCGGGGGAGGCGGCGGCCAGCATGAGGGCGACGGCGTCGTCCACGCCCGGGTCGGTGTCGACGATCAGAGAGCGCACGGGCGCGACGATGCGCCATCAGCGCGGCCCACGGCAAACCGGGCGGGACGGGCTGGATACGGTGCCGGGCCATGACCAGCATGTGGGGGGCACCGCTGCGGGCGCGCTGGCGGGGACGGCGGGATCCCCGGCGGGCCCGGTTCCTCACGCTCGCCTCGCTGCGCTGGATCGTCCGCCACCGCGCGTACACACCCTGGTACCTGGTCCGCTACTGGCGGCTGCTGCGGCTGCGGCTGGCGCACCCGCACATCGTGCTGCGCGGGATGGTGTTCCTGGGCCGCGGCGTGGAGCTGCATGCCCGGCCCGGCTACGGCCGCCTGGAGATCGGCGCCTGGGTGCACATCGGCGACGGCAACGCGATCCGCTGTCACGAGGGCTCGCTGCGGATCGGCGACAAGGTCGTCATGGGCAAGGACAACACGGTCAACTGCTACCTCGACGTCGAGATCGGCGCGTCGACGATCATCGCGGACTGGGTGTACGTCACGGACTTCGACCACGTCACGGCGGACGTGCACGTCCCGATCAAGGACCAGGGGATCGTCAAGACGCCGGTGCGGATCGGCCCGGACTGCTGGATCGGGGTGAAGGCGTCGGTGCTGCGCGGCACGCGGATCGGGCGCGGGAGCGTGCTCGGCGCGCATGCCGTGGCACGCGGGAAGATCCCCGAGTTCTCGATCGCCGTCGGCACCCCGGCCCGGGTCGTCCGCAACCGTGTCGAGGACTACGCGGCGGCCCGTGAGCAGCGGGAAGCGGTCGCGGACATGGCCCGCAAGCAGGCGTCCGCGGTGGCCGAGCGGGTCGCCCGCTCGGGGGACCCGGGAACGGGGCTGTGAGCTGCGCCCGGAGTGGCAACATCTGCGGGCTTGAAGCGCTTGAATAGAGGCAGGACAGGAAAGGAGCCCAGACGATGCCCATCGAGACCCGGCTGAAGGCGCTCCACGACCGGTACGCGAGCGCTGTCAACGAAGCCATCGCCGAGGACCGCGAGGAGCTCGCCCACAAGCTCGCCGACGAGTACACCGACGCCGCACTCCGGCTCATCCTCACCGAGACCGAGGCGGCCTGATCCCCAGGCCGTGACCCGGCGGGCAGCCCGCCCGCAGCGACCCGCGCCGCGATGCGGCGGCCGGTCAGCGCGGGGCCCCGAACGCGTTGCCCGTCGGGATCTTCGGCCGTTCCAGCTCGCGCGGCCCGCCCGCCCGCGCCGCGGCGTAGACCTGCGCGGTGGCCGCGGCGATCCGTGTCCAGTCGAAGTCGACGGCGAGGCGCTCGCGGGCCGCCACCGCACGGCGGCGGGCGGCGCGGGGATCGTCCAGGACGGTCGCCACCGCCCGGGCGAGACCCGCGACGTCGCCGGGGGCGAACGACGTCCCGGTCTCGCCGTCGCGCACGACCTCGCCCAGCCCGCCGGCCGTGGACGCGACCAGCGGCGCGCCCGCTGCGGCGGCCTCCAGCGCGACGATCCCGAACGGCTCGTAGCGGCTCGGCAGCACGACGGCGTCCACGACCCGTAGCAGGGCGGCGAGGTCGTCGTCGGGCAGGTGGCCGACGAACGCGACGCTGCGCCGTACCCGGCGCTCGCGGGCCAGCTCCTCCAGGAGCGGCAGCTGCGACCCGGTGCCCGCCACGACCAACCGCGTGCCCGGATGGCGCCGCCTGATCCGGGGCAGGGCGGCGATCAGGTCCTGGCAGCCCTTCTCGTACTCCAGGCGCCCGAAGTGCAGCAGCAGGGGGCCGTGCGTGCGCCAGCGCAGGCGTGCGGTGCTGATCCGGCGGGCCGGGACGTGCCAGGCGCGGGGGGCGATCCCGTTGTGGATCACGGTGATCGAGCCGGGATCGGTGTCGAGCGGGATGTCGAAGAGCTCCGCGACCTCGGCCCGCATCGCTGCGGAGCAGGTGACCAGCGCGTCCGCCCGCTGCGCGAGCCACCACTCCACCGAGTGGATCTGCCGGTTGAGCGGGTGGGAGAGCCAGCCGGAGTGCCGACCCGCCTCCGTCGCGTGCACGGTGGCCACCAGCGGGACGCCCAGCGCGTCCGCCAACGTGATCGCGGGGTGCGCGACGAGCCAGTCGTGGGCGTGGACGACGTCGGGGCGCCAGCTGCCGAGCCGGGTGAGCGCCGCACGGACCAGGGCGTGGCCCATCGCGAGCGTCCACGCGACGAGGTCGCGCTCGCCGAACTCCAGGTGCGGCGGGTCCTCCGCGACGTGCACCACCCGCACCCCGTCGACGACGGCGTCCGCGGTCGGGTGGGTGGCCGCGTCCGTGCCCGCGGGGTGCCGCGACAGCACCGCCACGTCGTGCCCCGCCGCGGCCAGCTCCGTGGCCAGGGCGTGGACGTGGCGGCCCAGGCCGCCGACGACGACCGGGGGGTACTCCCAGGACAGGATCAGCACCCGCACGCGATCAACCTAGCTCCCGGGGAAGGTGCGCGCGTCCAGGTGGCCGAACACGGCTGCCGTGTCCGGCCAGGCCGCGATCCGGCGGCTCGCCACCCGGTGCCGCGCGGCGGCGAGCAGTGCGGCCAGCTCGGTGACGCGCCCGGCGTGCAGCCGGGCCCGGTCGC
Organism: Pseudonocardia sp.; assembly: GCA_050248815.1. Classification (GTDB taxonomy): domain Bacteria; phylum Actinomycetota; class Actinomycetes; order Mycobacteriales; family Pseudonocardiaceae; genus Pseudonocardia. The sequence continues at coordinate 22,209 of JBFWRR010000055.1, read as the reverse complement.
GCGCGTACTGCGCGGCCGAATGCTTGCTCGCCATGAACGCCCAGTCGCTCGACAGCGCGAGCAGGGCCTGGCCCGCCAGGGCGTCGCGCACCGGGTCGCGGGCGGTCCCGGGGCCGCACGTGTCGCGCAACAGCTTCTGGGTCGTCGCGTTCGGACCGGTGAACTCCTCGACGTCCCAGACGCGCCAGTCCTTGCCCGATCCCCATGACGACGGGGGCAGGTCCACGGCCGGCCCGACCAGCCCGTCGGCGACCGCGCCCGACAGCGTCGTCACCTGCACGCCCGCGCGGGGAAGCGCCCGCAGCACCGCCTCCAGCCAGGCCGGACCTTCCGACCACCAGTGCCCGAAGAGTTCGGTGTCGAACGCCGCGACGGTGAGCGCGGGCCGTTCGAGGCGGTCCCGCAGGGCGGTGAGCCGTTCGCGGACCACGTGGACGAAGTCGGCTGCGTCGCGGGCCACCGCGGCGGCGGCCCGGGCCGGGTCGTACGGGCGCTTGTGCTCGGGTGGCACGCGGCGGCCGGTGACGCGCGCGGGCTTGAGGCCCGACGGGTGGTCGAAGGTGTGGAAGTCGCGGTACTCGCGCCCGCCCGGGTAGCCCGCGCGCGGCGACCACACCCGGTAGGTGACGTCGAGGTCGCGCCCGGCGGCGAGCACGCCGGACGCCCCGATCGGGCGCAGCAGCCCGGTGTCGCCGTGCAGCGCCGGACCGTCCACGACGAGGTGCCCGACGCCGGCCGCGGCGTACCCGGCCTCCATGCCCGGCGCGTGGCCGCACTCCGGGGCCCAGATGCCGCGCGGTGCCCGCCCGGTCCGCAGGGCGGCGTCGGCCAGGCCGACGTCCAGGGCGAAGGCGCGGACGTCCTCGTCGAGCAGCGGGCCGAAGGCGTGCGTGGCGGGCCCGCCGAGCAGCTCCACCACGCCTCCGTCGGCCAGTCCGCGCAGCAGCGGTGAGGCGCCGTGGCGCCAGCGCGTCTCGAACAGCTCCAGCGCCCGCGACGCCCGCCGGTGCTCGTCGGCGGCCAGGTCCGGCAGGCGGGGGGCGGCCGAGTGGGCGCGCAGCAGCCACCCGCCGAGCCAGTCGTGCAGCCCGCGCAGGCAGTACGGGTCGTCGAGCTGGGCGGCGAGTACGGGCGTGACGCCGAGGGTGACCAGCTCCCGGCGGCCCTGCGCGCCGAGCCGTTCCAGGACGTCCACCACGGGGAGGTAGGAGTGCGCCCAGGCCTGGTAGAGCCACTCCTCGCCGACCGGCCAGCGCCCGTGGCGGGCGAGGTGGGGGAGGTGGCTGTGCAGGACGAGGCAGAACGTGCCGACGTGGTCGGTCACGGGCGCCGCGCCGTCACGAGCAGGTCGAGGCTCCCGTCCGGCTCGCCGAGGACGAAGTCCGCGCACGTCACGGACGCGACGTCGGCGCGCAGGTCCTCCGGCCACGGCGTCCCGGCGAGTGCGAGGGCCGTCTGCTCGGCGACGATCCCGCCGCCGCGCAGGGCCGCGAGCCGCGGCCCGTGGTGCAGCCCACGCAGGGTCGGGTCCGCGAACCCGGCGTCGCGGACCAGCCCCGAGAGCTCGTCCGCGTCCAGCTCGCGGGTGTGGAACGGGTTGACGGTGCCCTCGGGGGAGAACGTGATCCGGTTCGGGGTCGACACCACCAGCAGCCCGCCCCGCCGCAGGGCGCGGTGGCATTCGCGCAGGAACCGGTCCTGGTCCCACAGGTGCTCGATCACCTGCAGCGACACCACCACGTCCACGTTGCGGACCGGCAGCGCGACCAGGTTGGCCCGCGCTGCCGTCACCCGCGGGTAGCGGCGGGCGACGTGCGCGACGGACCGCGCGTCGTGGTCCAGGGCGAGCACGGTCTGCGCGACGTCGGCGAGCAGGTCGGCCCCGTAGCCCTCGCCGCACCCGGCGTCGACGACGACCGCATCCGTGCACGCCGGGGCGAGCGCGCGGTAGACGACCTCGTGACGGCGGAACCAGTAGTTCTCCCGGCAGATGCCCGGTAGCGTGCGCTCGCCCGTCAACAGCAGGCCGTCCGTGGCACCCTCGGTGCCACCGTCAGCCATCACCGGTCGTCCTCACGGCGCGGAGTCTCGCATGCTTCCCCCTGGCTGGTGACGATCAGCGGTAAGGCGACCACGGTGCGGGTGCCGGCGTCCACACCACCTGGCGGAAGTAGCCCCCCGTCCGCACGTACACCAGCGCCGTCGCCGGCACGAGCAGGGCCATCTGGGCGTAGAACACCACCACGACGGCCGCTGTCCACCCACCCCCGGCGAGGATGTTCTGCGGTTCGCAGTCCCAGATCAACAGGCCACCGAAGGCCAGGACGGAGGCGGCGAGGATGGCGAGCCCGATCCGTGCGCTCCGGCGCCCGCGGCGCAGGGACACGGCGAGGGCGACCACCGGGACGGCGATCGCCACGGGCAGCAACGCGGCGATGACCACGCCGATCTCGGCGTAGACGTCGAAGCCGAAGGTCAGCCCGAAGTGGAGGACCGGCAACGGGACGCTGAGCAGCCCCAGCAGGCCGAAGGCGAGGAACAGCACCGACGACGCCGACACCGAGGCAGGTCGGCAGGGCGGGGCGGCGAGGACGGAGGGTGCGGCCCGGGCGGGCGGGCACGGGCCGGGGTCGATGGCGGTCATGGGTCCTCCACGTCGAGGTCGGACCGCGCGTGCCTGCCCCAGGGGAGCACCCCGTCCCGAGGTCCGTCAGTTGCGCCGAGGTGACGAAGCACTGACCCCGGGCGCCCGGGGTGATCACCCGGTGCCGGGGCGCCCTGCCTGGCGCCATCGGTCCCGTTGACGCTCTGGATAGCGGTGCGCAACCCTGAGATCCATGGAGTGGACCGGGGCCCGCTACGCCGACCAGCCGACCGTCGAGCGGTCGATCTGGATCGACGCGCCACCGGCGCACGTCTGGCAGATCGCCTCGGACATCCGGCAGATGCCCGAGATGAGCGCCGAGTTGCAGGAGGCCGAGTGGCTCGACGGGGCCACGGGGCCGGAGTTCGGGGTGCGGTTCCGCGGCCGCAACCGCCACGACGCGATCGGGGAGTGGGAGACGACGTCCTACGTCGTCGAGTGCATTCCCGGCGAGGTCTTCACGTGGGCCGTCGGGGACCCCGAGTTCCCGGCGGCGACGTGGCGGTTCACCGTCGTGCCCGGGGACACGGGCGGCACATGGCTCACGCAGTGGGTGCGGATGGGCCCCGCGCCGTCGGGGCTCTCCCGCGCGATCGCCCAGTGGCCCGACCGGGAGCAGAAGATCGTGTTCGGTCGGTTGCGGGAGTGGGAGGCCGCGATGGCGGTGACCCTCGGCGGGATCAAGGAGCGCGCCGAGTCCGGCCGGGGTGAGCAGGACGTGCCCGGTTGAGGACCGCCACCACCGTCGAGGGCGGCGGCCGCGAGACCCTCGACCTCGTCCTCGAGGCCGAGCGGCTCGGTCTCGACGTGTGCTGGGTGGCCGAGGCGTGGGGAGCGGACGCCGTGTCGGTCCTGGGATACCTCGCCGCACGGACCGAGCGCATCCTCCTGGGCGCCGGGGTGATCCAGGTCGGCACGCGCAGCCCGGTCGCGGTCGCCCAGGCGGCGCTCACGCTGGCGGAGCTGTCGGGGGGACGCTTCCTGCTTGGGCTCGGCCCGTCCGGCCCGCAGGTGATCGAGGGCCTGCACGGGGTGGCGTTCGCCCGCCCGCTCACCCGCCTGCGCGAGACCGTCGACGTCGTGCGGCAGGCGTTCGCGGGGGAGCGGATCGCATTCGCCGGTAGCACGGTCGAGATCCCCCTGCCCGGCGGGGAGGGGCGGCCGATGCGGCTGTCGCTGCCGCCGAACCCGGACGTGCCGATCTACCTCGCGGCGATGTCGCCGCGGCTCCTGGAACTCACCGGTGAGACGGCCGACGGCTGGCTCGGGACGAGCTTCGTACCCGAGGGCGCCCGCGCCTATCTCGGTCCGCTCGACGCGGGGCTCGCGAGAGCGGGGCGCACGCGCGCGGACCTCGACGTCTGCCAGGGGGCCGAGGTCGCGTTCGCCCGCGACGAGGACGAGCTCGCGGCGATGCTGCAGGCCCGCAAGGCCGGGCTCGCGTTCAGCCTCGGCGGGATGGGTTCGGCGACCACGAACTTCTACCACGACGCCTACGGCCGCCAGGGCTGGGCGGAGGCCGCCGCGGCGGTGCGGGAGCGGTGGCAGGCCGGGGACCGGGCCGGTGCGGCGGCGCTCGTCACGGACGACATGGTGGCGGCGACGACGCTCATCGGGACCGAGGAGATGGTGCGCGATCGCCTGCGGGTGTGGCGTGACGCGGGCGTCGACACCGTCCGGCTCTATCCGGCGGGGGACGACCTGGACGCCCGGCTCGCGACGCTGGGCCGGGCGCTGGACCTGGTGCGGGAGATCGGCTGAGGGCGGCTCAGAACACCGGGCCCCGGCGGCGCCCGGCCACGAACCCGGCGAGCGCTCCCGTGGCCGCGGCGATCACCGCGGCGATCGGGATCTGCCACCACGCGATCGGCACGCCGAGCGCGAGGATCAATGGCAGGACCAGCAGGTATGCCGCGAGGGCCGCCACCGTGCCGTGCAGCGGCGGCACCGTGGCATCGCCGATCCAGGCGCCGGCGAGGGCGAACGCGGCGGCGTTGACGACGATCGCCCAGACCACCGGCGGGATCACGGCAGCGAGCGGGGCCGCAGTGAGCCCGCCGAGCACCAGCACGGCGAACCCCGCTGCGGCGCCCTTGATGAGGGCGACCAGGTCGATTCCGTAGGTCACCCCGGCGGGGCTGCGGTGTGGCACGGCTGCACCCTAGCGGCGGCCCGAAGGGTCGCTCGGTCGAGCGGTGCGACAGTGACATCCCGTCATCGGCGGTGGTGTTCTGCTGGGTCGCGGTTCACACGACGGGGTAGATTGTTGCCACACGTGTATTTCCCTGGCCGTTGAAAACGATGATCGAGGCGGAGAACGGCCCTACGGTGCGCAAGGAGACCGGCATGGAAGCCCCGGTGAAGCCCGCTTCGACAGAAGACGGCCAGGGCTCGGGCCCCGAGTCGAACGGGACGCCCCCCGCCCCCGCCCCCGCCAAGCGCCCGATGAAGCGCTCCACGCGGATCGGGCTCGCGGTCATCGGCGTGATCGCGCTCCTGGCCGGCGCCGCGTTCGTCACCTCCTACGTCGTGGACGCTCGCAACTACGTCACCACGGACAACGCGCAGATCGACGGCGACCAGATCGTCATCAACGCCCCCGCGACCGGCACCCTCATGCAGTGGACCGGGACCCTCGGCACGTCCGTCACCCGCAACCAGGTCCTCGGCCGCATCGAGATGGATGCGGGGTTCGCCGAGATCCGCAAGAGCGTGAAGTCCCCCGGCGAGGGGGTGATCGCGCAGAGCAACGCCGTCGAGGGCGCGTTCGTCACCAGCGGCACGCAGCTCGCCGTGGCCTACGACCCCGCCACCATCTTCGTCACGGCCCGGGTCGAGGAGACCGACATCAACGACGTCCGGGTCGGCCAGCCCGTCGACATCATCGTCGACGCCTACGACGGCACGACCCTCACCGGTCGTGTCGTCGAGGTGCAGGGCGCGGCCGCGGGGGTCTTCTCGCTGTTCCCGCAGTCCAACAGCTCCGGCAACTTCCAGAAGGTCACCCAGGTGATCCCGGTGAAGATCGCGCTCGACAGCACCGGGGGTCTCGCGCTCGCGCCGGGCATGAACGTGACGGCGAAGATCCACCGGCCCTGAGCGCCGGCGGCTCGCGCGGCTCGGGCCCGGTGGCCCGGGCAGGGCTGCCCAGCCCGTCAGCCGGTCCCGTGGCCGGGCGCGCCGCTGCCGTGGACCGGTGCGCCGAAACCGTGGCCGAGCCGGCGCGAGATGACCGCCGCCGCCTCGATCACCGAGCCCCGGATCCGCCGCAGGGTCGCCACGGGCGCCCGCCCGGTCGGGGCGGCCACGCTGAGCGCCGCGATCACATCGCCGTCCCCGGCACGCACCGGTGCGCCCACCGAGGTCACCCCGACACGGCTCTCCTCGCGGTTGTCCGCCCACCCCCGCGCGGCAACCTCTCGCAGGTGGGCGCGCAGCGCGTCGGGATCGACGATCGACCGGGGCGTCCAGCGCTTCGGCCGCCACGCCCGCAACCGCACGTCCAGCTCCTCGGCGGCAAGCGCCGCGAGCATCACCTTCCCGGTGCTCGTCGTCGGCGCGGGCAGCCGCGTGCCGGCGCGCGCGAAGATCCGCACGGTGTGGGGGCTCTCCAGCCGCTCCACGTAGACCGAGTCCAGGCCGTCCAGCACCGCCAGCTGCACCGTCTCGCCGGTCGTGTGGCGCAGCGCGGCCATCGTGGGCATCGCCGCCTCGTGCAGGTCCAGGTGCGATGCGACGGCCGCGCCCAGGTCGTGCAGGGCGATCCCCAACCGGTACGTGCCGCGCGCGTGGCCCCGCTCGAGCAGGCGCTCCTCGGTGAGGGTCGCGAGCAGCCGGTGGGTGGTGCTCGTCCCCAGTCCCAGCCGGCGGGCCAGCTCGGTCACGCCCAGCTCGCGGTCCTCCCGGCTGAACTCCTTCAGCAGGCGGGCCGCATTGCGTACGGAGGACAGCTTTTCCGCCATGCGGGAAGCATCCCTTCCCGACGCGGCGCGCGCTACCTACCGTCGAAGCGCCCGAGACACCGCTGCCAGGGAGCCACCTCATGCTGACCGCCGAGCAGAACGACCAGCTGACCCAGGTCGAGCCCGGAACGCCCATGGGGGAGCTGCTGCGCCGGTACTGGTACCCGGTGGCGTTCACGCGCGAGCTGGCCGAGTTCCCCGTCAAGCGGGTGGAGCTCCTGGGTGAGTTCTTCGCCTTGTGGCGCAGCCCGTCGGGGCGCTACGGGATCATCCCCGAGCCCTGCCCGCACCGGAAGGCGTCGATGGCCTACGGCGTCGTCGAGGCCGACGGGATCCGCTGCCCCTACCACGGCTGGCGGTTCGACACGGACGGTGCCTGCACCGACCAGCCGGCGGAACGGGACAACACCCAGTTCAAGGACCGCGTGCGCGCACAGGCGGGCAAGGTCGAGGAGATGGGCGGGCTGATCTGGGCCTACGTCGGGCCGCATTCGCAGGAGAACCCGGCGCCACTGCTGCCGCGGTTCGACGTCTACGTGATGGACGGGTTCCGCGACATCGGCTGGAACGACCTGCCGTGCAACTACGTGCAGATCATGGAGAACGCCGTCGACCCGCACCACGTCGAGTTCCTCCACGGTCGCTACTTCGAGTTCGTCGGCCGCCATGAGGGCTTCACCGCGCCTGCCTCGTTCGGCAAGGAACACCAGCGGATCGGATTCGACGCCTTCGAGTGGGGGATCATCAAGCGCCGTGTCCTCAAGGGCGCGACGGAGGACAACGACGACTGGAAGGTCGGCCACCCGCTCGTCTTCCCCTACAACATGCGCGTCGGCGGCGGGGGCATCCACCAGATGCAGATCCGCGTGCCGATCAACCGGACGACGACGCGGTTCATGCTCTACACGGTGCACGCCCCCGAGGGCTACGAGCCGATCGAGCAGCCCGCGATCCAGGACTACCGGATCCCGGTGTTCGACGAGCACGGCCGCCACGTCACGAACTACGTCGAGGGCCAGGACATCATGGCCTGGGTGACGCAGGGCTCGATCACCGACCGCACCACCGAGCACCTCGGCCGCTCCGACATCGGGGTGGCGCTGCTGCGCAGGATGTTCCGCCAGCAGTGCGACGCCGTCGCCCGCGGCGAGGACCCGCTCGGGACCATCCGCGAGCCGCACGAGCGCATCGACCTGCCCTGCGAGAAGGACAAGTTCCACGCCGGCGGCGCCCAGTTCGCGCTCGACTTCTGCGACATGGGGTCCACCCGCTTCTCGCCGATGCTCGACACCATCCGCAAGCTCCACCTGAGCGCGGCCGAGCGGGTCGGCAAGGACCGCGCGGCCGGGCGCGAGTCGTTCACCCCGGTGGGCGGCTTCGGTGGTCCCACGATCGCGCCGGGGGCGGCGGCGCAGGCGGACTCCGGTCCGGTGAGCCGGTGAGCTGGTGACCGGCCCGGGGCCGGAGCCGGACGCGGACCCGGGTGCGGGTGGGACGCCGGAGGCGGGTGGCCCGCCCGCACCGCAGCCGTGGCGGCCCGCGGTCGTCGACCGGCGCTTCACCGGCGACGCCGACGCGCACCGCCGCGATGCTCCCCGGTTCTGCCCGGCCTGCGGTACGTCGCTCGACGGCGGCATCGCCGTCGAGTTGTGGGAGGCGACCGAGCGCGTCTTCTCCTGCTGGTGCCCCGGGTGCGGATGGTCGGGCGAGATCACGCCCGGCGCGGAGGGTGGCGTGCTGGGGCACGAGCCCGAGCACTGACGGCACGGTGGGTCACGGTGCACCCGCCTTGGGTGGCAGCGTGCGCGCGTACGCGACGCCGCGCTCCACCCAACCCGCCACCGCGCCGCTGCCTGCCAGCCCGGCGGGGGCCACGCGCAGCCATCCCGTCATCGGGCGCCCGCGCATCACCATGGGGGCGACGTGCTCGCCGCCCACCTGCTCCGCAGGATCGACCCGGACGAGCATCCCGCCGTCATGCGAGGCGCACACCGCCATGTGCCCGTGGAGCAGGAACGCGAGGCCGCCGAACATCCGCCTCTCGGTGATCGACGGATCACCGGACACGAGCTCACGGATCTCGTCGGCGAGCGACTCGTCGTAGGACATGGATCGCAGACTAGGGCGGCGCACCGACAGTTCCGGCGCCCGCGAGCGCCCGCGGCTACTCCGGTGGATCGAGGTCCCAGACCCGGATGGTGCCGTCCGAGCCGCCGGAGAGCACGACCGGCCCGCCCGTCTCCGGGCCCCCGGGTGCGGCACCGGCGCCCGGGTCGCCGTCCGCGACCCGGATCTCCGCGACGTCCACGGTCGCCACGGCGTCGATCACCCCGTCGTGCCCGGCGAGCGGGGGGCGGACGGGGGCGCCGGTGAGGTCGCGCACCCGCAGCGCAGCGCCGTCCGCGTCGACGACCGCGGGCCTGCCGTCGATGTCGGTGACGACCGCCGCACCCGACCCGGCCAGGCCGGTCTCCCCGTCGAGCGCGGTGCCGGAGGCGAGGTCGCGCACGGCGGTGGCGCCCGGGCGGCCCGCGACCACGACGGGGCGATCGCCGAGCTGGGCGACGGAGACCGTGTCGGCCGGAAAGGCAGGGCCGACGGGGGCGCCGGTGGCCAGGTCGCGGACGCGGGCGGTGCCGAGGGAGTTCGCCACCACGACGACCGGCCTGCCGCCGAGCTCGGTGGCGGCGATGCTGCGGACCCGTTCCTGCGGGTCAGCCGGATGGGCGGGGACGCGGGCGCCGGTGGCGAGGTCGCGGACCTCGACGCCGCCCGCGCCGTCCGCGGCCACCATCACCGGGTGTCCCGCGAACGTCACGACCGACAGGGGACCCTCGGTGCGGATGCTCCTCGGTGCCCCGACCGGGGCGCCGGAGGCGATGTCCCAGACCCGGACCGTCCCGTCGTCCGCGGCCGACACCGCGACGGTGCACCCGTCCAACCGGGCCGTCGCGAGGCCGTGCACGGCACCGGTGTGACCGGTCATCGCGGTGCCGACGGGTTCGCCGGTGGCGACGTCCCAGACCCGCACGGTGGCGTCCTGCCCGCCCGAGAGCACGATCGGGCGACCGTCGAGCCGACCGGTCGCGAGTACACGGACGGGGCCGTCGTGGCCGGTCAGGACCGTGGAACGGCTCGACGGGAGGGCCGCGAGGAGCCCGGCGGCGGTGGCGGCGACGACCGCGGCGGCCGCCCAGGCCACGGCCCGGCGCACGGATCCGTGGCGGACGGCACGCCCGCGCGCACGGGGCCGGGTGGGCTCGGCGGGGCGCGGGGAGCGGTCCCTCCGGGTGGCCGCGGTGGCCCGGGCGGCGACGGTGCGCGCCGGGAGCCGCCCGGGCCACTGCGGGGCGCGGTCGAACGCGGTGCTGTGCGCCTGCGGCGCAGGATCGGCCCAGCCGGGGAGGGGTGTGGGTGGTGTCGGGGTCGTGCCGGTGGGCGCGGCGTCGTCCCAGGCCGGAAGGTCCGCGACGCCGAGCCGCGGCACGTCCTCGCGGGGGTCCGGGCCCCAGTCGGGGACGGCGTCGAGGGGCGCCGTCGGCGGGTCCACCGCGTCGGCGCGGCTCCAGACCGGAAGGGCGAATGCCGCCGTCGGATCGAAGGCCTCGGCGACGGCGGCGCGGGCCGCGGCGGCGAGAGCTCCGCCGTCCGGGTACCGGTGTCCGGGCTCGAGCGCGGTGGCCCGGGCGATGACCCCGTCCAACGCCACGGGGACCCACGCCCGGTAGGCGCCGACGGGCGGTAGCGGGAGCCCGGCACGTGTGAGCGCGATCATCGCCGCAGTGTTCACGTACGGCGGGCGCCCGGTGAGCAGTTCGAACAGCACGCAGCCCAGGGCGTAGACGTCCGTGTGCCTGCCGACGGGGCCGTGGTCGGCCTGTTCGGGTGCCGGCCGGGGTGGCGCCCCCGACGAGGGCCGCAGCAGCGCGACCTCCGGAGGCCCGGGCAGCAGGACGAAGGCCCCCGGACAGATGCGGCCGTGCACGGCCCCGGTGGCGTGGTGGGCGTCCAGGGCCGCCGCGGCACGCTCGATCAGGCCGACGGCCCGGTCCACGGGCAACGGTGCCTCGGCCGACACGACGTCGGCCAGATCGTGACCGGACGGGCCCACCGGCAGCGGGGGCCCGGGTTCGTCGCGGACGGCCGGGGCGGCCCCGGCATCCGGGGACGGGCCCCGGGGAGCCGGATCGCGGCGTACGCGGCGGGCCCCGGGGTGCCGGTCGTGGACCCATGCGCGCGTCACATCCGTTCAACGGCACGGGATGCGCGGTGGTGATCACCCGCGCGGACCGTCACCCGAAGGTGGGCTGCGGACCTCCGGACACGGACAGGACCCCGCCGACGGACTGCTGGAGCCACGTGAGCATCGTGGGGTCGTCGAGGGTGAGCGGGATCTCGGGGCCGCCCCACCGCACCTGGACGACGGGGTGGCGCTGCAGCGCGTCCCGCAGCATGGCCGCGAGCTCGGCGGTGGCGGCGACGCGCAGCCCGCGATGCTCGACGGTGGACGCGCCGGGATCGGCGGCCATGTCGGGGCCGGTACGCAGGACGTACCCGCAGCCGGAACGCTCGTCGAATCCGGTCACCACCACGTGCACGAGGGTACGGCCGTACCGGCGGGCGGCATCCGGGAGAGGGGAGCGCCACACGCTCGCGGGCGTGTGGACCGTCGCCGGTGACCGGATTCACGGGGCCGATGCGTTTGCTGATCGCTTACCCCCTGGTAACAATCGCAAGCGGTCACTGCCCGACGCGACGGTGCGCGGCGTGGGGTGGAAAGGTTCGCGGCGAGCGCACATCCGGTTCGGGAACAAGCGGGGCCGCGCCCGTGGGGCAGGAGGGCTTCAGTGGACATCGTCGTACTCATCAAGCAGGTGCCCGACACGTACTCCGAACGACGGCTCCGGGACGCGGACGGGGTGCTGGACCGGGACGCCTCGGATGCCGTCCTGGACGAGATCAACGAGCGCGCGGTCGAGGCGGCGTTGCAGCTCAAGGAGGCCGAGGGCTCCGACAGCACGGTGACGGTCCTGACCATGGGACCGGACCGGGCCACCGACGCGATCCGCAAGGCGCTGTCGATGGGGGCGGACAAGGCGGTCCACCTCAGCGACGACGCCCTGGCCGGGTCGGACGCGGTCTCGACGGCGAAGGCGCTGGCGAAGGCGATCGGCACGGTCGGAACGGTCGACCTGATCCTGGCCGGGAACGAGGCGTCGGACGGCCGGGGTGGGGCGATGGCCGCCATGCTGGGCGAGCTCCTGGGACTGCCGTCGCTGACGCATGCTCAGGAGATCACCGTCTCCGGGGGCGAGGTGACCGTGCGCCGGACCACGGACGACGGGATCACGGTGCTCGCCGCACCGATGCCCGCGATCGTGTCGGTGAACGAGAAGATCAACGAGCCGCGGTACCCGTCGTTCAAGGGGATCATGGCGGCGAAGAAGAAGCCCGTCACCACCCTCACGCTGGCCGATGCCGGGATCGACGCGTCCGAGGTCGGCCTGGCCGCGGCGCTGACCACGGTGACGTCGGCGTCACCGAAGCCGCCGAAGAGCGCGGGGGAGAAGATCGAGGACGAGGGCGACGGCGGGGCGCGGATCGCCGCGTACCTGGTCGGCCAGAAGCTCATCTGAGAGACGGGAGACAACGAACATGGCTGAGGTCCTGGTCCTCGTCGACCACGTCGAGGGTGAGATCCGCAAGAGCACGTACGAGCTGCTGACCGCCGCCCGCGCGCTGGGCGAGCCGGCCGCGGTGGTCGTCGGCCCGGCGGGCACGGCGGCCAAGCTCGGCGGCGGGCTCAAGGAGCACGGCGCGGAGAAGGTCTACGTCGCCGAGACCGACCGCACGGACTTCCTCGGCCCCGAGGTGGACGTGCTGTCCGCGCTGGTCGGGTCCGTGTCACCGGCCGCGGTGCTGATCGCGGTCTCGGCGGATGGCAAGGAGATCGCCGGCCGGCTCGCGGTGCGCACGAACTCCGGATGGCTCAACGACGTCGTCGGCGTCTCGGGTGAGGGAGTCACGCACTCGGTGTTCGGCGGCGCCTACGTCGCGGAGGCGAAGGCGAACACCGCGCATCCGGTGATCACGCTGCGCCCGGGTTCGGTGGAGATCGAGCCCGTCGCCGCGGCGGGCGCCGAGCAGGCCGTCGACGTCCCGGCACTGTCGGGTGCGGGGGCGAGCGTGGTCTCGCGGGAGCCGATCGTGGGCGGGGACCGCCCGGAGCTCACCGAGGCCTCCGTCGTGGTCGCAGGCGGGCGCGGTGTCGGGTCGGCCGAGGACTTCGCGGTGGTCGAGGGGCTGGCCGACGTGCTGGGTGCGGCCGTCGGCGCGTCGCGAGCGGCGGTGGACTCGGGGTACTACCCGCACCAGTTCCAGGTCGGGCAGACCGGCAAGACCGTGTCGCCGCAGCTCTACATCGCACTGGGCATCTCCGGTGCCATCCAGCACCGGGCCGGGATGCAGACCTCCAAGACGATCATCGCGGTGAACAAGGACGCCGAGGCGCCGATCTTCGAGATCGCCGACTTCGGTGTGGTCGGGGACCTGTTCAAGGTCGCGCCGCAGCTCACCGAGGAGATCACCAAGCGCAAGTCCTGACGCCGAGGGGCCCGGGATCAGCCGTCCCGGACCCGTCGCGCCGGCCGTGCACACCGTCGGTGCACCGTGCACAGGTCGCGGCGTGTGCACCGCGACGCCTCGGTGTGCACGCCGCGTCTGGGTGTGCACGGCGCGTCTGGGTGTGCACGGAGCGTCTGGGTGTGCACGGCGCGTCTGGGTGTGCACGGCGATGGGGCATGTCGCCTCCGGCCGGGGCTCGTGGCCCGGGTCTGGCTCCCGGCCCCGCGTCCCGGTTCCCGGGCTCGTCGCGCCGGCCGTGCACACCGTCGGTGCACCGTGCACAGGTCGCGGCGTGTGCACCGCGACGCCTCGGTGTGCACGGCGCGTCTGGGTGTGCACGGCGCGTCTGGGTGTGCACGGCGCGTCTGGGTGTGCACGGAGTCGGCACGGCGGGAAGGCGCCGCCGGGCAGCACGGCCGGGCAGCACGGCCGGGCAGC
>JBFWRR010000055.1:0-8441 GCA_050248815.1 Pseudonocardia sp. | reverse complement strand
GGTGTGCACGGCGCGTCTGGGTGTGCACGGCGCGTCTGGGTGTGCACGGCGCGTCTGGGTGTGCACGGAGTCGGCACGGCGGGAAGGCGCCGCCGGGCAGCACGGCCGGGCAGCACGGCCGGGCAGCACGGCCGGTAGCGCCGCGCGCACCGTCCCCGCCCGGCCGAGGTGTTCATCCGGGCGCCACCGCGGCGTCGCGCCGCCCCGCACGGCTGGTCGCCTGCGGCCCGTATCCATCCAGGGCGTGACGTCCTCCCAGGTACTGGCCACGTCGCCGGTCGCGGCGACCCGCTACTCGCTGCTGCTCACCACCGACCCCGACGAGGTGGAGTCCGCCCAGCGCCTGCGCCATCACGTCTTCGCAGGTGAGCTGGGTGCCGCGCTGCACAGCCCCAGTCCCGGCCTCGACATCGAGCGCTTCGACGCCTTCTGCGACCACCTCCTCGTCCGCGACGACCGCACGGGCGAGGTCGTCGGCACCTACCGCGTCCTGCCGCCCGCCCGGGCTCGCGCCGCGGGCGCGCTCTACGCCGAGGGCGAGTTCGACCTCTCCGCCCTCGCCCCGCTGCGGCCCGGCCTCGTCGAGACCGGGCGCTCGTGTGTGCATCCCGCGCACCGCAACGGGGCCGTCATCGGCCTGGTGTGGGCGGGCCTGGGCCGCTACATGGTGCTGACGGGACACCGTTGGCTCCTCGGGTGCGCGAGCGTCCCACTGGTCGACGGCGGCGCGCTCGCCGCGTCCGTCTGGGAGCAGGTGCGACGCCGCCACCTCGTGTCCGAGGACCGGCGCACGCGGCCGTACCTGCCCTGGTCGGCGGGATCGGCACAGTCCGCGGGATCGGCGGGATCGGCGGGATCGGCGGGATCGGCGGGATCGGCGGGATCGGCACAGTCGGCCGCGCGGCAGCTGCCGATCCCGCCCCTGCTGCGCGGCTACCTCCGGTTGGGCGCGCAGGTGTGCGGCCCGCCGGCGTTCGACCCGGACTTCGACTGCGCCGACTTCCTCGTCCTGCTCGACGTGCACGGCATGGACGGGCGGTACGCGCGGTTCCTCGGCCTCGGGGAGGGCGGGTGAGCGCCGTCGCGGCGAGCCCGGTGGCGCGGGCTGCCCCGGCCGCCCATCCCGCCGATCCCGGCGGGTGGGTCCCCACGCCCGTGTGCGGCCCGGGCTGCCTGCCGGCGCCGACCCCCTGTTCCCGGCGTGAGCGATGGCGGGTCGCCCGGCGGATGACGGCGCTGGTCGCGTTACTGCTGGTGGGGACGGTCGTGCTCGCCCTGCTCGGGGCGCGGGCCGTCCCGCGGGCGTGCCGGCTGATGCTGCGCGCCGTCGGCGTCCGGGTCGTCGTCCGGGGCGAGCCGGGGACGTCCGCGGCGCTCCTGGTGGCCAATCACGCGTCCTGGGTCGAGGTCGTCGCGCTGAGCTCGGTGCGTCCGGCGCGGCTGCTCGCGAAGCGCGAGGTGCGGGACTGGCCGGTCGTGGGCGCGCTCGCCGCCCGGGCCGGTGCGGTGTTCCTCGACCGCGCCCGCCTGCGGTCGTTGCCCGGGACCGTCGCCGCGACGGCCGCCGTGCTGCGGGGCGAGGGCGCCGTCGCCGCCTTCCCGGAGGGGACGACCTGGTGCGGTGCCGCGGCAGGCCCGCTGCGCCCGGCGGTCTTCCAGGCGGCGCTCGATGCGGCCGTGCCGGTACGGCCCGTCGCCGTCGTGCTGCGCGCGCCGGACGGGCGGCGGGCGCCCGAGGCGGCGTTCGTCGGCGACCAGACCCTGGCGGACACGCTCGTGCGTGCGATGCGGCTGCCCCACGTCACGTGCGAGCTGACGTTCCTGCCCGCGATCGCCCCCGTCGGCACACGTGGCGAGCTGGCGGCCCGGGCCGCGGACGCGATCGCCGCGGTGACGGGGGTGATGCACCCGGTCCGCGGGGCGGACCCGCTGCGACGTGCGGTCACGCTCGCCGGTCCGGGCGTTGCGGAAGGGGTGGTCACGCTCGCCGGTCCGGGCGGTCCGGGCGGTCCGGGCGGTCCGGGCGGTCCGGGCGGTCCGGGCGGTCCGGGCGGGGTGGTCGCGGTCGCCGGTGCGGACACCTTGCGAGGGGCGGTTGCGGCCGCCGGTCGGGGCGTCGTGCGAGGGGCGGTTGCGGTCGCCGGTCGGGGCGTCGTGCGAGGGGCGGTCACGGTCGCGGGTCCGGGCGTCGCGGAAGGGGCGGTCACGCTCGGTGCCCGGTCCGGCGCACGATGCCCGCGCGGGACCGTCGCCCTGCGCGCCCCGGCGCACCGCCGCCGCTGCGGGTGAACCGCTCCCCGATCGCGCGACGGGTCCGGCACGGCCCCGCTGCACCGCCGCCGCGGCGGGTGAACCGCTCCCCGATCGCGCGACGGGTCCGGCACGGCCCCGGCGCGCCGCAGCCCGCGGACTACCCTGGTTCCCCGATCCATCTGAACCAGGACGGGCAGCGTGACAACACCGATCAGCGCAACCACCTACCTCGACCACGCGGCGACCACGCCGATGGTGCCCGAGGCGGTCGCGGCGATGGCCGAGGCGCTCGCCCGCACGGGCAACGCGTCGTCGCTGCACTCGGCCGGGCGTCGGGCGCGTCGCGAGGTCGAGGAGTCGCGCGAGCGGATCGCGGCGGCCGTCGGGGCCCGGCCGTCGGAGGTCGTGTTCACCACGGGCGGCACCGAGAGCGACAACCTGGCGGTCAAGGGGATCTACTGGGCCCGCCGCGGCGAGGACGCGCGCCGCACCCGGGTGCTGGTCTCCACGGCGGAGCACCACGCGGTGCTCGACGCCGCGGCCTGGTTGGGGGAGCACGAGGGCGCGCACGTCGAGCTGTTGGATGTCGACCGGGACGGCCGGGTGCATCCGGAGACGCTGCGCGCGGCGCTGCGGCGCGAGCCGGACACGGTCGCGCTGGTGAGCGTCATGTGGGCGAACAACGAGGTCGGGACGGTCAACCCGGTGCGCGAGCTGGCCGAGGTAGCCCACGGGTTCGGAGTGCCGATGCACACCGACGCGGTGCAGGCCGTCGGGATCCTGCCGGTCGACTTCGCCGCCTCCGGCGTCGACGCCCTCACCCTCACCGGGCACAAGCTCGGCGGCCCTTACGGTGCGGGGGCGCTGCTGCTGGGCCGCCAGGTCGCGCTCACCCCGCTGCTGCACGGCGGAGGCCAGGAGCGCGACGTCCGTTCCGGCACGATCGACACCCCGGCCGTCATCGGCCTCGCGACGGCCGTCGAGCTGGCGGTCGCGGACGCGCCGACGCGGGCCGAGGAACTGGCCGGGCTTCGCGACGCCCTCGTCGGCAAGATCCTCGCCTCCGTCCCGGACGCCCGGATCAACGGCGACGCAGGCACCGGCGAGATCGACGGCGGCCCGTCCCGGCTGCCCGGCATCGCGCACCTGTCGTTCCCGGGCTGCGAGGGCGACAGCCTCCTGCTGCTGCTCGACGCCCACGGCATCGAGTGCTCCACCGGGTCCGCCTGTACGGCGGGGGTGGCCCAGCCGTCCCACGTCCTGCTCGCGATGGGCGCGGACGAGGCCACGGCGCGCGGCTCGCTGCGGTTCTCGCTCGGGCACACGTCCACGAGCGCGGACGTGGAGGCGGTCGCGGTCGCGATCGGGCCGGTCGTCGAGCGGGCGCGTCGCGCGGGGCAGCAGTCGGTCGGGAAGCACTGACGTGCGGGTACTGGCGGCGATGAGCGGCGGCGTGGACTCGGCGGTCGCCGCGGCCCGCGCCGTCGACGCCGGTCACGACGTCGTCGGGGTGCACCTGGCGCTGTCGGAGACGCCCGCCGCGCTGCGGTCGGGCTCGCGCGGCTGCTGCTCGCGCGAGGATGCCGCGGACGCCCGCCGGGCCGCGGACGTGCTCGGCATCCCCTTCTACGTCTGGGATCTCGCCGCCCGCTTCACCGCGGACGTCGTCGACGACTTCGTCGCCTCGTACGCCGCGGGGCAGACCCCGAACCCGTGCCTGCGCTGCAACGAGCACATCAAGTTCGCCGCGGTGCTGGACCGGGCCCTCGGACTGGGCTTCGACGCCGTCTGTACGGGGCACTACGCGCGCCTCGACGGCGACGACCCGCCCACCCTGCGCCGGGCGGTGGATGCCGACAAGGACCAGTCCTACGTGCTCGCGGTCCTGCGGCGCGAGCAGCTCGCGCACGCGATGTTCCCGATCGGCGACGCGCCGAAGGCCGACGTTCGGGCGGAGGCCGCGCGGCGCGGCCTGCGGGTGGCGGACAAGCCGGACAGCCACGACATCTGCTTCGTCCCCTCCGGCGACACCCGCGGCTTCCTCGCCGAGCGGCTAGGGGCCCGCCCCGGACCGGTCGTGGACGCTGCCACAGGTGCCGAGCTGGCCCGCCACGACGGCGTCCACGGGTTCACCGTCGGGCAGCGGCGGGGGCTCGGGGTCGCGGCACCGGCGCAGGACGGGCGGCCCCGGTACGTGCTCGGGATCGAGCCGGTGAGCGGGACCGTCCGGGTGGGGCCCGCGGAGGCGCTGGACGTGCGGCTCATCGAGGCGACCGACCCGGTGTGGACCTCCGGCGTCGATCCGGGGCCGATGGAGTGCGTCGTCCAGGTGCGCGCGCACGGCGGGATCGCACCGGCGGTCGTCCGCGACGGGGGCAGGCGGGTGGAGCTGTGCGCACCGCTGCGCGGGGTCGCGCCCGGCCAGGCCGTGGCCTTCTACCGGCCGGAGCCGGGCGGCGACGTCGTGGTCGGGAGCGCCCGGATCGTGAGGACCGACTCACCGAACTGACGTGATCGCGTGCTGCGCCTCCTCCTCGCCGTGTTGCTGCTGGTCGCGGGGTGTGGGGCGCCGCCCGTCGTGTCCGGGGCGTTCCGCGTCGGGGTACCCGTCGTCACCGACGAGAGGGTGTTCACGCCCGACATCTTCGGCGTCATGGCTGGCAACAACCCCACGATGCTCAACGTCCCCTTGGCAGCTCGACCAGCAGCGGCCCGTGCTGGCCACGGTCGCCGTCCGCTGACCCGGGTGGCGGCGGGTGGCCGGGTCGGGCACGCTCACCGCGCACGAGGAGGTGGGCGGTGGGCGACACGGTGCCGGGCGGGTCGGACGTGACGTCGTCTCCAGACCCGCCGGCAGGCGCCGGACCAGACGCCCGGTCCGGCGCTGTGCCCGGGCTCATACCGCACGGCGTCCCCGTGGTCGCGCTACCCGCCGCGCCCGCTGAGGCACCGGTTGTCGCACACGACGCCGCGGACGAGTCCGCGACCCATCCGTGGATGCGCGCGGTCGGGCGGCTGGGGCTCGCCAGCTACGGCGGGGTGCACCTGCTCATCGCCGTGCTCGTGGTGCGGATCGCGCTCGGTGGCCCGGCCCGGGCCGACAAGCAGGGCGCCCTCGGCGCGGTCGCCTCGACCGGGCCGGGCCTGGGCCTGCTGTGGGTGATCGTCGCCGGTCTCGTGGCGCTGGTGATCTGGCAGCTCGCCGAGGCCGTGTTCGGTCACCGTGGGACGCCGACGGGGCAGCGGTTGCTGCGAACGGCCGTCAACCTCGGCGAGGCCGGGATCTTCGCCGCTCTCGCCTGGACGGCCGGCAAGACCGCCGCCTCCGGCGGCGTGACAGGCCCCGGCAGCCCCGAGGCCGGGATGCTGTTCGCCCTGCCCGGCGGCCGCTGGATCGTCGTGCTGCTGGGTCTCGGTGGCCTGGTCGGGGCGGGGGTCGCGGCCCACCGCGGCGTCACCGCCGGCTTCCTGCACGAGCTGGACCTGCGCGGCGCCGGGTTGCGCCGCTCGACCCTCGTCACCCGCATCGGCCGCGCCGGGTGGACGGCCCTCGGTGCGACGTACGGGGTCGTCGGGGTGCTGCTGCTGGTCGCGGCCTGGCGGTTCGACCCGGAGCAGCCGGTGGGCCTCGACGCCGGGCTCAAGGCGCTCGGGGCGCAGCCTTTCGGGCAGGTGCTGCTCGTGGTCCTCGCTCTCGGGCTCGGGCTGTTCGGGGCGTACTGCCTGTTCGACGCGCGATACCGCAAGGCCTGACGGCGGGTGGCCGCGTATCGGCGCGCAGAGCAAGGGGTGCCGCCCCAGGTACCCGCGCGGCGGGTGGTACACCGGGCCCATGACGTCCGACGACCCGGTGGCCCGCGAGCCCGACGACCCGATCGCGCGGGCGCTGGCGGAATCCGGGCTCGCCCCGCCGGCGACCGAGCCGGACGATCCGCTGGCTCGGGCGTTGGCCAGGGCCGGCATTGCCCTGCCCGACACCGCGGCTGCTCCTGAAGCGGTACCGCCCGAACCGACGCCCGTCACGGGCCCCCGCACCGTCACCACCAGGGCCGCCGCGCCGGAGGACGGCGAGCCGGCGCCGCTGCCGCGCTGGCCCGACGGCGCGGCGACGGGAGTCGGCTCGATGCCCGGGACCGATCCACGGGAGGCGGCGGCGACGGTCGTCGGTGAGCTGCCCCTCGTGCCGCACCTGCCCGAGCTGCCCGCGCGGGGGGTCGGCGCCGACATGATCGGCCGCACGGCTGGCCTGCTCGTCGATCTCGCCGTCGACGTCCGCCCGACCGGCTACCGCGTCGTGCAGCGCCCCGGGAACGAGCACCGCCGGGCCGTCGACCTGCTGCGTTTCGACGTCGACGCCCTGGACGAGGCGTGCGCCGTCACCCGTCCCAGCTGGGTCAAGGTGCAGGCCGCGGGCCCGTGGACGCTCGCGGCGGCCGTCGAGCTGCGCTCGGGACACCGGGTCCTCACCGACCCCGGAGCCGTCCGCGACTTCACCGAGAGCCTCGTCGAGGGGCTCCGCCGCCACGTCACCGAGGTCGCCGCCCGGACCGGGGCACAGGTGCTCGTCCAGCTCGACGAACCGGGGTTGCCCGCGGTGCTCGCCGGGTCGCTGCCGACACCGTCGAAGCTCGGCGCGGTCGCGGCCGTCCCGGAAGCCGAGGCGCAGAGCCTGCTGCGCGACGTCGTGACGAGCCTGGCGGACGGGCTTCGGGTCCCGGTCGTGGTGCACTGCTGCGCGGCCCGCCCGCCGGTGCGTCTGATCGCCCGAAGCGGGGTCGCCGGTGTCGGGATCGACGCAACTGCCATGTCCGGGAAGGTGGACGTCGAGCTGCTCGATGCGCTCGGCGAGACCTGGGACGGCGGGACGCCGCTGCTCCTCGGCCTGGTCCCCACCCTGCCGCCGCCGGGCCGGGTGACGGCGCGCGACCTGGCACGTCCGGCGTTCGACCTGGCCGACCGCCTCGGCTTCGAGCGCGTCCGGCTCGCCGCCCTCGCCCTGCCGACACCGGCGTGCGGTCTCGCCGGCGCGAGCCGCGAATGGGCCCGCCGGGCATTGCGGCTGGCCCGCGAGCTGGGCGAGATGTTCGCCGATCCGCCGGACGAGGGCTGATCCGCACCACGGCCGCTCGGCGCGCGGACCCCGGGGCGATCGGGGACGCAGGCTGCTCGATGCTCACATGGGGGCGGCCGAGGAGCAGCGCGTCGGGCCGCCCGGTGGTCAGGTGGCGGCGCCCGCCGTGCGGGCCCGGTCCGGGGCGGACGTGTAGTCGGTGAGACCGACGACGTTGCCCCACGGGTCCGCGACCTCCACGGTCATCCCGGTGGCCACGGGGAACGGCTCGGCGAGCAGCACGACGCCGGACGCCCGCAACGCGGCCGCCGCGGCGCGGGCGTCCGGTACCTCCAGCCACACCCGGGGCGAGCGGGGCCCCGGCGCCTCCTGCGCGAGGCCGGGTTCCTCCCGCAGC
This sequence comes from Pseudonocardia sp., assembly GCA_050248815.1. Classification (GTDB taxonomy): domain Bacteria; phylum Actinomycetota; class Actinomycetes; order Mycobacteriales; family Pseudonocardiaceae; genus Pseudonocardia. The sequence goes on along the minus strand of JBFWRR010000055.1, from coordinate 720 downwards.
AGCAGGCCGGGAGACTCCGATCCGAGCCGGAGCAGGGCCAGCGGCGGTCGCGGCAACCGGAACGCCACCGGCAGCCGGAGCCGGTCGGCGTAGTGGGTCAGCGCGGCGTCGAGATCGCCGACCGCGAACAGCACGTTGTCGATCCCCAGAACCGGCACCGCGGGCGGTGGCAGGCGGTCGCCCTCGACCTCGGCCAGCGCCGACTCGAGCAGGCGCCGTGCCGACCCGGCATCGCGCAGCTGTGCCTCGGCGAGGCGGTCCGCGGCCGCGGCGGCCCCCAGCGCGCACAACGCAGCGACGTCACGGACGCCGACGGCACGCAGCTCCGCGGCAACGGTGGGGGTGATCCCGGGCAGCGTCTCCAGGTCGGTCACGTGGGCTCCCTCCGGCGGTGGCCGCCACGGACGACCCTAGGCGCGCGGGCCCGGACCGGACGGTCGGGTGTGCGGGGCGGCGGGTGCCTGACGGCCGCGTGCGGGAAGGGCCGTGCGCGGGGACTGCGGGTGTGCGGGGCTGCGGGTGTGCGGGGCGGCGGGTGCGCGGGCGCACCGATACCGGGGGCGGCTCCCGCTGGTACTGCCACCCGCCCGCCGCAGCGGAACCTGTCAACCTCTGCGGGACATGTTGATCAGGGATTCGTTGAGTTGGTCGGGTCGGGCTTGTTGATCCACACTGTGCTGGGGAGTGCGGGTGGTTCGGGGTGTTTACGGACGAACCGCT
>JBFWRR010000054.1:0-42884 GCA_050248815.1 Pseudonocardia sp. | reverse complement strand
GAGCCGCCTTGGGGAGTCGAACCCCAGACCTACGCATTACGAGTGCGTCGCTCTAACCGACTGAGCTAAGGCGGCGTGGTGCGCACCCAGTCTAGCCAAGCCCCCCGCACGCCCCGCGCACCCGGGGTCGGGCTCCGCGATGACTTTCCGCGGGGGCCGGTCGTCTACCCGGACAAGCCACTGAGGAGGACATGATGACCGCTCCCGCCGACCACACCACGGCTCCTGCCCCGTCCCGGGCCGCCGCACGCACCGTCCTGGTGTTGCGCATCCTGCTGGGCCTGTTCCTCATCGCCGCCTCGGCGCTGCCGAAGCTGCTCGGCGAGGCGTACGCGGTGCAGATCTTCGACGAGATCGGCGCCGGGGACTGGTTCCGCTACTTCATCGGCGTCGTGGAGCTCGCGGGCGGGATCGGGCTGCTTGTCCCGGCGCTGGCCGGGCCCGCGGCCGTCGGCATCGTCCTGCTGATGGTCGGCGCCGGGATCACCCAGGTGTGGGTCCTCGACCAGCCCCAGTACGTGATCACGCCGATCATCATCGCGGTGCTGGCCGCGGTGATCGCCCGCCACCAGTTCCGGTACCGCCGCCAGGCCGCATGATCACTCAAACCGTGGCATGAGAACCATGTCACAGAACCGACGTTCACCGGGTGAGCGCCACCAGCATCGCTTCGACGGCGATCTCCGGCTTCACGTTCTGCTCCAGGGCCTCCCGGCAGGCCAGCACGGCCTCCAACCGCTGCAGCACGGACTCGGGAGACCACTGCGAGGCCGCCTGCCGGACGTCGGAGGCCCGGTCCGGGTTCGCCAACGCCACCGAGGCGCCGGAGCCGACCACCAACACGTCCCGGAAGAACCCGGCGAGGTCGACGAGGGTCCGGTCGATGGCGTCGCGCTGATTGCGGGTCGAGCGCGACTTCTGGCGCTTCTCCAGCTCCCGCTCCGCGGCCTTCGCGCTGCGGGCGGCCGCGGCAACGCCCTTCCCGACGCCGCCCGCGCCCATCGCGACGGCCAGCTCCTCGCGTTCGGCGGCGTCGCGGGACTCGCTCAGCGCGACGGCCTCCTCCCTCGCCGATACCACGAGCTGGGAGGCCAGCGCGAACGCGTCGCCAAGCCCGTGCAGCCGCAGCGGGATCCCGAGGGCCTTCTCGCGACGGGCTCGGGCATCGACGTCCAGCGCGAGCCGGCGGGCCCGCCCGACGTGCCCGCCCGACACCGAGGCGGCCCACTCCGCCGTCGAGGCGTCGATCCCGTCCCGCGCGACGAGGACGCCCGCGATCGCCTCGGGCGGTGGCGTACGCAGCGCCACGACCCGGCAGCGGGAGCGGATCGTCACCGGCATGTCGTCGGGATGGTCCGACGGCGAGCACAGCAGGAACACCGTATCCGGCGCCGGCTCCTCCACGGCTTTGAGCAGCGCGTTCGCCGCCCGCTCGCCGAGCCGGTCCGCGTCCTGCAGGACGAGGATCTGGAACCGCCCGGTGGACGGTCGGCGCGCGGCGAGCTGCACCAGCGCCCGCGTCTCCTTCACCGAGATCGACAGGCCCTCGGGGACGATCTCGCGGACGTCGGCGTGCGTGCCCGTCATCACGGTGTGACAGGCCGGGCACTGCCCACAGCCGGACGCCGGGCACTGCAGCGCCGCGGCGAACGCCCGCGCCGCCACCGACCGGCCCGACCCCGCTGGCCCGGTGAACAGCCACGCGTGCGTCATCGACGCCCGGTCCGACGCGGCGGCGCGCAGCTCGGCGACGGCCTCCGGCTGACCGACGACCTCGTCCCACACGCTCACGGCATGCTCGTCCGCGCCGACTGCGCTGCCTGGTCGGGGGCCTTGAGCACGGCCGACACACCCTCGAACACCCGCACCGCGACCTCGCCCGGCGTCCCGTCCGCGTCCACTACGACGTAGCGATGCGGCTCGGCCGCCGCCATCCGCGTGAGCAGCCGCTGCACCCGGACGTGCTCGGCGCCCGCCACACCCGGCGAACTGTCGACCGCGTCCGGTGCGCGGTCCAGCAGTACGGAGATGTCCGGCCGCAGCCGCCCGGTGGCCCAGGCGGCGAGGTTCTCCAGCTCGCCCTCGTCCAGTGACGCGTCGACCATGCGGTCCGCCGCCACCCCGTACTGGACGAGCGGGCTCGCGACGAACCGGTCCACGACGACGACGGTGCCCGCGTCCAGTGCGGGCCGGATGACCCGCTCGACCAGGTCCGCCCGGACGGCCGCCGCCGCGAGCGCCTTGGCCCGGGCCCCGGACAGCTCCGCCTCGCGCGTCGCGGCCGTCCAACGCTCGTGGTCGCGCCCCGTCGGATCGGGCTCCACGACGACGTACCCCGCCGCGCGCAGGTGCGCGGCGAGCCGGGCGGCCTGGCCCGCCGTGTCGACGGCCGGCGCACCCTCCACGGCGATGAGCACCCCCGATCCGCGGCGGCGGTCGCCGCGACGCAGCGCGGCGAGGAGGTCCGGCAGCAGCGGCTCGACGCGCCGGTCGTCCATCTGGCGGTAGGCCAGCGATCCGACGAACGCGGCGACGAGCCCGCCCGCGAGCATCACGACCCGGGTGCCGTCGATGAGGAATGGGTAGCCGAACACCTCGATGGTGTGCGCACTGACCAGCCCGACCAGCAGGGGCACCAGTGCGAGCGAGCCGAGCAGCGTGAGCCGCACGATCGACTGCACGAACGCGACGATCCGGCCGCGGACCTCGTCCGCCACCTGGGCGCCGATGATCGTCAGGCCGGTGAGGAAGGCGATCCCGGCGAACCCGCCGACCAACCCGACGGCCGCGAGCGCGACGAACAGGTGCGGCGCCACCGCCACCAGCACCAGCGCGAGCCCGGCCGCGACGATCGCCGCCCCGAACAGCCGGTTGTGCGGCAGCCGGCGCGCGAGCCGCGGGGCGGCACCCATGCCGCAGGCGAGGCCGACGAACACCGCCACGAACAGAACGCCGTACGCGGCGTTGCCACCCCCGAGGCTCGCGGCGTACAGCGTGGCCGAACCGATGACGATGCCACCCGCCGCGAAGGCGCCGACGATGCCCGTGACCAGGCCCCGCACCAGCGGTGTGCCGACGACGAACCGCGCGCCGTCGCGCAGCAGTGTGACGATCCCGGGAGCGGCGGCGCGGCGCTCCTGCGCGCGCCCGGAGATCTCGGGGATGCGGAACCACACGGTGGCCGCGGTGAGCAGGTAGGCGCTGCCGTTGCAGATCAGCGCGATGTGGACGGTGAGCAGCTCCGGATCCGGTACGGCGAGCAGCTTGCCCGCGCTCGACAGCAGCGTGAACAGGCCGGACGCGGTGATCACCGCGACGCCGTAGGTCATGACGAGGGCGAGCTGGTTGGCCGTCTCCACCTGGTCCGGACGGCGCAGCAGGTTCGGCACCGACGCGTCCTTGGCCGGGATCCAGAACAGCGCGCAGATCTCGATGAGGAACGTGGCCACGAACAGCCACCACAGCGATCCCACCAGCGGGATCGACAGGAACAGCGCGAACCGGCAGACGTCGCAGATCACCATCAGGTGGCGCCGGTCGAACTTGTCCGCGAGGGCCCCGGCCAGCGGCCCCAGCAGCAGGGCGGGCAGCAGTTTCGTGGCGACGACGCCGCCCAGCGCGAAGCTCTGCGCCTGGTAGCCGGTGGTGAGCTGGGTGGCGAGCGCGGACAGGGCGAGCAGGCTCAGCCAGTCTCCGGTGGCCGACACGGCCGTGACCAGCCACAACCGCCGGAAGGGGGGAATGGCGAGCACGCTGCGGACGCGGTGCGAGGTGGGCGCGGACAGCTGCGGCGCACCGGGTTCCGGCATCACCGCCATGCCACCACCTCCCACGGCCGGGGTGCTCGGACGCCGGCCCGGCGATCGGGGAAACCGGGCGCGACGATGCCGCCAGGGTAACCGGAGCGATCGGCGATCATCCGGCCAGCAACGCCACGACCATCTGTATCGCGATCAGCAGGAACACGAAGACGAAGAAGAGATTGAACACGCGCTGGCCCACGCGACTGTTCGACCGGCGGGTGAGCCCCAGCAGGGCCGTGTCGTCCTCGATGCGCGGACGGGCCGCGATCGGCACGATCGGCTCGTCGGCGTCCGGTATGCCCGCGGCCGACGGAGCGGCTCGTGCAGCGGGGGTGTGCGGGGCCGCGGCCTCTGCGCCGTCCGGGACGGCCGCCGCGCGGCGTTCGCGCTCCTCCCGCCGGACCCGCGACCGCGCGAGCGCCTCCTGCGCGGCGCGACGCGCAGCTGCGCGCTCGGCGGCGTTCGGCCACGGCGCCACGCCCCCTGCGCCGCGGCCTGTCGCCGCCCCCCCGACCGACACGGCAGTGATGCTAGGGCCTGGTCAGACAGGTCGCGAGCGAAAGCGGCCGTGTCCGTCCCACATCACGCGGCTGGATCAGCCGCCGTCATCGTCACCGCCGTCACCGCCGTCACCGTCACCGCCGTCATCGTCGTCGTCGCCGGGCGCGGGCGGAGGCTCCGGGGCCGCACCGCTGCTGACCAGCAGGGTGACCCGGTCTCCGGGCAGCGCGGGGCCGAGCGGATCCTGCCCGACGACGGTGCCCGCCGACGCGGCGTTGTCCACCGTCTGAGTGGTGACGTCCGTCCAGCCCGCCCGGGCGAGGATCGCGCGCGCCTCGCGCAGGCCGCGGTCGCGCACGTCCGGGACCTGCTTGTCACTGCCCCCGACGACGTAACGCGGATCGACGGGGGGCAGGGGTGTGGCCGGCTTGCCCTCCAGGATCGGCGACATCGCGCCGAACCACGTCTCGGCGGGGGTCTTGCCGCCGAAGATGTTGCCGCTGCGGCAGGCGAACGGCGCACCGCCGCTGTCGCACAGCGGGCGCGGGGAACTCGAGTTGTCGAAGGTGATCACCGCGCCGGCCATCTCCGGGACGACCCCGAAGAACGCAGCGGACTTGTGGTTCTGCGTCGTGCCGGTCTTGCCCGCCATCGGGCGCTTCCAGCCGACCTGGCTCGCCGCCCGCGCCGCCGTGCCGCCCGGGAGATCGTCCTTGCTCAGGCCGTGCAGCAGTGTGTTCGCCAGACCCGGTGCCACGACCTGCTCGCAGGGCGTCTCGGTGAGCGGCACCGGGGCGCCGTCGGCATCCGTGATCGACTCGATCGGCGAGGGCGGGCACCACATCCCGCTGCTGGCGAGGGTGGCCCCGACGTTCGCGAGCTCCAGCACGCTCGTCGGGTTCACCCCCAGGGTGAACGACGCCTGCTGCTGGGCCTTGATGACCTCGGCGTAGTTGCGTCCGCCGGTGCGCGGCACCTGCTGGGTGAGCAGCTGGCGCATCCCCAGCCGCACCGCCATGTCCACGACGTCGTTGACGCCGGTGCGCTCGATCAGCTTCACGAACGCCGTGTTCGGCGACTGCGCCAGCGCATCCGTGATCGACAGGTACTGGGAGTACTCGCCCGCGTTGCGTACCGGGATCGGCTTGCCCGCGGCGTCCCGGTAGACCGGCGACGCGTAGCCGCTCGGCGGCACCGGGATCATCGTGTCGATGCCCAGGCCCTTCTCCAGCACCGTGGCCGCCGTGAAGATCTTGAAGACCGATCCGGAACCGAGGTTGACCGGCTCGTACGGCAGCCCGTAGCTCGTCTCCTGCGCGTTCGCGTCCAGGCCGAACGTGCGGCTGGCGGCCATGCCGAGGACGCGGTGGCGGTCCGTGCCCGGCGCGACGACCGACATGACGTTCGCGACGTGCGGCTGCGTGGGGGGCACCTCGGCGTCCAGCGAGGCCTTCATCTTGGCCAGGACGTCGGCGTCCAGCGTCGTGCGGATGGTGAAGCCGCCGCGGTTGATCTTCTCGGTGGAGATGCCGCGCTCGTTGAGGTACTCGACGACGTACTTGCAGAAGAACCCGGCGTCCCGCGCGCCGATGCAGCCGTTGCGCTGCGGGTTGAGCGCCACACCCAACGGGGCGCGCATCGCCTCCGCCGCCTGCGCCTCGGTGATCATCTGCTGGTCGCGCATCAACGTGAGGACGAGGTTGCGGCGCTCCCGGGCGGCGTCCTGCTTCGTCATCGGGTCGAACGCCGAGGTGCTGCGCACCATCCCCGCGAGCAGTGCCGCCTGCGGCAGCGTCAGCTTGTCCGGTGTGGTGGCGAAGTAGGTGCTCGCCGCCGCGTTGATCCCGTAGGCGTTGTTGCCCCAGAACACGACGTTGAGGTACCGCGTGAGGATCTCGTCCTTGGACAGGGACCGCTCCATCTGCAGGGCGATCCGGGCCTCCTTGAGCTTGCGCGCGGGGGTCTGTTCGGTGGCCTTCAGGCGCTCGGCGTCGGTCTGCGCCGCCACGTAGAGCAGGTAGTTCTTCACGTACTGCTGGCTGATCGTCGACGCGCCCTGCACGACGTCACCGGACGCCGAGTTCGCGATCAGCGCCCGCATCGTGCCCGCCCAGTCCACGCCCTGGTGCTGGTAGAAGCGGCGGTCCTCGACCGCGACGATCGCCGCCTTCATCGCCGGGCTGATCTTGTCGGCCGGGGTCCACGTGCGGTTCTGGTCGAACAGCGAGGCGATCGGACGCCCCTGGTTGTCCGTGATGACGCTGGCCTGCGGCAAGGGACCGGTGACGATGTCCGAGGAGACACTGGTGACGCTGTCGCCCGCGTCGCCCGCGACGAGCCCGACACCCGCGGCCACCGGGAACGTCATCCCGGCCACCAGCACACCGGCCACCACGCACAACCCGAGCAGCCGCGCGATCGGTGTACGCGCGCGATCGGGGATCCTCACGTCGCTGGAGGGTACGCGGCGCGGTGTGGCCCGGCCGTGCGGTCGCGACGCGCGTCTCAGCAGATCTTGTCTCGGCGGGGGCCTCTCGGCGGGGTGTCTCAGCGGATGTTGCGGACCGCCGACTCGTCCGCGGGTTCCTCCACCACCACCACACGCGTGGCGGCCATGCGCCCGCCGATCTCGCGCAGGCCCTCCAGATCCGCGATGTCGCCGGCCACCGCGGGCACCCGGGCCACCGCAACCCTCGGATGTGCCTTGGTGAAGCGGGCCAGCAGACGGTCCTCCCGGTCGGCCAGGTCCACCCGGTCCGCGTGCAGCCGCAGCACCGCGGCGGCCAGCGGCGCTCCGCGCAGGTCCTCGGCCGTGTCGCGAGCCCGCGAGGCGGACAGCGCGGCCAGCACCGGATGCGTGCGGTTGAGCACGAGGCCCGCGAGCGGCATCTCCTCGCCCGCGAGACGGTCCACGAAGTACGCGGCCTCACGCAGTGCGTCCGGCTCGGGCGCCGCCACCACCACGAACGCCGTACCCGGCGAGCGCAGCAGCGCGTAGGTGGTCGTCGCCCGCTCCCGGAAGCCGCCGAACATCGTGTCGAAGGCCTGCACGAACGCCGACGCGTCCGCGAGCATCTGGCCGCCCAGGATCGTCGAGACCGCCTTCGCGAACAGCGCGAACCCGGCGCCCACCAGCCGCCGCAGGCCTCGCCCGCCCGCGCGGGCGGGTGCCGACAACAGCCGGATCATGCGGCCGTCCAGGAAGTTCGACATGCGCTGCGGCGCGTCCAGGAAGTCCAGGGCCGAGCGCGACGGCGGGGTGTCGACGACGATCAGGTCCCACCGGCCGGTGCCTGCGAGCTGGCCGAGCTTCTCCATCGCCATGTACTCCTGCGTGCCGGAGAACGACGACGAGATCGTCTGGTAGAAGGGGTTCGCGATGATCTGCGCGGCGCGCTCGGGCTCGGCGTGCGCGCTCACCATGTCGTCGAACGTGCGACGCATGTCCAGCATCATCGCGAAGAGCTCCGCGTCGTCGCCGATCTCCACACGGCGGGGCTCATTGTCCAGCTCGGTGAGGCCGAGGGCCTGCGCCAGCCGCCGCGCCGGGTCGATCGTCAGCACCACCGTGCGGCGGCCCCGCTCGGCAGCGCGGATCGCCAGCGCAGCCGACGTGGTCGTCTTCCCGACCCCGCCGGAGCCGCAGCACACGATCACCCGGGTGCCCGGGTCGTCCAGCAGCGCGTCGACGTCCAGCAGCGGCACCTCGCGCTTCATGATCGCTCCCCGCTCGTGCGGCGCACGTGCACGCCCTGCTCGACGAGCGACTCCGCCAGCTCGTACAGCCCGCCGAGGTCGACGCCGTCGATCAGGCGCGGCAGCTCGACCCGTGGCAGGGCGCTCGCCTCCAGCCGGGCGAGCGCGGCCGCCTCGTTGTGCACCCGGACGGCGTGCTCCACCGTCTCCGCGACCAGGCCGTCCAGCACGTCCGGGGCCAGGTCCAGCCCCGCGCCCGCGAGCCCCGAGCGGATCCGCTCCGCGTCCACCCGGCCACCCGCCGCCGCGGCGACCGACCGGTCCGGCAGCCACTGCGGCCGCACGCCGTTGACGATCACCGCGCCCGGGTGCAGCCCGCCCTCGCGCAGCGCGGCGACCGCCTCCAGCGTCTCGGTGACCGGCAGGTCCTCGAGGAGCGTGACCAGGTGCGTCGCCGTCTCCCGCGAGTGCACGAGGCGGACGACGCCCTCGCTCTGCTTGTGGATCGGCCCCGCCTTCGCAAGCTCGGCCATCGCCTTCGTGACGTCCAGGAAGCTCACGACGCGGCCGGTGGGCGGGGCGTCCACCACCACCGCGTCGTACGCCTTGCGCCCGTCCGGGCCCGTGCGCGTGACGCACTCCTTCACCTTGCCGGTGAGCAGCACGTCGCGCAGGCCCGGCGCCAGCGTCGTCGCGAACTCGATCGCACCCATCCGCCGCAGCGTCCGGCCCGCGATACCCAGCCGGTAGAACATCTCCAGGTACTCCAGCAGCGCGGCCTCCGGGTCGACGGCGAGCGCACGGACCTCCCCACCGCCCGGGGCCACCGCGATGCGCCGCTCCTCGTAGGGCAGCGGCGGGGTGTCGAACAGCTGCGCGATGCCCTGCCGCCCCTCCACCTCGACGAGCAGGGTGCGCCTGCCGTCCGTGGCGAGGGCGAGGGCGAGGGCCGCTGCGACGGTGGTCTTGCCCGTGCCGCCTTTGCCGGACACCACGTGCAGCCGTACGCCGGGCAGCGGATCGGGCCATCCGGAGATCACGTCAGCAGCCTACGTCGCAGCAGCGGTGACCGAGGCGCCCGAGGACGCCCCCGTGCCACGCATCACCCCCGGTCGGTGGGGGGCGCCCCGGGTCGTGGACACCGCGTCGTTACAGTTCGGTCGCATGAGCTCTCCCGACGACGGCTCCCGCGAGGTCCGGTGGGAGTACCTCACCGCGCCGCTCCTGATCCACAACACCAAGGCGATCCTCGACAACTTCGGTCGCGACGGCTGGGAGCTCGTCACGGTCACCTCCGGAATGAACCCCGAACAGCTCGTCGGCTGGTTCAAGCGCCCGGTCCGGGCGGGCTGAGGTGGCGGCGGTGGCGGCGTCACAGCGGCTGGCGGCACTGGGCATCACCCTGCCGACGGTCGCCGCGCCTGCGGGGTCCTACCTGCCGGCCCGCCGCAGCGGCTCGCTGGTGTTCACCGCGGGTCAGCTCCCGCTCGTCGAGGGCTCGCTGGTCGCCACCGGCAAGGTCGGTGCGGCCGTGGATCCGGAACAGGCCAGGCAGCTCGCGCGGCAGTGCGCCCTCAACGCGCTGGCCGCGGTGCACGCGCTCGTCGGGATCGACAGCGTGGTGGGCGTGGTCAAGGTGGTCGGCTTCGTCGCCTCCGCACCCGGCTTCACCGGCCAACCCGGCGTGCTCAACGGCGCGTCCGAGCTGTTCGCCGAGGTCTTCGGGGATGCCGGCCGGCACGCCCGCTCCGCCGTCGGCGTCGCGGAGCTGCCCCTCGACGCCCCCGTCGAGGTCGAGATCGTCGTCGAGGTGACCTGATGGACGCGAGCGATCGGGCGCTGCACGCGGGCCACGATCTGCTGGTCGAGCTCGCCGGGCGGCTCCCCGACGCCCTGCTGTGGCGCCTGCGGGACTGGCTCGCCGCCCCCGGCGGCACCGACACCGTCGGAGTGCTCCTGCCGCGTGAGCTCCTGCGCCACCGCCTGGGGCTGACGGACCGCGAGCGCGACCTGCTCGCCGATCTCGCGGGTGGCTGGGGCCCCGCCCGGCGCCTCCTGGACGCCGTCCTGCCCGGCCACGAACCGGCCGAACCCGCCGCGGGCTTCGCCCCGGAGCGCGAGCCCGCGGACGCCGCGGTCCTCTCCGCGCTCGCCGTCGTCCGCAGCCATCCGGGCACCGCGTCACTGGCGGCCGCGCGTCGCGGCGGCCAGCGCGTCCTGCTCGTCCGGGGCGGGGAGCGGCCCTGGACCCTCACCGCGGCCGTGCAGCGCCTCCTGCGCGCCCACGGGGACCGCACGCCGTGCGTCGAGATCCTCATCGGGGAGGGCAGCAGCTACCACCGGGCCGCCACCGCCGTCGCCACCCCCGTCTGGTCGCGCGAACCGGCGGTGGCCGCATGACCGTCCACGATCTCCTGCTCGGTCTCGCCGGGCACGTCGACGACGATCTCCTCGACTGGAGCCGCGAGCTCGTCGCCACGGGCGAAGGCGGCCGTGCCGTCGAGTTCGTCACGGCGGCGCTGGTCGCGGACGGCGTCGCGCTCCCCCCGGACGTCCGCGCGGAGCTCGTCGACGCCGCCCGCACCACCCGCAGCGTGCTCGACCCGGACAGCGCCCTGCCCCCACCGAGCGGCAAGGTCGGCACGCCCCACCGCTTCGAAGCCCCCCGCGCCGGGGCGGCCACCGCCCGGATCGCCGCCACCGTCCGCACGTTGCTGGACGGCCGTGGCCACGCCTACCTCGCCGCCCGCCACACCCCCGCGGGCGGTGCACCCGGGCCGCTGCCCCGCGCCGTCGTGCTCGTCGAGGTGGCGGAGGTCGTCGACGTGGGCGGCGTCGCGGGCGGTGCCCCGCTCGCCCACCGGCTCGGCACGGCGCTGGAGGAGGCGGGCGTCCCCGCGTCCGTCGAGGTGCTGACCGCGGGTTCCCCGCCGTCCGCCTACCACACGGCAGCGCTGCGGGCAGCGTGGCCGCTCGGCGACGCCGGGGTCGCGCAGGAGGGCCCGTCCGAGACCGGGACGTCCGGGACCGGGACGTCCGGGACCGGGACGTCCGGGACCGGGATCGTCCCCGACCCGGCCGGACCACGCCCGGCGGCCGACGTCCGCCTGCCCGACTCCGCAGGCGTGCCGGACGAGCAGCCCGCCACCGATGATCGGAGCGACCCCCCGCAACCCGAGCGCCCGCCCGGCGGCACGGCCGCCGACCTGCCGCGCCGGACGGCGGGCGCCGGTGCCCTACCGCAGCGGGACACCCGGGCCGCGAGCCCCGGTGCGGCCGACCTGTTCACCCCCGCGGGCCCGGACGAGCCACGACGGCCCGGACGCACCCCGCTCACCGGGCTCACCCGCCTGCGGATCACGAGCCCCTCGGTGGACGGGCGCGACGGCGCAGGCGGCGCAGGCGGCACGGACGGCGGGAGCCGTCCCGGGGAGTCCCCGTTCACCGGCGAGAACGCCGACGGCCCGGCTCCGGGTGACGCCGCGGCCCTGGACGACGGTGCGGTCCCAGACGGTGGCACGGTCCCGGAGGGCGGCGCGGTCCCGGGCGGCGGTGCGGTCCCGGAGGGTGGCGAGCCGGACGACCTTCGGGCCGACGAACCCCGGGCCGACGAACCCCAGACCGACTCCGACCAGCGAGCCGATGATCCCGTCCTCGGCACTCCCGAGGACGGCGACGGCGCGCCACCGCTGCCCCGCCTCGTGCCGTCCGGCGACCCGCTGCCGCGCCGCGGTTCGGGTGTCGAGGGGGCCCATCGGCTCATCGAGCACGAGGACGACGAGCGCCCCTGGTGGGCTCCGGCGGACCGGGGGGCCACGGCGAGCGGCGAACCGGTGCGCGCCCACAGCCTGTTCGCCACCGAGGACGACCCGGACACCGCCGTGGAGCGAACCGGCCCGCCCCCGACCAGGTCGTGGCGCGGGCTGTTCACTCCTGCCGCTGTGATCGACGGCGCTGTGATCGACGGCGCTGTGATCGACGGCGCTGTGATCGACGGCGCTGTGATCGACGGCGCTGTGATCGAGGCCAGCGTGATCGACGCCGGCACGGGCGGCAGCGCTCCCGCCGCGGCATCCGGCACCGCGGCGGCGGTGCACCCGGGAGCCGAGGACGCGGGTCTGCTCGGCCGTCCCTTCGCTGCCGCGAGCGAGCTCGACGGCGACTTCGAGCACACCGCAGTCGAGCACACCGCAGTCGAGCACTCCGTCGCACGTTCCGGACCGGACGGCGAGCGCGGCGGCGTCCCGGCCCGCCCGCTGATCGACCCGCTGAACGACCCCCTCCCCGGTGTCGCGGGGCCTGAGGCCGAGCGCGGCGCGGTGCCGTCCGATCCGTCCGCAACGGGCGGAGACCCGCTCCACGCATCCCCGGCGGAGAGCAGGGACGCACCCCGCCCGCCGGCGAACCTGACCCCCTTCCCGCCCCGCCTCGGCGGTCCACGGCGGATCGGCGGTCGCCGCAGGCTCCGCGAGCCCGCGCCCGGGCGAGACGGGCCGGGAACGCCACCCGAGGTCGCTGCGCCGGACGCTCACGAGGCCGGACGGCCCAGCCGGCACAGCCTGGGACCGGCCCCGGCGCCCGACGGCACGCCGCGACCGCCCGCACAGGTCGGCCACCTCGCGACACCGGATCCGCCGGGACATCCCCAGGACGACCCTGCGCATCCCGGGCGCACCGGCGCCCGTCCTCCGCAGCCGCTTCGCGACACGGCCGAGATCCATCCGGGCGCCCTCGATCTCCCCGCCCGGCTGCGGCCGGGCGCTCCCCGCCCGGACACCTCGACCAGCGGGTCGAACGGGGGCGGTCCGGCCGCCGGCGACCGGCCACGGCCCCGTCCCGCGCCCCCGCACGACACCGGTCGGCAGCCCGCCGCCGGGCCCCGCCCACCCCTGCCCGCGTCCCCCCAGGACCGCCCGCGCCGACCCGCACCGGCGCGGCTGGCTTCGGTGAACGGCGAGCCTCGGCGGCCCGCTGCGGCGGTCAACGGGTCGCACCCGCTCGCGGCCGTGGCCGACGGGACGGGGCCCCGGACGCGCCCCTCCGACGGCCGCCCCGATGCGGAACAGCACCAGGCCCCGGTGCAGGAGGGCCCGGCGGTCCCGCGCCCATCGCCCGAGCCGCGAAATGTGCGGCCGCGGCCGTCGCCGCATCCCTCGCCAGGCCCGTCGCCTGCCGCTTCAGGCCAGGCAGGCGCGGAACCGCCGCAGGACCCACCGCCCATCGACCCGCGGCTGGGGCTCAGCCTCGAGGCACTGGAGCGGATGAGTCCGACGGACCGGGCGCTGCTCGCCCGGCTCCAGTCCGAACTCGGGCTGCGCCCACCGGGGCGCGCGCGGCCCTCGCCGTTGCCTCCGCAGCCGTTGCCGACGGACCCGCCCGACATCGCCGGTTGACCGGCGGCCGCTGCGATCAGCGCACCGCGGCCTGCACCTGCTCGATCACTTCCTGCAGGTGCAGCGCCCGCGCCGCGTCCAGGGCGGGCGCGGGGCCGTCGCCCGCGACGGCGGCGGTGAACGAGTCGAGCAGCCGCCCGTAGCAGGCGACGGGATCGGCGGCACGCGCGGAGAGTCGGTGATCGCCGATCCCGCCGAACACCCCGAACTCGATCTCGGAGGGGACGATCGGGATCCGCATGGAGATCGTGACGCTGCTGTGCGCACCGCCAACGTGGTCGAGCGCGAAGCACCAGAGATCGGGTTCGTCGCGGTGGGCCCATGCGACGCCGGTGACGCGGCCGAGGGCGGCGTCCAGCAGGTCGATGACGTGCGGCCCGACGTCGAGGAGCGCGCCGTGCTCATGGCGCCAGGCCGACCCCGCGTAGCGCCCGCCGAGCAGGGACCCGGAGAGCCAGCGCCCGAGGCCGACGGTGTCCGGGCCCGCGTCCGCGCCGGGCAGCCCCGCGAGCCACTCATCGATGTCGGGATCGAGCCGCTGGGTGAGCATCACGGCGGTGACGACACCCGCGGCGTCGGCTGCGTCGACGACGGCACGGGCCGCCTCGGCCGTGTCGGCGAGCGGCTTCTCGCACAGCAGGTGGCGCCCCGCTGCTGCGGCCCGCACGGCGAGCGTGCCCTGGACGGCGGGCGGCACCGCGAAGGCGACGGCCTCCACGTCCGCGAACAGCGCATCGATCTGCTCGTACACGGCCCCGCCGAACTGCTTCGCGAGCGCTGCGGCCGCCTCGGGGCGGCGCGCCCAGATGCCGGCGAGCTCGGTCCGCGGATGGGCGGCGAGGGCCGGCGCGTGTACGGCTTCGGCCCACGGCCCGGCTCCGACGAGTCCCACACGCAGCGCTGTCACGCGGCCCATCCTGCCCCCGCGGCGGGTTATGGTCCGGCGGTGCCCCCTGCCGTGCCCCGTCCCGCCGCGACCGTACTGCTGCTGCGGGACCGGCCCGCTCCCCCCGGCGGGGCGACGCCGCTGCAGGTGTTCCTCCAGCGCCGGGTCGCCGGGATGGCGTTCGCGGGCGGGATGACGGTGTTCCCCGGCGGCGGGGTGGACGGGACCGACCACGAGGACGTGCCGTGGGCGGGTCCCGGGGCCGCCTGGTGGGGGGAGCGGCTGGCGTGCCCGCCTGCTCACGCCCGGGCGCTGGTGCAGGCTGCGGTGCGGGAGACCTTCGAGGAGTGCGGCGTGCTGCTCACCGACGAGCGCCCGGACCGGGACTGGCTGGCCGGCGCCCGGGACGATCTGGTGGCGCGGCGGCGCTCGCTCGGCGACCTGCTGCGGACGGCGGGGCTGCAGCTGCGGTCGGACCTGCTGCACCCGTGGGCGCGCTGGATCACCCCGGAGGAGTCGCCCCGCCGCTACGACACGGCCTTTCTGGTGGCCCGGGTCCCCGACGGGCAGGTCGCCGACGACCGCACCACCGAGGCGGTGGAGGCGTCCTGGTGGCATCCGGCGGACGCCCTCACGGGAGCCGGAGCGGGCGAGCTGGAACTGATGACCCCGACGGAGCACGCACTGCAGGAGCTGGCGGACCACACCGACACCGCGTCCGTGATCGCAGCGACGGCGGGCAGGCGGATCCAACCGGTGACGCCGCAGGTCCGGCGCGTCGGCGGCCGCGTCGTGATCGTGGTCCCGGGAGGGCCGGGTGGCGAGCTCCCCGCGGGGCACCGGCCGTGACCGCGGACCACCCCGCGTACGGGAAGCTGCGCGCCGTCACGCCGCTGGCGTCGGTGCTGCTGGCGGAGAACCCGTCGCCGATGACACTGGACGGCACGAACACCTGGGTGGTCCGGGCACCCGGCAGGCGCGAGTGCGTGGTGATCGACCCGGGCGACGTGGACGAGGCACACCTGCGCCGGGTCGCGGCGCACGGACCCGTCACGGTCGTGCTGCTCACCCACCGCCATCACGACCACGCCGGTGGGGCCCGCCGGTTCGCGGAGCTGACCGGCGCGCCGGTGCGGGCGCTCGATCCGTCGCTGGTCCTCGGCTCCGAGGCGCTCGGCGAGGGCGAGGTGGTCGCAGCGGCAGGATGCGAGCTGCGGGTGGTGGCGACCCCGGGGCACACCTCGGACTCGCTGTCGTTCGTGCTGGACGGCCCCGACTCCGGCGGTCCGGCCGTGCTCACCGGCGACACGATCCTGGGCCGCGGAACCACGGTGATCGCGCATCCGGACGGGTCGCTCGGCCCGTACCTGGACTCGTTGCAGCGGCTCGCCGGGCTGCCGGACGGCACCCCGGTGCTGCCGGGGCACGGCCCCGAGCTGCCGGACGCGCCCGCGGTCGCGCGGGACTACCTCACCCACCGTGAGGAGCGGCTGGACCAGGTGCGCTCGGCACTCGCGGCGCTCGGGGACGGCGCGACGCCCCGCCAGGTCGTCGAGGTGGTCTACGCGGACGTGGATCGCGCGCTGTGGCCCGCGGCGGAGCTGTCGGTGCGGGCGCAGCTGGACCACCTGCGGGGCTGACGATCCGCCCGCAGCCGGACCACCCGCCGGACCGGAGGAGACGGCCGCGGCCGCTACCCGGACGGCGGGACCGTGGCGGCCACCGGGGCGAGGGTCCGCCGACGCAACCACAGCAGCGCAGCCACCGCGACCCCCGCGGCGCCACCGACGACGAACGCCGACGACGGTCCTGCGGCCTCGACGGCGATCCCCGCCCCGGACTGGCCCGCGGCGAGCCCCACGCCGGCCGCGGTGATCACCCAGCCGAACGCCTCCGTGGCGGTCCCGGGCGGCGCGGCGGCCTCGACGGCCAGCGAGTGGGCCGTCACCTGGGCGGTGATGGTCGTACCCGCCGCGAGCAACGCGACGACGAACAGCGCGAGCACCCCGGTCGTCGCGGCCATGACGGCGACGAGCACGCCGCAGGCGCCCATCAGCGCGGGCAGCCGCTGGTGCAGCGGTACGGGCCAGGGCCGCAACCCGTACAGCAGGCCCGCCAGCACGGACGTGCACGCCCAACCGGCGAGCAGCAGGCCGCCGAGGGCGGCCGAGCCCCCGGCCGTGGTCACGGCGGGCACCCCCACCTCGACGGCGCCGACGGCGAGCCCGAACCCGAGAGCGGCGAGGGCGACCGTCCGCATGCCGGGGCGGCCGAGCGCACCGAGCAGGCCGAGCGAGCCCCCGCCACCGCCGCGGCCCCGGCGCACCGGGCGCGACAGCGCGAACCCGACCGTCCCGGCCACCATCGCCGTGCATGCCGTGACCAGCCCCGACCCGGCCCAGCCGAGGGCGAAGAGCAGCGCGGCCAGCGCCGGACCGAGGACGAAGAACACCTCCAGGCTGATGGCCTCGTAGGTGAGCGCCGCCTCGCGCCGAGGCCCGGCCGGGACGAGCACGGTCCACAGCGCGCGCGACGCGCCGGGCAACGCCGGTTGCAGCGCTCCGAGGAGCAGGGCGAGCGCCATGAGCAGCGGGACGGACCGGCCGCCCTCGACGGCGAGGACGAGCGCCGCGGCGGCCGCCCCGAACAGGACGGCGGCCAGGAGCAGGGGCCGGGTGGGTCCGAGCCGGTCGATGATGCGGCCCTGGACGACGGATCCGGTGGCCATCCCGATCAGCCCGCCCGCATTGACCAGCCCCGCCGCCGCGAACGAACCCGTGGAGTCCGCGACGTAGAGCAGGAGGGCCAGGCCGATCATCGCCGTCGGCAGGCGGCCCAGCGCCGAGGTGAGGACGGGGACGAGGGCACCCGGTGCGGTCAGGACGGCCCGGTAGTCGGCGAGCACGAGGGTGGGCACGGCGGTGGGCACTGCGCTGGACACGACGGCCACCGTCGCACACCGCGACGGCGCAGATCACACCGATTGCGGTGGGTCACACCGCCGACGACGCGCCGGCCGAGGAGGTCAGCGGGCGCGGCGCGCGAGCCGCTCGGGCTCCAGGATCAGGACGCTCTTGCCCTCGAGGCGCAGCCAACCGCGCTGGGCGAAGTCCGCGAGCGCCTTGTTGACCGTCTCGCGGGAGGCGCCGACGAGCTGGGCGATCTCCTCCTGCGTGAGATCGTGCGTGACCCGCAGCAGCCCCGACTCCTGCGAACCGAACTGGCGGGCCAGCTGGAGCAGCGACTTCGCGACGCGACCGGGGACGTCGGTGAAGATCAGGTCGGCGAGCATGTTGTTGGTGCGGCGCAGCCTCCTGGCCAGCACGCGCAGTAACTGCTCGGCGATCTCGGGGCGCTTGCCGATCCACTCGCGCAGCGCGACGCGGTCCATCGTGAACGCGCGCACCTCCGTGACCGTGGTGGCCGTGGACGTGCGCGGACCCGGATCGAAGATCGACAGCTCGCCGAACATGTCCGACGGTCCCGCGACCATGAGCAGGTTCTCCCGGCCGTCCGGCGACTTCCGGCCGATCTTCACCTTGCCCGCCGCGACGATGTAGAGCCGGTCACCCGGCTCGCCCTCGGTGAAGATGGCGTGCCCGCGGGGGAACTCGACCTTCTCCAGCGACTCCGACAGCGCCTCCGCGGCGTGCGGCTCGACGCCCTGGAAGATGCCCGCGCGGATCAGGGTCTCGTCCACAGGGAGTTCCTCCTCCGGGAAGCGTCCGTTACCGGTGCGTCAGTCTAGGGGCGAAGGGCTGTGAAGGTGACCACCGGCCCGCAGACAAGTGCCGTGGACGCCCTCATCGCCCTCAACGGAAGATCAGGGCGAGACCTTGCTCCTCCGCCGTAGCTTCGGGGCCCGGCCACGGAGCCGGAACAGCTCCAGGGCGCGGCCCGTGTCCTGGCGGAACAGCGCCCTCAGCTCGTCCGGCCGGGGGCGCTCGAGCATCTGCTCGAGCTCGTCCGGACGCACCGTGGACTCCCGCAGCCTCGATTCGACGCGCTCCATCCCGAGGGCGAAGAACATCACGAGGAGGGGGACGAGGATGGTCAACCAGGCAGTCATGGCGGGAGGCATCGTCTCGCACCCGGGACGGCAGCGCGCCGCCGGGGCCTGCGTGCCCGCACCCCGTAACCCTTTCGTGACCGTGACGGCCGGTCCGGGCGTGCGGCACGTGCAACTGCCGCGCCCGTACGCTCGACGGCGTGACCATCGCCTCCCGATCGGCCGTCCGACCCACGGCGGCCCACGCGGCGAAGCTGGCGAAGCGGATCGCGGCCGGGGAGAGCCCGCTCGGCCGGGCCCGGCGCGTCGGGCGGATGCTGCGGGCGCTCACCGAGGCGCACCCGGATGCGCACTGCGAGCTGGACTTCACCACGCCGCTGGAGCTGGCCGTCGCCACGATCCTGTCGGCGCAGTCCACGGACAAGCTCGTCAACACCGTGACGCCGAAGCTCTTCGCGCGCTACCCGACGGCGCTGGACTACGCGCAGGCCGACCGCGCGACGCTGGAGGAGGAGATCCACTCCACCGGCTTCTTCCGGAACAAGGCCAACTCGCTCATCGGGCTGGGCCGGGCGCTGGTCGAGCGGCACGACGGGGTGCTCCCACACACCCTCGACGAGCTGGTCGGGCTCCCGGGGATCGGCCGCAAGACCGCCAACGTCATCCTCGGCAACGCCTTCGACATCCCGGGGATCACCGTCGACACCCACTTCGGGCGGCTGGTGCGCCGCTGGGGATGGACGGCGGAGGAGGACCCGGTGAAGGTCGAGCACGCCGTCGGCGCACTGGTGCCCAAGCGGGACTGGACGATGACGTCCCACCGGGTGATCTTCCACGGCCGGCGCGTCTGCCACGCGCGCAGGCCGGCCTGCGGTGCGTGCACGCTCGCGGTGGACTGCCCGTCCTACGGCACCGGGCCGACGGATCCGGTGGCGGCCGCCGCGCTGGTCAAGGGGCCTTCGCGCGAGCGCCTGCTCGCGCTCGCCGGTGCTCCGGCCGACGTCGCGCCGTCGCCTGCGGGCCCCCGGGACGCCCCGTGACCCGCCGCTGCGCCGCCGGGTACGACCTCGCGCTGATCGACAGAGCCTCCGGACCTCCTTCCCACCGGGGCCACGGTGGGCGCTGAGGTCGACGGGGTCCGGTCGCGGGCGGGGCTGATCAGCACCGTCGTGGTCGCGTTGCTCGCGGCGTTCGGGGTGTGGGCGCTGTGGCCGGCGGGCACGCCGGCGCGCCCGGCACCCGATGTCGCCGCCGCCGAACCGTCGCCCGCCGACCCCGCCGAACTCGCCCCTCTGCGCGCCGCCGCCGCGCTGGACCCATGCCCCGGGCCCACCGGCGCCGCCCCGTCCGGGCCGCTCGACGCCGTCACCGTGCCCTGCCTGGGTGAGGCGCGCACCGTCGACCTCGGGGCCGCGCTCGCCGGCCGTCCCACGCTGGTCAACGTGTGGGCGTCGTGGTGCGCGCCCTGCCGCGCCGAGCTCCCCGCACTGGCCGAGTACGCCGCGCGTCCCGGCGCGGTACCCGTCCTCGGCGTCGACGTCCGCGACGACCCCCGCGCCGCCCTGCGCCTGCTCACCGACCTCGGTGTGCGGCTGCCGTCGGTCACCGATCCCGACGGCGACCTGACCGCCGCCCTCGACGTTCCACCCGCCCTGCCGATGACCTACCTCGTACGCGCGGACGGCTCCGTCGCCCGGGTCGATCCACCGATCCCCTTCACCAGCGCCGACGAGGTGGCGCGGGCCGTCGCGGAACTCGCATGAACCGCCAGCAGGCCCCGGAGTGGCTGCGCCCCCTGCTCGGAGCGGTGGGCGGGATCGACTCGTCCGTCCTCGGCATCCACCGCATCCCGCCCCCGGTCGACGGGGGGCGGCGCGCGTCGGTGCTGGTGCTGTTCGGCGAGGATCCCTCGCACGGGCCGGACGTGCTGCTCACCGAACGGGCCAGCACGCTGCGCGAGCACGCGGGTCAGGTGTCGTTCCCCGGCGGCGGCGCCGATCCCGGCGACGGCGACGCGATCGCCACCGCCCTGCGGGAGGCCGAGGAGGAGACGGGCCTGGACCCGGCGGGCGTCAGACCGCTCGCGCAGCTGCCGGAGCTTTACATCCCACCGTCGAGGTACGTGGTGACGCCGGTGCTGGCCTACTGGCAGGAGCCCTCCAGGGTGCACGCCGTGGACCCGGGGGAGACGGCGGCCGTCATCCGGGTGCCGGTGGCGACGCTCGCCGACCCGGCCCACCGGATCCAGGTCGCGCATCCCTCCGGGTACACGGGACCGGCGTTCCTGGTGGCGGGGCTGCTCGTGTGGGGTTTCACGGGGGGCCTATTGTCCGCCCTGTTGCGGCTCGGCGGCTGGGAGCGTGACTGGAACACCGGCCGGGTGCGTGACCTGGACGAGGCGTGGTCCGTGGCGAGAGCGGGCCGGCAGGAGGCCGCCGGACCGATGAGCGAGCTCGCGAGCACACCCCTCGGCGGGGCACCACTGCGCACGCGACCGATGAGCGCCGGCAAGGAGTGCCCGTGAGCTGGGTGGACGTGATCGTCGTCGGGCTCGCCGTGATCGCGGGGATCTCCGGCTGGCGCCACGGGATGGCCGTCGCGCTGCTGTCGTTCGTCGGTGTCCTCGGTGGGGCGATCATCGGCGTGCGGGTCGCGCCGCTGCTCGCCGCGAACTTCGAGGCCGCACCGACGCGGATCATCGTCAGCATCGTCGTCGTGGTGGCGCTGGTCGCGCTCGGCGAGACCACCGGCGTCTACCTGGGCCGCCACATCCGGGACCGGATCAGCGGCGACGTGAGCCTGGCCGTGGACTCGACGCTCGGCTCGGTCCTCCAGGCGATCACGGTGGTGGTGGCGGCCTGGCTGGTGGCGCTGCCACTGGCCTCGGCGAGCGTGCCCGGGATCGCGGCCGGGGTGAAGGGCTCGGAGGTCCTCAAGGCCGTCGACGCGGTGATGCCGGCCTCGGCCCGGGCGTTGCCCCGCGAGCTGCGGGAGCTGCTGGACAACTCCGGGTTTCCCAACGTCCTCGACCCGTTCGCCGAGACGCCGATCGTCGCCGTCGGCCCGCCGGACCCGGCGCTGCGCAACGCCGCGATCGTGGACGAGGTCGAGGACAGCATTCTCAAGGTCCGCGGCCGCGCCCCGTCCTGCTCGCGGCAGCTGGAGGGCACCGGGTTCGTCGTGGGGCCGCAGCTGGTGATGACCAACGCGCACGTCGTCGCGGGCACGTCCGACACCAGCGTGGAGGTGCGCAACTCGCGGGGCCGCATCACCTCGCTGGACGCCCGGGTGGTCGTCTACGACCCGAACGTCGACGTCGCGGTGCTGCGCGTGCCCGACCTGGACGCGGACGTGCTGCCGTTCGACCGCGAGGTGGCCGACGTGGGTTCGGACGCGATCGTCATCGGCTACCCGCTGGACGGCCCGTACACGGCCGCACCCGCGAAGATCCGGCAGCGGATCCAGCTCAACGGTCCGAACATCTACGACAACGGCGAGGTCAGCCGCGACGTCTACACGGTGCGCGCCAAGGTGCAGTCGGGGAACTCGGGCGGCCCGATGATCAACCCGCAGGGCGCGGTGGTCGGCGTCGTGTTCGGCGCGGCGCTGGACGACTCCGAGACGGGCTTCGTGCTCACCTCCGAGCAGGTCCAGGCGGCGCTCCAGCAGGCGCAGGGACGGACGCGGGCGGTGGACACGGGCGCCTGCGCGACCTGAGCGTCAGGTCCGGTGGCCGGAGATCTCGTACGTCGTCGAGGAGTACGCGGAGCACTCGGTCTCCGGCGCCTCCTGGATGAGCGTGCCGGAGACGGTGTGCCCGAACACATCGGCCGAATCGGTGACCTGCAGTCGGAAGAGGTATCTCACCTCGCAGCCTGCGCGGGAGTTCGCCGGAGCTGCCCAGGGGCCGCTCGCCTGCCATCCGGCCGGGCCGCGCACGAACGCCGCCGGCCCGGCGAACCTGCCGCCGGAGATCGTGCATGCCTCTGCCGTACAGCCCGACACCTCCCAGGTGTCGGTGAAGGACGTCCCGTCACACACGGCGTACGAGCATTGCGTCGGCGGTCCGGACACCCGGTACGTGCCCTCCAGGCCGGAGCGCTGACCCACCTCGATCACGAGCACCGAGAGCACGGCCACTCCGGTCGCCACAGCCGCCTGGAGCGCTCGCCGTCGGCGGCGCAGCGTGACGGGCCGTCCGTCGCGGGCCCGGAACGCACCCGCCATGAGCACGACGTTGGCGGCGACCGCGAGCAGCGGAAGGTAGGTGATGAGCTGGTCGGTCTCCGGCCCGCCCACGATCACACGCAGGAACACGAGACCGACGATCCAGGCCGCGCTAGCCGCGAACCCGACTCCCCGCCAGGGGGTCTCGGGCCCGTTCGCGAGCCATCGGACGACGGCCAGCCCAGCGCTGCCGAAGAGCATCGCGAGCGGCCCCGGCCAGCCGTGGGAGACGACCGTCCCCACGACCAGCACGATGAGCAACAGCGACCACAGGGCCCACACGACACCGTCGGCGACCGTCGACAGGACGCGCCACGGTCCGCCGTTCCCCAGGGCGCGCCCGACCCCCGCCACCAGGACGAGGACGATCGGTACGCAGAGAACGCCGACCACGACCACGGCGCCGAGGAACTCGTCGTCCGTGGCGGTCCGGCCGGCCGTGGTCCCGACGACGGCGACGCAGGCGGCGTAGGCGGCCATGAACGCCGCCGGTGGGAAGGCCGCCGGCGTCACACGCCCCGACCACAGCCTGAGCACGAATCCCAGCAGTGCGGCCAGGGCGACCGGCCACCACGGCGCCGGATCGCTGGCCGACACCGAGCCGATCAGGACCAGCGGCGCGCAGGCGGCCGCGAGATCGGCACGCAGGAGGCGACGCTGCCGCAACGAGTACGCCGCGACGACCGCCGCGTCCGGATCGGTCGGCGCCTCCCGGGCCTCGATGATCGTCGTGGCCGCGCCCGTCGGCACCACGGTGCGCGAGGCGTCGAGGTCGAGTGGCGGCCCGCCGGGCCGCGACCCGGCGAGAGCGGTGCCCGCAGCCGCCGCCAACTGGCCCGCGTCCTGGTACCGGTCGTCCGGGTTCTTGGCCATGCCCTTCGCCACGACTCTGTCGAGTGCCGCAGGGACCGCCGGACACTGCGCCGACGCCCGCGGCGGCGGAGCGTAGAGATGCGCATGGACGAGCGCGCCGACGTGCGATGCCCGGAACGGCGGCTCTGCCGTCAGACACTCGAAGAGCAGGCACGCGAGCGCGTAGACGTCCACGCGGTGGTCGACCGCCCCGCCGCCGAACCGCTCGGGTGCCATGTAGTCGAGGGTTCCGATCATCGCGCCCGTCGCGGTCAGTCGCGTGGCCAACGGGTCGGTGACCGACCGCGCGATGCCGAAATCGACGAGGTAACAGAAGTCCGGTCGCCCGTCGCGGACGGTGCTGACCAGGACGTTCGACGGCTTGACGTCCCGGTGCACCAGCCCTCCGGCGTGGGCGGCGTCCAGGGCGGCGGCGACCTGCTCGACGATCTGGATCGCCCGTTCGGCCGACAGCGCGCCTCCCGCGGCGAGCAGCGATCCGAGATCCTCTCCGGTGACGAGCCGCATGTCGATGAAGAGCCGACCCTCGATCTCGCCGTACCGGTGGATCGGGATCACGTGGGGTTCGTTCAGTGCCGCCGCGATTTCCGCCTCGCGCCGGAAGCGGGCGCGGAAGCCGTCGTCGTCGGACAGCGACTCCGGCAGGAGCTTCAGGGCGATGACCCGGTTCTGGCTCGTGTCGAAGGCACGGTAGACCTCGCCCATACCGCCGCGACCCAGAAGGCCGTCGAGCCGGTACGGGCCGACCATCCTGCTCAGCGCGACTCCTCCCCAAGCCGTGCCCGACCGACCGTGACCGTAGCCGCCGGCGCACGCCGCTGGGAACGGCCGAGGAGGATCAGATCTCGCGGGTGATCGTCTCGTCCCGTCCCGGTCCGACCCCGATCGCGGATACGGGCGCGCCTGTGAGCTCCTCGACCCGCCGCACGTACGCGCGGGCGTTCGCGGGCAACTGGTCGAACGTGCGGCAGCCGGAGATGTCCTCGAACCAGCCGGGCAGCTCCTCGTACACGGGTACCGCGTGGTGGATGTCCGTCTGCGTCATCGGCATGTCGTCCACACGACGGCCGTCGACCTCGTAGCCGACGCAGACGGGCACTGTCTCCAGACCGGACAGGACGTCGAGCTTGGTGAGGAAGAAGTCGGTGATGCCGTTGACCCGTACGGCGTAGCGGCCGATGACCGCGTCGAACCAGCCGCAGCGGCGCGGGCGGCCGGTGGTGACGCCGACCTCACCGCCGGTCTTGCGCAGGTACTCCCCCGAGGAGTCCAACAGCTCGGTGGGGAACGGCCCCGAGCCGACCCGGGTCGTGTAGGCCTTGAGGATCCCGATCACGCGCGAGATGCGGGTGGGCCCGATCCCGGAGCCGACGGCCGCGCCGCCCGCGGTGGGGTTCGAGCTGGTGACGAACGGATAGGTGCCGTGGTCGACGTCGAGCAGGGTGCCCTGCGAGCCCTCCAGCAGCACCGTCTCGCCGCGTTCGAGAGCCTGGTTGAGCAGCAGACGGGTGTCCGCGATGCGGTCGACGAACCGGCCGGCGTGCCCGAGCACGGTGTCGACGACCTCCTCGACGTCCAGGGCGCGGCGGTTGTAGACCTTCACGAGCACCTGGTTCTTGAACTCCAGGGCCGCCTCGACCTTCTGGTGCAGGATCTTCTCGTCCAGCACGTCGGCGATCCGCACGCCGATGCGGGCGACCTTGTCCTGGTAGGCGGGTCCGATACCGCGACCTGTGGTACCGATCTTCGCCTTACCGAGGTAGCGCTCGGTGACCTTGTCCATCACGATGTGGTACGGCATGATCATGTGCGCGTCCGCCGAGATCAGCAGCCGGGACGTGTCCACACCCCGTTCGGCCAGGCCGGAGAGCTCGGTGAGCAGGACCCCCGGGTCCACCACCACCCCGTTGCCGATCACGTTCGTGACACCGGGGGTGAGGATCCCGGACGGGATGAGGTGCAGCGCGAAGTTCTCGCCGGTGGGCAGCACCACCGTGTGGCCGGCGTTGTTGCCGCCCTGGTAGCGCACCACCCACTGCACCTGCCCGCCGAGCAGGTCGGTGGCCTTGCCCTTGCCCTCGTCGCCCCACTGGGCTCCGATCAGCACGATGGCGGGCATGTGAGAGTCTCCGAATCTCCGGGCGGGGAGGACGCCGGATCGTGGACGCGGGCGATCCCGCGGCTGTCGTGCAGGGATGCGGCCGGAGCCGGTTCGGTGCCCGGTCGGCCGACGAAAGGGTAACCGAACCGTGGCCCCCACAGGCGTGGCAGCGCTGCTCGTGACCTGCTCGGCGCAGGCCCGTGACACGGAGTTTCCGCGCGACCTCCCGGCGGTGACGGTGCCGCCGCGGCCGGGCAAGGCGGAGATCGACCCGGTGTTGGCCGAGGTCGCGCCGCGCCGGCTGGTCGTGGCCGGTACGGACGCCGATCTCGCCGCTGTGCTCGTGCGGCTGCTGCGCACCGAGCGGCTCGACGTCGAGGTGGCGTACGTGCCCGCCGACCGTTCGTCGGACGCCGCCCGGACGTGGGGGCTGCCACGGGGCCGGTCAGCACGGGAGCTGGCGCTGCACGGCACCGCGCGTCCGGTTCCGCTCGTGCGCGACGACGTCGGCGGGGTGCTCGCCGGGCGCGGTGAGATCCGGGGGCTGCGCGGGGAGTGCTACTGCGACGAGACGCTGGTGCTGCGCGGCGGCGCACCGCGGCTGGTGGTGGCGCCGACCCCGGCCGGGATCGCGGTGCGCGCCGGCCGCGGGCGGCGGCTGCCGTCCGGTGCCGTGCGGGCGGTGGCCCAGACCGCGCGCACCGGACGCGGGGCGGCGATCGGACGGGCGGTGCAGATCGGCTGCCTTCCGGCCACCGTCCTGTGCGACGGGGTGGCCCACCCGCGCCCGATGGAGCGCTTCACCTGGTTCCGCCACACCAGCGACTGGCTGCTCGTGCGCGGCTGAGCGGCCGGCGACGGCACACCCGCGGACGACGCTGCCGGTCGCACACACCTGCGGATGGCGGCCACACCTGCGGATGGCCGCACAGACCGTCGGCGGTGTGGGCGAGCGCCCGCGCGGTGTGTGCGAACACCCGCCCCGGATGTGCGGATCGCAGGTACCCGGGCCCCGGCGGGCGTCGGGTCAGCGCCGTGCGTGCGGCGCCGGCTGCGTGGGCACGCTCCCGGCCGCCCCGCCCGCGACCCGCATCTCGTCGGGAGACGACGCCACGCCCGGCGCGCCCTGCTCGGCGAGCCGATGGGAGACCTCGGCGGAGATCTGGTCGGCCTGGCGGCGCTGGCGGATCCGGATCAGCACCAGCATCGAGACGCCGTAGGCGATGCCCAGCACGAGCAGGACGATGCCGAGCTTGACCACGACGGTCTGGAGCTGGGAGTCGAGGCTGATGTCGATCGCCGAGATGATGGCCAGCACCCCGAGGGTGATGAGGTGGAAGAGCACCGAGAGCAGGCGGTTGACCGACCGGGTCACCTTCCGGTCCCGGAAGACCTCGAGCAGGTACGGCTCCCCGGCCACCACGAGGAGGCGACCGACCACCACCGTGAGGCCGATGGCGATCACCAGGACGGTGATGTACTCGGCATTGGCGGACATGCTTCCTCCTGTTGCGACCCGGACGAGCTGCCCCGGGGTACCCGCTCGCGCGCCGGATCACACGCCGTTCCGGGTGGCGCCGGATTTGTGCCGGAGACCACTGAGATCGTTCTTCTGAATCGATTCCCGGATCGTTCTTGTGAGTCAGCCGACAGCAAGGGGTTGTGGGGGGAACCCGTATCCGGCGGTACGGTCGGGGAACACCCAGCCGCCGCGACACCCGTTCCCCGCCGAACGGGTGCGCGACTGCATTTTCTGGAGCCGAGCGGGTACGGCCACGCCAACGAGGAGGCGGAGCGACAAAGTGACAGCCGTGATCGTGCCAGGTATCGACGATGCGCCGACCGAGAACGCACAACTGCTGTCCTGGGTACGCGAGGTCGCCGAACTCGCGGGTCCGGATCGCGTCGTCTGGTGCGACGGTTCGGACGAGGAATGGGACCGCGTCACGACGAAGCTGGTCGAGGCGGGATCCGCGGTCAAGCTGGACGAACGCCGGAAACCCAACTCGTTCTGGGCCGCGTCCGACCCCGACGACGTGGCCCGGGTCGAGGAGCGCACGTTCATCTGCACCCTCACGGAGGAGGGAGCGGGCCCGACGAACAACTGGGTCGCGCCCGCCGAGATGAAGGCGACGATGACGGACCTGTACCGCGGCTGCATGGCCGGCCGCACCATGTACGTGATCCCGTTCTGCATGGGCCCCCTGGACGCCGAGAGCCCGATGCTCGGTGTCGAGATCACGGATTCCGAGTACGTCGTCGCATCGATGAAGATCATGACCCGGATGGGCTCCACCGTCACGCCGCTGTTCGAGGGAATCGGTGACCGCTGGGTCAAGTGCCTGCACTCCGTGGGTGCCCCGCTCGAGCCGGGCACGCCGGACGTGCCGTGGCCGTGCAACGAGACCAAGTACATCAGCCACTTCCCGGAGACGCGCGAGATCTGGAGCTACGGCTCGGGTTACGGTGGCAATGCGCTCCTGGGAAAGAAGTGTTACGCGCTGCGGATCGCCTCGGCCATCGCACACGACGAGGGCTGGCTCGCCGAGCACATGCTGATCCTCAAGCTGATCAGTCCTGAGGGCGCGGCGCACTACGTCGCCGCCGCCTTCCCGTCGGCGTGCGGCAAGACCAACCTCGCGATGTTGCAGCCGACGATTCCCGGCTGGCGGGCCGAAACCATCGGTGACGACATCGCCTGGATGCGATTCGGCGAGGACGGCCGGCTCTACGCCGTGAACCCCGAATTCGGTTTCTTCGGGGTCGCACCCGGTACCAACTGGAAGACCAACCCCAATGCGATGAGGACCATCGAGGCGGGCAACGCGCTGTTCACCAACGTCGCGCGCACCGACGACGGCGACGTGTGGTGGGAGGGCCTCGAAGGCGATCCGCAGCACCTGGTCTCGTGGACCGGCGAGGACTGGACGCCGGACTCCGGCACGCCCGCGGCACACGCGAACTCCCGCTACACGGTGCCGATCGCGCAGTGCCCGGTGGTCGCGCCGGAGTGGGAGGACCCGAACGGCGTGCCGATCTCGGCGATCCTGTTCGGCGGCCGCCGCAAGACGACGGTCCCGCTGGTCACCGAGGCGCGGGACTGGCAGCACGGCACGTTCATGGGCGCCACGATGTCGTCGGAGAAGACCGCGGCCGCCAAGGGCGGGCTCGGTGAGGTCCGCCGCGACCCGATGGCGATGTTGCCGTTCCTCGGCTACAACGTCGGCGACTACTTCCAGCACTGGGTGAACGTCGGCAAGGGCGCGGACGCCGACAAGCTGCCGAAGATCTTCTACGTCAACTGGTTCCGCCGGGGCGCTGACGGCCGCTTCCTCTGGCCCGGCTTCGGCGAGAACAGCCGCGTCCTCAAGTGGTGCATCGAGCGCATGGAGGGCAGCGCCGCCGCACAGGAGACGCCGATCGGCTACGTGCCCACGCCAGAGCAGCTCGACCTGGCCGGACTGGACGCCGACCCCGACGACGTCGCCGCGGCGCTCGCGGTGGACCCCGAGGAGTGGAAGGCGGAGATCCCGCTGATCGAGGAGTGGTTCGAGAAGGTAGGTGCGAAGCTGCCGACCTCGATGCGCGACGAGCTGGACAACCTCAAGCTGCGTCTCGGCCTCTAGCCACCGCCCGCGCGAACGGCCCGTTCGGGGAGATCCGTCTCCTCCACGGGCCGTTCGTGCGCACCGTGCCCGGCTCGCACTCCTCCTCCACCCGCTGGTGGCGGAGGCGGTGCACAGCCCCTCGGGTAGCTGACGCGCCGGATATTCACCGATTCGAGTGGTTATCGGGCGCTGTGATGGACGCCCCGTTGCACCGGCCACGCCGCTCGTCGCACAAACACTGCCGCTCGGCGGATGACCCACCACCGAGGGGCACGCATATGCACTCTCAGGCGTCTCAGAGCACAGCATCCACTCAGATCACTCGTCAGAGTGACCACGCAGCGAAGTTGGTGACCGTTCGTCGTCGTCCGATTGCCGTGAGGCGGCACCGGGATGGAACATCGGACGGAGTACCCGCGATACGTGGGTGACCGTCGCCTCCCGGTGGCGGCAGTCGGAGGTGGCAGAAGTGCTGAACGGGGTCGGGGCGAAGGCCTCGCACGGCACGGTCGACGCGGACGACATGGGCGTGTTCGTGGACCGCATCGCGGCGGCCGGGTCCGATCGCGCCACCGCGCTCGCCGCCACGCAGGTCCGCCGCCGCATCGACGCAGGCGCCGCGCCGGCCGGGATCCGCAGGCTCGCGGAGTCCCTCGCGGCCACCGTGACCGAGCCACCCGCGCAGCGCTGGCCGGTGGACGAGCCCGCCTCGCTCGTCGAGGCGGTACAGGTGCGCAACCTCGTCGTCCTCGAACACCACCCCGCGGCGCAGGTCGCGGCCGCCGTGACCGCCCTGATCACCGCCGGGCGGCGCATCGTCGTCACCGCACCGGACGCCGCCGCGCTGGACGCGGTGCGCACCGGCCTGCCGGAGTCCGTGACCGACCGGATCGTGAGCCGCCTGCCCGCGATGCCACCCGCCCAGCTGCGGGAGCTGCGCAAGCTGCTCGTCACCGACACCGACGCCCGACGTGCCCGGCCGGGCCAGCGGCTGCCCGGGGACGCGGTCCTGCCCCCGCTGGAGCAGGTCGTCCCGCTCTGCGAGCGGGCCCGTGACCTCACCGGCGGCCCCGGATCGCAGGTCATCGCCCACCTGCTCGACGGCGTGGACAGCGAGCGGCTGGAAGCCATCGTCGAGGTCGCCCGCTGCGTCCAGGAACGCCTCGCGGCCCTCGGCAGGCGCGAGGCGGGCGGCTGGACCTGGGGCGTGCTGGACGACCTGGTGGTGCAGCGCAACCGCGCCACCTTCGACCGGCTGCGGGAAGAGGCCGCCCAGGCGATCACGACGGCCGCCCGCATCGAGGGCGCGCCACCGGTGGCGTTCGTGGAACCGCTCACCGAGGACGGCAGGCAGGCGCTCTTCGCCTACTTCGAGTTCCTGCGCGACGGGGGGCGCCCGCGCTCGTTCTTCCGGCCGCCCGAGCAGCGCGACGCGCTGCGCGTGCTCGCCCAGATCCGGGTCGCGGGCGAGATCCCGGAGTCCGAGTCCGAGCTGCGGCTCATCCTCAGCCACCGCGAGCTGGCGGACCGGATGCGGCGCATCGTCGACCACTGCGGCGAGCTCGGCGTTCCGGCACCGCGCGACGTGAGCCTGCTCCCACCCCTGCTCGAGGAGCTGGACAAGGTCGCCGCCGCGGCTCGTTCCATGGCCACGCTGCGCCATGACGTGCTGTTCCTGCGGCCGGACTCACCGATCCGCCCACCGGACGCCGACCAGGCCGACCAGGTCGCCGCCGAGATCCTCACCTTCGCCGACCGGACCCCGGGCGTCGAGGCCGAGCGCGTGCTGGACGAGCTTGCGGACCGGCTGGCCGAGTTCGCCCCGCCGGAGGCCACCGCGCCCGAGCACGCGCGGGCCGTCGCCGCCCTGCGCGCGCGCGATGCGCACGCCTATGCAGAGGCCCTGCACGCGCTCGGCGCCGCCCGCCGCGAGTACCGGGACGGGGAACGGCAGGCGGAGCTGGTGGCCCGCCTGCGGGCCACCGCTCCCACCCTCGCCGACGCCTGGACGCAGCAAGGAGCGGTGACGGCCGGGCTGGGTGCGGCGTGCCTCGTGCCGATGGACGCGCTGCTCGCGCAGCTTCCGCCCGCGGACAGCGCGGACGTCGTCGTCGTCCTGGGCGCGGCCGGGCTCGGCGTGGAGCGGTTGCTGCTCACCGCGGCCGCACCGCGGCTGGTGGCGGTGCTGGCCCCGGGCGAGCAGGCCGCGCCCGCGCCGAGCCTGCTGTCCGTGCTGCGCCGGGCGGGTGCGCTCGTGATCCGCGCCGACGGGGCCGCGGGCGGCGAGGTGGTGCCGCTCGCACGCGCGGTGCCGGCCCAGCGGGAGGCCCAGGTCGGCTGACCGGCGCCGTCAACGTGTGGCGCCCTCCAGCAGCGCGAACGGGTCGCCGCCGGGCGCCCCGAAACGTTCCCAGCGCTCCGGCTCGGGGCCGGGCCGGTAGAGCGTCCACAGACCGGGGCCGGGATCGCGGTAGCGCAGCCGCGCCACGGGGGTGGACGTCCACGCCGCGGCCAGCTCGGGGTACTCGGGCGCGCGCCGGTCCGTGATTCGCACCTCGTCGTCGTGGATCGCCCAGCCCAACCGCCGGTGGGCGCGCTCGGCCGCGGGCACCGCCTCGCGGCACCACGACGCAAGGCGCTGTGGGAACTCCTCGGGCACGGACACGTGCCCCATGATCCCGCCGCGGGCGGCTAGCGTCGACTTCCATGAGCGAACAGCACCCGGTCAGCCGGTTCGGCACGGTCGAACTCACCGACATGCCCGAGGACCTGCGCACCCGGATCGGCGCCATCGCCGAGAAGTCCGGATTCGTGCCGAACGTGTTCCTGGCCCTGGCGCGGCGGCCCGCCGAGCTGCGGGCCTTCCTCGACTACCACGACGCGTTGATGGAGCGCTCGGACGGACTGTCGAAGGCCGAGCGGGAGCTCGTCGTCGTCGCGACGTCGGGGGCGAACCACTGCACGTACTGCGTGGTGGCGCACGGGGCGATCCTGCGGGTGCGCACGAAGGACCCGGAGATCGCGGACAAGGTCGCCACCAACCCGTGGGCAGCGGCGCTGTCGCCACGGGAGCGCGCGATAGTCGACCTGGCGTTGCTGATCGCGACGGACTCGGCGTCGCTCACCGAGGCCGAGCTCGACGACGCCCGGCTCGCGGGGCTGTCGGACGACGAGATCTGGGACGTCGGGGCGATCACCGCCCTGTTCGCGATGTCGAACCGGCTCGCGCACCTCACCGCGCTGCGGCCGAACCCGGAGTTCTTCCTCATGGGCCGGCTGCCGCGGTAGCGGGCGGCTCGTCGGGCGGCTCAGAGGACCTTGGACAGGAACGACCGCGTCCGCTCGTGGCTCGGGTTCGCCAGCACCTCCCGGGGTGCGCCCTTCTCGACCACCCGGCCCCCGTCGAAGAACACGAGGCTGTCCGCCACCTCGCGCGCGAAGCCCATCTCGTGGGTGACGACGACCATCGTCATCCCGTCGGCGGCGAGCTCGCGCATGACGTCGAGCACCTCGCCGACGAGCTCCGGGTCCAGCGCGGACGTCGGTTCGTCGAACAGCATCAGCCGGGGCTTCATCGCGAGCGCCCGCGCGATGGCCACCCGCTGCTGCTGGCCGCCGGACAGCTGCACGGGGTAGGCGTCGCAGCGGTCCCCGAGGCCCAC
This sequence comes from Pseudonocardia sp., assembly GCA_050248815.1. Classification (GTDB taxonomy): domain Bacteria; phylum Actinomycetota; class Actinomycetes; order Mycobacteriales; family Pseudonocardiaceae; genus Pseudonocardia. The sequence goes on along the minus strand of JBFWRR010000054.1, from coordinate 10,125 downwards.
CCGCTCCAGCAGCGCGACGGCCTGCTCGCGCGCCTGCCGCCGCGGTGTGCGGCGCACCACCATCGGGGCCTCCATGACGTTCTCGGCGGCCGTGCGGTGGGGGAACAGGTTGAACCGCTGGAACACCATCCCGATGTCGCGACGCTGGCGCGCCACCTCGGACTCGCGCAGCTCGTAGAGCTTGCCGCCGGACTCCCGGTACCCGACGAGATGGCCGTCGACGCGCAGCGTGCCCGCGTTGATGCCCTCCAGGTGGTTGATGCACCGAAGGAACGTCGACTTCCCCGACCCGGACGGCCCGATCACGCAGGCGACCTCGCCGGGCATCACGGCGAAGTCCACGCCGTCGAGCACCTGCACGGTCCCGTACCGCTTGCAGACGCCCACGGCCTCGACCATCGGCGTCCCGGACGTGGTCATCCCGCCTCCTGGGGTTGCTTCGGGCGCCGCCACAGCCGCGGCCCGGTGTCGTGGGGCACGACTCCGCGCCCGAACCGGCGCTCCAGGTAGCCCTGGCCGATCGTGAGCAGCGACGTCAGCGCCAGGTACCAGAACGCGGCCACGATGAGCAGCGGGATGACCTGGAAGTTCGCCGAGTAGATGCGCTGGGCCGAGGTGAGCAGCTCGGAGTAGGCGATGACCACGACGAGCGACGTCGTCTTCAGCATGGAGATCGTCTCGTTGCCGGTCGGCGGGATGATCACCCGCATCGCCTGCGGGAGCACGACGCGGCGCAGCGACTGCGTACGCGACATGCCGAGTGCCCCGGCCGCCTCGGCCTGGCCCGGATCCACCGACTGGATGCCGGCGCGCACGATCTCGGCCATGTAGGCGGCCTCGTTGAGGCCGAGCCCGAGCAGGGAGGCGACGAACACGCTGATCAGCGTCTTCGTCTCGAACGTCACGAACTCCGGGCCGAACGGGATGCCCAGCGACAGCCGGGGGTACAGCGCGCCGAGGAAGTTCCAGAACAGCAGCTGCGCGATGAGCGGCGTGCCCCGGAACAGCCAGATGTAGCTCGCGGCGACGCCGGAGAGCACCGGGTTCGGCGAGAGCCGCATCACCGCGAGCGCGACCCCACCGACGATGCCGATCAGCATCGAGAGCACCGTGAGGATGATCGTGTTGCGCAGCCCTGTGAGGATCGGCGGGCTGAACAGGTACTCGCCGACCACGGACCACCCGAAGCGGGGGTTCGTGAGCAGCGAGTGGATCATCATCGCGGCGAGCACCGCAAGCAGCGCGATCGCCACCCACCGCCCCGGGTGGCGAACCGGCACGGCGACGATGTCGGGCGGTCGCGCGGAGGACCCGGCCGGTTCGGCCACCGTCAGCTCCGGATCTCCGACGTGGTGATCGCGCCGTTCGCGACCCCCCACTTGTCCAGGATCGCCTGGTACGTGCCGTCGGCGATGAGTGCCTGGACCGCGCCCTGCACGGCCTTCGGGAAGTCGCCCTGGTTCTTGCCGAGCGCGATGCCGTAGGGCCCGGCGTCGTAGGGCTCGCCGAGGGCTTCGAGCTGGCCGTTCGTCTGCTGCGCGGCGTAGCCGACGACGGGCGAGTCGGCGAGCATCGCGACGACGCGGCCCGACGCGAGCGCGAGGTTCACGTCGGTCTGCAGCTGGAACTCCGAGACGGTGATCGCGGGCTTGCCCTCGGCGAGGCACTTCTGGTTGCGGGCGGCGAGGTCGTCGACCTGCACGGTGCCCCGCTGGACCCCGATCGCCTTGCCGCACAGGTCGTCCGCGACCACGCCGTCCGGGTTGCCCGACCGCACGCCGACGCTGGTGCCGGCGGAGTAGTAGCTGACCATGTCGACGACCTTGACCCGCTCGTCGTTGATGCTGAACGACGACATCCCCGCCTCGTAGGTGCCCGCGCCGATGCCGGGCAGGATCCCGTCGAAGGAGCTGTTGACGAACTCGCCGGTGAGACCCAGCTTCTGCGCGATCGCGGTACCGAGATCGACGTCCATCCCGACGATCGTCGTGCCGTCCGATGCGGTGAACTCGTTCGGGGGATACGACGCGTCGGTGCCGAAGACGAGCTTGCCGTCGGCCTTCACCGAGGCCGGGACCTGGGCGGCGAGCGCCGGGTCGGCTGCGACGGCAGGCAGCGGGGCAGCGCTCGTGGTGGGTGCGGTGCCACCGGAGCCACTGCTGCCGTCACCGCCGGCACCACAGCCGGCGAGAACGGCGGCGAGAGCCGCGGCGGCGACGACGGACGGGAGCCCTCTGACGAACATAAAACCATCCCCTGTGTGACGAACTCGGACGCATCGTGCCATCGGTTCACCCGTTCGGGAGCTGACCAACGTCACGTTCGGATGACATCACGGTCCGTTCCGTCGTGGGATTGCTCCGTGACCGGTCCGGGTAGCCGGAACCATTCGCGCCCCCGCGGGCGTTGACAAGCTGACCGGTGCCGGGGAACGTCCCCTGCACCTTGCGAAGGGACCGTGATGGCCAAGCTCGTACGCAATCTCGCGCTGCTCGCCGGGGCCGCAGCGGCGGCCCGCCGGTACGCCCAGAAGAACCCGGACCAGGCGGGCAAGCTGGTCGACCAGGCCGCCGGCTTCGTCGACAAGCAGACCAAGGGCCGCTACCGGAGCCAGATCGAGGGCGCCGCCCGCACGGCCAAGGGCGCCGCGGGCATCCAGCACGCGCCCGGGCAGGCCGCGGCCGGACCGTACGGTGGCCCGACCTCCTACAGCCCCGGCTCCGCACAGCCCAACGGCCAGACCTGGACCGACGCCACGTCGCAGCCGCCACCTGCTCCTCAGGCACCCGGGACACCCCCCGGCCCGCAGCAGGGCTGACCTCGGACCCCGACCGCACCGCGGCCCCATCCGGGCCGCGGTGCGGTCGTCTGCACGACGTTCCCCCGGATCTTGCGGACCGTGCCACGATGGCGTGCAGGCAGGCCGGGCGCGCCACCCGCGACCCGACCACCGTGGACACCCGGGCCGCCACGAACGGCCACCGGGTACGCAGCGCCCGAGGAGGTACCGTGTCCGTTCCGCACACCTGGACCCCACCCGCCGTCGCCCCACCGGAACCGGCGGCAGGCCCCAGCCGCGAGCAGGTTCTCGCCGGCCTCAAAGGCACGGACGCGGGCGGTCCCGAACTCGTCCAACTCCTCACCCCCGAGGGCGAACGGGTCGGGGACCCGCGCTTCGACTCCTATGCCGCGGACGTCGGCACCGAGGAGCTCCGGTCGCTCTACCGCGACCTCGTCCTCGTCCGCCGCTTCGACCGCGAGGCCAACGCCCTGCAACGCCAGGGCCAGCTCGGGATCTGGGTCCCGCTGCTCGGCCAGGAGGCCGCCCAGGTCGGCGCGGGGCGGGCGCTTCAGCCGCAGGACATGGCCTTCCCCTCCTACCGCGAGCACGGCGTCGCGTGGTGCCGCGGCATCGACCCCACCGAGCTGCTCGGCATCTTCCGCGGCACCGACCACGGCAGCTGGGACCCGGCCGCCACCCGGTTCCACCTGTACACGATCGTCATCGGCAACCAGTGCCTGAACGCCACCGGCTACGCGATGGGCCAGCGGTTCGAGGGCCGCGTGGGCAACAACGACGGCGCGGACGAGGCGACCATCTGCTTCTTCGGAGACGGCGCCACTTCCCAGGGCGACGTCCACGAGGGATTCGTCTGGGCCGCCGTCTACGACGCCCCGGTCGTCTTCTACTGCCAGAACAACCAGTGGGCGATCTCCGAGCCGCTGGAACGCCAGACCCGCGTGCCCCTGCACCGGCGGGCCCACGGCTACGGCTTCCCCGGCATCCGGGTGGACGGCAACGACGTGCTCGCCTGCCTCGCCGTCACCCGCTGGGCGCTCGACGAGTGCCGCAGCGGCAACGGGCCCGTCCTCGTCGAGGCGTTCACCTACCGCATGGACGCCCACACCACCTCCGACGACCCGACCCGCTACCGGCTCGCGGACGAGCTGGAGCTGTGGCGGCTCAAGGATCCGATCGAGCGCGTCCGGGTGCACCTGGTCCGCGGGCACGGCGTCGGGCAGGAGTTCTTCGACGGCATCGAGGCCGAGGCGGACGAGCTGGCCGAGCGCTTCCGGCGCTTCTGCGTCGAGATGCCCGCGCCCGCCCCCGACCGCATGTTCTCCCAGGTCTATGCCGAGAACACGCCGCAGCTCGTGGCACAGCGCGAGCAGTTCCTCGCCTACCACGCGTCGTTCGAGAACGAGGGGGCGTGACATGGCCGTGCTGACGATGGCGAAGGCCCTCAACGACGGGCTTCGCGCCGCGATGGAGCGCGATCCCAAGGTCATCGTGATGGGCGAGGACGTCGGCAAGCTCGGCGGCGTCTTCCGGATCACCGACGGGCTGCAGAAGGACTTCGGCGAGCAGCGTGTGCTGGACACCCCGCTCGCGGAGTCCGGGATCATCGGCACCGCCGTCGGGCTCGCGATCCGCGGGTTCCGGCCCGTGTGCGAGATCCAGTTCGACGGCTTCGTCTTCCCCGGCTACGACCAGATCGTCTCCCAGCTCGCGAAGCTGCACTACCGCTCGCAGGGCCGCGTGCCCGTGCCGGTGGTCGTGCGGATCCCGTTCGGCGGCGGGATCGGCGCCGTCGAGCACCACAGCGAGTCGCCGGAGGCGCTGTTCGCGCACGTCGCAGGCCTGAAGGTGGTCTCGTGCTCGAACCCGGCCGACGCCTACTGGATGATCCAGCAGGCGATCGCGTGCGACGATCCGGTGATCTTCTTCGAGCCCAAGCGCCGGTACTGGGAGAAGGGGGAGGTGGACGTCGAGTTCGCCACGCTGCCGCTGTTCTCCGCCCGGGTCGTGCGGCCGGGGTCCACGCTCACGCTCGCCGCGTACGGGCCCATGGTCCGCACCTGCCTGGACGCCGCCGTCGCCGCCGAGGCGGACGGCCACTCGCTGGAGGTGATCGACCTGCGCACCCTCTCCCCACTCGACCTCGGCCCCGTCGCCGAGTCGGTGCGGCGCACGGGCCACCTGGTCGTCGTCGCGGAGGCACCGTCTGAGGTGTCCGTGGCCGCCGAGGTCGCCGCGCGCATCCAGCAGGAGTGCTTCCACTCCCTTGAGGCGCCGGTCCTGCGCGTCACCGGCTTCGACACGCCGTACCCGCCGTCGAAGTGCGAGGAGGACTACCTGCCCGACCTCGACCGCGTCCTCGACGGCGTCGACCGCTCGCTGGCGTGGTGAACGGCGTGCGCGACGGAGTCGACAACGGACGCCGACTGTTCCTGCTGCCCGACGCGGGCGAGGGCCTGACCGAGGCCGAGATCGTCGGCTGGCACGTGAAGGTCGGCGACACCGTCGCCGTCAACCAGGTGCTCGTCGAGATCGAGACGGCGAAGGCGGTCGTCGAGCTGCCCTCGCCGTTCGCGGGGGTGGTGGGCGAGCTGCTCGTCGCGCCGGGCGAGACGGTGGCGGTCGGGACGCCGATCATCGCGATCGAGGCGGCGGGGGCGGCGAACGCGGACGCCGAGGCCGCTGAGGCCGCGGACCTGGATCCCGGCGTCCCCGCGGAGGTGGGCGGTGGAGCCGGTGCGGGCACCACCGCCGAAGCGCCCGGCGCGAAGATCGGCGAGGCGGGCGTGGACGGGCGGATCGCGACGCTCGTCGGCTACGGCCCGCGGCCGGGGACGGTGCAGCGTCGCCCGCGCCGCTCGACGGTCCCGGCCCCGGCGGTTCCGGCGGTTCCGGCGGTTCCGGACGAGCGGCCACCCGCTACGCACCGTGCGGACGAGGGCGCCACTCGCGGGGCCGATGCTCCGGCGGGCGGGCCGGCGGCTCCCGGCGGGGGCGGCGCGCCCGTCCCGCTGGCGAAGCCGCCGGTGCGCAAGCTCGCCCGCGATCTCGGGGTCGACCTGTACGCGCTCGCCGGCTCCGGCGCCGGCGGCGTGATCACCCGTGAGGACGTGCAGGCCGCGGCCGGCGGACCGGCGGATCAGCCGCCGGGTCAGCCGGTACAGCCCGTCGCGGCCGCCGCGCCCGTCTCGGGGGACCACCGCGAACCCGTCCGCGGCGTGCGCAAGGCCACAGCGGAAGCGATGGTGGCCAGCGCGTTCACCGCACCGCACGTCACCGAGTTCCTGACGGTGGACGTCACCGAGACGATGGCGTTGCGGGAACGGCTGCGCGCCACCCGCACCTACGCGGACGTCGCGCTGACCCCACTCGCGTTCGTCGCCAAGGCGGTGTGCCTCGCCGCACGCCGCACGCCGGTGGTGAACGCGAGCTGGGACGAGGCCGCCGCCGAGATCGTCTACCACGGGCGGGTGCAGCTGGGGATCGCCGCGGCGACACCGCGCGGGCTCCTCGTACCGAAGATCCGGGACGCGGACACGCTGGACCTGCGGGGCCTCGCGACGGCACTCGCCGAGCTGACGGCGATCGCCCGCGCCGGGAAGACCGCGCCCGCGGACCTGGTGAACGGCACGTTCACGATCACGAACGTCGGCGTCTTCGGCGTCGACACCGGCACCCCGATCATCAACCCGGGCGAGGCCGCGATCCTCGCCGTCGGGTCGATCAAGCCGGCCCCGTGGGTGGTGGACGGCGAGCTCGCGGTGCGGACGGTCTGCCAGCTCGCGCTGTCGTTCGACCACCGGCTCGTGGACGGCGAGCAGGGCTCGCGGTTCCTCGCCGACGTCGGCGCGCTGCTCACCGACCCGAGGCTTGCGCTCACCTGGTGACGAGGCGGTCACCGCCGGTCGGGGTGTGACGTCGGTCGTGCAACGCGGTGCGCGCCCGGACCGTCACGACGACCTGTGTCCGACTGCTCCCGGTTCGTTACCCGATCCGGGAGCAATCGGGCGCGCTGCATCGTTACCCGTACATGCCCTTCGTCCTGCTCTACGTCGTCGTCGAGATCGTCGTGCTGGTCGCGGTGGCGTCGTGGCTCGGGGTGGGCGTGACGCTGCTGATCCTGCTGGCCGGCTCCGTGCTCGGGCTGTGGCTCGCGCGCCGCGAGGGCGTGCGCGCCGCCCAGGCCGTCGCCACCGCGATGCAGGAACGGCGCGTGGCGCACGCCGAGGTCACCGACGGGATGCTCGTCGCCGTCGGCGGGCTGCTGCTGTTCGTCCCCGGCCTGGTCACGGACGTCGCGGGGCTGCTGCTGGTGCTGCCGCCCACCCGGGCGCTGGTGCGCAGGCGGCTGGTCCGCGCGGCCGAGGAGCGCCACCCGGACCTGCGGACGGCCCGGATCCGGTCGTCGGGCCCGATCGTGGACGGTGAGGTGGTCGGCGGGTTCACCGAGGAACGGGTCACGGTCCCACGCCGCGAGCTGGGGCCGGTGATCGACGGGGAGATCGTCGAGGGTCCGTCCGACGACCGCTGACCCGCTCCTGGAGTGAGCCGCGAGTCGGCTCGGGCAGCGTGGGGGACATGTCCGTCACCGGCGGCGCCATCCGCTGCGGCGGCGCGCCCGCGCGAGCGCCGCGCCGTCGGTCAGGTGAGCAGCTCCCAGGTGGCCGTGCACCGCGCCGTGACCTCCACCGGCTCGGGCTCCAGCCCGAGGTCGCGCACGTCCGGCACGGCCGCCTCGCGGGCCGCCATCGCCATCATCCGCGGCGCGGGCTGGTGGGCTCCCGCGTCACCGAGCGAGATCAACGCGCCCAGCGTGCCGCCGAGCGCGTCGGCGTAACCCTCGGCCCGGTCCCGCGCGTCCGCGACGGCGCGCTTCTGCGCCTCCCGGCGGGCCGCTGCCTCGTCGGCCAGCGTCCAGCGCGGGCCGCCCAGGCCGGCGGGCTCGGCGGCGACGAGTGCGGCGAGGATCTCCTCCAGCGCGGCCACGTCCGTCACGACGACGTCGAGGTGCTCCACCGCCTGCGCCCCGACGACGACGTCCTCACGCCACCGGGTGCCGACCCACAGCCTGCGGTGACGGACCTTCAGGGCCGGGTGCTCCAGGGCGCCTGCCGCGGCCGCCATCCGTGCGCCGAGTGCCGCGACGGCGGACGCGCGGTCCGTGCCCGCACCCTCGAACCGCAGGTCCAGCTCGGCGCGGTCGCCCGGCTGTTCGACGCGTCCGGCGCCCTCGGTGACGATCGTTCCCACGTCCACCAGCCAACCAGATCGGCACGTATCGGCGAGTATCGCTTTCGACCGAGAAATCGGTAGAGACGCCGAGGGAGCGCCATGTCGCTCTCTCGTCCTCTCTCGGGCGGTCGCGAGAAAGCCCGATACAACCCGATCGGCGACACGCCATCGCCCTCGATAGCGATATCTACGGCGCTGCGAAGAATGCCGGATACCGTCCGATCCGTGGATCCCGTGCGCAACCCGTTCGCCCCCGGCGCAGGTCAGCGCCCACCCGAGCTGGCCGGCCGGGACAAGGAGCTCGACGCGTTCGAGATCGTGCTGGAACGGGTCGCCCGCGGGCGCCCCGAACGCAGCCTCGTCCTCACCGGGCTGCGCGGCGTCGGCAAGACCGTGCTGCTGGGGGAGCTGCGCTCGATGGCCGTGCGGGCGGGCTGGGGTGCCGGCAAGATCGAGGCCCGGCCGGAGGCGGACCTGCGCCGTCCGCTGTCGGCCGCGCTGCATCGCGCCATCCGTGACATCGCCGTCCGCCACCGGGCGCCGGAGCAGGTCGACGAGGTCCTCGGCGTGCTCAAGGCATTCGTGCTGCGCGCCGCTCCGGACTCGGCGAAGCTGCGCGAACGCTGGCAGCCCGGCATCGACGTCCCCGTCCGCAGCGGGCGCGCGGACTCCGGCGACATCGAGATCGACCTCGTCGAGCTGTTCACCGAGGTCGCCACGCTCGCTCAGGAGGTCGGCACGGGCGTGGCGATCCTGATCGACGAGATGCAGGACCTGCGCCCCGACGACATCTCGGCGCTGTGCGCGGCCTGCCACGAGCTCTCCCAGTCCCGGGCGCCCCTCGTGGTCGTCGGGGCGGGGCTGCCGCACCTGCCCGCGGTGCTCTCGGCGTCCAAGTCGTACTCCGAGCGCCTGTTCCGCTACGTCCGGATCGGCCCGCTGGACCGCAAGGACGCCGATCTCGCGCTCCTCGCCCCGGCCGAGCGCGAGGACGCCACGTTCGACACCGCCGCGCTCGACGCCCTGTTCGACGCCTCCGGCGGCTACCCGTACTTCGTCCAGGCCTACGGCAAGGCCGCGTGGGACGCCGCCCCGCGCAGCCCCATCGCGGTCGCCGACGTCCGCCTCGCAGCGCCCGAGGCGGAGGCCGAGCTCGCCGTCGGTTTCTTCGGCTCGCGGTTCGAGCGCGCCACCCCCGCCGAGCGCGAGTACCTGCGTGCGATGGCCGAGCTGACCGACGGCCGCGACGAACCCGTCGGCACCGCGGGTATCGCCGAGCATCTCGCCCGGCGGGCGTCGTCGCTGTCCCCGGCCCGCGACAGCCTTCTGAAGAAGGGGCTCGTGTTCAGCGCCCAGCGCGGCCAGATCGCGTTCACAGTCCCGCATTTCGGCCGCTACCTGCTCGCCCAGTCGTGATCGCGTAACACCCGCACGGGCTGCACCGACTTCACCGTCAGCCTCGCGGCGCCGGCAGACCCCCGACCCTGTCGGCGTCGCGAGGCTCTCCCGTTTCGGGCCCGGACACCGGGCCGGGACAGGGCGGACCGCCGGCGGCCCGTAGCATCTGGCCGGTGCAGGACCCGAAGCTCCAGATCCAGATGCTGCACGACCGGGTGATGGTGAAGATCGTCGACGGCATGGGCGAGCGGCGCAGCAGCGCCGGCATCGTCATCCCGGCGACCGCCGAGGTCGCCAAGCGGCTGGTCTGGGGCGAGGTCTTCGGCGTCGGGCAGCACGTGCGCGTCGTGAAGGTGGGCGACCGGGTGCTGTTCGCCCGCGAGGACCAGTACGAGGTCGAGGTACAGGGATCGACGTACCTCATCATGCGGGAGCGCGAGCTGCACGCGATGGCTTCCGAACGGCCCGAGCACGGCACCGGGCTCTACCTGTAGAGGCCGCAACGACGCATCGACCGGAGAAGGGGAACGACGCCCATGGCGGAGCGGAAATCCGCGTCCGACGAGCAGACCGCCCAGGAGGCCGGATCGCCGACCGGCGACGGCCCCGCTCCCCCGAACGGGCACGCGCCCGACGGGGGGCCTGCTCCCGGATCCGCCGCCACGCCGCCTGCCGGAGAAGCCGGCGCGGGTGAT
>JBFWRR010000053.1:0-43643 GCA_050248815.1 Pseudonocardia sp. | reverse complement strand
CCCCGACAGCCCCGACAGCCCCGACAGCCCCGACAGCCCCGACAGCATCGTCCACAGAATCGGGAGCAGTGAATGAAGGCAGCACGTTTCCACGGGCCGGGCGACATCCGCATCGAGGAGGTCCCCGAGACCAGGGTCGGCCCCGGCCAGGTGGAGGTCAGCGTCGACTGGTGTGGCATCTGCGGCACCGACCTGCACGAGTACCTCGAGGGCCCGATCTTCATCCCACCGAAGGGCTCGCCGCACCCGATCACCGGCGAGGAGTTGCCGGTGGTGATGGGCCACGAGTTCGCCGGCGTCGTCTCCGCCGTCGGCGACGGCGTGACGAACGTCGCGGAGGGCGATCGCGTCGCCGTCGAGCCCTACCTCGTGTGCGGGACCTGCGCCGCGTGCGCCGCGGGCCGCTACAACATCTGCCGCTCGCTCGGCTTCGTCGGCCTGGCGGGCCAGCAGGGCGGATTCGCCGAGAAGTGCGTGGTGGACGCCCGGTGGGCCCATCCGCTAGGGGACATCCCGACCGACATCGGCGCTCTCGTGGAGCCGCTGGCGGTGGCCTACCACGCCGCGCGGCTGTCCGGGATCACCCCGGGTGGCACCGCCGTCGTCTTCGGCGCGGGACCGATCGGGCTGGTCACCGCCGCGTCGCTCAAGGCGATCGGCGCAGGCCAGGTGATCTCCGTCGAGCCGGCGGCGGTCCGCAAGCAGAAGGCGACGGTCGCGGGCGCCGACGTGGTCATCGACCCGACCGTGACCGACGTGCCGGACGCGGTGCGCGACCTCACGATGGGCGCGGGTGCGGACGTCGCGTTCGAGTGCGCCGGGATCGACGCGGTGCTCGCCGCCGCCATCCACTCGGTCCGTCCCGGCGGCCGGGTCGTCAACGTGGCGATCTGGGGCCGACCGGCGACGGTGCAGGTGAACGACCTCGTGTTCGCCGAGGTCGACGTCGTCGGATCGCTGGCCTACTGCGACGACCATCCCGACACGATCTCGCTGCTCGCCGACGGGAAGGTCGCGGCCGAGCAGTTCATCACCGGCCGGATCGGGCTCGACGACCTCGTCGACGGCGGGTTCCGCGAGCTCATCGACAACAAGGAGGAGAACGTGAAGATCCTCGTCTCCCCGAAGGAGGTCCTGGCGTGAGTGCCGCCGTCGTCACCGGAGGTGGCCGCGGGATCGGGCGCGCCATCGCGCTGCGGCTGGCCCGCGACGGGCACGCCGTGGCCGTCAACGACGTCGACGAGGCGACCGCGCAGGCCGTCACCGCCGAGATCACCGACGCGGGCGGCCGGGCCGTCGCCCTGCCCGCAGACGTCACCGACCGCGACGCCGTGTTCGGCATGGTCGAGAGCGCCGCCGAGGCGTTCGGCAGCGTCGACGTCATGGTCGCCAACGCCGGGATCGCCCAGGTCAAGACGCTGCGCGAGCTGACGGCCGCGGACCTGCAGCGCATGTTCGAGGTGAACGTCTTCGGCGTCGTCTGGTGCCTGCAGGCGGCCGCCGAGCAGATGATCTCCCAGGGCATCGGCGGAAAGATCATCAGTGCCGCGTCGATCGCCGGGCACTCCGGGTTCGACCGGCTGGGGCACTACAGCGCGACCAAGTTCGGCGTACGCGCCCTCACGCAGGCCGCGGCGAAGGAGCTCGCCCCGCACGGGATCACCGTCAACGCCTACTGCCCAGGCATCGTCGACACCGCGATGTGGGAGCTCATCGACGACCAGCTCGGCGGCTACCTCGGCACCGCCAAGGGCGAGGCCATGAAGCAGTACTCCCAGCTCATCACGCTGGGCCGGGTGCAGACACCCGAGGACGTCGCGGGGTTGGTCTCCTACCTCGCCGGACCGGATTCGAACTACATGACCGGGCAGTCGGTCGTGATCGACGGAGGGATCGTGATGGTATGACCGGCACGCTGTCCACCGGCACCGACCTGTCGGCGGAGCAACTGCTCGACGCCTACCGGGTGATGCGCACCATCCGCGCGTTCGAGGAGCGGGTGCACGACGAGTTCGCGGGTGGCGACATCCCCGGGTTCGTGCACCTGTACGCGGGGGAGGAGGCCTCGGCGGCGGGCGTGTGCGCGCACCTCGACGGCCGCGACGCCGTCGCCTCCACCCACCGGGGGCATGGCCACTGCATCGCCAAGGGCGTCGACGTCAAGGAGATGATGGCCGAGATCTTCGGCAAGGCCACCGGCTCGTGCCGCGGCAAGGGCGGCTCGATGCACATCGCCGACGTGGCCAAGGGCATGCTCGGTGCGAACGGCATCGTCGGCGGCGGGCCGCCGCTGATCTGCGGGCGCGCGCTCGCGTCGAAGTACAAGGGCGACGGCGGCGTGGCCGTGGCGTTCTTCGGCGACGGCGCGTCCAACCAGGGCACGACGTTCGAGTCGATGAACCTCGCGACGATCTGGAACCTCCCGACGATCTTCGTCGCGGAGAACAACGGCTACGCCGAGTCGACGTCGTCGTCCTGGTCGGTGGCGAGCGACGACATCGCCGACCGCGCGGCCGCGTTCGGCATGCCCGGCGTGATCGTGGACGGCTTCGACTTCTTCGCCGTCCATGAGGCGGCGGGCGAGGCCGTGGCCCGCGCGCGCGAGGGCGGCGGCCCGACGCTGATCGAGGTCAAGTTCACCCGCTACTTCGGGCACTTCGAGGGCGACCAGCAGCTCTACCGCGGCCGGGAGGTCGCCGAGGCCCGCGAGAAGCTGGACTGCCTCAAGCGCTTCCGTGCCCGCGTCACCGAGGGCGGCCAGGTCTCCGACGGCGACCTCGACCGGGTGGACGCCGAGGTCGCACGGCTGATCGACGAGTCGGTCGCCGAGGCCAGGTCGGCACCGCAGCCGGGCGCGGACGACCTGCTCACCGACGTCTACGTCTCGTACTGAGAGGAGCGAGCGATGGCACAGGGAGATCGCAGCATCACCTATCGTGAGGCGATCAACGAGGCGTTGGCCCAGGAGATGGAGCGCGACCCGTCCGTCATCGTGATGGGCGAGGACAACGCGGGCGGTGAGGGCTCGCCGGGCGAGATGGACGCCTGGGGCGGCGTGCTCGGGGTCACGAAGGGCCTTTACCACCGCTTCCCGGGCCGGGTGCTCGACACCCCGATCTCGGAGTCCGCGTTCATCGGGGCCGCGGTCGGTGCGGCGACCGGCGGGATGCGACCGGTGGCCGAGCTGATGTTCATCGACTTCATGGGCGTCTGCTTCGACCAGATCTTCAACCAGGCCGCGAAGTTCCGGTACATGTTCGGCGGGAAGGCCGTCACCCCGGTCGTGATCCGCACGATGTGGGGCGCGGGCCTGCGGGCGGCCGCGCAGCACTCGCAGTCGCTGCTGTCGGTGTTCACCCACATCCCCGGGCTCAAGGTCGTGGCGCCGTCGAACGCCTACGACGCCAAGGGGCTGCTCATCCAGGCCATCCGCGATGACGATCCGGTGATCTTCGCCGAGCACAAGATGCTCTACGACGTCGCGGCCGAGGTGCCGGAGGAGAGCTACGCCATCCCGTTCGGCGAGGCGAACATCGTGCGGGAGGGGCCCCATGGCAAGGCCGACGTCACGATCGTCGCGATCGGCCGCATGGTGTCGATGGCGCAGGCCGCCGCGGACGAGCTGGCCTCCGCGGGTGTGCAGGCCGAGATCGTCGATCCGCGGACGGTGAGCCCGATGGACTTCGACACGATCCTCGAGTCGGTGGAGAACACCGGGCGCCTCGTCGTGGTCGACGAGGCGACGCCCCGCTGCTCGCTGGCCACCGACATCGCCGCGGTCGTCGCCCGGGACGCGTTCTCCTCGCTGCGCGCACCCGTCCAGATGGTGACCGGCCCGCACACGCCGGTGCCGTTCACCGGCGCGCTCGAGGACCTGTTCATCCCGGACGCCCAGCGGGTCGCGAACGCGGTCAAGACGGCCGTGGAGTACCGGGGGTGACGGGCTGATGGCCGTGCGACGCAGCCTGCGGGGGTGCTCATGAGCGACGAGCGCATCCAGCGGGTGACGATGCCCAAGTGGGGCCTGTCGATGACCACCGGGAAGATCGTCGAGTGGTTCGTGTCCCCGGGGGAGGAGATCGCCAAGGGCGACGACGTCGTCGACATCGAGACCGACAAGATCGCCGGAACGCTGGAGTCGCCCGTGAGCGGGCTGCTCCGGCGGATCGTCGCCGAGCCGGGGGCCGATCTCCCGGTCGGGGCCGTCCTCGCCGTCCTCGCGCCGGCCGAGGTGCCCGACGAGGAGATCGACGCCGTCGTCGAGGAGGCGCGGGCGGCCGTCGAGTCCGGTGCGCTGGAGGTCGCCGACGAACCGCAGCCGCAGGTCGTCGAGATCGGCGGGCGCCCGATCTCCTACCTGACGCTCGCGGCAGAGGTGCCGTCGGGCGACCCGGTGGTGCTCGTGCACGGCTTCGGCGGGGACAAGAACTCCTGGCTGTTCGTCCAGCAGCCGCTCGCCGACGTGCACACCGTGCACGCGCTCGACCTGCCCGGGCACGGCGCGTCGGGCAAGGACGTGGGCGACGGCTCCTTGCGGATGCTGGCCGACACGGTCACCGGGTTCCTGGACGCGCTGGAGATCGACCGGGCACACCTGGTCGGGCACTCCCTCGGCGGCGCCGTCGTCGCCGCCGTGGCGGGCGCCGCACCGCAGCGGGTGGCGTCGCTTGCGCTGCTCGCCCCGGCGGGATACACCGCCGACGCGGACGCCGAGTACCTGCGCGGCTTCGCGGCGGCGACCTCCCGGCGCGAGCTCAAGCCCCTGCTCGGGCGGTTGTTCGCCGACGAGGCGCTGGTCACCCGCCAGCTGGTGGACGACCTGCTGCGCTACAAGCGCCTCGACGGCGTGGACAAGGCGCTGGCCGCCCTGCTCGCCACCCTCCTGGACGGCGACCGGCAGGCGATCGACACGCCCGGCCTGCTCGCGGGATCGGGGGTCCCGGTGACGGTGATCTGGGGGTCCGCGGACCGCATCCTGCCCGTGCCCGACGGGGTCGAGCTGCAGCGGGTGCAGGCCGGCCACATGCTGCACATGGAGGCGGCGAACGACGTGGTGCGCGCGATCCGCGCCACGCTGTGAGACCGGCGTGGTCTCCCGCCTGCGTCCGTCCGGCGGGAGACCACGTCACGCGAAGAGCGTGTCCCCCCAGTACCCGCCGGCCGCGGGGCCCGGCGGGCAGGCGAACAGGGCCGAGCTGGTGTGCACGATGTACTCCATGAGCACGTCCTTGGTGGACAGCTCCTGCTGCATGGGGACGAACTGCGCCACCGGGTCGCGCATGAACGCGATGAAGTACAGGCCGGCGTCGAGGTGCCCGCGCTGGTCCACACCGTCCACGAAGTTGTAGCCGCGGCGCAGGATCCGCACGCCGCCGAGGTTGTCGGCGTGGGCGAGGCGCACGTGCGCCTCCATCGGGATGTTCGGCTCGCCGTCCGACTTCAGCGACGCGAAGTTGATCTCGACCTTCTCCCCGGTCTGTCCGATCGGCGCACCGCTGCCCTTGTACCGGCCGATGATCTCCTCCTGCTCCGCGAGCGACGTGCGGTCCCAGGGCTCGATCATCATGCGGATGCGGCGTGCGACGAGGTAGCTTCCGCCCGCGAGCCAGTCCGGCCCGTCACCGGGCTGCACCCAGACGTGGCGCTCCAGCAGGTCCGTGTCCTCGGCGAGGATGTTGCGCGTGCCGTCCTTGAAGCCGAACAGGTTGCGCGGGGTCTCCTGGCCGGTGACGGTCGCCGAGGTGCGGCCGTAGCCCAGCTGCGACCACTTCACCGTGACGGTGCCGAAGCCCATCCGCACCAGGTTGCGCACCGCGTGCACCGCCACCTGCGGGTCGTTGGCGCAGGCCTGGACGACGAGGTCGCCGCCGCTGATCGCCGGGTCGATCCGGTCGCCGCGGAACAGCGGCAGCTCGACGAGCTTCGCGGGCTGCTGGCCGGTCAGCCCGAAGCGGGTGAACAGCGTCGGCCCGACCCCGAACGTCATCGTCAGCCGCGCGGGCGGCAGGCCCAGCGCCTCGCCGGTGTCGTCCGGCGGCGCCCCGGGGTGGCCGTCGACCGCCCCGCCGGGAGCGGCCTCCCCGCCCTGGGTCATCCGCTCCGCTGCGTCCGTCCAGCGCCGGAGCAGGGCGACGAGCTCGGCGCGGTCGGCCGTGCTCACGTCGAAGGCGACGATGTAGAGGTGGTCCTGGGCCTCGGTGGTGATCCCGGCCTGGTGGGCGTCGCGGAACGGCACGACGTCGGACCGGTCCGGCGCGGACACCGCCCGGTCGATCCCGACCCCCACCGCGACCCCCGCACCCGCGATCGCCGCGCCCGCCCCGGCCAGGCCGAGCACCGTGCGCCGTGACATCCCGGTCATCAGACCATCACCGTCCCGCCGAGCTTGCTGACCGGTTCGCCGACGGCGTCCAGTGCGTGGGCCAGTTCGGACAGCTGCGCCGGGGTCAGCTGGTCGTACGCGACGTAGCCGGAGCCGCTGCGGTGCGTGTCGAGGACGGTGCGCAGCCCGGCGAAGCCCCGGTCGATCCGCGCCAGCAGCGCCGGGTCGACCTGCGTGAGCAGGGGCCGCATCGTCTCGACGGCGGCCTGCGAGCCTTCGGCTCGCGCCGCGAGGTCCGACAGGTCGGTACCGGAGTGCGGGTTCTCCACGCCGTCGAGGGTGGTGACGACGGCGAAGTCGAGGAGCTCCTTGGCCCCGCCGCAGAGCGACTCACCGTCCAGCTCCAGGTCCGCGACGCCCGCGGCGAGCGTGTCGACGTCCTTCTGCAGCGCCAGGGCGACGTCCGCGCTGTCCGGTTGGAGCCCGGTCACCCAGAGATCCTGTTCGAGGCGGTGGAAGCCCGTGAAGCTCTCCCCGGGTTCGAGGCCGACGCCGGAGCCGTCGATCGCGGAGTCCAGCTCGATGTCCTCGGCGGCCACCTGGATGCGCTCCCACGGCGCCCTCGCGGAGGCGTAGAGCGACTTCGCGGTGCCGACGTCGCGCGCCTCGACGGCGCGCACGAACCGGGCCGTCCGGGTACGGAGCAGGTCGGCCTGCTCCACGACGTAGGCGTGGTACGTCGTCGCCGCGGCGTCGAGCTCCGCGGAGTAGCGCAACGGGGCGTCGGCGGCCTGCACGGGTGTCGCCGCCGGGTCGGTGGCGCATCCCCGCGAGCGCGGCGATGACGAGTACGGGCATGCGGCGGCGATGGTGGGGAGCGAGCGGCACATGGCCTCCTTCACCGGCGAACATGCCCATCGGTACCGGGCGTCGTCGAACGCCCGAAAGGAGATCACATCTTCAGGTGAATATCCATAGGCTAACCTGACCTAACGTGATCGGACATCCGGTCCTTGTCGGGCAGGAGAATGCACCGGGTCCGCCCGTGCGCCGTCCCTCGGGTTGCTCGCACACACGTTCGGTTGTCGCACCGGGCCGGGGATGGTCGCACACAGCGCAGGCGGGGTGTGCGAGCGCCGCGGGGTGTGTGCGAGCGCCGCGGGGCCGGAACCGGGTCGGTGTCGGCCGGACGGCGGATGCGATGAGCCCGGCGGAGGGCTGCAATGGCGGGATGCTCGCGTCGGCCACGACGTCCAGCCGGGGTGACCTGCGGTGAGGGCCCGGCACAGGGGGTCGGGCCTGTCGGGGAACAGGCTGCCGGTACCGCCGGGTCCGCTCGTCGGTCGCGGCGAGGACTGCGCCGCGCTCGCGCGGCTGCTGGGCGAGCGGCGGCTGGTGACCGTCACGGGACCGCCCGGCGTGGGGAAGACCCGCCTCGCGATCGCCGCGGCCGCTGCGGCGCCCGATCCTGCGGTGTTCGTCGACCTCACGACGATCCGCGATCCGACCCTCGTGCGCGGCGCGGCGCTGGGCGCGCTCGGCGTGTCGGACCGGGCCCGCACCCGCGGACCCGACAGTGTCGCGGTGCTCGCGGTCCTCGACAACTTCGAACACGTGCTCGACGCGGCACCGGCGGTCGCGGAGGTCCTGGCCGCGTTCCCCGCGCTGCGGGTGCTCGTGACGAGCCGCGAGCGGCTGCGGCTGCGGGGCGAGCACGAGGTGCCCGTCGCGCCACTGGCGCTGCCCGCCGCGAAGGACGGCCCGGAACGGACGGCCGCCGCGCCCGCCGTCCAGATGCTGGTCGGCGAGGTGGCGGCCTTCGATCCCACGTTCCGTGTGAGCTCGGCGAACGCGGGCGCGCTCGCCGAGATCTGCATCCGGCTCGACGGGCTGCCGCTCGCCCTCGAGCTGGCCGCGGCGCGGCTGCGCCTGTTCACGCCGGGTGAGCTGACGTTCCGGTTGCGCAACCGGCTCTCCGTGCTCACCGGTACGGCACGCGACCTGCCGCAGCGTCACCGCACGCTGCGCGCCGCCCTCGCCTGGAGCCACGACCTGCTCGGGCCACGCGAGCGGATGCTGTTCCGCCGCGCCGCCGTGTTCAGCGGGGGTGCCACGCTCGATGCGATCGAGCAGGTGTGCGCGCTCGACGGCGCCGAGGGCCTGGTGCAGTCGCTCGTGGACAAGAGCCTGCTGCAGCGGCGGACGCGTCGCGGGGAGGTGGCGGAGTTCGCGATGCTGGAGAGCCTGCGCGAGTTCGCCGCCGACCTGCTCGACGCGAGCGGGGAGACCGACGGGACCCGCGCACGTCACGCCCGCTACTTCGCCGGCCGGGCCGCACGGATCGAGGCGCGCATCGGCACCGCGCACGAAGGCACGGCGGACGTCGAGGCGATCGTCGAGGAGGGCAACCTGCGGGCGGCGCTGGGCTGGGCCCGCGCGACCGACGACCCGGACCCGATGCTGCGCCTCGCGGCCACGCTGGGCTGGGACGCCTACATCCGCGGCAGGCTCGGCGACGGGCGCGCGGTGATCGAGCAGGCGGTCGACGCCGTCGACGCGGCGGGGGCACGCGGCGTCGCGGTGCCCGATGACGCGCTCGCGGCCGTGCTGCTGGCCGCCGGCGTCGTCGCGGTCGGGGCGGACGATCTCGACCGGGCGCGGACCCGGCTCGGCGCGTGCATCGCGGTCAGCGAGCGCTCGGGCGACGTCCGGCGCACCGCGATCGCGGAGGCGTTCCTCGGCCATGCCGCCCGCGCCGGTCACGACCACCCGGCGGCGATCCGCCACTACCGGCGCGCGGGCCTGCTGCACGGCAGGCTGGGCAACGCGAACGGGGTGGCCTGGTCCAGGTACGACCGGGGTCTGCTCGCCCGCCAGCAGGGGCGGACCGACGAGGCGCTCACGCACCTGCGCGCGGCCCTCCCGCACTTCCGGGAGTCCGGCCACGCCTGGGGCGTCGGCTGCACGGCGTGGGCGCTCGCCACCGTCGAGCTGCGACGGGGTCGGGTCGCCGCTGCGTCGGCGCTGCTCACCGAGGCCATCGGGGGGCACGAGGCGGCCGACGACGCGCGCGGGCTCGCTCAGTGCCTGGAGGCGACCGCCGCGGTGTGCTGCGCGCACGGCGGGGAGGCGCGTTCCGCTGCGCGCCTTCTCGGGGCCGCCGAGGCGCTGCGCGAGCGGATCGCCGCGCCGCTGCCGGAGGAGGACCGCGACGAGCACGTCGGCGTCGTGCGGTCGGTGGGTCGCGATCTCGGGCCCGACGCGGCCGACCGGGAACGCTGCACCGGGCGGGCCGCGCCGCAGCAGGCCGCGGTCGCGCTGGCCCGGGCGGTGCTCGCGGGCCCGCCGGATCCGCTGACCCGCCGGGAACGCGAGGTGGCGGGCCTGGTGGCCCGGGGCCACACCAACCGCCAGATCGCGCGCGCCCTCGGCATGGCCGAGAAGACCGCGCAGACGCACGTACACAACATCATCCGCAAGCTCGGCGCGCAGAACCGGGCCGAGGTGGCGGCGCGGGTCGTGACGGCCTCGGGCTGAGCCGCCTACATGGTTCTCCCGATACCGCAGGTGCCCACCGTGGCCTACACCTGAGCACACCTGAGCGAACGGGGAAGGAGGCCGCCATGACCACGTCGGTCGAGAGCACATACGACATCGAGGGCAGGCTGCTGGAGGTGTGCACGTGCGCCGCCGTCTGCCCGTGCTGGGTCGGGCTGGACCCGGACGGGGGCAACTGCCAGGGCACGGTCGCGTGGTGCGTCGACCGCGGCGCGGTGCAGGGCGTCGACGTGTCGGACCGGGTGATCGTCCTCGTGGTGCACATC
The DNA here is from genome assembly GCA_050248815.1 of Pseudonocardia sp. Classification (GTDB taxonomy): domain Bacteria; phylum Actinomycetota; class Actinomycetes; order Mycobacteriales; family Pseudonocardiaceae; genus Pseudonocardia. Next base: position 33,497 of record JBFWRR010000053.1, on the reverse strand, counting down.
CCCGGCAACGTGCTCGCCGGGAGCTGGAAGGCGGTCGTCTACGTGGACGACCGGTGCAGCGCGGAGCAGGAGGAGGCGCTGCTGAACGTCTTCACCGGCAAGCTCGGCGGTGCGATCGCGGACCTCGCCGCGCTGGTCGGCGAGGTGGTGGCCGTCGAGCGGACGCCGATCAGCGCCGAGGTGCGGGAGGGTGCGGGCACCCTGCGCATCGGGCCTCCCGACAGCCCCGTCGCCTACGCCGAGCTCACCCCGCTGATGGGCGCCACGGGCCGGCCGACCACGATGTCCGACGCCGTGTTCTCCACGATCCCGGGCTCGCCCGCCTATGTGGGGACGGCCGGTGTGTACCGCCGCGACGGGCGTCTGCTCGGCCGGCCGGACGTCGACATCTCGGGGATGAACTCGGTGCAGGGCTCGTTCCGCTTCACGGCCTGAGCCGTGGCCGGGAGTTCCTTGGCACCGCCGCGTGCGGGGGTGACCGACCCGGTCGCGCCGCTCGCCGTCGTCGTCGCGGTGTGCTGGGCCGTCATCCTCGGCCTCGCGCTGGGCGGTGACCACGGTGCGCACGGCGGCCCGGTGCCCGTCACCGTGGCGGGCGTTGCCGGTGCGGCGGCGGCGTGGCTGGTGATGATCGGGGCGATGATGCTCCCGACCATCGCCCCGCTCGTCCGGATGTTCGCGGTGGTGAGTGCCCGGGCGCCCCGCCCGGGCCGTGCGCGGGCGGGCCTGTACCTGGGCTACGTGGTCGTCTGGGCCGCGTTCGTGCCGGTCGCGCTGCTCGGCGCCGCGGGCGTGAATGCCCTCGTGGGCCGCTGGGAGCCGCTCGCGACCCGGCCCGGGCTGGTGCTGGGCGCCGCGCTGGTGCTCGCCGGTGCCTACCAGTTCAGCCCGCTGAAGGAGGCCTGCCTGGCGGCGTGCCGCAACCCGACGGCGTTCCTGTGGCACGGCTACCGCCGCGGGTTCGGCGGCGGGTGGTCGGTCGGGGCGCGCCACGGGCTGTCCTGCCTGGGCTGCTGCTGGGCGCTGATGCTGGTGATGTTCGTGACGGGGGTCGCGGGCCTACTCTGGATGCTCCTGCTCACCGGGGTGATGGTGATCGAGAAGACCGGCCGTCGAGGGGTGCGGCTGGTCGTGCCGGTGGGAATCGCCCTGCTCGTCGGTGGCGTCGGGGTGATGGCGGCCGCCCTCGTGGGACCGTCCTGACGGGGCGGATCGGCGACGGGTCGGGCGGATCAGAGCAGCTCGGCGAGCATCGCCGCGGTGCGCGCGGCGCCGTCGGTCTCGACCGGCCGGTAGTCCACCGGCCGGTCGATCTGCGCCGCGAGCGCCGCCGCGAGGGCCTGCGGGTCGCGGGTCGTGGCGTAGTCCGTGCGGTGCCCCGCGCCGTACCGGGCGAGGCGCTGCGGCACGTGCACCTGCTGCTCGAAGTGGTGCTCCAGCGGGACGTACACGAACGGCCTGCGGCCCGCGACCAGCTCCATCGTCGTGGTGAGCCCGCCCTGCACGAGCGCGACGTCACACGCCGCGAGGTGGCGGTGCAGGTCGGGGACGTATCCGTGGACCTCGACGCCGTCCGGAGCGGGGATCGAGCGGGGGTCGATCCGCGGGCCTGCGACGGCGATCATCCGCAGCCCCGGTACGCGCTTCTCGAGGTGCGGGAACGCCTCCACCGCCCGGCGCAGGAGGTGGCCCCCGACGCCCGACCCGCCGACCGTGACCAGGCAGACGCGCTCGTCGGGCCGGTACCCCAGCTCGGCCCGCAGTGCCTCGCGATCGGCGGGCGGGGTGGACCCGCTGACGTAGCCGGGGAACGCGTAGCGCTCCAGGGCCCACTCGCGCACGGTCGGCAGGTCCGGCCCGAGGGGGACGTCGACGAGGTCGCCGGGGTTGCCGACGAAGATCGACCGGTCGCGCAGCCGCGGGTAGCGGCGCGAGCTGGAGCGCGTGCCGCCCACCGAGGGACAGGCCCACGATGACCGCACGGTCGGTGCCGGTCGCGTCCATGACGGCGATCGCGTCGTCGACGTACTCCCGGTCGTCGTAGGCCTCGTCCGCGTCCGGTCGGTCGGCCCGGCCGTTGCCCCGCCCCTCGACGGTGATCACCCGGAAGCGCCGGGCGAGGTAGGGCACCTGGAACTTCCACTGCCGCATGTGGATGATCGCCCAGGACGTGAGCAGCACGACCGCCGGCCCGCCGGTCCCGTGGACCTCGTAGCCGATCCGCACCCCGTCCCGCTCGACGACGCCCTCGTGATCGGGTTCGCGCGCGCGCACGGCGGACCCGCCTCGGTCCGCCGGATCCGGTGGCTACCCCTCCGCCGTCACAGGGTCGATCATCCCCTTGACCTCGGTGACGATCGTTGCGGGGAAGCCGCTGCGCTGGGCGTGCTCGTGCACGAGGTCCTCGCCGTCGGCGACGTAGATGCAGAACGTCTTGTCCGCGGCGACGTAACTGTGCTCCCACTGGATGTTCTTGCGCTCGGCCTTCATGTCGGCCAGCACGGAGTTGGACTTGGCCGACGCGTCGCGCAGGGCGTCGCGCTCCGCGGTGCCGATCTCGGGGATGTCGCGCTCGATGACGTAGCGGGGCATGGTGGTCCTTCCGTCGACGATGACCAGTCCTGCCTACCGTCTCGCCGCAGCGCGCGCACCCCCCCGGACGGAGGGGGTGCACGACGTCCACGACGACCGCAGCGGGCCGCATGCACGGTGGGGTACCTGCACAGCGGATGCACGCCCGGCTGGCTCCGGATCAGGCGGGTTCCTTGAGCAGGTCCCCGATGCAGGCGTCGATCTGCTCGCGGTCGGACTGGCCGAGGCAGAACATCGCGAAGTGCGCCCAGAGGCTGTCGACGATGCGGAACTCGCTGTTGCGGATCAGCCTCTCCTCGGCCATGAGGTCCTCGGGCGGGAAGAACATGTCGCCCGAGAACGCCACGACGAGCGTCCGTGCCGTGATGCGGCCCAGCGCCGCCGCCAGGTCGCCCCCGGTGTGCAGGCTCACGTCGCCGTGGCGCCACTTCCAGCCCATCCAGATGAGGTTGTTCGGATCCATCGGGGCGAAGTAGGCCTCCCAGAACCGGGTGACGAAGTCGTCGAGCGAGGTGAAGCCGAGCCCGCGCCACGCCTCGACCTTGTAGAAGTTCGGGCAGAGCCCCATCACCGACCACAGCTCGGCGTGGCGGCGCAGGCCTTCGCGCACGTCGGCCTGGTCGCGGTAGTGCCCGCCGTCCCATGCGGGGTCGGACTTCAGGGCGTCCTCGTGGGCACGGACCCAGAGGTAGTCGTGCGGCGTGGTCTTCGCGGTGCCCGCGAACGGCAGCGCGCGCTTGACCATGTCCGGATAGCGGACGGCCCACTCGTAGGTCTGCTCGGCGCCCATCGACCAGCCCAGGACGAGCTCGAGGCGCTCGATGCCGTAGCGCTCGGTCACCAGCCGGTGCTGCGCGCGGACGTCGTCACCGATCGTGACGTTCGGGAAGTTGCCGCCGTCCAGCGGCGGCGGGGTGTTGCTCGGCGACGACGAGAACCCGTTGGCGAACTGGCCGGGCAGGATGATGAAGTAGCGGCTCGGGTCGAGCGGACGGTCCTCGCCGATGAAGATCTCCATCGCCTTCGGCGTGCCCGACCACATGTGCGGGAAGAGGATGGCGTTGCTGCGGTCGTCGTTGAGCGTTCCGTGCACCTTGTACGCGAGCCGGGCGGAGGGCAGCGTCGCGCCGCTCTCCAGCTCGTAGTCCCCGAGCTCGAAGATCTCGTGCGGGCCGTGGGTCTCCTCGGAGTAGTACGTCATCGTGGTCTCCTCGTCCAGATGGGTCCGCGCGGCCGCGCGGACAGGGCTCATCAGCCGTGCGGCGACGGTCTCCCCCAGGGGGCCGGGACGCCGCGGGTCGCGGTGCTGCTGGTCATCGTCGTCACCACTGCAGGAGCTCGGCGAGCAGAGCCGCCGCGCGGTCGGCCCCGTCGGTCTCGACGGGCCGGTACGCGACCGGCCGCTCGATCTCCGCGGCGAGGGCCTCGGCGAGCTGCTCGGGATCGGTGTCGGCGTAGTCGACCCGGCGGCCCGCCCCGTACCGGGCGAGCCGGTGCGCCACGTGGATCTGCTGCTCGAAATGGTGCTCCAGAGGCACGTACAGGAACGGGCGCTGCGCGGCCGTCAGCTCCATGGTGGTGGTGAGCCCGCCCTGGACGAGGGCGACGTCGCACGCCGCGAGATGGCGGTGCAGCTCCGGGACGTAGCCGTGCACCGTCACCCCGTCCGGAGCGGTCAGGGTGCCCGGGTCGATCCGCGGTCCGGTGACCACGACCATCCGCAGGCCCGGAATCCGCTTCTCGGCGACCGGGTACGCGGCGATCGCCCGCCGGAGCAGGTGGCCGCCGACGCCCGAGCCCCCCACACTCACCACGCAGACGCGCTCGTCGGGGCCGTAGCCCAGCGTGGCCCGCAGTGCCTCCCGGTCGGCCGGGGTCGGCGAGCCACGGACGTAGCCCGCGAAGGCGTAGCGCTCGACGCCCCATTCCCGCACGGTGGGCAGGCCCGGGCCGAGCGGGTGATCGACGAGGTCGTCGGGGTTTCCGACGAAGATCGACCGGTCCCGCAGCCGGGGCAGTCGCCTGCGCCGCTCGACGTGTTCGGCGTTCCAGTCGCCGGTGAGCATCGTCTCGTACGCGCCGCCCTCGGGCATCGGCAGCCAGCCGACGAAGTCGGTCAGCCAGGCGTACGTGGTGCGCTTGAGCTCGGGGTTGTCGTGCAGGAAGTGGTCGATGTCCCAGCCCTCGTCGACCACCCACAGGTCGTAGGGCTGGGCGTCGACGAGGTCGGCGAAGACCATGAAGTTGTTGACCAGGATCTCGTCCATCCGGCGGACGGCCTCGAACACGGCGAGGTCGTGCTCGCCCGCCTCGGACTCCACGTGCCCGCTCTCGCTGGCCAGCCACCGCGACGCCGGGTGGACCCGCTCACCGCGCTCGGCGAGCACCCGGGTGACGGGGTGCTGGGTGAGCCAGTCGATCTCCAGGTCCGGGTGGTGGACGCGCAGCGCGTCGGCGACGGCCAGGTCGCGCCGCACGTGGCCGAGCCCGATGGGGGAGCAGACGAACAGCGCCCGACGCTGCCGGTACCGGGCCCTGGTCCACTCGACGGGGCGGCGCGTGCCGGGCACGAGGGACTCGGTGAACCCGCGGATCAGCTGGTTCGTCAGCACGGGCTCCCGCAGTGTCGGCGCGTGCCCCCCGTGGCGGATGGTGACCAGCTCGCCGCCGCTCCACCGGGCCAGATCCACCCCGATCCGGTACGGGACGATGCCGTCCTCGTCGCCGTGCACCACCAGCACCGGGCACCGCACGGCCCGGCAGACGGCCTCGGCGTCCGCCGCCGACGGCTCCGCGATCCCGGGTGCGGTGAGCGCGAGGGTCTGCGGATCGGTCTCCAACGCCCAGCCGACGCCGTCCTCGCGCTGCTTGATCGAGTGCGGCTCGGTGAAGACCTGCGACATGAAGAACTCGGCCCAGCCGCGGAAGTCCGCCGCCCAGTAGTGCCGGTTGGCCTTCTCCCAGCCGGTGTAGCTCGTCCGCGGCTCGTCGAAGCCGGGCGGGAGCGGCCAGGGCAGCGCCGTGCCGATGGCGACGACCCCCGCGGCGCGGTCGGGGTGCCACGCGGCGAGCTGCAGGGCATGCCGTCCGCCCATCGACAGCCCGACGATCACCGCGCGCCCGGTGCCGGTGGCGTCCATCGTGGCGATCACGTCGGCGACGTACTCGCGGTCGGCGTACGCCGCGGCGTCCTGCGGCCGGTCGGCCCGCCCGTTGCCGCGGCCCTCCACCGTGATGACCGTGAAGTGCCGCGCGAGGTAGGGCACCTGCGCCTTCCACTGTCGCATATGGACGATCGCCCAGGACGTGAGCAGCACGATCGGCGGCGCCGCGGGCGTCGCGGGATCGAGGGCGACGTACACGTCGTAGTCGACCCTGACCCCGTCGCGCACGACGGTGCCTCGGCTGCTCGGCTCCCGTGCCCGCATTCGGCGCCCCCTCAGCCCACGATGCTCCTCGCTTCGCCGAAGGGCGGGAATACGCTGCCCGGACCACCGCGGAGGACCGTCCGGCCGACGTCGCGGTGGCTGGCGTGGATCCCGCCGAGCTTGCACCGGGTCAGGTCGCCGACCGGCTCGGCACACACCCGATGCTCGGCCGCCCCGCCGAGCGTGCACTCCGTCAGCCGGTCAGCTGACTCGGTGCACACCCGGACAGGTGGGCTCGGCGGCGAGCCGTGCGAGGTGGCGGCGGCCTGCCCACCGGCCCCGCCCGCCCTCAGCTCGTGACGTCCTTGCGACCGAACCGCCAGACCGCGACCGCCCCCAGCACCGCGGCGTAGAGCGCCGCCGAGAACACGCCGCGGGTGATGTCGCCCCAGTCCACCTGCTGGGCCAGGAGCGCCGCCCACGCGTTGGCGTAGTGCGTGGGCAGGACGTCGCGCAGGTCCTCCAGCGCGGTGATCTGGTCGAGGATCTGCGACACGATCGACACCATCACCGCCCCACCCACGGCGCCGAGCGGGGCGTCCGTCGACACCGACAGCAGCATCGCGAGCGCGGCGACCCACATCAGGTGCAGACCGATGTAGACCGCGCCGAGCAGCACGCGCCCCGCGGCCGTGGCGAACGACATCGACTCCCCGGTGGGTGTGACCAGGTTGCCCGTCCCGTAGGCGAGCGTGCCGACGCCCAGCGCAACCATCGGCAGCAGCAGGATCGCCGCCAGCGACAGCACCGCCGCGACGATCGCCTTCTGGCGCAGCAGCCGCGCCCGCGGGATCGGTGCCGCAAGCAGGTAGCGCAGGCTCGACCAGGACGCCTCCGAGGCGACCGTGTCCCCGAAGAACAGCGCCACCACCACGACCAGCAGGAACCCGGCCGAGGCGAACTGCGCGAAGACGGCGAAGTTCGCTGCGCTGCCCTTCGCGAGGTCGACGAGGTTGAGCGAGCCCGTCGGCGGGCCGTCGTCGGCGAGCTCGAAGGCGATCCAGAGGATCACCGGCAACAGCGCGACCAGCCCGAACGTGACCTGCGTGCGGCGTCGGCGCAGCTGGCGAACCAGCTCGACCCGCAGCGGCAGGGTGCGCCGCGGGTCGTAGCCCGTCGCGGGGGCCGTTGTGGTGCTCACCGGGTCCGCCCCCCGTCCACGAGCTGCAGGAACGCGTCCTCCAGGCGCCGGCGCGGACCCGCGCCCGCGACCCCGACCCCGGCCTCGACGAGCGCCCGCACGGCCTGCGCGCGCGGGATGCCGTTCAGCTCGGCGTGCACGGTGCCGGGTCCGGCAGCGCCCTCGGTGCCTCCGGTGTCCCCGGCCGGGTCGTCGATGACGATGTCGCGCACCCCGTCCAGCGCGGCGAGGACCTCGGCCGCACGCCGCGGCGCATCCACCGCGAAGCTCGCGGCCCCGCCGCCCGCGATGATCTCCTCGACCGCACCGTGGGCGACGACCCGTCCCTGGTGCATGACGACGACGTGCGAGCAGGTCTGCTCCACCTCCGCGAGCAGGTGGCTCGACACGAGCACCGCGCGCCCTCCCGAGGCGTAGTCGCGCAGCACCGCGCGCATGGCATGGATCTGCGGGGGGTCCAGCCCGTTGGTGGGCTCGTCGAGCACGAGCAGTTCGGGAAGGCCGAGCATCGCCTGCGCGATCGCGAGCCGCTGGCGCATCCCGTGGCTGTAGGTACCGACGCGGCGCTCGATCGATGCGCCCAACCCGGCGATCTCCAGTGCCTCCTCCAGGTGCGCCTCGTGCGTCGGACGACCCGTCGCGGCCCAGTACAACCGCAGGTTCTCCGCGCCCGACAGGTGCGGCAGGAACCCCGGCCCCTCGACGAACGCCCCGATCCGGGCCAGCACCGGCGCGCCCGGCCCGACGGGCTCGCCGAACGCGCGGATCGTGCCCGAGGTGGGCCTGATCAGGCCCATGAGCATGCGCAGCACCGTGGTCTTGCCCGCGCCGTTCGGGCCGAGCAGGCCGAGGACCATCCCCCGCTCGACGGTGAGGGAGACCTCGCGCACGGCGGTGAACCCGCCCCTGTAGGTCTTCGCGAGGCCCGCGATCTGAAGCGGCAGGGCGTCCGGGTCCGGCACCGGGACCACCGCCGTGCGGGAGCGCCACCGCGCCACGAGCCACGCGACCAGCACCGCGGCGAGCACGCCCACGATCCCCAGCGCGGGCAGCAGCGGGACGGTGTTCGCGGTGACGGCCTCGCCCGGCACGACGGGGACGGCCAGCCGGGTGTCGGCGAGGCCGATGCGCCATACCGCGGGTCCGGCGGGCGCGGCGTAGGCCTGGTCCGTGGTGCTGAAGGAGACGACGAGCCGGTTGCCCGCCTCGATCGGCGCGACGACCGCAGGCAGCGTGACCGTGACCCGTGCCGGGGTCCCGTCGGCGGGCACCGGTACCCGGATCGGGGCGACGGCGCCGCCGAGCAGCACACGCAGGCCGTCCGGGGAGGCCTCGTAGACCTTGCCGAACAGCACCGCGTCGTCCGTCGCCGGCTGGCCCGGCACCCGCGCCACCGTGATCGTGACCCGGGGCGCGCCCGCGACCAGCACGGGTTCGGCCATCGGGTCGGTGCGGAAGAGGGCGGACTGTCCCGGAAGCTCCGCGGTGACGGCCGCGATCCGCCCACCCGCGCTGCCGATCCGCCCGCCCAGCCCGGGCAGCGACGTGATCGCGGCCGGGTTGGCCCCCGGCGGGAGGACGGCGAGCTGGGGTTCACCGGCCAGGGAGTACGGGAGCTCGGCAACGGGCGCGGTGCCCGGCAGGCCCGGGTAGTCCACGGCCTCGATCGTGCGACCGGTCGGGGTGTCGCCCCCCGTACGGACCCCGCTCTCCACCGCGTAGGAGAAACCGGTGCCGGGATCCTCGCCACGGCCCGCGAGGTGGAAGTCGAACCACTCGCCGATCTGCTCGCGCACCCGCGCGTCCGGCGCGGCGCCGTCGTGGCCGCCCGCGAACCACAGCACCTTGACGGTGGCGCCCGTGGCCGCGATCTGGCGCGCGTTGGCGTCGGCCTGCTCCAGGCCGAACAGGGTGTCCTGCTCGCCCTGCACGAGCAGGGTCGGCGCGGTGATCCGGCCCGTCACCGACGCCGGGGAGGAGCGGGCCAGCAGCTGCGCGGTCGCGGGGGAGAGCCGCCCGCTGACCGCGGCGTCGGTGTAGGCGGCGCAGGCCGCGGCGGTGAAACGGCCGCAGGTGACCGGGATGGTGGGCCCCGCGCCGGTGCCACCGGGCGCGGAGCTGTCGGGTGCCGGGCTGTCGGGTGCCGGGCTGGCGGGTGCCGGGCTGGCGGGTGCCGGGCTGTCGGGTGCCGGGCTGGCGGGCACGGTACCGCCGGCCGCCGGACCGGCGCCCGCGTCCTCGCCGGAACCGCCCGAGGAGAAGAACACCCCCGCCCACCCGCGCTTGAACACCCCGTCGCCGCCGAACACCCCGTGCGCGGGCGTGTCGACCGGTGGCGGGGAGGCCGCCGCGGCGTTGGGGAACAGCGCCTGCCCGAGGTCGTTCCAGGTGATCACGGGCGCGAGGGCGTCCACGCGTGGGTCGTACCCGGCGAGCAGCAGCGCGAGCGCCCCGCCGTAGGACGCCCCGCTGACGCCGACGCGCGGGTCGCCCGGCCCGTCCTGGGTCACCTCGGGCCGGGTGGCGAGCCAGTCCACCAGCGCCCGGGCGTCCGCGACCTCGGCGTCGGGGGAGTCCAGCGCGATCTGTCCGGTGCTCGCCCCGAACCCGCGCGCCGACCAGGCGAGCACCACGAACCCGCGTGCGGCGAGGTCCCGGGCGTCCGTGTCCACCGAGGCCTTGCTGCCGCCGAAGCCGTGGGCCAGCAGCACCGCCGGTGCCGGGGTGCTCGCCGGCAGGTAGAGGGTGGTGTCGAGGCTGACACCAGCGCCCTCGATGCGTTGCTCGGTGACCCGGGGCGCGGACGGCGCGGCAGCGGCGGTCCCGGCCAGGTAGGCGATCAGCAACGCCGTCAACGCGGCGACGGCCGCCGTCCGGCGGGCCCTCGGGGATGGCACGACGTCCACGCTAGGCGAACCTGCGTGGCGGTGCCGTGAGCCGCCGTGAGCCCGGGAACCGGGCCGGTCGCGAAGGGTGTGTTCGCTCACGGACGGGAACCCCCGGGTAGCACTCCGAACGGCCCATCGGCCACACTGGTGGCCGACCGCAGGGGAGTATCCCGCTCGCGATGACGTCGTCAGCACGGTGACCGTGCCGCTCAGGTAGGCCATCCGGCGTCATGGGTCGGCCGTTCGACGGCCGATGGGAGAGACCTCGGGCTGCTTGATGCTGCCCGTACACCCCTGGAGGCACGCGTGAACGTCCCCACATGGCTGTGGCTGGCCACGATCGGCGGCCTCATCGTCATCGTCCTGGTCGACCTGTTCGTCGTGGACCACAACCCGCACGCCGTCACGATGCGTGAGGCCACCCGGTGGGTGCTGTTCTACATGGGTCTCGCGGTGGTGTTCGGGCTCGGTGTCTGGTACTTCGCGGGTGGTGTCTACGCCGGGGAGTTCTTCGCGGGCTACATCACCGAGTACTCACTCTCGGTGGACAACCTGTTCATCTTCCTGATCATCATGAGCGCGTTCGCCGTGCCCGCCGAGCACCAGCACCGGGTGCTGCTCGTCGGCATCGTCATCGCGCTGATCATGCGGGGCATCTTCATCGCCATCGGGGCGGCCGCGATCTCGGCGTTCAGCTGGGTGTTCTACCTGTTCGCCGCGATCCTCGTCGTGACGGCGGTGAACCTGGTGCGCCAGGGCACCGACCACGACGAGGAGTACACCGAGCCGCGCGCTCTGGGCCTGGTCCGCAGGGTCGTCCCGGTGACGGACGGTTTCCACGGGGCGAAGTCGTTCGTGCGGATCGACGGCAAGCTCACGGCCACCCCGATGCTCATGGTGATGCTCGCGATCGGGTTCACCGACCTGCTGTTCGCGCTGGACTCGATCCCCGCCATCTTCGGCCTCACCCAGGAGGCCTATCTCGTGTTCACGGCCAACGCGTTCGCGTTGATGGGCCTGCGGCAGCTGTACTTCCTGCTCGGTGGCCTGCTCGCCAAGCTCGTCTACCTGTCCTACGGCCTGTCGGTCATCCTCGTGTTCATCGGCGTGAAGCTGGTGCTGCACGCGCTGCACGAGAACACCCTGCCGTTCATCAACGGTGGCGAGCCGGTGCCCGTGCCGGAGATCGGCATCGCGGTCTCGCTCGGCGTCATCGTCGGTGTCCTGGTGATCACCACCGTCGCCAGCCTGATCAAGGTCCGCCGCGAACCCGAGGCGGTCCACGACACCCCCATCACCTCACCGCTGGCCGAGTCCCGGCCCGCCCCCGAGAAGGAGAAGGAGAAGGAGAAGGAGCCCCGGGCCCGCGCGCACAAGCGGCGCTGACCAGGAGCGAGACCGCGCTCAGCCCGGTGGGAGGCGATGCAGCGTCACCTCGTCGAGCCGGCCGCCGCTGATCGTGGCCGTCATCCACGTGAACGCGGGTTCGCGGCGGCGGTCCGTGGGGGAGCCGGGGTTGAGCAAGCGCAGCCTGGAGCCGTCGCGGCGGTGCGCCACGCTGTCCCAGGGGATGTGGCTGTGACCGAAGACGAGCACGTCGGCGTCGGGGAACGCGGCCGCGCAACGCCGCTCCCGGCCTGTGGCCGAGCCGGTCTCGTGCACGACGGCCAGGCGCACGCCGCCCAGCTCGGCATGCGCCACCTCGGGGAGCCGTCGACGCAGGTCGGGACCGTCGTTGTTGCCGACGACACCGACGAGCCGGGCGGCCCGGTCCGTGAGCTCGTCCAGCAGCGCGACGCTCACCCAGTCCCCGGCGTGCACCACGACGTCCGCGGCGTCGGCACCATCGACGGCGGCCCAGACGGGCGCGGGCAGGTCCCGCGCCCGCCTCGGCAGGTGCGTGTCGGAGATCAGCAGGAGCCTCAGCTCACGCCCAGCAGGTCCACGACGAAGATCAGCGTCTCGTTCGGCTTGATCACGCCGCCCGCGCCACGCGCGCCGTAGCCCAGGTGCGGCGGGATGACCAGCCGCCGCCGTCCGCCCACCTTCATTCCCGCCACACCCTGGTCCCAGCCGCTGATAACCCGGCCCTCGCCCAGCGGGAAGCGGAAGGGCTGGCCGCGGTTCCAGGAGGCGTCGAACTCCTCGCCGGTGGAGTGGGCCACCCCGACGTAGTGCACGGTCACGGTCTGGCCCGCGCCGGCCTCGTCCCCCTCGCCGGTGACGAGATCGGTGATCTCCAGATCCGACGGCGGCGGGCCCACGACGGGGTCGATCTCGGGACGCTGCGGTGCGGGCACGGGCTTCCTCCAGGCTCTCGGTCGGTGGTGCAGCCTGCCAGACGCCCCCTGAAGGGAGTAGACAGGGAGGTCGTGAGCATCGCGAAGCAGTCGGCGGACGAACCGTCGGCCGAGCCCGATCCGCGCCGGTGGCGGGCGCTGTCGGTCACCTTGACCGCCGGGTTCATGTCGCTCCTGGACGTCAGCATCGTGGCGGTCGCGCTGCCGTCGATCCAGCAGGACCTCGCGACGGACGCCGCGGGCGTGCAGTGGGTCGTGTCGGGCTACGCGCTCACGTTCGGGCTCGCGCTCGTGCCCGCGGGCCGGGTGGGCGACGCCATGGGCCGGCGCCGGATGTTCCTGCTGGCACTGGCCGGGTTCGTGCTGTGCAGCGCGCTCGCCGGGATGGCACCGACGATCGGGCTGCTGATCGCCGCCCGGCTCGCGCAGGGTCTGACGGCCGGGGCGCTCGCCCCGCAGAACTCGGCGCTCATCCAGAGCCTGTTCCGCGGCGCGGAGCGCGGCCGCGCGTTCGGTCTGTTCGGGGCGACGGTGGGGATCTCGACGGCGGTGGGCCCGGTCGTCGGCGGCGTCCTGCTGGCGCTGGCGGGCGGCCCCGCGGGCTGGCGGTGGATCTTCCTGGTCAACGTGCCCGTCGGGGTGGTCGCGCTGGTGCTGGCGGCGCGACTGCTCCCGCGCGACCGCGCGGCCGGGGCCCGCGGTCACATGGACCTGGTCGGGGTCGCCCTTCTCGGCGCCGCGGTGCTCGCGGTGCTGCTGCCGCTGGTGCGGGCCTCGACGGGTGGGCTCGCGCAATGGTGGCTGTTCGTGGTCGGGGCAGCGCTGGCCGCCGCCTTCGTCGCCTGGGAGAACCGGGTCGTGGCCCGCGGGCGCGAACCGCTCCTGGACCCGCGGCTGGTGCGTACCACGCCCGGCTACGCCTCCGGGGCGACGATCGGGTTCACCTACTTCATCGGGTTCAGCGGGATCTGGATCGTCCTCGCCGTGTTCTTCCAGGCCGGGCTGGGTTATCCGCCGCTCTGGTCCGGTCTCGCGGTCACGCCGTTCGCGCTCGGCTCCGCGTTGTCCTCGGCGCTGGGTGGCCGGCTCGTCGAGCGCCACGGCCGCACGCTGACCGTGCTCGGCCTGGTCGGGGTGGCCCTCGGGCTGGCCGCCGTCGCCGTGGTGCTGCTCCTCGTCCCCGCGGCGTCGGCCGGACTCGCGGTGGCCGCGCCGATGCTGCTCGCCGGGATCGGCGGCGGCCTGGTGATCTCGCCGAACTTCACCCTGACGCTGCGTTGTGTGCCCGTCCGCTCGGCGGGCTCCGCCGGTGGCGCGCTGCAGACCGGGCAGCGCATCGGTGCCGCCGTCGGCACCGCTGGGCTGGCGGGGCTGTTCTACGCGACGCTCGCCGGCACGGGTGGGAACTATCCCGTCGCGGTGGCCACGTCGCTCGGCGGGGCGCTGGTGCCGATGCTGGTCGCGCTCGCGCTCGCGGTGCGCGACCGGCGCAGGCGTCCGGACCGCGGGCCGACACCGAACCGGCCGCGACGTACGCCGACCACCCCTGATCCGGCCCTGATCCGCCCCGGATCCGCCCCTGATCCCGAGCGGTGATCACGCGGGCCGGGCCGCCTCGACCCCCAGGGCATCGCACAGGAACCGCACCTGCAGCAGCAGGAGGTTCTCCGCCACGACCTCTTGCGGGGTCATGTGCGTCACCCCCGACAGCGGCAGCACCGCGTGCGGGCGGCCCGCGGCGAGCAGCGCGGAGGACAGCCGCAGCGTGTGGGCCGCCACGACGTTGTCGTCGGCCAGGCCGTGCACGAGCAGCAGCGGCCGGGTCAGCGACGCCGCCTCGTCGAGCAGCGACGAGCGGGCGTAGGCCGCAGGGTCGGCGTCGGGGTGCCCGAGGTAGCGCTCGCTGTAGTGGGTGTCGTAGAGCGCCCAGTCCGTGACGGGGGCGCCCGCGACCGCGGCGTGGAAGACGTCCGGGCGGCGCAGCACGGCGAGCGCGGCGAGGTAGCCGCCGAAGGACCAGCCGCGGATGCCGACGCGGCCGAGGTCGAGGTCGGGGTGTTCCTTGGCGAGCGCGTGCAGCGCGTCCACCTGGTCGGCGAGGACCGGCCCGGCGAGGTCGCCGAGGACGGCCCGTTCGAATGCCGGACCGCGCCCGGGCGTGCCGCGCCCGTCGACGACGACGACGGCGAAGCCCTGGTCGGCGAACCACTGGCTGGTGAGGTGCGCACCCCGCGCGGCGATCACGCGCTGCGCGTGTGGGCCGCCGTAGGGGTCCATGAGCACCGGGAGCGGGGTGCCCGGCTCGTACCAGGTGGGCAGCAGCAGCGCGGTGCGCAGCGCCCGCTCACCCGCCGTGAGCAGCGTGACGCGCGGGACGAGGCCGGGCGCGTCGGCGTGGGAGGCGATCGTGACGGGGGCGCCGTGTGCGCGGCAGGCGGAGACGCTCGCGCCGTCGGTGTCCAGGGTGTGCGCGATCACGAGCAGCGTGCCGCCGCAGAGGCGGCCGCTGTGCACGCCCTCCTCCGGCGAGCGCCGCTCCAGGCCCTCCGGCGACCACGACCACAGCGCGATGCTCGCCGGGTCGGCGCCGCTCGCGACGAACAGCACCGTGTCGCCGTCCACGTCCGACACGCCGCGCACCTGCAGCTCGGGCGGCGTGACCGGTGTGCCGTCCACCATCAGGCGGTGGGCGCCGTCCGCAGGGCCGACGGTGACCAGCGCCCCGTCCGCCAGGTGTGCCGGCACACCCGCGACGATGTCGACCCACGCCTCGTCGCTGATCGTGTGGATCTCCCGGGTCTGCCCGGTCTCCGGGTCGACCTGCAGGAAGCGCAGGGCTTTCTGGTCGCGTGGCTGCACGACGAGCAGCAGCGCGTGCGCGTCCCACGTGACGTCCGCGACGTACTCGTCGCGCTCGACGTCCCAGGTCACCGGCGTGCGCACCCCCCGGACACCGACGATCTCCAGCGTCACCCGGGCGTTGGCCGTGCCCGCGGACGGATAGCCGACGTCCGACGGGGGCACCTGCGGGTTGGCCGGGTCCGCGATGTGCCAGCGCTGCACCGGCGCCTCGTCGACGCGGGCGACGACCAGCGCCTGCCCGTCCGGCGACCACCAGTAGCCGTGCATCCGACCCATCTCCTCGGCGGCGACGAAGTCCGCGAGGCCGTAGGTGACCGTCGGCGCCTCGGGTGCGCACAGGGTCTCGGTGACCCGGGGCAGCAGCGTGTGCACGTGCAGCGCCCCGCCGGAGACGAACGCGACGCGGGTGCCCGTGGGATCCGGCCGTGGATCGACGACGGGCCCCGCGGTCTCGATCAGGCGGGGGGAGAGCCCCGCGGCGAACTCGGTGACGTAGAGCCGCCCGGACAGCGCGAACGCCGCCATCGTGACGGGCCGGTCCGTCGCGTAGCCGACGATCCCGCCGGCCTGCTCGCGGCTGCGCTCGCGGCGGGCACGCTCCTCCGGCGGCAGGTCCTCGCCGTCACCCGTCTCCAGCTCGAGGGGATCGGCGACGAGGCGCTCCTCGCCGGTGGTGAGGTCGACGGCCCACAGGCACGTGACCGGGTCGGTGCCACCCCGGCTACGCAGGAAGGCGACCCGGTCGCCGTCGGGGGAGAGGGTGAAGCTGCGCGGGCTGCCGAGCGTGAACCGGCGGGTACGCGCCTGGCGGCGGGGGAAGCTGTCCGTCACGGCGCCGACGCTATCCAGTACGGCCGCGTCGGGCCCACCGGCCCGCGGCGGCGCCGGCCGCAACGGCCGAGACGGACGTGGGAGTCGTCGCGAGCCGTCCGAGCAGCGCTCGCGTCGCGCCGGTCACCCGACCCCGGCGGAGGCCGCCGGGCCGGAACCCGGACCGGCGGGTCCCCGCCTCACCCGTCAGTCGACGCAGGGCACGCCGCCGGTCGTGATCGGCGGAGCGGTCCGGGCCGCCGGTGCCGAGCCGTGGGCGCCGGCGGTGGTGTCGGCCGGGGTGGCGGTCGCGGAGCCCCCTGAGGACCTCGGCCGCGTGGACCCCGGGTGCGACGTCGGCGACGTGCCGGGGATGCGCTGCTGCACGAAGTGGCGCACCTCGTCGGGATCGATCTGGACCGCCATCCTGTCGACCGGGGTGTCGAGCGCGGGATTGCCGGTCGGGATGGTCTCGAAGCGCAGCCCGCCTGCGGCGACCCGTTGGAACTGGCCCAGCAGCTCCTGTGTGTTCCAGCCGCGGTCCAGGACGACGTAGCGGCCGAGGGCGCGGGTCACCCGGTCGAGCCGGACGGGGTCGTGCAGGAGGCCGGAGGTGAGGACGGCGTCGGTCAGCCCGGCCAGGAAGGCCTGCTGGCGGCCGATCCGGTCGAGGTCGCCGCCGTCGAGGCCGTGCCGCTGGCGGACGAAGGCGAGCGCCGCCGGGCCCTCCAGCACCTGCGGACCGGCCGGCAGGTCGATGCCGGAGCGTTCCTCGCGGGCGGGGTGGGTGAGGCAGACGGGCACGCCGCCGATGGCGTTGCTGATCTCGACGAACCCGGCCAGGTTGACCTCGGCGAAGTGGTCGACCCGGACGCCGGTGAGGTCGCGGATCGTCTCGACGAGCGCGCGCCTGCCGGCCTCGCGGGCGCGACGGTCGCGCTCGGCGGGCAACATGGCGCGGCCCGCCAGGGCCTGCTCGGCCTCGACCATCCCGCGCCGGTAGGCCGAGTTGATCTTGTGCTTGCCCCGCCCGTCCGCGAGCTCGACGAACGAGTCCCGGGGGAACGAGATCGCCACGGCCTGCGGATCCGGTCCGGCCGGAACGTGCAGCAGGATGATCGTGTCGGTGTGCAGCTGCCCTTCGTCGGGGCCGGCGTGGAGCTGGTCCAGCACCTCGGGCGGCAGTGGCCGTCCGGAGGTGTCGGTGCGGCTGTCGAGGCCGACGAGCAGTGCGGTGAACCCGGCGTCCGATGCGGCGGGTCCGGTGGTGGCGGGGGTCACGGCCTCGCTGGTGGCCATGCCTTCGTCGACGTGGCGCGAGAGGGTCCAGGCGTAGCCGGACACCACGAGGACGATCACGGCCAGCAACGCCACCACTGTCCGCGCGGCGATCCGCACCGCAGCGAGCAACCCAACCCCTCCATCGAACCCGTCCGGAACGCGCCTCTGGTAACGGACCGTAGTCCGTTGTGGAATGAAATCACCTGTTCCGGTGATATGAGCTTCCCGTCATGTGTGCCCGGAGTGAGCGTCGGGTAATCCCGCTCACCTGTGGACACGAGGAGACCGCCATGCTCGCGATCGTCGCCGCCGTGCTGTTCGGGATCTCACTGCTCTTCCGGCTCGCCGCGTTCGCCATCGGGCCGGTGGACCCGGACGTGCTCGACACGGCGGGTTTCCTGTGCGTCGCCCTCTACCTCGCCGGAATCGGCGCGGGCAGCTTCGGTCGCGCCCGCGCCCGACGGCGCTGACGGCGCTCCGGTGTGCGGGGCACCGGCGGACGTGCTGCCCGCCTGGAGGAGCTCCGGTGACGACGGGCGGTGCGCGACGAAGGGCGGTGGTCGCGGCGGGGCCGGGCCGGCGGTGGTCAGCCCGGGCGGCGGCGGAAGCAGTCGGCGCAGTCGGCGCAGTCGGCGCAGTCGGCGCAGCCCGTGCGGCCCGCGGATTCGGTGCGGCCGGCGGGCAGCCAGGGCCCGGACGTCACGTCGTGCGGCGGGTCGGACATGGCGCTCCCTCGGGACGGGACATCACCGTCGACGCGGTCGACAGTGTCGACCATCGCCGCTGATGATCACCGAATGATCACCGGGTGATCATTGCGCCGCTCAGGGTACGGGCGCGCCGCGGGTGGCGGACGGCGGCCTCCGCTACCAGCCGCGCTCCTTCCAGGCCGGGATGGACGGCCGCTCGACGCCCAGCGTCGTGTCGTCGCCATGGCCCGGGTACACCCACGTCTCGTCGGGCAGCGTGCCGAACACGCGCTCCTCGAGGTCGGCCATCAGCTGGGTGAACGTCGCCTCGTCCCAGGTCTTTCCCGGGCCGCCCGGGAACAGGTTGTCCGCGCTGAACAGGTGCGGCCCCGTCTCGTCCCGGTACACGAGCGCGAGCGAGCCCGGCGTGTGTCCGCGCAGGTGGATCACCTCCAGCTCGGCGTCCCCGAACCGGATCACGCCGCCGTCCTCGACCAGCTCGTCGGTGGGGATCGGCAGCTCCGGCGCGTCCAGCGGGTGGGCGATCGTGCGCGGCTCGAACATGCCCGCGATCGCGCCGAGGGCCTGCCAGTGGTCGGCGTGGCGGTGGGTGGTGACCACCGTGCGCAGCTCCGGGCGGTCACCGCCGGAGCCGACGAGGTCGGCCAGGCGGTCCGGCTCGTTCGCGGCGTCGATGAGCAGCGCCTCGTTCGTCGCCTTGCAGACGAGCAGGTACGCGTTGTTGTCCATCGGGCCGACGGAGACCTTGGTGATCGTCACGGCCGCGAGGTCGCGGCGGATCGCAGCGCCGCCCGGGTCCGTGTGCCCGCTGTAGGTGTCGAGGACGTCCACGGCCCAGGAGCCTAGACGCCTCGGCGGGGTCGCCGCGCCCTCACGCCGGCAGGCGAGAGCGGGTCGGGCCGCCGGCAGGACGGGAACCGGCGCCGACCCGGCTGGCGGCCGATCTGCCATGCTCCACCGGTGATCTGTCCCGAGTGCCAGGGCCGCATGCACACCGTGGACCGCCAGGGCCTGCACATCGAGCAGTGCGATCGGTGCCGTGGGATCTTCCTCGACCACGGCGAGCTGGAGCAGATGCTGGTCGCGGAGCAGCGCTTCTACGGTGGCGGGTACGCGGACTCGCCGCGCCCGTACGGCCGCGGACACCACGCCGACTCCCCGCGGCCCTACCGCGGCCGTCCGGACTCGCCGCGGCCGTACGGCCACGCGGGCCACCACCGCGATTCGCCCCGGCCCTACCGGGGGCACCGGGACTCGCCCCGGCCGTACAAGGGCCACAGGCGCGGGTTCCTCGGCGAACTCTTCGGCTGAGCGGGGCCGGTCCTGCACCCCGAGATCTGCCCGGTCTCCGGTGAGCGGGGCGAGGGTCCCGACGTCGTCGCGGGCCCGGCCGGTGCGGCCCTGCGTTGCGGGGCCTGCGGGCACCGAGAGCCGTTCGCGCGCATGCCCCTCTACTGCGTCGGCGGGCCCAGCGGCACGGGCAAGTCGACCGTCGCCCGGCTGCTGGCCCCGCGCGTCGTGGATCGCTTCGTGCTGCTGGAGCAGGACCTGCTCTGGCAGCCGGGCTTCGACGATCCGGCGAACGACCACCGCGCGTTCCGCACGGCCTGGCTGCGGCTCGCCGCCGCCATCGGCCAGAACGGGCGACCGGTGCTGCTGTGCGGCACCGTCGTCCCGCCCGAGCTCGAGGCGCTGCCCGAGCGTGCGCTGTTCTCGGCGATCCACTACCTCGCGCTCACCGCGCCCGCCGACGTCCTCGCCGCGCGGCTGCGCGCCCGCCCCACCTGGCGCGGGTGGGACGAGCCGCGCATCGTCGAGACCCTCGACCACGCCGCCTGGCTCGCCGGCGCCGCCGAGACGCTCGACCCGCCCGTCACGCTCCTCGACACCGCCGGCCTCGACGCCGCCGATGTGGCGGACCGCGTCGAGGCCTGGCTGGGCGCCCGGACGGGCGTCAGCTGAGCGATGCGAACACCACGAACCCGAGCACCAACCCGAGCACCAGGCCCGCGATCGACACCCAGAGGCCGACCTTCGCCAGCCGCTCGCCCTTCTTGATCCCCACAGTCGCGCACACGATGCCCGCGATGCCGAACACCGGCGGGAGGATGATCAGGGCCACCGCACCGAGGACGATCGACACGATCGACAGCGTGTTTCCCGCCGCCGCCGGCGCGGCGGGCGGCGCGACGTACCCCTGCTGAGGGTAGGGGTACCCGTTCGGCTGGGGGAACGCCTGCTGCTGCGGGAAGCCCTGCTGCGGGTACTGGCCCGGCGGATAGCCGCCCTGCACGGTGCCCTCCGAGTGGCCGTTCATCTGCCCACCGTCCTCCCTCTCGTCGACCGCGACCCCCGCGGCAGGCGGTCACCGTGACATCGGACACGGGCCCGCGGTGATCCAGAGCGGGCCCGGGACCGGGGACGTCACCGTTTCGTCATCGGTACGGCGTCGGCGATCACCCGCGGGCACGCGCGGGCGGACGCCGGTAGCGGCCGGTAGCGTCGGTGGTGTGTCCGTGCACGACGACGAGCGGTTCGGCGCCGACCGGGGCCTGCCCGAGCCCCCGCCGGAAGCCACGAGCCCGTGGGCCGATCCGACGTCGTCGTGGACCGTGCCCGACGTCGCGCCGGGGCCCCCGCCGCCCGCGGCCGACGCGGGTTCCGCCCCACGCACGGGCGCCGGTGTGCCGGCCGGGGCGCCCTCGGCTGCGGGGACGTGGTCCGCTCCGCCCGCGGGGCAGCCGCCGCACCCGAAGGCGGCGACCGGGCCGTACGGGCCGTGGCCGCCGCCTCCGGGGCCGTGGTCCGGGCCGCCTGCCGGGCCGGCGGCGTACCCCGCGGCGTCGGGGGGATGGTCGCCGCCGGGTCCGCCTGCCGGGCCGGCGACGTACCCCGCGGCGTCGGGGGGATGGCCGGCGCCGCCCGCACCGCGGCGGCGTGGCCTCGCCGCGCTCGCCGCCCCGTCGCCACCGCGCACCCACCGCTGGGGCCTGCCGGCGTTCCTGCTGGCCGAGGCGGTGTTCCTGCTCGTCTCGGCAGCGACGGCGCTGCTCCTGATCGGCGACTCGCTCGGACCCGACGGCCCACCGGTGGACGTGCGGGCGTTCGTCGTCGCCACCGCGGTGCCCACGCTCGCGGCCGCGGCCGTCGCGGTGCTGGTCACCTGGCTGCGCGGCAACGGCCCCCGGATCGACCTCGGCCTCATCTGGTCGGGACGTGACTTCGCCATCGGACTCGGGCTGGGGTTCGCGGGGATCTTCCTCAGCGCGGCCGCGGCCGCGGTATGGGTGGCGATCGTCGGGCCGGACGTCACCTCGGCCCTCGGGGAAGCCCTCGACGGCCTGCGGGCACCGTGGCCCGTGGCGTTCGCGGTGCTCGTCGCGGTGGTGATCGTCGCGCCGTTCTGCGAGGAGATCCTCTATCGCGGCCTGCTCTGGGGTGCGGTGCAGAAGCTCGGTGCCGGGCCGTGGCTCGCCTTCGCGATCACGACGGTCGTGTTCGCCGTCGCGCACCTGGAGCTGGTCCGGGCGCCGCTGCTGCTCGTGATCGCGATCCCCATCGGGCTGGCACGGCTGATCACCGGGCGGCTCGGAGCGAGCATCGTCGCCCATTCGATGAACAACCTGCTGCCCGGCATCGCGCTCTATCTCATGCTCGTCGGCGTGCCGGTGCCCGCTCCCGCGTGACGCCGAGCCGTCGCGACATCCGCCGACGTGCGACGTCGCTCGGGCGGGCTCACCGTTCGCCGGGTCGTCTGGCACAATGGCGCTTCGGTCCAGCGGCTGGCCCTCTACCGTGCCGCGGCCACAGGACGTCGAGGAACGTGCAGCTTGTCACCCCACGCGAGCCGCGCGGCCTCACTGCCGCACCACCGATTCGCGAGGAGCACCAACCAGCGTGGCCGTCAAGATCAAGCTGATGCGTCTGGGCAAGATCCGTCAGCCGTACTACCGCGTCGTCGTTGCCGACGCCCGCACCCGCCGCAGCGGCCGGGCGATCGAGACGATCGGCAAGTACCACCCGAAGAACGAGCCGAGCCTGATCGAGATCGACTCGGAGCGAGTGCAGTACTGGCTCGGTGTCGGCGCCCAGCCCACCGAGTCCGTCGAGGACCTGCTGAAGATCACGGGCGACTGGCAGAAGTTCAAGGGTCTGTCCGGCGCCGAGGGCACGCTCAAGCCGCAGGCGGAGAAGGCCGACAAGCTGGCGCGCTTCCAGGCGGCGCTCGCCGCCGCCAACGAGGAGCCCACCACCGAGGCCACCACGCCCCGGAGGAAGGGTGACCGCAGGCCGAAGGCCGACGAGGCCGCTTCCGACGGCGCGGACGCCGCTGGCACCTCGGACGCTCCGGCCGAATGAGCGTCCTGGCCGACGCGCTGGAACACCTCGTCCGGGGGATCGTCGATCATCCGGACGAGGTGCAGGTCGACCTCGTCACCACGCGGCGGGGTCGCACTCTCGAGGTCCGCGTCCACCCCGAGGACCTCGGCAAGGTGATCGGCCGCGGCGGCCGCACGGCCACGGCACTGCGCACCGTCGTGAACGGTATCGGCGGCCGGGGTGTGCGGGTCGATGTCGTCGACACCGACCGGTAGCGCCCAGCGCAGCGAGCGTCCGCGCAGCGGCGGCAATGTCACCACGCCGGGCGAGCGCAGCGAGCGTCCGCGAAGCGGCGGCAATGTCACAGCACTCCTCGTCGGGGTCGTGGCACGCGCCCACGGGCTGCGCGGTGAGGTCGCCGTCGACGTGCGCACGGACTCGCCGGACGAACGGTTCGCCCCCGGCGCACGCCTGGACGCGACGCGCCCGGGTGCGCCGGCCGCCGTGCTCACCGTCGCGTCGGTGCGTCCCCACTCGGGCCGGTTGCTCGTCACGTTCGCCGAGGCGCCGGACCGGGCGTCGGCGGAGGCACTGCGCGGCACCCGGCTCACCGTGGACGCCACGGCGCTCCCGCCCCCGAAGGACCCCGACGAGTTCCACGTCCACCAGCTCGAAGGCCTGCGGGCCGAGCTCGTGTCCGGCGAGGTGGTCGGCAGCGTCCGGGAGGTCGTCCACGGCCCCGGCGGTGAGCTGCTCGTCCTCGCGCGGCCCGACCTGCCGGACGCCCTCGTGCCCTTCGTGCGGGCGATCGTGCCCACGGTGGACCTGCGCGGCGGCCGGGTCCTGCTGGATCCCCCCGAGGGGCTGCTGGACTGACCGTCGACGGGCGCCCGGCGGGCACGATGCCCGGTGATGCGGTCCCTCCTCGGCAGGTGGCGGGCGGCTCTGCGAGCATCGCCGCCGTGCGGTTCGACGTCGTGACGATCTTCCCCGGCTACCTCGCGCCCCTGCGCGAGGCCCTGCTGGGGCGGGCGATCGCGGCCGGGCTCGTCGACGTCGCGGTGCACGACCTGCGGGACTGGACCCACGACGTGCACCAGGCCGTCGACGACGCCCCGTACGGCGGGGGGCCGGGGATGGTCATGCGCCCGCAGGTGTGGGGGGAGGCGCTCGACGCCGTGCTCGCCGCCGATCCACGCCCGGCGCGCCTGGTCGTCCCCACCCCGGCGGGCGTCCCGTTCATGCAGGCGACGGCGGTCCGCTGGGCGGGGGAGGAGCGGCTCGTGTTCGCCTGCGGGCGCTACGAGGGGATCGACCAGCGGGTCGTCGACCACTACGCGGAGAAGCTTCCGGTCGACGAGGTCAGCATCGGTGACTACGTGCTCGTCGGCGGCGAGGTCGCCGTGCTGGTGATGGTCGAGGCGACGGTCAGGCTCCTGCCCGGGGTGCTGGGCAACCCGGCGTCCGCCGAGCAGGACTCCTTCTCCGACGGGCTGCTCGAAGGTCCCGCCTACACCCGGCCGGAGACCTGGCGGGACCTCGCCGTCCCGCCGGTGCTGCGCGGCGGCAACCATGCGGCGATCGCGCGATGGCGGCGGGACCGGGCCCTGGAACGCACGGCTGCCCGCCGCCCGGACCTGATCGAGGCGCTTCCGCCGGACGCGCTGGACCGGGCGGACCGCGCCGTCCTGGACGCCGCCGCCCGGCCGGTGTCGTCCCCGCCGCACGCGTCTGGCACTATGGACCGGATGCCAGCGGCCGGCGCCTGCGAGCCGCCGCGGCCGGCGCCAGCACCCCCGCACGGAGCGGCGCCCCCGCACGATGGCGACACCTGACATGAGGACGGACCCTTCACGATGAACACCCTGGACGCCCTGGACGCGCAGACGCTGCGATCCGACATCCCCGCCTTCCGCCCGGGTGACACGCTGAAGGTGCACGTGAAGGTCATCGAGGGCAACCGCTCCCGCATCCAGGTCTTCCAGGGTGTGGTGATCCGCCGGCAGGGCTCCGGCGCCCGGGAGACGTTCACCGTCCGCAAGGTGTCGTTCGGGGTCGGCGTCGAGCGCACCTTCCCGGTGCACTCCCCGAACATCGACAAGATCGAGGTCTTCACCCGCGGCGATGTCCGCCGGGCGAAGCTCTACTACCTGCGCGAGCTCCGCGGCAAGGCAGCCAAGATCAAGGAGAAGCGCGAGACCCCCACTGCGTCCTGAACGGGTTCGATCGCTCACGCTGAATCGACACAGGTGACGTAGCCTCGTGGCCGTGGCGCTACCGGAGCTTCCCGAGGAGCGGCGGGCCGAACCCCGGCGCGCCGGCTCGGCGAGGCGGCAGGCGTCGCCGCAGGCTCCGCGCCCCGCCGATGCGGCCATGGCTGCCCATCCGGACGACCCTGATCCGGGACGTCACGGTGGGCCGCCGGCGGCCGCCCGGCATGCGGGTGCGCCGCACCGTCCGTCCGGTGCGGGACGTCACGCCGCGCCTGCAGCGGACGGGCCGCCGCCCGCCCGGCTCGGCGCACCGCCCGGTCAGGCATCGACTGGCGGGGTCCCCGCCGGAGGTGCCGGGTTCGGAACGCCGAACGGTGTGGCGGGCCCGAACGGCGACCGGCGCAACGGCACCGGTGCCACCGGCACCCGACCGGACGGCGGGCGTCCGTTCGGCAACGGGCAGGGCGGCAACCGCCCGCACGGCAACCGGCAGGACGGCACCGGCTCCCACGGCGCCGGTTCCCAGGGCAACCGGCCGAACGCCACCTCGGCCGTCCGTGCCGCGGATCCCCACGCGGGGGCCACGCGCGACGCGACCGGTCGGGGACCTGACCGAACCTCGTCCGCCCGTCACGACCGTGCGCCCGCCGGGCAGCAGGACCGCGGTCCCGAGGGGGCGCCGTCGGACCGTCGCGGCCCCGCCCGCACGGCGGTGGGGTCCGAGTCGGCTCGGCCCGGCGGACGGTCCGAGGCGCCCATGGGCGGCGCGCCGCCGGACGACCCGAAGCGCCGTCGCCGAGGCGGCGGCCCCGGCACCGCGGGTGCAGCCGGGCCGAGCGGTGCGCCTCCCCTCGGTCCTTCCGGGGCTCCTCCCAACGGCGGGTCGCCGGGTCGAAACGGCACCACCCCGGCCCGCAACGGTGCGGCCCCCGCTGTGCCCCCGGTGCCCCCGGTGCCTGCTGTGCCGCCTGCACCTCCTGTGCCTCGCCACGGCAGCCCGGCACCGCCCTTGCGCATCGGTGCCCACCGGGTCGGGCGTGCCATTCCCGTCCGGACGCCGCTGCGGCCCACACCACCGACGGACGACCGTCCCACGACGGATCTCGGCGGGGTCGTCGACGCGGTCGAGACGGAGGCCTTCGCCGCCGTCGAGACACCCGAGCGTGCGGTACCGGATCGCGGGCCGGTAGAGCCGCCTGCCGACCCGCCGTCGGAGGAGCCCGATGCGCCGGACGCGGCCGAGGACGAGGCGGCGCCCGCCGCCGACCCCACCGCCGACGCACCCGCCCGTAGGCGTCGCCGCGCCGGCGGGTCCGCGGACGAGCGCCCGGCGTCGACCTACCGGACGAGGCCGGCGAAGGGCGCCCCCCGACCGAGGTCAGGACGCCGTCGGCGCCCGGCGTTCTGGAAGGAGCTGCCGCTGCTCGTGGTGGTGGCGCTCATGCTCACCTTCCTCATCCAGACGTTCCTGGCGAAGGTCTACGTGATCCCGTCCGGGTCGATGGAGACCACGTTGCACGGCTGCACCGGGTGCGTGAACGACCGGGTGCTCGTCGACAAGGTCAGCTACCGGTTCGGCGAACCGCAGCCGGGGGACGTCGTCGTCTTCCGCGGCCCGGACAGCTGGGCGAGCGAGGTCGAGGTCGATCCGCCGGACAGCGCCATCCTGCGCGGCCTGCAGCAGTTCGGCTCGCTGATCGGGCTCGCGCCGCCCAACGAGAAGGACTTCGTGAAGCGGGTCATCGCCGTGGGTGGGCAGACGGTGCAGTGCTGCGACGCGTCGAACCGCGTCCTCGTGGACGGCAAGCCGCTGGAGGAGCCCTACATCTACTACCTGCCCGAGGCGGGCCGGGCCCTGCAGCAGGGCTTCGGGCCGTACGTCGTGCCCCGCGGCTACCTCTGGATGATGGGCGACAGCCGCAACAACTCGGCCGACTCCCGGGCCACCGGCCACGGTCCCGTCCCGATCGACAACGTGATCGGCAAGGCGCAGTTCATCGTGCTGCCCGTCACGCGGCTGTCGTCGATCGACGCGATCAACCCGCAGGCCCCGGCCGTCGGCATGGGTGCCGCACCGGACGTCGGCGGGCCTGCGGCGGTCGGGCTGCTCGTCGCCCTGCCGCTGTGGTGGCGACGCCGCCTGCGCCGGACGGACGTGGCCGTCCGCGACGAGTTCCTGCCGGGCCACCCCCGTCCGCGCGGCTGAACGACCCGCATGCCCGCTCGTACGACCCGACCGTCCCGGCGCCCGCAGAAGCCCCGCCTGGACCTGCCCTGGCGGCCCGCCCGCGCCGTCGTGCGCCGGTCCGCGGGCAACTGGACGCTGCAGGCCACGCTGCACCGCCACGGCCTCGGCCCCGTCGCCGGGGTGGACGAGGCGGGCCGCGGGGCCTGCGCCGGGCCCCTGGTCGTCGCGGCGTGCGTGCTCCGACCCGGTGACGCCCGCCGCCTGGAGGGCCTCACGGACTCGAAGCTGCTCACCCCCGCCGCGCGTGAGGAGTACTTCGCGGTGATCGTCCGGCGGGCGGCGGACCACGCTGTCGTCGTGATTCCTCCGGAGGAGGTGGATCGGCGTGGTGTGCACGTCGCGAACGTCGAGGGGATGCGCCGCGCGGTCGCGGCGCTCGCCCAGCCGCCCGGCTACGTGCTCACCGACGGGTTCGCGGTGCGCGGCTTCGGCAGGCCCGCCCTCGCCGTGCCCAAGGGCGACCAGGTGGCGGCATGCGTGGCCGCGGCGTCCGTGCTCGCCAAGGTGACGCGGGACCGGATCCTCACGGCACTGGACGCGGAGCACCCCGGCTACGGTTTCGCGGAGCACAAGGGCTACTGCACCCCGGCCCACGACGCGGCGCTGGCCCTGCTCGGCCCGAGCCCGGTGCACCGCTACTCGTTCGTCAACGTGCGGTCCCTCGTCGGGCGCGGGGCGGGTCTGGTGGACAATGGGGGCGAGGTCGCGGCGGCGGACGTCGGTGCGACCGGGATCGTGGACGTCGAAGGAGCACCGTCGTGAGTGCGGAGGATCTCGAGAAGTACGAGACCGAGATGGAGCTCACGCTCTACAAGGAGTACCGGGACATCGTGTCCCAGTTCTCCTACGTGGTGGAGACGGAGCGTCGGTTCTACCTCGCCAACTCGGTACAGCTCGACGCCCGCAACGCAGACGGCGAGATCTATTTCGAGCTGCGGATGTCGGATGCGTGGGTGTGGGACATGTACCGCCCGGCACGGTTCGTGAAGAACGTGCGGGTGCTCACCTTCAAGGACGTCAATGTCGAGGAGCTCGACAAGCCGGACCTGCGGCTGCCGGAGGGCAACCAGTTCGGCAGCTGAGTTGTCCACCTCGCCCCGGGTTGTCCACAGGAGACGATGAAGGGGGTGCGCCGGACCCCGCGCACCATCCAGCCTGGACGGCATGGCAGCGAAGGACGAGCTGGGCCGCCACGGCGAGGACGTCGCCGTCGAGTACCTGCAACGATGCGGACTCGTCGTGCTGGACCGCAACTGGCGGTGCCGCGAGGGTGAGCTGGACGTGGTCTGCGTCCAGGGCGAGCGGCTCGTGGTGTGCGAGGTCAAGACGCGCTCCTGCACCAGGTTCGGGGAGCCCGCCGAGGCGGTGACACCCCGCAAGGCCGTCAAGGTGCGGCGGGCCGCGCAGGCCTGGTTGGCCGCCCGTGGCGTCGGCTGGACGGAGGTGCGGTTCGACGTCGTCGCGGTCGTCGTCGAACCCGGCCGCCCGACGACGTTGCAGCACTTCGAGGCGGCGTTCTGATGGGGCTCGCGCGGGCGTGGGCGGTCACCTTGCACGGCGTCGCCGGGCACGTGGTCGAGATCGAGGCGGACGTGGGCGGCGGCCTGCCGGGGCTGCATCTGGTCGGGCTGCCGGACGCGGTGCTCAACGAGTCGCGGGACAGGGTGCGCGCGGCGGTCGTCAACTCCGGGCGGTCGTGGCCGGGCGAGCGGATCCTGCTGGCGCTCTCACCCGCCACCATCCGCAAGACGGGCGCCGGCTTCGATCTCGGCCTTGCCTGCGCGGTGCTCGCGGCGAAGGAGGTCGTGCCGCAGGCCGCGCTGGACTCCACGCTGCTGATCGGTGAGCTGGCGCTGGACGGGCGGCTGCGCAGCGTCGCGGGGGTGCTGCCGTGCCTGCTCGCGGCCCGCCGGGCGGGATTGCGCCGCGTGGTCGTGCCGGCCGCGGCCCTCGCCGAGGCGGCCCTCGTGGAGGGCGTCGAGGTCCACGGCGCGGCGACGCTGAACGAGGTGCTGCTCTGGCTGCGCGGTGAGGGCGCGCTGCAGGCACCCGGGACGGTCGCCCCCGCCCGGGCGGAGGCCGCGCCCGATCTCGCGGACGTGGTCGGTCAGGAGGACGGGCGGCGCGCACTGGAGATCGCTGCGGCGGGCGGGCACCACCTGCTGATGGTCGGACCGCCCGGCAGCGGCAAGACGATGCTGGCCCGCCGGCTCGTCGGACTGCTGCCGCGGCTCGCGCCGGACGAGGCGCTGGAGCTCGCGTCCATCCGGTCGGTCGCCGGTGTCCTGCCTGCCGACGGTCCGCTGTCGCGGGTCGCCCCGATGGTGGCGCCGCACCACACCAGCTCGATGGCGGCCCTCATCGGCGGCGGTAGCCGGATCGCGCGGCCGGGCGCGGTGTCGCTCGCACACCGCGGTGTCCTGTTCGTGGACGAGGCGCCCGAGCTCAAGGCCCACGTGCTCGACGCGCTGCGCACGCCGCTCGAGGAGGGTGAGGTGCGGCTCGCGCGGTCCGGTGGCACCGTCACCTACCCCGCGCGCTTCCAGCTGGTCCTCGCCGCCAACCCCTGCCCGTGCGCGCCCGCGCTGGACAGGGACTGCGTGTGCTCGTCGCTCACCCGCCGCCGCTACCTGGGGCGGCTCTCCGGGCCGCTGCTGGACCGCGTCGACCTGCGGGCCCGGATGCTGCCCGTCACCGGGTTCGCGGCGCCGTCGGGGCGGTCCGAGGACACCGCCACGGTGCGGGAACGGGTGCTCGCAGCGCGCGCCGCGGCACTCGAACGCTGGGCCGGGCACGGATGGCGATCCAACAACGAGGTGCCCGGACCGGCGCTGCGCGGCCCCTTCGCCCTGCCGCGGGCCGCCGTCCGGCCGCTGGACCGGGCGCTGCGAGCAGGTGAGCTGACCGCCCGCGGAGCTGATCGCGCGTTGCGTGTCGCCTGGAGCATCGGGGACCTCGCGGGCCTGGACCGGCCCGGGCCGGCCGAGGTCGAGAGCGCGCTCTACTACCGGGATCGGAGGGTGCTGTGAACACGCCGGAACAGGTCCGGACGGCCCGGGCGTACCTCTCCCGGGTGGCCGAACCGCCCGCAGCACCGGTGGCCGCGTTCGTCGCCGACGTGGGGCCGGTCGAGGCGGCGGCGCGGATCCGGCGCGGGGCGGTGCCGGAGGCGGTCGCGAAACGCACGGCCGCGCGGCGCGAGGTCGACCGGGCGGCGGCCGATCTCGCCGCCGCGGCCGCGTGCGGTGCGCGCCTCGTGGTGCCGGAGGACGAGGAGTGGCCGCACTGGACGCTCCTTCCGCTGGACCGCTGCCCGGACGAAGAGCTCGCCGCGCCCTTGGCTCTGTGGGTGCGGGGGCCCGGGCGGCTGGACGAGCTCACCGGCAGCGCCGTGGCGATCGTCGGGTCCCGCAACGCGACCGGATACGGAAACCACGTGGCGGGCGAGCTCGCTGCGGGAGCCGCCGACCGGGGGTTCACCGTCGTGTCGGGAGCGGCGCTGGGCATCGACGGAGCGGCCCACCGCGGCGCGCTCGCCGTCGAGGGCCCCACCATCGCGGTGCTCGCCTGTGGCATCGACCGTGCCTACCCGGCGGCGCACGACACCCTCCTCGGCCGGATCGCGGCCACGGGCCTGGTGGTGAGTGAGTACCCAACGGGCTCGGTGCCGGCCCGGCACCGTTTCCTCGTCCGCAACCGGCTCATCGCGGGCCTCGCCGCGGGAACGGTGGTCGTCGAGGCGGGGCTGCGCAGCGGGGCCGCGCGAACGGCGGCCGACACCGCCGCGCTCGGGCGGCCGGTGATGGCGGTGCCGGGCCGGGTCACGGACGGCGCGGCCGCGGGCTGCCACCAGCTGCTCCGACGCGGAGCGATCCTGGTCACCCGCACGGAGGAGGTGCTGGAGGTCGTCGGCCGGATCGGGCTCGACCTGGCCGATCCCGAGAAGGCACCGCCCGCCGGCCCGATGGACAGGCTCGATCGGGGCGCGGCGCTGGTGCACGACGCGCTCCCGTCCCGGGGCGCGCGCGACACGCGCTGGCTCGCGATGGAGTCCGCGCTCACCCTCGAGGAGGTCCGCCGGGCGCTTGTCGATCTCGAACGGCACGGGCTGGCCGAGATGTGTGACGAGGGCTGGCGGCGGGTCGTGTCGCGTACCTGACCGGCGGACGCTGATCGCGATCGGACGCGGTCGCAGGGTCGGCGGCTCGGGGGTGACCGGTCGGTCCCCCGAGGGTGGCGTGGGCTGCCGGACGAGACCGGGATGTGCAGCGGAGGGTGAGGCCGGGCTGCGGTGCCTGACCTGGTGCACAGGCGGGGACCGGGGTCGGGGGTGCCTGACCTGGTGCGCGGTCGGGTGGGGTCGGGCCGGGGTGCTTGGACCGGTGCGCGGTCGGGTGGGGTCGGGCCGGGGTGCTTGGACCGGTGCGCGGTCGGGTGGGGTCGGGCCGGGGTGCTTGGACCGGTGCGCGGTCGGGTGGGGTCGGGCCGGCGTACTTGGACCGGTGCGCAATCGGGTGGGGTCGGGTCGCGGTGCCTGACCTGGTGCGCGGCCGAGAGTGACACCGGGCCGCGGTGCTTGACCGGCGCCCACCCGGGCGCGACGGTGCGTCGCATGCCGTCGCCGCCCCCACCGCCGCTCTCACGGCCGCCCGCGCAGCTGCCCACTGACGCAGCCGCGGCGCTGGAGCGGTTCCGACTCCACCTCGAGCGGGAACGCGGCCGATCGGCGCACACCGTCCGGGCGTACGTCGCCGACCTCACCGGCCTACTCGCGACGGTGCCGTCCCTCGCCGCGCTGGATCTCGGGGCCTTGCGGCGCTGGCTCGCGGCCCAGCACGCCGGGGGAGCGAGCCGCGCCACGCTGGCCCGTCGCGCGGCGGCGGCGCGGACCTTCACCGCGTGGGCCCACCGCGCCGGCCTGCTCGCCACCGATCCGGCGGCGCGGCTGTCCTCACCGCGGGCGATGACGGCCCTCCCCACGATCCCGGACGGCGACGCGATGCGGATGGTGCTGGACGCGGCCGCGGCCGGCGCAGCCGAGGGTGAACCGTTGGCCGTGCGGGATCTGGTGGCCTTGGAGCTGCTCTACGGCACCGGCATCCGGGTCGGCGAGCTGTGCGCGCTCGACGTCGACGACGTCGACCGGTCCCGCCGCACGCTGCGGGTCCTCGGCAAGGGCGCCCGCGAACGGACCGTTCCCTACGGCGGGCCGGCGGCCCGGGCACTGGACCGCTGGCTGCCGGATGTTCGTGCCGCGCTCGCGACGGCGGCGTCGCCGCCCGCGCTGCTGCTCGGTGCCCGGGGTGGACGGCTCCACCAGCGGATCGTCCGCACGATGGTGCGCGCCGCGGTCTCGGCCGTGCCCGGAACGCCCGCCACCGGGCCGCACGGCCTGCGGCACGCCGCGGCCACCCACATGCTCGAACGCGGGGCGGATCTGCGGTTCGTGCAGGAACTGCTCGGCCACGCGCAGCTGGCCAGTACCCAGCTCTACACGCATGTCACGGTGGAACGGCTGCGGGCCGCGCACGAGCAGGCCCACCCCCGGGCGTGAGCCCTGCGCCGGGCCGGAGACGGGTCCCGTCGGGTGGCGGTCTGCGGCTCGTGGGCGGGCGCCGCGTCGAGGGCGCGGGCGATTCCGCTGCGCCGGGTCCTGATCGGTCCGACGCCCGGGAATCGCGGTGCGGACGCGCCGGCCGACCCCCGTCACCCATGTGTTCGGGAGGCCGCACACAGCGCGCGGTGGTCGCACACACCGCCTGCGCCGTGTGCGACGACCCCGCCGTGTGCGCGACGGCCGACGGCATGTGTGACGCACGCCGCGAGCTCGCCGCTGCGGCCGACGACCGGGTGCGGCACCCCTCGGCTGCTGCCGTGCCCGGGTGCGCTGCCGGGCGGGTGACACCGCAACCTCCGGTGCTGCTCATGTCGGTGGCGGGGGCGCGGGTCGGACGGTGTCGGCGTCGGTGTCGGGGTCGGTCGGGGGGCGGGTCGTCGGGTGCTGTCGGGGTCGGGTGGCGCCGGATCGGGCCCCGCCTCAGAGCGGCCACGGCTCGGGTGTGGGCAGCAGCCGCACGTGCGGTGGGCGGAGGAGGACGAGAGGGTCGAGGTAGTCCCACCGGTCCCGGCGCACACCCCAGTGCAGGCACGCGCCCGGACAGCCCGGATGGCCCGCGTCGAGGGTGCCGAGCACCGCGCCGCGACGTACCGGCGCACCCGACCGGACGCTCGCCGTCACCGGTTCGTAGGTGGTCCGCAGGCCGTCGGGGTGCAGGACGGACACGACGCCCCGCCCGGCGAGCAGGCCCGCATGGACGACGACGCCGTCCGCGGCGGCGAGCACGGGCTGTCCTGCCGTCCCGGCGAGATCGACGCCACGGTGACCGCGACCGAACCGGAAGTCCGGTTCGTCGAACGGGGTGAGGACCGCCGGCGGCGGGAGCAACGGCCATGCGTAGGCGGCGCCCGGTGCGACCGCACCCGCACCCGCAGGCGGCTGCGGAGGGTCTGGCTCCACGGCCGGCCCGAGAGGGCCCGGGGTGGGTGGCGGCTCGGGTGCGACGTACACGACCGGAACCGTGGGAGGTGCCGGCCCGGCGGTCGCGGGGGTGGCTGCCCGCTGGTCGGCGGCGGCCGGGCCTGCCGGCTGTTGGTCGGCAGCCGGGCTGGCCGGCTGGTGGTCGGCGGCCGGGCTGGCCGGCTGG